>NZ_CP046565.1:882500-1609166 GCF_012769535.1 Methylococcus geothermalis
TGATACCGCCCAAGAGTTCATATCGACGGCGGTGTTTGGCACCTCGATGTCGGCTCATCACATCCTGGGGCTGTAGCCGGTCCCAAGGGTATGGCTGTTCGCCATTTAAAGTGGTACGCGAGCTGGGTTTAGAACGTCGTGAGACAGTTCGGTCCCTATCTGCCGTGGGCGTTGGAGATTTGAGGGAAGTTGCTCCTAGTACGAGAGGACCGGAGTGAACGAACCGCTGGTGTTCCGGTTGTCATGCCAATGGCATTGCCGGGTAGCTATGTTCGGACAGGATAACCGCTGAAAGCATCTAAGCGGGAAGCCCCTCCCAAGATGAGATCTCCCTGGGACCTCGAGTCCCCTGAAGGGCCCTGGAAGACCACCAGGTTGATAGGTCGGGTGTGGAAGTGCAGTAATGCATGAAGCTAACCGATACTAATGGCCCGTGAGGCTTGACCATATAACACCCAAGACGTTTGGGTGTGTGCGACACAAACCGCGAACACAGTGTACGTTGACCAAATGCCTCGAGAGCTCGAGCTCGACAACCAGTTTTGCCTGGCGGCCAGAGCGAGCGGGAACCACCCGATCCCATCCCGACCTCGGAAGTGAAACCGCTTAGCGCCGATGATAGTGCAGATACCTGTGCGAAAGTAGGGAACTGCCAGGCTCTTAATCTTAGCAACAACCTTCAACCCCGATATCCTCATCAGGATATCGGGGTTTTTGTGCATTCTCCTTTCGCGCCGGAAGCCTTTTTGATGTTTACGGCGCATGAGCACTGACCACGAACCAATTGATCGTTCCCAAACCGATCAAGGCAATGCTCAACCCTATCTGAAACCGCAGATCCATGGTGTTGATGCGGGCTATCACCGCGGGCCGTTCGAGCTCAGATGCCTCGTCCAGCTTATTCGAGCCCCACATGAACAAGCAGAATAAGATCAGGGTCGTGAGATAGCACAAATTGTAAATCGTATCGAGGAACGTCACATAGGGTAGGTCTGGCAACTCGGCTTTATAGCCTTGCTGAAGAAAGATTAGAGTCAGCAATACCATCGGTGGAAGCCCGACGCGGACGTCCCAGAGCGATGAGGACAGCATGGGGGCAAACATGACCAGAGCCATGACGGTCACCAAGGGGAGAAAAAGCTCCAGGATCGACGAGGTAATGGATTTCTTGTATATCACCTCGAATCGGACTTGGCTGATTTTCTTGGTCGTATCATCGTCGCTATCGACCAGACCGAAGTTCGTCCCGTAATTGTGAATGAATGCCTTGATCTCGCTCCCGCGAGTGATATAGCCCATGATATCGATGTATTCCCCGGTGCCGGATTCCGCTATGTCCGGAATCAGTTTGATGTGTTTGGCGTTGAGTGCTTCGTCTTCGGAGTTCAGCTCGAAGGTTTGCGCCAATCGCAATGTCTGAAATGGGAATTGCCTAAAATTCAACTCATTTGCATAGAAATGCCCCGAATAGCGGAAGTTCTGATAGTAATCTCCATTCGGGAGCCGTATCGGTTCACGGTGCGCCGGGGTCAGGCTGAAATCCCAGCCATTGACTGAGTTGACGAAGTCCAGCATCTGCGTTGCGGGAATGCCATTGGCGTCAAATAGCTCCTGGGCGGAGGGAGGCCAGGTCAACCAGACCCACCCTTCGGCATCGAAGGTTTTTTGATTGGGCGAGAAGTTATAGATGTTTTCGACATAAACGCCTAAATTCAGGGCTATCGCATGATGATCGGAAGGGCTGGGCAGATTTGCCGGTAACAATTGATCCCGGCGGCTGAAGTCGGTCCGGTCGAGGAATCCAGTGCGGATTGTGAGCACCGTAAGGATAAGAATCATGACGAACAGACCAACGGCGACAAAGCTTCCTTGGTTGCCCATTTTCCACCAGCTGTTGTTCATGATCGAATGGTCAAAATGTTAACGCAGTAGGGGTTATGGGGCCGCATCTACGACGATGATGGACAGCCGTGCTTCCAAACCGGCGCCGATCGGGTCGGACAAGGCCACGCGGCCATTGGCGATGAGACGAATCGGTTCCAGGCGGCGGCCGATGTCACTATAGGATCGAGCAATGGCTTGGAGCAAGGGACGTCCGCGCCGGTCCACCGCCGTCGACGACAGTATCGATGTCTCAAGGCTTGTGCATCGCATCGCGGGCCGAGGCATGGGCGAGCTGAAAATCCAGCAGTGCCTCGGTGGGCAAAGGCATGTCTGGCATGGCCAACGGGCTCTGCGGGCCTGGGTGCGCAGATCGCTCCAGCGGAAGCTCATGCGGCGTTCCCGGTGAAATTGCCGATGCCGCCCAGCAAGGGGGTGGGGCCAAGCGCTGGCCGGTCTCGAGTTTCATGCAGTTGTCGCCGACGGTGCCGCGCTCCGGTTCCGGTGCCATCTGCCGACCTTCGCGCCATGGGGAAAGGTCCACGCCGATGCTCCGGTTTGTGGTCTCGGTGCCGGCAAGCGTCCGGCACTTCACAGATTTAGCTTTTGCCCCTCGCCGATGCGGTATAGGTCATCGGAACTCCAGCAGCCCCCGGTCCCACATTCCCGGCGCCTGATACCCCAGCAGATTCACGGTGGTGGCGGCCACGGCGCTCAAGCCTGCATCGCCTGGATTAGTGACGACCGCCCGGCGGCGGCTGTCGTAATAGATGAACGGCACCGGATTGAGCGTGTGCGAAGTCTTGGCCTTGGGGATACCGTGTACGCTCTGCTGGGGCTCACCGGTTTTTTTGTCCAGTTCGTACATCTCGTCGGCGTTGCCGTGGTCGGCGGTGATCAAGGCCACGCCTTCGAGGGCGTCGATGACCGGCAGCAGCCGCGCCAGCGCCAGATCCACCGTTTCGACGGCGATGATCGTCGCCTGGTAGTTGCCGGTATGGCCGACCATGTCGCCGTTGGCGTAGTTGACGCGGGCGGTGCGGTGTTTTCCGGTCTTGAGCTGGCGAATCAGTTCGTCGGTGATTTCGGCCGACTTCATCCAGGGGCGCTGCTCGAACGGCACCTTATCGGAAGGAATTTCGACATAGGTTTCCAGCGTCTCGTTGAACTTGCCGCTGCGGTTGCCATTCCAGAAATAGGTGACGTGGCCGTATTTCTGGGTTTCGGAGATGGCGAGCTGGGTGATGCCTTCCGCCGCCAGGTATTCGCCCAAGGTGTCGCGGATGGCGGGGGGCGAGACCAGATAGCGCCGAGGGATGCCGAGATCGCCGTCGTACTGGAGCATGCCGGCATAGGTTACGCCGGGATGGCGCACTCGGTCGAAGGGCGCGAATTCCTCCTCTTCGAAAGCGCGGCTCATTTCGATCGCCCGGTCGCCCCGGAAGTTGAAGAAGATCACGCTGTCCTTGTCGAAGATCCTGCCGATGGATTCGCCATCCTGAACGATGACGAAGGGCGGCAGGTTCTGGTCGATGATGCCCGGATGTTCCGCGCGCAGGGTCTCGATGGCCTGGGTCGCCGACTCGAAATGCCGCGCCTCGCCCAGCACATGGGTGCGCCAGCCGCGCTCGACCATGTCCCAGTCGGCTTCGTAGCGGTCCATGGTGATGCTCATGCGCCCGCCGCCGCTGGCGATGCGGGCATCGAACCCATCCTTCCGGAGTTCGGCCAGGAAGGTTTCGAATGGGCCGACATAGTCCAGTGCCGAAGTCTCCGGCACGTCCCGGCCGTCCAGCAGGATGTGGACGCGCACCCGCTGCAGACCATCGGCCTTTGCCCGCACGATCATTGCCTTGAGGTGATCGATGTGCGAATGCACGTTGCCGTCGGAGAACAGGCCGATGAAATGCAGGGTGGAGCCGTGTTCCCGGGCGTTGGCGATGATTTCCCGCCACGCCGCGCCCTGGAACAGCGTACCGGAAGCGATCGCCTCGGCCACCAAGGAGGCGCCTTGGTTGTAGACCTGCCCGGAACCCAGCGCGTTGTGGCCAACCTCGGAATTGCCCATGTCCTCGTCGCTGGGCATGCCCACCGCCTTGCCGTGGGCCTTGAGGAAGGTGTGCTGGCAAGTCGCCAGCAGCCTGTCCAGCGTGGGCGTGTAGGCCTGGGCAATCGCGTTGCCGAAAGTTTTTGGGCTGTAGCCGATACCGTCCATGATGATGGTCACGACGGGGCCTTTGACGCCGGGGAAGGTAGGGTGCTTTTTCAACATGCGGGGTTTTTGCCGTGAGATGGGGGTATTGGGTTACAGGGTCAGTCTGAAGCCGGAGAGCAGCATCCCCGGCACCTTGGCGCCGCCGAGCGAGCGCTGCTCGTAGGTATCGGTGGCGGGGAACAGCCGGGCCTCGTCGCTCAGCGCCTCAAGTTCCGTCCCGAAGATCCGGTAAAGGCTGTCGTCGAAGCGCAGGTCGCGGATCGGCGCAACGATCTCGCCGTGCTCGACCAGGAAGCAGGCATAGCGTGTCATTCCGGTCAGGCGGGCGCTTTGCAGGTCGCTCCAGTTGAGGTAGTGCAGATTGCCGATGTAAAGGCCGGAATCCAGCCGCTTCAACGCGTCCCGCTCGGGCAGGTTGCCGGGCAGTATCTCGGGGGAGCGTAGCTGCTCTTCCGACCACGGACCGGATTCCGCGCCATTGGAGACCACGCCGTATTCCCGTGCGGAGCGCGCCCCGATCAGCAGATTCTTCGGCTTGCCGCGGTCGGCGATGGGCACCGTCATGGGGGCGATTTCCCCGCAGCTGTTGAATCTCGGGCCGAGTCCGAGCGCGAAGTTCTCCCGCAGGCTGAACTTCTCGGACAGCGGTACTTCGCCTTCGATCCAGCGCCGCAAGGCCGATCCGCCTTTTTTCCAGGCGCCGTAGCTGACCGCGCCCCAGGACAGCAGGTCGACGAGATGGGCGACGGCGGCCGGCGCGAGATAGACGCGGTATTCGCCCGGCGGTAGTGCCCTGGATGGGTATTGCAGCTGCGCGAGCAGCCGGCGGTCGGCGTCCAGCGCGGCTGAAAGCCTTGCCCCGTTCCAGTCCGCGCCGCTCAACAAGCCTTTGACGGCCTTGTTTTCGCCTTCCGAATTCACGGTGAACAAGGAATAGTCGAGGAAAAAGCCGGAAGCCGAATACCAATGGCTCTGGCCTTCCGAATTGCGCACGCCGCGAACCTGGAGTCCCGTGGCGAACAGCCCGGCGAAATCGATATCCGCGGTGGCGGTGGCGATCTGCTCGACGACCCCTTCCGTCGCCGGCGATTCGCCTTCCTGCCATTCCTCGCTCTGGCCGTGATTTTCCAGGGGTGTCGCGAAAGGGTCGGGAGGCAGGGCGGCGGCTTCCGAGCGGGCCTGCGCCAGCATCGCGTGCAGGCTGCAAAGGTCTTGGGTTTCCTGGCCGGAGAGATCCGTCGTGAATCTCACCTGGCGGTCTTGGCTCCGGAAGTCCAGCGCCAGCCGCAACTGGCGCACGCCGGTGGCCTGTCTGATCTTGCCGGCGTTGAAACGGAGATAGGTCTGGTCTTCGCCGGCAAGGCTCAGACTCGCCGCCTCCCACGGGCGGAGCGCAGCGAAGGCGCCGTCGCTCAGCCGTTCCAGCAGGCGATGGGCATCCCGCGCGAAGCTCACCGGCCACCCCCGAAAATTTCCACGCCGGAGAACAGGCAATGGGGGGAGGCGTGGCCGACCCGGATCATCTGGTTGGGTTCGCCCTTGCCGCAGAACGGAGTGCCGAAAATGCCGAAGCTCTCCCGGTTGCCGACCATTTTCAGCGAATGCCAGAAGGGGATGCTCACGCCCCGGTAATTGGGATTTCGGACCACACGGGTCAGCCGCCCGTCCTCGATCAGGCGCGCGTATTCGCAGCCGAACTGGAATTTTCGCCGGTAATCGTCGATCGACCAGGAGCGGTTGGCGCTCATGTAGATGCCGCGCTCGACCGAGGCGATCATTTCGTCCAGGGTGCTGTCGCCGGGGTCGAGGTTGAGGTTGGCCATGCGGTCGATCGGCGCCCGGTTCCAGCCTGCCGAGCGGAAGTTCGCAACGCCCGGGAGGCCGAGCCGAGCTTGGCTTTCCAGGCTGCCGAGCCCGCGCAGCAGCAGGCCGTTACGGATCAGGTATTGACGGTCGGCGCGATTGCCGCAGTCGTCGAAGCCATAGGAGGCGAATTCGCTTGGCAGGGTGGGATCGAAGCTGATGTTCATGAGGGGCGAGCCGTATTGCAGCCGGCCGAAATCCTCCGGTTTGACGAAACTCCAGCCCGCGTAGTTGCGCTCGTCGCCGAGGATGCGGTCCAGTTCCAAGGGATGGCCGACCGATTCGTGAATCTGCAGCAGCATCTGGTCCGGCGCCAGCAGCAGGTCGCGGGTGTCGTCCGGACAGTCGTCGGCGTCGAGCAGTTCCAGCGCCTCCCGCCCGGCCCGCTCGCATTCCTCGAAGATGCGCTCGAAGTCGAGCACTTCGAGCCCGCCCTGCAGGCATCGGGCGACCGGGCCGTTGAGGGAGCGCCGCTGAATTTCCGGTCCGTTCCGAGCCGTCGCCATGAAGTTCTGGCTGATCAGGTGGAAGCGTTGCTCGATGTCGGCGCCGCTCGAGGTGAGGTAATGGCTTAAGTGTTCGGTCAGCACGATTGCCGCGGAAGTTTCGACGATCCTGTCGGAGACCCGCAGCCGGGCGCAGGCGGCAACCAGTTTGGCCGTGAGTTCGGCCAAGCTCAGGGCATCGAAGCCCTGTTCGCAGGGACCGGCGAACTCGCCGCGTACCGCGGGACGCAGTCCTTCGGAAAACCCGGCCGCGGCATGGCGAGCGCTCGCCCGGGCCAGCCGAACGGCTCGGCACGCCGCGTCGCGCAGGCCGGTCTCCGACAGGTCCGAAGTCGCCGCGTAGGCCAACTGGCCGTCCGCCACGGCTTCGATCATCGCGCCATGGCTGCGATGCACCTGATTCCGCTCAGGACGGCCATTGCGGACGGCGCGGTGCTGGCTGGTTTCTTCGACGAAGCGCAGACCGATCCAGTCGGCTTCGCCAGCGAGCCGCGAGAGCGCGGACAGCGGGTCGACGACGGTGGGTGCAGCTTGCGGTGCGTTCATGGAGGCCGGAGGGAATGGAATCGGTACGCGGCAGTTGTCGCCGATTCTATCAGTTCCGGAACGGCGAGATTGCGCGATTCATACGGGCGGGATACGCTGAGCGCTTGAATTGCGTACGACGATTTCTCCCGAACGGTCCATGCCCTCGCCTGCCGATTTGAAGCTTTACACCACCGGAACGCTGTCCGGGCTGAGCGAAGACGCCGCGCGCTCGGCCCGTTTGCGCAAGAATCTCAACGTCCATCCGGTACTGGAGGATCCCGTCCAACGCCTGTTCAACGCTCTGGAGCCCGGCACCTATGCGCGGCCGCACCGCCATTCCCGTTCCGACGGTTGGGAGCTGATGGTCGTGGTGCGGGGCGCGTTTTCGGTGTTGGTTTTCGACGATCACGGTCGTGTCGCCGAACGGATAGACTTGAAGGCGGACGGGGGCGACTGTGCCGTCGAGATTCCCGCGGGGGCTTGGCACACGGTCGTCAGCCGGGTGTCCGGAACGGTCATGGTCGAGGTGAAGCCGGGACCCTATTCGCCGATCGCCGACGAGGATTTTGCAGCCTGGGCGCCGGACGAGGGCAGCGCGGACGCGGCCGCACAGCTGCGCCGGTTGGAGTCGGCGCAACCGGGCGATCGGGTATGTTCCACCGAGTTCCTTTCATGATTCATCGGGACGCGAGGTTTCCATGACGCATGGCCGGGCCGAGAGCCATCACGAGTCCCACCGGCACGGACTGCACGTGACGCACGCCGTACCGGGCCGCATCCGGTTGAAGTCCGAACGCCTCAAGGGACGCCCGCAGGATGCGGAGCAGCTTGCTGCGCGTCTCTCCAAGGTGGCGGGAATCCGTCACGCCGCGGTCAATCCGACCACCGGCAGCATCACTCTCCACTATCATTCGAGGGCGCTGGAGTCGCTCACGTTCTTCGCCGAGTTGGCGGCGGCTTTGGGTCTCATCGCGGTCGACATCCAGGCGGGCGATGTGGAGGGGTTGTTCGCGCTGATGGGACTTTCGCCCGCCGATGCGGTCCGTTCCTTGTGGGGGCGGGGCCGTGAGCCGGCGGAGCAGGCCGCCGAGGAGAGCGTTGCGGGCGATGTGCTGCGGCTGCTTGGGGCCGGAATCGCCCTCGGTGTTTTGGCCTGGAAGCTGAGCCGCTGAGGGTATGAGCTGGACCTATCTGATCCTGGCCGGCTGTCTGGAAATCGGCTGGCCGCTTGGCTTCAAGCTGTCGCAAAATGAAGGCGCGCGGCTGCCGGGGCTCATCATGGCGGTCCTATGCATGGCGCTGAGCGGCCTTTTCCTGTGGCTGGCGCAGCGGGAGATACCCATGGGTACGGCCTACGCCGTGTGGACCGGCATCGGGGCTGCCGGTACCTTTTTCGTCGGCGTATGGTTTTTCGGTGATCCGGCCAGCCTGGGGCGTTACTTGGGCGCGGCGCTGATCGTCGCCGGCGTGATCACCCTCAAGCTGGCGCATTGAGCCGGTGTCGGGTTTTTTCCATCACAACGAGGGATACGACGATGTTCAAGCGATTTTTGGTATTCGGGTTGGTTCTGTTCGGTTGCGCGTTTTCCCCGCTTGGTTCGTCCGAGGTGATTCCGGCGGGCGGGGGGCGGGTGCAGCATGTCGTCATCGTTTGGCTCAAGGATCATGGCAGCCCGGCCGCACGGCAGCAGTACATCGAAAACAGCCGGCGCCTGGGGAAACTTCCCATGGTTCTCCATTACCACGTCGGTACGGTGCTGACCGGAGACAGGGCCGTCGTCGACAGCTCCTACGACGTGGGGGTGGTGGCCACGTTTGAAAACGATGAGGCGCTACGGGACTATCTGGCGCATCCCGAACATCGAAGAGTGATCGACGAGTCCCTCAAGCCGCTGGTGGACAAAGCCGTGGTTTACGATTTCAAGGAATCGAACTGAGTTCCCGCGGCATTCGAATCCATCGCGCTCAGCCGAGCCGCTTCCCTCCTCATCTTCCATCCGCCGACACCCCCGGTGTCGGCGCGATCAACACGCCCTTCGCTGCAGCACGATCTGTCGGTTTTGCGACAAGCGGCGGTGATCCCATGTCGTGAATCTGACAGGCGGTAAGGTTCTAAGCTTTTGAAATGACAGCGGATTCATTCGTGGCACGACCGCTGCTTGGTTGCGGGCAAGCAACGGATCGGGGAGTTCCCAGCGATGGCCAAAGCCAATGTTACCTTTGAAGACATCGGTGTCACCGTCACCGTCCCGGCCGGAACCCGGATGATCGAAATATCGGAGAAGGTCGGGGCCGGAATCATTTACGGTTGCAGGGAAGGAGACTGCGGCACATGTCTCATGGTAGTCACCGCCGGCGGGGACAATCTGAGCGAACCGTCCGTTCTGGAAGACAAGATACTGCGGGAAAACCTGGCCGGGAAGAACAACCGTCTGGCCTGTCAGGCACAGGTGTTGGGCGGCGAGATTTCCGTCCGGCCAGCCTGAGGGCGCGACGCCGTCCGATGCGACTTTATTCTTAGGGACCGGAGTTCGGAACGATGAGATATGAGATGAACTGGGTGGAAATCACGGTGGTCATGCTGGTCGCCCTGACCGCATACTTCCTTCTGCGCATCTGCTTTGGCGCACGGCCGCGTATGGAAAGATAAGGGATTCCCAGACGTAAACGCGCAAAAAGAAGGCCGCTCCCGGAGAACGGCCTTCGCGCAGGACGTCTGTCCGGCGGGTTGTTCACATTTGGGATTGCAGATAGTTCTGTAGCCCCACCTTGCCGAGCAGCTCCAACTGGGTTTCCAGCCAGTCGATGTGCTCCTCCTCGCTTTCGAGGATATCCTCGAACAGCTCGCGGCTGACATAGTCGCCGCATTTTTCGCAGCAGGCGATGGCCTCCTTGAGCACAGGCAGGGCCTGGTGCTCGAGTTGGAGGTCGCAACGCAGCATTTCCTCGGGATTTTCGCCGATCTTGAGCTTGCCCAAGTCCTGCAGGTTCGGCAGGCTTTCCAGGAACAGGATCCGCTCGATGAGGCGGTCGGCATGCTTCATCTCGTCGATGGATTCCTTGTATTCGTGTTCGTTGAGCTTTCCGAATCCCCAGTTCTTGAACATCCGGGCATGCAGGAAATACTGGTTGATCGCGGTCAGCTCGTTGGTGAGAACCTTGTTGAGGTATTCGATGACTTGATTGTCGCCTTTCATGTCGGGGTACTCCGTGTGGGGAACGCGCCTAGTTTACTCGGGGCGTATGGCTACCGGTAGTAGCCGAGGCGGGCAGCGCGAGAACTCCAGGCTGGAACGTCACGGGCACACATATTGCGTCATTGGGTATCGAAAGGAGGTGTTACCGTGCCAATAGACTTGTCGAACTTTGAGGACGCATCGAATCACGATCTCCCGTTCTCCCTGGTGCGCGCAACGGTGGATCAGGCACCGGTGGCGATCTCGATCACGGACTTGAAAGCCAACATCCTGTACGTCAATGCAGCTTTCAGCGAAATTACCGGCTATGCACCACAAGAGTGCATCGGACGCAACGAATCGATGCTGTCGGACCAGCGCACGCCGCCGGAGGTGTACCGGGAACTATGGGGATGCATCACCCGACAGCAGGCCTGGCGCGGCCGTTTGCTGAACCGGCACAGGGACGGCCGGCGCTACCTGGCGGATCTCACGGTGGCTCCCATGCTGAACGAGGCGGGAGAGACCACGCATTTCATCGGCATGCATCGCGACATCACGGAAGAGTATCTGCTGCAGCGGCAGGTTCGCCAGCAGACGCTGTTCCTGGAAACCGTGGTGGCATCGATCCCGGTGTCAGCGGTGCTGATCGACGAGAACGGCCAAATCGTTCTGGACAACCTGATGTACAAGGCGCTGGCCAGCGATCTGAAGGTCGAGGAACCCGCGCTGCTGTTCCTGAAATTGCTGCGGCAGGAGTCGGGCGAGGAATGGAGCGATTTCTGGCACCGCGAAAAGGCGTTCAGGAATCTGGAGTTGCGTTTCGATCCGGGGGGCGGCAGGCCTTCGCGCTGGTTCTCCTGCGCCGGCCAATGGTTCCGCCATGAGGAGGGTACGGTCGATGGCTTTTTCTCCGGCTCGGAGAAAGGCTATCTGCTGCTGACGGTGGATGACGTCACCCAGCAGAAGAAACAGCAGGAGCAATACCGCCTGCGCGGTCTCCAAGCCCTGATGGCCGAGGAGGAAAAGCTCGAGAGCCTCAAGGAAACGCTGTTCGCCGCAATCCACCAGATCCAGGGGCCGCTGAACCTGATCGGCGCCGCCAAGAACATCCTGGACCGCCGCGGCGACGATGCCGGCAACGTGGCACTGCGCGATCTGCTGCAACAGGTCATCGCGGCCGGGGAGGCATCGATCGGCACCCTCGAGAAATGCATCCCCCATACCGACAACCATGCCTTCAAACCGGTCAATCTGAACCAAGTGCTGCACGACGCCATCACGCTGCTGACCGAACGCCTGCTCGCCAGCGGCATCGTGGTGGAGTGGGTGCCGACCCCGGTCTTGCCCAGCCTGCGCGGCTCGGAGAACCGGCTGCGCTCGCTGTTCAAGCAGGTGATCGAGAACGCCATCGATGCCATGGCGCATTCCAGACAGCGCGAACTGCGCATCCATACCTGGACGCGTGACCAGCTGATCCACATCACCATCGAGGATACCGGGCCGGGGATACCCCCGGGGCTGCGGACCCAGGTGTTCGAGCCGTTTTTCACCACCAAGGCGAGCTCGGGCCGCCAGCATGTCGGCATGGGGCTGGCCGTCGCTCACGAGATCGTCAACCAGCACAACGGCATGATCCGTATCGATCCGGACTACCACGAGGGCTGCCGTATCCATATGCAGTTTGAAATCAGACAAACGCAGCCGGAGAGGTCTGCGAAGGTTTCCCATGGTTGATCGCTACGCATTGATCGAGCGGGAGCTCGAAGCCCTTTATCAGGTCGGCCAGGTCCTGAACAGTACGGCCGGACTCAAGGGCAAGCTCGAAGGCGTGCTCAACGTCCTGCACGAGCAAGCCGATCTGCGCTCCGGAATGATCGCGCTGCGGGAGCCGGAAACCGATGCATTGGTATTGGCGGTACTGCGGCGGGGCGAAGCCGGACGGATTTCCGCTGAACCCGTGCGCTATGAGCCGGGCGAAGGCTTGATCGGCACCATTTTGGAAGCGAACTGCACCATTGTGGTAGAGCGCATTGCCGACGAGCCGCGTTTTCTCGGCCGCCTCGGCCTGTACGATCCGGAGCTGCCCTTCATCGGTTCGCCGATCCAGGTGGGCAGGGACGAGCTGCTGGGGGTGCTGGCCGCCCAGCCCAGCGAGCGCGAACTGCTCGGCGAGCGCGCCCGGTTTCTGGAGATGGTGAGCAATCTGGTTGCGCAAAGCGTGGCTTTGCTGCGCGGCATGGAACAGAAGCAGCGCGATCTCACGACGCAGTGCGAGCAGTTGCAGCAGACGCTGCGCTCGAATTACGGCTTCGAAAACATCATCGGGAGGACCCCGCCGATGATGCGCGTGTTCGAGACCGTGCGTCAGGTCGCGAAATGGAACACCACGGTGCTGATCCGGGGCGAATCGGGCACCGGCAAGGAGATGATCGCCAGCGCGATCCACTTCAATTCGCCGCGGGCGAGCGGCCCCTTCGTGAAGCTGAACTGTGCGGCGCTGCCCGAGAATCTGCTGGAATCGGAATTGTTCGGCCACGAGAAAGGCGCTTTCAGCGGTGCGGTCAACCAGCGCAAAGGGCGGTTCGAGCTGGCCAACCATGGAACCCTGTTCCTGGACGAGATCGGCGAGATTTCCCCGGCGTTCCAGGCCAAGCTGCTGCGGGTGCTGCAGGAGGGCGAATTCGAACGGGTCGGCGGGATTCACACGCTCAAGGTCGACGTGAGGATCATCGCGGCGACCAACCGCGATCTCGAGTCGGCGGTGGAAGAAGGGGCGTTCCGCGAGGACCTTTATTACCGCCTCAATGTGATGCCCATCCAGATGCCGCCTTTGCGCGAGCGCAAGGAAGACATCCCCGAGCTTTCCCGTTTTCTGTTGGGGCGGATATCCCGCAATCAGGGCGATCGGCCCCTGCAAATCAAGGAAAGCGCCATCCGTTCTCTGATGCGGCACGACTGGCCCGGCAATGTGCGTGAGCTGGAAAACCTGCTCGAACGCGCAGCGATCATGAGCCGCGAAGGAATCATCGACAGCGAGGTGATCGCACTGACGGGTCTAAAGGAAAAACTGTCGACGGTGGCCGACGTCGCTTCCTACAAGGCCGATCTGGATGACGAGAACCTGGACGAGCGGGAGCGGATCATCGCCGCGCTCGAGCAAAGCGGCTGGGTGCAGGCGAAGGCCGCGCGCCTCCTCGACATGACCCCGAGACAGATCGCCTACCGGGTCAAGATCCTGAATATCCATATGAAACACTTGTAAGGGTCCGCTGACGCAGGGACCGCCGTATTGACACACCCTGCGCATGTCGGCAGGCTCTTGCCCTTGCGTGCCGGGAGCCGGTTCGCACGTCCTTCCCAAGAACATTGCGAGGTGGTTATGAATGATGGAAAGCGCCAGGTGAGACAGGTCGGTGGAATATCAAGGATAGGGCCCCGGTCCGGGGCGATCCTCGTCCTCCTGGCGTCGCTGGCCGAACCCGCCCTGGCCAAGCGGGTGTATTGTCCGACCAATCTCCAATCCGAGCTGGATGCCATCAAGCCGGGTGGTACCTTGGAGATATCCGGAACCTGCGTCGGCCATTTCGTGGTCTGGAAAAACGTCGAACTTCAAGGCAAAGACACGGCTCCGACCCTGTTCGGAGCCGGCAGCGGCACGGTGCTGACCATCCTGGGAGCGGCCAACAAGGTCAAGCTCAAGAATCTCACCATCACTGGTGGCGGCGGCGTTGGCGATGGCGCCGGGATTCTCAATTACGGCCACCTCACGCTGGTCGGTTCGATGGTCGTGGGGAACAACGCCGTGAATCACGGCGGCGGCATTTACAATTACGGCACGACCACCCTGAAGCAGTCGCAGGTCACCGGAAACAGCGCCGGCCTGGATGGCGCCGGTATCTACAACAACAGTTCCGCCTCGGGTTGGGGAACCCTCTCCCTGTACGGGTCCGAGGTGACCGGCAATAAGGCCGGCGGTGGTGGCGGTGGGATTTACAGCTTCGGTTCCGCCTATCTCAAGAATTCCGTGCTGAACGGCAACCAGGCCGGCGGAGACGGCGGCGGACTCAAGAGTGCCCAGGGCTCGATAACCACGGTCACCGGTTCCGTGATCACCGGAAACATCGCGGCCAGCAATGGCGGGGTGTCGGGCACCATCACCTTCCAAGGGAAGCAGTCGACGATCAGCGGCAATCTGCCCGACGGTCCCTGAGGCATCTGCCGGATAGCCCGCATGGAAATCCCGATCGGCCGCCAGGCGCGGGCGGCCGATCGGGATTCGCCTGGCCGGCGGCTGGATACGGCGCCGGCTCTTACGGCGAACCCAGGCAGTGGTTCGCGGCCTGGTTGCTCATGATGACCAGGTCGAACGGAAATTCCCCTTTCTGATTGAAATGCACGGCCTCGGCCTTGCTGATCCGCTGCGATATCTCCTTCGCCATGCACTCGCATACCCGCCCCAGCTCCTGGTCGTTCTTGACGAGGTTGTCGGGATCGTTCTGCTGCCCCTTGATGCATTTTTCGACGTAAAGTTTTTCGAAAATCTGGTGCTCGGATTGAGTCACCGGAATGTGCGGAGGCGCGGAAGGAGCGGAGCTCGTTGTGGCGGCGGGAGCCGAAGTCTTGGCCGGCTCCGGGGTTTCGCTGCCGCAGCCGGCCAGCAGGACGGCGGTCGCGGCGAGTCCGGCCAGGGTCCGGTGGAAAGCTTTATCTTGATCCATGGAATGCCCTCGGGATGGGTTTATGGCGTCTGGGCGCAGGTTCAACAGGAGAGGCACTTTACCCAGCCAGGGCCGGGCAGGGCAAGTCCTGCCTGGAGGCTCCAAGACTACATTGATTTTCGGAGAGCCTCTTCTATAGTAAAAATCTCCCGCAAACTACAAGTTGGAGTCAGAGATGGAAAAGCTGTTCGCTTTGTTTGTGCTCATGTTTTTCAGCATTGCAGCCTGGGCCGAGCCCCTGGACATCAACACCGCGACCGCCGAGGAAATTGCCGCGACGATGACCGGCGTGGGAAAAGCCAAGGCAGAGGCCATCGTGAAGGAGCGGGAGGCTCACGGCAATTTCAAGTCGGTGGACGATCTGAAGCGCGTCAAGGGAATCAAGGAAGGCATTCTGTCCAAGAATCGCGACAAGATTACCGTCAAAAGCGATGGGGCCGCGTCACCGGCTTCCGCTGCTGCAGCCACGCCTGCTCCGGCCGGGACCACGGCGCCCGCAGCGGTAAAGCCGCCCCATTGAACTGACATCGGTTTTTCGTTGGGGAAAAGGCGCGGTTCAGGCCGCGCCTTGCCATGTTCCGTTCAGGGCGGGAGGGATTTGAAAGGACTCCAGCACCTTGATGTAGTTGGCGCGTTCGTAGGCGCTGGAATCCGCGAGCCGGCCGTGGCTCATGCTGCCCTTGAGCAGGGCGAGGGAGGCGAAACCGTGCGCCTCCATCCAGTGTTCGAGCCCTTTCACGAGTACCGTGGCATAGCTGGGTCCGTGCCGCAGCAGCGCCGAGGTCGTCATGACGGCGTCCGCGCCGGCAAGCAGATATTTGATGACCTCGCCGGCGCTGGCAACCCCGGTCGTGGCGCCCAGCGAAGGAGCGATTCTGCCGTGCAGCACGGCGATCCAGAGCAGGGGCAGACGTATTTCTCCGGGATTGCTCAGTTCCAGCGACGGGACGACCTCCAGCTGCTCGACGTCGACGTCGGGCTGGTAGAAGCGGTTGAACAGCACCAGCGCGTCGGCGCCGGCCTGTTCCAGGCGCTTGGCCATGTGGGCCATGGCGCTGAAAAACGGGCTGAGCTTCAAGGCGACCGGGATGCGCACCGCCGACTTCACGGCGGTGAGGATGTCCACATGGCGCTGTTCGATGTCGCTGCCGGACACGGCGGGATCGGTCTGGATGCCGTAGATGTTCAGCTCCAGCCCCCGTGCGCCGGCCTGTTCGATTTGTCGCGCGTAGTCGATCCAGCCTTCGTCGCTCACGCAGTTCAAGCTGGCGATGACCGGAATGTCGACGGCTTCCACCGCCCGCCGGATCAGGTCGAGGTAGCGCTCCGGTCCGGCGTGATAATCGGCGGGCGCCGGAAAATAGCTCAATGATTCGGCGAAGCTTTCGCTGCCCGAGGCCATCCGTTGGGAGAATACCTCGTTTTCATGCCGGATCTGCTCCTCAAACAAGGAAAACAGAACGACGGCTGCGACGCCCCCGTCTTCCAGCCGCCTGATGCCGTGGAGGCTTTCCGAAAGCGGGGAGGCCGAGGCGACGACGGGATGTTTCAAGGCCAGTCCCATATAGGTTGTGTTGAGGTCCATGTTGCATCTCCTCGATCATTGGGTCTTGAGGCTGGCATCGGGATGGAAGTGGGCGCCGGTCCGGCTCGCCATTTCCTCGTAGGTTTCCCATTTCTGGTCGACCACCTGCTGGGCCAGCGCCATCAAATGTTCGCTTTCCGCCGGGTGGGCGCGGGCCAGCATCTGGTAGCGTAGCTCGTTCATAGCATAGTCCTTGAGCCGGATGCGGGGGCGGGGCGAGTCCAGTACGAAGGGGTTGCGGTCGGATTGCCGCAGCATCGGGTTGTAGCGGATCAGCGGCCAATGCCCGCTGGCGGCAGCCAGGTCCTGCTGCTTCAGGCCTTGCCGCATGTCGATGCCGTGGGCGATGCAGTGGCTGTAGGCCAGGACCAGCGAGGGGCCGGGATAGGCCTCGGCCTCGCGCAGCGCCAGCAATGCCTGCTGGGGATTGGCTCCCATGGCGATCCGGGCCACATACACGTTGCCGTAGGCGATGGCCTGCAGCGCCACGTCCTTCTTGGCGACCGGCTTGCCGGCGGCGGCGAATTTGGCGACGGCGCCGAGCGGGGTGGATTTCGACATCTGGCCGCCGGTGTTGGAATACACCTCGGTGTCCAGCACCAGCACGTTGACGTCCCGGCCGCTGGCGAGGACGTGGTCGAGCCCCGCCGAGCCGATGTCGTAGGCCCAGCCATCGCCGCCGACGATCCAGATGCTGCGCCGGACCAGATGGTCGGCTACCGACAGCAGGTCCTTGGCGGCATCGCAGTCGATGCGTTGCAGCAGGGCTTTGAGTTCGGCGACGCGCAGGCGCTGGCGGCGGATCTCGGATTCGGTGAGTTGCGGCGCATTCAGTATCTCGGCGACCAGCCCGGCCGGAAGCTGTTGCCCGAGTTCCCCCAGGCGCTGGCGGGCGAGGGCCAGATGCTTGTCGGCGCTGAGCCGGAAGCCTAAGCCGAATTCGGCATTGTCCTCGAACAGCGAGTTCGACCAGGCCGGGCCGCGGCCTTCCGCGTTCTTGGTCCAGGGCGTGGTCGGCAGGTTGCCGCCGTAGATCGAGGAGCAGCCGGTGGCGTTGGCCACCAGCAGTCGGTCGCCGAACAACTGGGACAAGAGGCGCACGTAAGGCGTTTCCCCGCAGCCGGCGCAGGCGCCGGAAAACTCGAACAGCGGCTCCAGAAACTGGGCGCCGCGCACCGACGAGAAGTCTACCCGCGAGCGGTCGTTGACGGGCAGTTGCTCGAAGAAACGGATGCTGGCACGCTCCTGCTCCAGGCGCGGGGCTTTCGGCCGCATGTTGATGGCCTTGACGCCCGGCTCGCGCGGGCTGCGCGCCGGGCAGACCTCCACACAGAGGCCGCAGCCGGTGCAATCTTCCACGTAGAACTGCAAGGTGTAGCGGGTTTCCGGGAAGCCGCGCGCGTTGATGGGGGCGGACTTGAAGCCGCAGGGCGCATTTTCCAGTTGCGATTCCGGGTAGAACTTGGAGCGGATGACGCTGTGCGGGCAGACGAAGCTGCAGTTGCCGCACTGGATGCAGATGTCCGGTTCCCACGCGGGGACCGAATCGGAGATGTTGCGCTTCTCCCAGCGGGTCGTGCCGGAGGGGTAGGTGCCGTCGACCGGCAGGGCGGACACCGGCAGGGCATCGCCGGCCCCGGCCATCATGGCCGCCGTCACCCGCTGGACGAAGTCCGGCGCCTCGGGCGGCACGGGCGGCGGCATCGCCAGGTGGCTGTTGGCTCGCGCCGGCACCTCCACCCGGTACAGATGCGCCAGGGTATGGTCCACGGCGGCGAAGTTCTTTTTGACCACGTCCTCGCCTTTCTTGCCGTAGGTCTTGCGGATCGAGGCCTTGATTCGCTCGATCGCCTCCTCGCGCGGCAGCACGCCGGAGATGGCGAAGAAGCAGGTCTGCATGACGGTGTTGGTGCGGCCGCCCATGCCGGATTCCGCGGCGACTTTCGAGGCGTCTATGACGTAGAAGGCGATGCCCTTCTCGATGATGCTTTCTTGGACGGTACGGGGCAGACGGTCCCACACCTCGTTCGGCCCATACGGGCTGTTGAGCAGGAACACCGCGCCCTTGCGGGCATGCTCCAGCACGTCGATCTTCGCCACGAAGTTGAACTGGTGGCAGCCGATGAAGCCGGCCGAGCGGATCAGATAGGGCGACTCGATCGGCCGGGGTCCGAAGCGCACGTGGGAGACGGTGCGCGAGCCGGATTTCTTCGAGTCGTAGACGAAGTAGCCTTGGGCGTGCAGCGGGGTGGATTCGCCGATGATCTTGATGCTGTTCTTGTTGGCGCCCACGGTGCCGTCGGCGCCCAGGCCGAAGAACAGGGCGCGCACCACGTCGTCCGGCTCGATCTCGAACCGCTCGTCGTAGTCCAGGCTGGTGTGGGAGACGTCGTCGCGGATCCCGATGGTGAAGTGGTTCTTGGGTGCGTCTTTGTCGAGTTCGTCCAACACCGCCTTGGCCATGGCCGGGGTGAACTCCTTGGACGAGAGACCATAGCGGCCGCCGATGACACGGACGGGAGAGCCGCCTTCCGCCAGCGCGGTGACGACATCGGTGTAGAGCGGCTCGCCGGTGGAACCCGGCAGCTTGAGCCGGTCCAGCACCGCGATGGCCCGGACGCTCCCCGGCAGCGCGGCCAAAAAATGGGGCGCGGAGAAGGGCAGAGCAAGGCGTACCTGCACCACGCCGACCTTCTCGCCCCGCCGCCACAGGAAGGCTACGGTTTCGCGCAGGGTGAGCGCACCGGAGCCCATCACCACCGCCACCCGCTCGGCCTGCGGGTCGCCGAAGTAATCGAACAAGCGGTACTGCCGGCCGGTGAGTCCGGCGAATTTGTCGAACTGCGCCTGCACGATTTCGGGCAAGCGGGCATAGAACGGGTTGACGGTCTCCCGGCCCTGGAAATAGACGTCCGGGTTCTGGGCGGTGCCGCGGATGAAGGGGTTGTCGGGATTCATCGCCCGCCCCCGATGCTCGCGGACCCTGGCGGGATCGATCATGGCGCGGATGTCTTCGTCGGCGATCAGGTTCAGCTTGTTGACCTCGTGCGAGGTCCGGAAGCCGTCGAAGAAATGCACGAACGGAATCCGCGATTCCAGGCTAGCGGCCTGGGCCAGCAGGGCCATGTCGTGCGCCTCCTGCACCGAACTGGAGGCGAGCTGGGCGAAGCCGGTGGGGCGCACGGCGGCGACGTCGGAATGGTCACCGAAGATGGACAAGCCCTGGGCGGCGAGCGAGCGGGCCGCGACATGGAACACCGTAGGGGTGAGCTCGCCGGCGATCTTGTACATGTTCGGGATCATCAGCAAGAGCCCCTGCGAGGCGGTGAAGGTGGTGGTCAAGGCGCCTGTCTGCAGCGCGCCGTGCACCGCGCCGGCCGCCCCGCCTTCGCTTTGCATCTCCACCACCATCGGCACGTTGCCCCAGATGTTGGTTTTGCCCTCGGCCGCCCACTGGTCGGCCAGTTCGGCCATGGTGGAGGAGGGCGTGATCGGATAGATCGCGCAGACCTCATTGATCCGGTAGGCGATGTAAGCCACCGCCTCGTTGCCCTCGAGCGTGGTTTCCGTGGTCGGATGCATGGTCTCAGGCTCCCGGTTCGCTGATCATTTCTATGGCGTGGCAGGGGCATTGCTCGTAGCAGACGGCGCAGCCGGTGCAGCGGTCGTAGTCGTAGCGGTAGCGCTTGCCCGGCCCCAGCTTGACGATGGCCTGTTCGGGGCAGGCGCCGTAGCAGCCGTCGCATTCGAAACAGTTGCCGCAGGAGAAGCAGCGCCGGGCTTCGAACAGCGCCTCGGATTCGCTCAGCCCCTGCACGACCTCGTCGAAGCCGTAGGCCCGAAGGGCCGGATCGAGCTGGGGTTGCTTGCGCTGGTCGGCCTCGGTCAGATACCAGACGTGCAGCTTGTCGAAGCCGACGATGGGATGTTTGGGCGGCGGAACATACGCCGATCCTCGCAGATAGGCGTCGATGTGGCGAGCCGCTTTCTTGCCGTGGCCGACCGCCACGGCGACGGTGCGCTCGCTGGGCACCATGTCGCCGCCGGCGAAGATGCCCGGCTTGCCGGTCATCATGTTGGCGTCCACCAGCACCGTGCCGTCGTCCTTGAAGCGCATGCCGGGAATCTTGTGCAGGAAGGCGGTGTCGGTGTCCTGCCCCAGGGCGAGGATCAGGGCGTCGGCTTCCAGGGTCTCGAATTTCCCGGTCGGCTGCGGATAGCCTTGCTCGTCGATACGCATGACTTCGACCTGGATGTGGGTCTCGTCGATCTGCTTGATGCTTCGCAGCCAGTTGATCTTGACGCCTTCCTCCAGCGCCTCGTCGGCTTCGAACGGATGGGCCGGCATGTGCTCGCGGTCGCGGCGGTAGATGATCAGGGCCTCTTCCGCGCCCAGGCGCTTGGCGGTGCGGGCGGCGTCCATGGCCGTGTTGCCGCCGCCATAGATCGCGACCCGGCGCCCCAGCTTCGGTGGATCGCCGCTGGCGGCCTGGCGCAGGAAACTGACGGCATCGAGAATCTTGCCGGCGTCGCGGGAAGGGATCTCGACCCGCTTGCTCAGGTGCGCGCCGATGGCGAGGAAGACGGCGTCGAAGCGGCCCGCCGTCTTTTCTTCGAGCACGTCGTCGACCCGGCGGTTGAGCCCGATCTTGACCCCCATGCGTTCGATGCGCTGGATTTCCTGTTCCAGCTCGTGGCGCGGCAGGCGGTAGGCGGGGATGCCGAAATGCATCATGCCGCCCGCCTTGGGGCCTGCCTCGTGGATCTCGACCTCATGGCCCAGGCGGGCGAGATGATAGGCGGCGGACAGCCCGCTGGGGCCGGCGCCGATCACCAGCACCCGCCGGCCGCTGGGCGGCGCCTCGATCTCCGCTTCCCAGCCATCCCGCAGGGCGAGGTCGCCCAGGAAACGTTCGACCGCGTGGATGCTCACGGATTCGTCCACTTCGTTGCGGTTGCAATGGGATTCGCAGGGGTGGTAGCAGACCCGGCCATGCACCGCCGGCATCGGGTTGTCCCGCATCAGGATCTGCCAGGCATGCCGGTAGCGCCCGGCTTGGGCTTCCGCCAGCCAGGCCTGGATGTTCTCGCCGGCCGGGCAGGCATGGTTGCAGGGAGGGAGCAGGTCGACGTAGATCGGCCGCTGCCGGCGGACCGGGCCGGTGCCTTTGCCGTGGCCGCCCAGATCGGCGGGATGCGTGATGTCGCTGAACTTGGGGCCGCTCATGGCGTTCTCCATCGGGTCGGGCCTGCCGAACAGTAAGAAATTATCCTCTTCGATTCAAGTTTAGTGGGAAAGTGTCAAGGAGTGCGCCGCGTGATCATTTCCGCGGCAGGTTGAGGCGGGCGATGAGTCCGCCTTCGGAGCCGTTGCGCAGCGTCAGGCGGCCGCCGTGGCTGATGGCCACATCCCGGGCAATGGAAAGACCCAGGCCGGTGCCGCCGGAGGACCGATTGCGGGAGGATTCGAGCCGGACGAAGGGCGCGAAGACGGCTTCGAGCTGGTCGTCCGGAATGCCCGGGCCGTGGTCTCTCACCTCGATCACCAGATTGCCCGGTGCGTCTTTCAGGGTCATCTCGGCACCCTGGCCATAGCGCAAGGCATTGCTGATCAGGTTGTCCAGGCAGCGCCGCAGCGCGATGGGGCGCGCCATGATCGGTTTGGCTTCGCCGCTGACGCTCACCGCGTGGCCTTGATCCTGGGCATCCTCCGCGAGCGAATTCACCAGGGCTTCGACGTCCAGCGGCTGCAGCGGCTCGGGTTCGACGTGGCCGCGCAGATAATCCAGGGTCGAGGCCAGCATGAGCGACATGTCCCGCAGATCCTCATGCAGCTTCTCGCGCAGCTCGGGAGGTTCCACGCCTTCGACGCGGAGATTGAGACGGGTGATCGGCGTGCGCAGATCGTGGGATACCGCCGCCAGGAACTGGCTGCGCTGCCGGATCTGTTCGAGCAATTGCGCCTGCATGCGGTTCAGCGCGCGGGCCGCCTTCCGGGCTTCGGCGGGGCCGCTTTCTTCCAGGGGCTGAGTGCTGAGGCTGTCGCCGAAATGTTCGGCGGCCTGGGCGATGCGGATGATCGGGCGAGACAGCCAACGGGCGCCGATCCATGCCGTCAGCCCCAGGGCGATCAGCCGCATCGCCGCGCTGATCCAGCCGCCGTGAGGGCGGTAAGGGAGGGACAGGCCGGTGCCCATGACATCGCCTGGGGCCGGCTCCATCGTGGGCCGCGGCGGGGGAGCAGGTGTCGGGTCCAAGCCGGGGACGCGCCAGCCGAAGTTGTCCTTCGGCGGCGGGAAGTCGACCGGCGGAGGCGGCCGCGACAGCCACTCCGGCAGCGGCGGGAGGTGAGGCTGGGGAGCCGGCTGCGCCGGTGCCGGCGGGGGAGGCTCGGAGAGCTCCAGGTTGAACACCACCGCCATGCCGAGGAAATGGCTGGCGGTCAAGGTCACCAACAGCAGCAGGAACAGGCGGGTGAACAGCGTGTCCGGGATCAGGCGCCGCATTTGCTCACCTGGGCGCTGAAGAAATAACCTTCGCCGCGGATGGTCTTGATGAGCTTGGGATTCCTGGGGTCGTCCTGCAGTTTCTGGCGCAGCCGGGATACCAGCAGGTCGATGCTGCGGTCGAAGACTTCCATGGCCCGGCCGCGGGCATAATCGAGCAACTGGTCGCGGGTCAGGATGCGGTTGGGGCGTTCGATGAACACGCTCAACAGCCGGAATTCGGCGTTGGAAAGGGGGACGACCATGCCGTCCGGTGAGGTCAGTTGCCGCAGCACCCGGTGCAGCCGCCATCCCTCGAATTCGACGGCGATGTCGGACGCTTCGGGGCTTTCGGTTTCGCGCTCGTGGCGGGCGCGTCGGAGGATGGTCTGGATGCGCGCCACCAGCTCCCGCGGCTCGAACGGCTTGGCCACGTAATCGTCGGCGCCCAGTTCCAGGCCGACCACCCGGTCCATGGGATCGCCGCGGGCCGTGAGCATGATGACGGGGATGTCGCTCTCCGTGCGGAGCGACCGGCACAGGCTCAGGCCGTCCTCGCCCGGCAGCATCAGGTCCAGCACCACCAGGTCGAACGAGGTTTCCGCCAGCGCCTTTTTCATCTCCGCGCCATCGTGGGCACCGACGGCTTCCATGCCGAAGCGGGAAAGGTATCCGCCGAGCAGATTTCTTATCTCGACGTCGTCGTCCACGATCAGAATACGTGTGGTCGGTGCCTGCATAAGGGTCTTTACTTCAAGGGGAGGGGGGCGCCTTCGGCTTTTCCGGGAGTGTAGCGGCACTTGCCATCGACCGGGCCCATTTTATCGAGTTCGGCCAGCAGTTGGGCATTGACGGTCTTTTTCTGGGCGGCGTCCAGGCTGTCGTAGAAGCTCAGCCACAGTTTGCGGTTTTGCTTCATTCTGGCTTCGCTGTTGCTTTTGTCGGCGTCCAGCTTGTCGAACAGGGTGTGCAAATTGCCATTGGCGTCGCTCAGCGTCGACTCGATGTCGCTTCGGGCGGTTTCGAAGCGCTCGCGGTGCGATTTCAGCATCTGCCGAGTGTCGTCTTCGGCGAGTTTCCACAGGCTGTCCTGCTCGCTGTTCAGGTTCAGTTCGCCATGGATGCGCCACAGCATCCCGGCCAGCCAGTCCTCGGGATCGGGTCTGGGCGGCGGGGGGAACGCGCCCGCCGTCGATATCAGCGAGGCGAGGCTTACGAACGCCAATACGGCGATAAATTTCCGCAAGGGGGAACGAAAACGCTTCATGGGGAGTCTCCTCATTGACGCGAAGGTCATGGATAGAATACTGCCGGGCCTGTCTTGACCTGGCGACGGCAGGGTCCCCCCGGCGGGTGTCGGCAGAATTTCCGGAATGTATCAGGATTGAAGCGAGCTTCGGGTTTGGACCGGGTCGAATTACGCCGTATCATCCCCGTCTTCGTTTTGGCCGGAACTCAAAGATTCGCAACGCATGCTTGAAGCCACCCCCAAGACCGTCTATCTCAAGGACTATCAGCCGCCCGAGTTTCTGGTCGATGCCATCGACCTGTTTTTCGAATTGGACGCCGAAGCCACCCGCGTCACGTCACGGCTGAAGCTGCGCCACAATCCCGCGGTGGCGGAATGGAACCCCACGCTCGTGCTCGACGGCGAGCAACTGGCGTTCGAGTCCGCCAAGCTCAACGGACGGGTGCTGGCCGAGAGCGAGTACGGCGTCAGCGAATCGGGGCTGGTGATCCATGCGGTGCCGGAGCGTCCGTTCGAACTCGAGATCACCAACCGGATCAACCCGGAAGCCAACACTGCACTGGAAGGACTGTACCTGTCCGATGGGATGTTCTGTACCCAGTGCGAACCGCACGGCTTCCGCCGCATCACCTATTACATCGACCGGCCCGACGTCATGTCGCTGTTCACCACGACCATCGTGGCGGACCAGAGCCGCTATCCGGTGCTGCTGTCGAACGGCAATCGGATCGCCAGCGGCGAACTCAAGAACGGCCGGCATTGGGTCCGCTGGGAGGACCCGTTCAAGAAGCCCTGCTACCTCTTCGCCCTGGTGGCCGGGCGGCTCGCCTGCCTGGAAGACCGTTTCGTCACCGCCTCGGGCCGCGAGATCGCGCTGCAGATCTACGTGGAGCCGCACGATCGGGACAAGTGCGATCACGCCATGCAGTCGCTCAAGCACGCGATGCGCTGGGACGAGGAGCGCTTCGGCCGCGAGTACGACCTCGACCTGTACATGATCGTGGCGGTCAGCCACTTCAACATGGGGGCGATGGAGAACAAGGGGCTCAACATCTTCAACACCAAGTTCGTGCTGGCGCGGCCGGATACCGCGACCGACGCCGATTACGAGCACATCGAGGGCGTCATCGGCCACGAATATTTCCACAACTGGACCGGCAACCGCATCACCTGCCGCGACTGGTTCCAGCTCAGCCTCAAGGAAGGACTGACCGTGTTCCGCGACCAGGAGTTCTCGGCCTCCCGCAGCTCGCGGGCGGTCAAGCGCATCGAGGACGTGAACCTGCTGCGGACCCGCCAGTTCGCCGAGGACGCAGGTCCGCTGGCGCATCCGGTGCGGCCGGATTCCTACATCGAGATCAACAATTTCTATACCCTCACCGTCTACGAGAAGGGCGGGGAAGTGGTGCGGATGATGCAGACCATGGTCGGCCCCGAGGGCTTTCGCAAGGGCATGGACCTCTATTTCGAGCGCCACGACGGTCAAGCCGTGACCTGCGACGATTTCGTGCGCTGCATGGAGGACGCCAACGGCATCGACTTGAGCCAGTTCCGCTTGTGGTATGCCCAGGCCGGCACGCCCGAGCTGCGGCTCGACCCCGAATACGACGCCGGGGCCCGGACTCTGCGCCTCTTCGTGCGCCAGTCCTGCCCGCCGACGCCGGGCCAGCCGGTCAAGCAGCCCCTGCATGTCCCGCTGGCCCTCGGCCTTCTGGCGCCGGACGGGAGCGAATTGCCGCTGCGGCTGGCGGGCGAAGCCGAGGCCAAGCCGGGAACCCGCGTGCTGCACGTCCGGGAGGCCGAACAGGTGTTCGAATTCGTGGATGTCCCCGAGCGGCCCGTGGTTTCCGCCCTGCGCGGCTTTTCCGCGCCGGTCAGATTGAAAATGGAACGCAGCGCCGAGGAACTGGCGTTCCTGTTTGCCCACGACACCGATGCCTTCAGCCGCTGGGACGCCGGCCAGACCTTGGCGACCCAGGTGATGCTCGGCCTCATCGAGCGTATCCGGGCGGGCGAAAATCCGGAAACCGTCGACTCGAATCTGGTCGACGCCTTCCGCAGGCTGCTGGCGCAACCGGCGGCGGACCCGTCCTATCAGGCGCTGCTGCTGAGCCTGCCTTCGGAAGACTACGTCGCCGCGCTGATGAGCGTGGCCGATCCGGAAGCCATCCACCGGGCGCGCCAGATCATCCGGCGTGTGCTGGCCACCGTCCTGGCCGGCGATTTCCTGAGGCTCTACCGTGAGCACCAGGCGGGTGAAACGGGCGGCCTCGACCCGGCCGCGAGAAACCGGCGCAGGATCAAGAATACCTGTCTGGGATTCATCGCGGAGTTGGAGACGTCCGAGTCTTACGAACTCTGTGTCCGCCAGTTCCGCGAAGCCCGCACCATGACCGACCAGATCGCGGCCCTGGCGGCGATCGTCAACAGCGCCAATCCGGAGAAAACCGTCTGTCTCGAGTCGTTCTACGCCCAATGGCGGGAGGAGGCTCTGGTCATCGACAAGTGGTTCAGTCTGCAAGCGAGCTGCCCTCTACCGGGCACCCTGGAGAGCGTCAAGGCCCTGACGGCGCATCCCGATTTCGACCTGCGCACCCCCAACCGCGTGCGTTCGCTGATCGGCGCGTTTTCGCAGGCCAACCCGGTCAATTTCCATGCGGCCGACGGCAGCGGCTACGAATTCTTGGGGAACCAGATCGTCGCCCTCAACGCCATCAATCCCCAGGTCGCCGCCCGCATGCTCGGCTCGCTGACCCAGTGGCGCCGCTACGACAAGGGGCGGCAGGATGCCATGTGCCGGCAGTTGCAGCGCATCGCCGGTTTGGAAGGCGTGTCGAAGGATGTGTACGAGGTGGCGGTGAAGAGTCTGGCGTAGGCGGTTTTCCGCCGACAAATGCGTCGGTTCGTTCGAACAACTCGTCCGTCAGTTCCGGCGCGTCGTCCGGCAGATATTTCAGCGGCATCTGCGAATTTCGGGATCGAACTCGATCGACATGGCGAATTATCGTGGTTACGATGATTGTTGCCGTCAAGGCTGCCGTACGGCTTGGCAACATAGGGGACTGTCATGAAAGCCTGGTTGATCGACCAAACGGGGCCGCTGGTTCCGTCGCGAACCCCGCTGCGGCTCGCCGACCTTGCCGAGCCGGCGCCCGGCCCGGGCGACATCCTGCTGCGGGTGGCGGTTTGTGGCGTGTGCCACACCGAAATCGACGAGATCGAAGGCCGCACCGCGCCGCCGCGCCTGCCGGTCGTGCCTGGGCATCAGGCCGTCGGCCGTATCGCGGCTCTCGGGGCGGGTGTGACCGGATTCGCCGTGGGCGACCGCGTCGGCGCGGCCTGGATCTATTCCGCCTGCGGAGAATGCGACTACTGCCGGTCGGGACGGGAGAACCTCTGTGCCGGATTCCGCGCCACCGGCCGTGATGTCGACGGCGGCTATGCCGAGTACATGACCGTCCCCGCGGCCTTTGGCTTCCGCATTCCAGAGGTATTCACCGATGCCGAAGCCGCGCCGCTCCTGTGCGCCGGCGCCATCGGCTACCGTTCGCTCAATCTCAGCGGGGTCGGAAACGGCCAGCGGCTGGGGCTGACCGGGTTCGGGGCGTCCGCCCATCTGGTGCTGATGATGGCGCGGCACCGGTTCCCCGACTCGGAAGTCTACGTCTTCGCCCGCCATCCCGAGGAGCGTGCCTTCGCGCTGCAACTGGGCGCGGTCTGGGCCGGCGATACTGCGGATATTTGTCCCGCACCGCTGGCGGCCATCATCGACACTACGCCGGTCTGGAAGCCGGTGGTCGCGGCGCTCGCCAACCTCGCTCCCGGCGGCCGGCTGGTCATCAACGCGATCCGCAAGGAGCCCGGAGACCGTGACTGCCTGGCCGGTCTCGACTATGCCCGGCATTTGTGGATGGAGCGGGAAATCAAGTCGGTCGCCAACGTGGCGCGCAGCGACGTGGCCGGCTTTCTGGCGCTGGCGGCGGAAATGGGCATCCGTCCCGAGACGGAGGAATACGCGTTCGAGGATGCCAATCGCGCATTGCTCGACCTCAAGCAGCGCCGGATTCGCGGGGCGAAGGTTTTGCGGTTGGCTTGAGCCGGCGTTTTCAGGCCCTCACGGCCTGTCTGTAGCAATGATCGAACAGTATTCGCCATTCCGCGAGCTGGATGCGCCGGCACAAGGGCTCTGCGGGCGTATGGCCGAGGCGGGCGGTTTCACACAGGTCGATGAAGGCGAACGGGTCCCAGCGGCTCTGCCGAAGCAGGAATTCGGTCTCGCGCGAGGGCGGTTCGGCCTGGGCCAGCTCCCGCGCGGCGGCGGCCACTTCGGGAAAGACCGGGTGGCTGCCGACCCGCTTGAACCAATATTTGCTGTTCCAGGCGTCCGGCTCGCGGCGGTGGAGGATGCCATGCCAGTAGCTGCCGCTGGCCGTGGCGATGCCCTGGCTGATGCGGTGGCTTTCGTCGAAAAAGTCGTGATACAGCCAGATGGCCGCCAGGCAGCACTGCGCCATGTCATGGTCGCGGACCGTCTCGGGCCCGAAAGCCGTTTCGATCCGCAACGCCTCCAGCCGCGGTCGCATGCCGAGGTTGGGGACGCCCGGTACCAGGCTGTTCAGCCGCTCGTTGGCAAGGAGTTCGGCGAAGGGTTTTGAATAGTGAGTTGTTTGGGGCATGGCCGTCAGCTCTTCATTGCCGGAGTCTCAATTTCAGCAGGTGTATCAAGAGGACGAGCAGGCGTTTGTTCAGCTCTCTCTCATCATGTCCCACTTCCGCCTCCAATTCCTCGATCAGGTGTGCGGTGTCCACTGCGGTCAAACGCCCTGATTTCAGCAACTCGGCCTGCTGATGCAGCCAGGCGACGTGGTCGGTGTCGTAAAGATTTGCGCTCATCGAGGGACTCGGCTTTCAGGTCTTGAATATCCCGTTCTGGTAGGCGAGGCGCGCCATTTCGGCGGTGGTGTTCACGCCCAGCTTGCTCTTGATGAGGGTACTGTAATTGGCGACGGTTTTATAGCCGAGCCGCAGTTCTTCCGCGACCTCGCGGGTGGTGTGGCCCTTGGCCAGCAGCAGGAAGACGTCGAACTCGCGGGCCGACAGCGTATTCAAAGCGGTAGCCGCTTCGGCGCCTCCCAGGGTCTGCATGGCCAGGCGCTGGGCGATCTCCGGTTCCAGGAACGATTCGCCGGAGGCGATCCGGGCCACGGCCTCGACCAGGATTTCCGGCGCGCAGCTCTTGGTGATGTAACCCCTGGCGCCGGCTTCCAGCGCGCGCACCACGTAAATCAGCTCGTCGTGGATGCTGAACACCAGTATCCGGGCGGAGGCGTCGCGGCTGCGGATACGGCGGATCGAGGCCAGCCCGCCGATGCCGGGCAGCGAAAGGTCCATGACGATCACGTCCGGGCGGGCGTCGGCATAGAGCTGGCAGGCCTCCTCGCCCCGCTCGGCCTCGCCGACGACCTCGATGTTCTGGGTGCCGGAGAGCAGCAGGCGGTAGCCGGCGCGGACCACCGCGTGGTCATCCACCAGCATCACGGTAATCTTGGATTTCATGGAAGCTTATCTCCGCAGGGAATGTTGATGCGCAGGGTCACGCCTGCGCCGGGGCGGGTATTCAGACCGAACCGTCCTCCCAGGCTCTCCACCCGTTCGCGGATGCCGAGTAGACCCAAGCCGGCCGGGGCTCGAGAAGGATCGAAGCCGGCGCCGTCGTCGCTGACCTTGAGCAGGAGGGCTTCGGGGCGGTCGTCGGCGGTTTCGATCAGGCTCAAATGAATCTTCAGGTGGCGCGCGCCGGAATGCCTCACCACGTTGGTCAGGCTTTCCTGTACGATCCGGAAGATATGTATCCGGGAGTCGCCGACGCACTCGTCGATGCCGTCGTCGCAGCGGAAATCCAGGGCGATGTCCGAATAGCGGCTACGCCAGTTCTCGATCATGTCTTCGAGCGAGGCTTTCAGTCCCAGCTCGTCCAGCATCAAGGGGCGCAGCCGCTGCATCAGGGTGCGCAGCACGGCGAACAGATGGTCGCAGATCGATTGGATGGTGCCGACGGCATCGGCGGTCGATTTGTCGTCCCGCTCCGGCTTGCGCAGTGATGCGGCGATCGCCTTGATCGCGCTCAGCGACTGGCCGAGCTCGTCGTGCAACTCCTGCGCGAGGTAGCGCCGCTCCTCTTCCTGGATCGCCAGGGAGCGCTGGGTCAACGCGCGGTTTTCCTCGCGGGTTTTTTCCAGCGCGCAGACGGTATGGTTGAAGGCGCGCGAGATGCGGGCGAACTCGGGCAGGTAGAACTCCGGCAGACGCCGGCTGTAATCGCCGTTTTCCAGATTCTCCAGCCCTTCGAGGATCACGCCCACCGAGTTGAACGCCCGTCCCAGGGTGGTGTGGACGACCACATACACCGTCACGGCGAGCGCCAGCATCAACAGCAGAAATCCCCGCGCCTCGGTCCAGGCTTCGGCGATCTCGTCGGCCGGGTTGGCGTCGATGATGATCTGGATCATCGGATTGCCGATCTGGTGCAAATGCTTTTCCGCCACCAGGGGTTCCGGCGCCACCGCCCAGGCGAACCAGCCGGGCGCTTCCTCACCCGCCGCCGGTGCCGCCGAGGAAGGGAGGTCGATGATGGTTCTCTCGCCTTGATGGATGCTGAGGCTCAAATGGCGGGTCCGGTCGAGCCGGGCGAGCTGGGCGATCCAATCCACCGGCGATCGGCCGGCCGCGACCGCCTGCTCCAGGCCGGCGTCGATCAGCTGCAAAGCCAGGTTGACCGAGGAGCGGACTTCCTCCGCCACCGAACGGCGTGCATTGTGGACCACGAATAAGGTGCCCATGCCGATGATGGCCAGCATGACCAGGCCGATCATGAGATTCAGGCGAAACCGCAGGCTCAAAGGCGATGACTCCGGGAAAAATCGGCTTAGTTTGCCTCGACTGGCGGTTGTTTTGACAGGGAGATGTTCCTGATTGTCGGAGGGGCGTGCCGGGAGGAATAAACTGAGTCGGTTTCTCATGCGATGCATCAAGCAGTGAAAGGTCTTCATTCCTCCAATGGCGTGCTCGACCGACGTATGCAAACCGGCCTCGCCGGAGGACAGACGGGAAACCTGAACCGGCCCTGAAGCATCCGTCCCGTTTTACGTCATTCCAGCGGGCTCTCCCGGAGCGGGAGTTTTTCCACCCGCCATTCGAGAGTTTTTCAAGGCTGCTTCGAGGGGTAATTCCGTAACGCCGCTGACATGATCTGTCCCAGAATCTCCGCCGCTGTTCGTAGAACGCCGATGCAGGGTCGGCGTCAATCATTTTCGGAGGAGACACATGCAAATTCGCAAACTGGCAAGCGGCTTCGGCGGGTCGGTGCTGGCGATGGGCGCCATGCTGGCCGCGCAATCTTCGCACGCTAACCCGGAGCTGGACCGGTTGTCCAAGGATGACCGGAACTGGGTCATGCAGACCAAGGACTACAGCGCCACCCATTTCAGCCGGCTGACGGAAATCAACAGCCACAACGTCAAGAATCTGAAAGTGGCCTGGACGATGTCCACCGGCACTCTGCACGGCCACGAAGGCGCGCCGCTGGTGGTGGACGGCATCATGTATATCCATACCCCGTTCCCGAACAACGTCTACGCGGTCGATCTGAACGACACCCGCAAGATCCTGTGGCAGTACAAGCCCAAGCAGAATCCGGCGGCCCGCGCCGTGGCCTGCTGCGATGTGGTCAACCGGGGTCTGGCCTACGCGCCGGCCGGCGATCACGGCCCGGCGAAAATCTTCCTGGCTCAGCTGGACGGCAACGTCGTCGCGCTCAACGCCAAGACCGGCGAAGAAATCTGGAAGATGGAAAACTCCGACATCGCCATGGGCTCGACGCTGACCGGCGCGCCCTTCGTGGTGAAGGACAAGGTGCTGATCGGCTCCGCCGGCGCCGAGCTGGGCGTGCGCGGCTATGTCACGGCCTACAACATCAAGGATGGCAAGCAGGAATGGCGGGCCTACGCCACCGGTCCCGACGAAGACCTGCTGCTCGACCCCAAATTCAACGAGCACAACCCCCATTACGGCCAGTTCGGTCTAGGTCTGCAGACCTGGGAGGGCGACGCCTGGAAGATCGGCGGCGGCACCAATTGGGGCTGGTACGCCTACGATCCCAAGCTGGACATGATCTATTACGGCTCCGGCAATCCGGCGCCCTGGAACGAGACCATGCGTCCCGGCGACAACAAATGGACCATGACCATCTGGGGCCGCGACGTCGACACCGGCCGCGCCAAGTTCGGTTACCAGAAGACGCCGCATGACGAATGGGACTATGCGGGCGTGAACTACATGGGGCTGTCCGAACAGGAAGTGGACGGCAAGATGACGCCGTTGCTGACCCATCCGGACCGCAACGGCTTGGTCTACACCCTGAACCGGGAAACCGGCGCGTTGGTCAACGCCTTCAAGATCGACGACACCGTCAACTGGGTGAAGAAGGTCGACCTGAAGACGGGCCTGCCGATCCGCGATCCGGAATACAGCACCCGCATGGACCACAATGCCAAGGGCATCTGTCCTTCGGCCATGGGCTATCACAACCAGGGCATCGAGTCCTACGACCCGGACAAGAAGCTGTTCTTCATGGGCGTGAACCACATCTGCATGGACTGGGAACCGTTCATGCTGCCTTACCGCGCCGGCCAGTTCTTCGTGGGCGCGACCTTGAACATGTACCCGGGACCCAAGGGCATGCTGGGCCAGGTCAAGGCCATGAACTCGGTCACCGGCAAGATCGAATGGGAAGTGCCCGAGAAGTTCGCGGTCTGGGGCGGCACCCTGGCGACCGCCGGGGACCTGGTGTTCTACGGCACCCTGGACGGCTTCATCAAGGCCCGCGACACCCGCACCGGCGAGCTGAAGTGGCAGTTCCAGTTGCCGTCCGGCGTGATCGGCCATCCCATCACTTACCAGCACAACGGCAAGCAGTACGTCGCCATCTACTCCGGCGTCGGCGGCTGGCCGGGCGTGGGCCTGGTGTTCGACCTGAAGGATCCGACCGCGGGCCTGGGGGCGGTGGGCGCGTTCAAGGAACTGGCGCATTACACCCAGATGGGCGGCTCGGTGTTCGTGTTCTCGCTCTGAGCCGAACGGGTGGGGCGTCTCTCGGAAGCTCATTCTGGCATGAGTCCGGAAGCCAAGGATGGCGTCGACCGGGATCACATCCTTGTGTCCTGGATGCCGACTTCCCTGCCGGCATGACGGATCGGCCGGACGCCATGGCTCCGCGGGCATTTCCACCCTTGGCCATACATAGATAAAGGATAAGTCATGCGAATGAACCGTATTGCCGCCGCTGGCTTGATCGCTTCCCTCGCGGTTTCGGGCGGCGTGCAGGCAGCGAAGTATGCGGAACCGCTCAAGGTCTGCTCCGCGGAAAACGAGATGCCGTATTCGGACAAGGCCGGCCAGGGCTTCGAGAACAAGCTGGCCGACCTCATCGGGAAGGAACTGGGGCGTCGGGTCGAGAACGTGTGGTGGACGGACGCCCGCTATTTCGTCCGGGATTTTCTGGACAAGGGGCTGTGCGACATGGTCATCGGCGTCGATGCCGGCGATCCGCGGATGCTGACCAGCGCGCCTTACTACCGTTCGGGCTATGTCTTCGTCTACCGCAAGGACAAGGGCCTGAACATCCAGGACTGGAACAGCGAGGCGCTGAAGACCGTGAAGCAGATCGCGTTCATGCCGGACACCCCGGCGGAAACGATGATCCGCAAGATCGGGCGCTACAACGACATGTTCAACTACATGCACTCCCTGGTTGGCTTCAAGTCGCGGCGCAATCAGTACGTCCGTTACGACCCGGCCAAGCTGGTGACGGAAGTCGCCAACGGCAACGCCGAGGTCGCGGTGCTGTGGGGGCCGGCGGCGGCCCGCTATGTCAGGGAGGCGGGTCTGGCCATGACGGTCATCCCCGACGACAACCTGCGTTCCGACGGCGAAAAAGTACCGCATCACTACTCGACCTCGATCGGCGTGCGCAAGGGCGAGGAGGCTCTGCTCAAGCAGATCGACCAGATCCTGGCCAAACACGGCAAGGAAGTGAACGCGGTGCTCGAGGCGGAAGGCATTCCGCTGCTGCCCCTGGATGAAAAGCCGGCCAAGACGGCTTCCAACGATCAAAGGAAAGGTTGAAGAAATGAATCTTAGAAGAGTGAAACTCGGCACGGCCGGTCTGTGCGCCGCCGGCTTGCTGGCACTGCCCGCGCAGGCGGACATCACCCTGCGCCACGCCATCACCGGTGAGACGCTGGATCTGTCCTATGCCAAGGCGGGCGGCGATACCGAGGCCGTCAAGCAGTTCCTGCAGACCGGCAAGAACCCTTACAACGGCAACAAGGATGCGGTCGAGCAGGGCCATAGCCTCTACCTCTCGGCTTGCTCCGGCTGCCACGGCCACGAGGCCGAAGGCAAGCTCGGGCCGGGTCTCGCGGACGACTATTGGACCTATCCCCGTGCGGCCACCGATGCGGGTTTGTTCGAAATCCTGTTCGGCGGCGCCCAGGGCATGATGGGGCCGCAGTACGTCAATCTGAACAACGACGACATGCTCAAGATCATGGCCTGGACCCGTAGTATCTACAAAGGCGACCCGGCCAAGGCCGAATGGCTGAAATGATGTTCCCGGTCATCTCAACCCCCCAACAGGAGGAATTCCTCATGATGCAGAAAACGAGTCTCGCGGTGGCTGCTGCAGCGGCCCTGTTCGCCATGGGCGCCCAAGCCTACGACGGCACGAATTGCAAGGCGCCCGGCGTGTGCTGGGAACCCAAGCCCGGTTATCCGGACAAGGTCGCCGGCAGCAAGTACGATCCCAAGCACGATCCGAACGAGCTCAACAAGCAGTCGGAGTCGATCAAGGCGATGGAGGCGCGCAACCGGAAGCGCGTGGAGAACTACGCCAAGACCGGCAAGTTCGTCTACAAGGTCGAGGACATCAAGTGACGCTAGCGGTATGCGTCGCCGCTGAATGCTCGACACCGTCGTCAAGAAACGCGCGTCGTTCCGGCAGGGACCGCCGGAACCCAGAGGCCATGGAGGACGAACCCGTACTTCCCCGTGACCTGGGCCAATGCCGGGCTGTTCTGCCCGGCATCCCCTGCCGGTATGACGATTTCCTGAGCTTGGCGGCGGATTGTCCAACCCCGTCTCAAGCTTGAAGTCCGCCACTCGCCATCTCCCATGAATCAAGACAACCCACTTGCCGACAGCCTGGAACGCGCCAAACGCTTCGAAGCAGGCCTGGGGCAAGTCGTGCTCGGGCAGGAGCGCCCGATCCGGCTGCTGACCCTGGCGGTGTTCGCCCGTGGCCATGCGCTGCTCGAAGGCGGCGTCGGCGTCGGCAAGACGACCCTGCTCCGCGCGGTGGCGCGCGGTATCGGCGGCGATGTCGAACGGATCGAAGGCACGATCGATCTGATGCCGAACGATCTGGTTTATTACACCTATCTGGACGAGCACGGCCGGCCGGGCGTCGCGCCGGGGCCTTTGCTCAAGCACGGCGAGCAGCTCTCCATCTTTTTCTTCAATGAGATCAACCGCGCCCGGCCCCAGGTGCATTCCCTGTTGCTGCGAGTGATGGCCGAGCGCAGCGTCTCGGCGTTCAACCGCGAGTTCCGGTTTCCGTACCTGCAGGTATTCGCCGACCGCAACCGGGTGGAAAAGGAGGAGACCTTCGAGCTGCCTGCGGCCGCGCGCGACCGCTTCATGCTCGAAATCGCCATCGAGCCGCCGACCGATGCGGCGCATATGGACCCAATCCTGTTCGACCCGCGCTTCTACGATCCCGACCGGCTGGTCGAGTCCGCGCCCGCGGAGACGCTCTCGTTCCGCGAACTCAACGGCATCGCCGAAGCCCTGCAAGGCGGCATCCACGTCAGCGCCCGTCTCAGGGGCTACGTGCAGGATCTGTGGCGCGCGACCTGGCGGCCGGAGGACTTCGGTATCGCTCTGCACGAGGCGGATTCCGGCGACATGATCGAGGCCGGGGCCAGCCCCCGCGGCATGAGCTATCTGGTCCGCCTGGCGCGGGTGCAGGCCTGGCTCAGCGGCCGGGACCGGGTCGAGCCGGAGGACGTGCAATACGTGTTCGCCCCGGCGGTCGGCCACCGCATCTTCCTCAGGCCGGTCTACGAATACCGCCGCGCCGAGCTGATTCCGGAGCTGGTCGGCAAGCTGATCCGGCAGATCGCGGCGCCATGAAGCGCAAGGAATTCCATTACCGGCTGGCCTGGCGCACCGACAGCGTCCAGCCGGGGGCCCATCCCAGCCGGCAAGGCGGCGGCGTGCATGCCTTTCAGCGGCTGGTGCCGTTTCAGGCCCATCCCGATCCCCGCCGGCTGCATCTGCGGGCCAGCCTCGGCGACCCCGCCGGTCATTTCTGGGTACGCCTGCACGAGCAGCGCGGGCGCATCGCGGTTTACGCCTTGGCGGACCTGTCCGCCTCCATGGGCTACCGGGGGCGCGTATCGAAAACGGCCGTGCTGGCGGATTTCACCGAGGGGCTGGCGCTGTCGTCGAACCGGACGGGGGATGTCATGGGTTTCGTCGGACTGTCCGACCGCAGTGCTCCGGATTTCCTGCTGCCGCCGACACGGCAAGTGGGGGCTGCGTTGAAGCTGGCCGAGCGTCTGCGCGGTTTCAGGCCCAGGGGGGGCAGCGCGCGCGGAATGGTGCACGCGGTCCGCTATCTGCCGTCGCGGCGCGGATTGGTGTTCCTGCTGTCGGACTTCCACTTCCCCTTGGGCTTCCTCAAGCAGCTCATGGCGTCGCTGGCGCATCACGACGTCGTGCCGGTGGTGCTTTGGGACCCGGAGGAGTTCGCGCCGGAAGCGTCCGGCCTGGCCCGGCTGCAGGACATGGAGAACGGCATGGAGCGGCTGATGTGGCTGCGCCCGGCCTTGCGCGCCCGTTTGTCGCAGACCTTCCAGGAACGCCGCGATCGCCTGGTGGCGATGCTGAGAGGCTTCGGCAGGGAACCGCTGTTTCTGTCCGGCGGCTTCGATCCCGACGCGGTCACCCGCCATTTCCATGCAGGCTGATGTTGTCGGTATTCCGTCATTCGATATCTCTCCTCCTGGGGCTGGGGTGTTGCCTGGCGGCCGCGGCCGAGTTGCCGGCCGGTGTGAAGGCATTCTCGTTCGACACGCCCCGCGCCTTCGGCTATGTCATCGGCGATCTCATCCGCCACGAAGTGCGGGTCGAAACCGATGCGGGCCAGGGGATAGAGGCTGCGTCCCTGCCCAAGGAAGGCTGGATCAACCGCTGGCTGATGCTGCGGCGGGTCGAGGTCCGCGGCGAGGGCAAGCGCCGGATTCTGACCCTGGAATACCAGACCTTCTATGCGCCGCTGGAAGTGAAGAACCTCACGATTCCCGGCTTCGAGCTGCGATTGGCCGGCTCGGGTCAACGGCTGGCGGTCCCCGACTGGACTTTCACCACCGCGCCGATCCGGGAGCCGTCGGTGCTGCGCGCCGAGGGCCTGCCGCCGGTGCGGCCGGATGCCGTGCCGGCGCCGTTGCCGGTTTCAGGTCCTGCCGCCGCAAGCGCCGGCTTCGGGCTCGCGGCTCTGGGCGCGCTGGTCTGGTGGGCCTATCTGAGCGCCTGGCTGCCGTTCGGCATGCGCGGCCGCTATTTCGCCGAGGCCTGCCGGGAACTGCGGGGTCTGCGCGGACAGGGAGACGGCCAGGAAGCCTTGCGGATAGGATTTTCCTGTCTGCACCAAGCATTCAACCGGACCTTGGGCGAGCCGCTGTTCATCGAAGGGCTGGACGAGTTTTTCCGTGCCCATCCGGCCTACGATCCCTTGCGCAACGAAATCCGGGATTTCTTCCAGACCTCGTACGAAGTCTTTTTCGGGGAAGGCGCACCGGTGCCTCGGTTCGGTCTGATGCGCGTGGAGGCGTTGGCTCGTTCCTGCCAGCTTGCCGAAAGGAGGCGGCCATGACCGATTGGGCGCTGGACGCGCCGCAATGGTTGTGGGGCCTGCCGCTGACGCTGCTGCCGCTCTGGCGGTTGCCGTTGCGGCCCGAGCCCTGGCCCTGGCTGGCGCTGCTGCCCGTCGATGCCGCATCGCGCGCCGTCGACCTGAGCCTGCGCCTGGCCGGGGCCGGAGCCATCCTCGCGCTGCTGCTGGGTAGCGCCGGCCTGCATCGGCGCGAGTACACGGTCGAACGCACCGGCTACGGCGCCCACATGGTGCTGTTGCTGGACCGCAGCCGCAGCATGGACGACAGCTTCGCCGGGCGGACCTCCGGAGGGGGCGAGGAATCCAAGTCCGCCGCGGCCGAGCGCCTCCTGAGCGGTTTCGTCTCCGGCGGGCGCAACGATCGGGTCGGCGTCGCCGCCTTCAGCACCTCGCCGCTGTTCGTGCTGCCGCTGACCGACAACCGGCAAGCGGTGCTGGCGGCGGTCCACGCCATGAAGCTGCCGGGTCTGGCGCAGACGCATGTGAGCAAGGGGCTGGCGATGGCGCTTTCGTATTTCGGCGATGAACCCCCCGCGGGCTCGCGCATCATCCTGCTGGTGTCCGACGGCGCCGCCGAGGTGGACCCGGACAGCGAGCTGAAGCTGCGCCGCTGGTTCAAGGAGAAGGGCGTGCGGCTGTACTGGATCTTCCTGCGCACCGCCGGCAGCCACGGGATCTTCGAAGCGCCGGACAACCCGGAGGACGACAATGCCCAGGCGCGGCCGGAGCGCTATCTGCATCTTTTCTTCACTAGTCTGGGCATCCCCTACCGCGCCTATGAGGCGGAAGACGCCGACGCGCTGAAGCGCGCCATCGCCGACATCGACCGCGAGGAGCAGCGTCCCTTGCGCTATGCCGAGCGGGTGCCGCGGCGGGACCTGCAAGCCTATTGTTACCTCGCGGCGGCGCTGGCGCTGGCCTGGCTGGTGGCGGCGAAGGGCATGGAGGTGGCGCGGTGAGGGGGGATTGGCGCGTTCGGATCGCGGCCGGGCTGAGCCTGATGCTGGCCTTGTCGGCGCTGCTGGAGCTCAGGCAATGGCGCAAGGCCGAGGCGGCCAATGCCGATATCGCGGCGCTGCTGGCCGGGCACGACATCGCCCCGGAACGGTTGGCGACGGCCTCTTCTTCGGTCTTGTTGGCGCGCGCCGTGTATTTCGTGCGGCACGAGCGTTACGGCGATGCGCTGGAGCTGCTGAACCTGCTGGAATCCCAGGGCGATGCGGCCTTCCGCGCCGACGTGTATTACAACCAGGGCAATCTGCAGCTCACCCAGGCCCTGGACCGCCTCGAAAGATCGGAAATCGACCAGGCCCGGGTCTTCGCCGAACTGGGCAAGGAAGCCTACCGGCGGGCCCTGCTGCTGGCGCCCGGCCACTGGGACGCCAAATACAACCTGGAAGTGGCCATGCGCCTCATGCCCGAAATGGACCGGGTCAGCCAGGCCGATGACGAGCCGCCCAGGGCCGAATCCAAGCGGCTGTGGACCGGCCTGCCCGGATTCCCGCGAGGCTTGCCATGAGCATCTGGCGGCAGCGAGTTGCCGATCCGGTTTTCGCCGGCCTGATCGCGGCCCTCGTCCTGGCCGTGGCCGCCTGTTTCCCGCTCCGGCTGACGCTGGAGCGGCCGGTGTTCAGCCACATCGTCGTCGTCGACATCACCCGCAGCATGAACGTCGAGGACTACCGGCAGGGCGGGCGCGCCGTGTCGCGGCTGGCATTCGTCCGCCAAAGCCTGATCCGCGCCGCGGCGGACCTGCCCTGCGGGTCCACCCTGGGGCTGGGTGTCTTCACCGAACGCGAGCCGGCGCTGCTGTTCGAGCCGATCGAGACTTGTACCGGCTTTTCCGCCATCAGCGCGGCCATCGAACAGCTCGACTGGCGCATGGCCTGGGCCGCCGACAGCCTGATCGCCGCGGGTCTGCACAACACCCTGGATTTGCTGGGGCGCGGCGATGCGGACGTGGTCTTCGTCACCGACGGCCACGAGGCGCCGCCGCTCAATCCACGCTACCGGCCCGATTTCGCCGAGTTAAGAGGCAAGGTCCGGGGGCTGATCGTGGGGGTCGGGGGCTCGGGACTCTCGCCCATCCCCAAGTACGACGAGTCGGGCCGGCGCATAGGGATTTATGCCGAGGACGAAGTTCCCCAGCGCTCCAGCTTCGGCCTGTCGGAACTGCCGCCCGAGCAGATCGAGGGCTACCACGCCCGCAACGCCCCCTTCGGCAGCGAAAAGGCCGGCGGGAGCGAACACCTGTCCCAGCTCGAGGAGGCGTATTTGCGCCAGCTCGCCGAAGCCGCCGGCCTGGGCTACCACCGCCTGGAGTCGCCGGAAGGGCTGGCCCGCGCCCTCACGGCACCGGCATGGGCCCGTCGTCAGCGGGTCGCCGCCGACGTTCGCTGGATTCCCGCCGCCCTGGCACTCGCCATGCTGGCCGGGGTGTATCTGCGGACCCTGCTCCTACGGCTTCGATTTCCAACCGCAAACTAAAGAACAAGGAGAAACCTCATGAAACCGATACTGGCCCTGGCCGCGCTGCTGTTCACCACCGCAACGGTGGCGCATGGCCCCACCCCGCAGAAGGTCGTCGAGACCGTGGAGATCGCGGCTCCCGTCGACAAGGTCTGGAATGCCTTGAAGGACTTCGGAGCGATCGCGCAGTGGAATCCCGCCTTGACCAAGAGCGAAAGCACCGGCGGCAACACCACCGGCGAGAAGCGCACCCTCTATTTCCCCACCGGCGAGCAGCTTACCGAGGAACTCGATGCCTATGATCCGGCCGCCCACGAATACACCTACCGGCTGGGCAAGGACAACGTCAAGGCGCTGCCGGCCAGCTCCTATTCTGCCGTGCTGAAGGTCACGGCCACCGAGAAGGGAAGCCAGGTCGAGTGGAAGAGCCGGCTCTACCGCGGTGACACCGGCAACTTCCCCCCCGATGAACTCAACGACGAAGCCGCCGTGGCGGCGATGCAGACGTTTTTCCGGCGCGGACTGGACAATCTCAAGAAAAGCCTCGAGAGCGGGGGATAAGTTTTTACGTCGAGGCGGGCGGTCCATGCCCGCTTCTTGCGGATACCTTTATCGCTAGCCCGGATATTTCACCAGCCCCGGGCAAGCGCTGGCCAGCGCTTGCGGGTTGAGTCAAGACGAGAGAGCGGGGCGAGAGGCTCGATAACTGAGGGATGGGTTGGCATCTGGACGGCCCTCCCCACCCCCGAAGCATCCATGTGTCGGGGTCGCTCTCGGCAATGGCCATGGCGCGAGCGTCCGGGCGGCCACCCGGTCTTGGCGTCTCATTCCAACTCCCAGGGATTTGCCATCGCTTCCCAGCACTTCGAATTCATGGGTCGGCGCGCCGCGCTCCGGCAATCCTGGCTTCGACACGCGCTGGACTCTCTTCAGGCTGGATGGGCCGCATAGAACGCCATGTTCAGCCGATATATGCACCAATGCCCAAGAACACCTTCATGCCCACGGCGGCGCTAACTCGAAACGAGGCGCCGGCAGCCGGTCATAACCCGCTCCGCCCCATAAACAGACGACTTGAACCGCTGTACCCGATTGATGATAGTCTTGAGCCGCATCCCGCCCTCCCGGTCTCGCCCGATGATGAGTTCGTACGTCCATCGGACTAGACTTAGGCGGGATGTCCCTTGAAACTCCGCTCCCTCGCCACCTTTTTCACCAGAAATTCGTCGGACGAGCCAGTGTTTTTTTTTTGTTGATGCGCCAGATGATTCGATGAAAGAAGAGATCGCTTTACGGAATGCCCAAGACCGGATGACCGACGCGAACTTCGAGCGCGTGGAGGCGCAGCGTTCGGCGATCAGGGAGAAAATCGCCGGCATCCCGTCGTTGCAGGGCATTTGGGAGCAGGTCGAGCTGCTCATGGACCTGGTGCGGGATTATTGGTCGGGTCGTTATCGGGACATTCCCCGCTGGGTGATCGGCGCTTTGAGCTTCGCACTGCTTTATTTCATCAATCCCGTCGAACTGATTCCCGAATTCGTCCCCGTGATCGGCTACCTGGACGATATCGTCCTGCTTCTTCTCGTGCTGCGCCTGACCCGCGAGCATGTGGAAAGATACAAGGCTTGGCGGGGTCAAGGCGCATGACGTCGGGCGGGATTGCCGGTTTTCCGCCGTTCGCCGACTGGGGCCCGATCGGGCAATCCTTCGGCGCCGGTCTGGTGTCCTGGAGCGGCACGGCGCTGGGCGCTTCCTTGGTCTTCTTCACCGCCCGGGTCCATCAAGGATTTTTGGATGTGGTGCTGGGTTTCGCAGGCGGTGTCATGCTGGCGGCCAGCTTCTGGTCGCTCTTGCATCCGGCCATCGAGCTGTCGGCCGACTACGGCCCATGGCGCTGGCTGCCCGCCAGCGTGGGCATCCTGGTGGGCATCGTCTTTCTCCACATTACCGACCAGCTGTTGCCGAGACTGCAGCTTGCCGCGCCGGCCAAGGACGCCAAGGGGCTGCCCAGCCACTGGCGGCGGACCACGCTGCTGATTCTGGCCATCACCCTCCACAACATCCCGGAAGGGCTCGCCCTGGGCGTGGTGTTCGGCGCCATCGGTGACGGCGCCAGCCCGGTTGGCCTGGTCGCCGCGGTCGGCCTGATGGCGGGCATCGCCTTCCACAATCTGCCGGAGGGCATGGCGGTGGCCCTGCCGCTGCGGCGCGAGGGCTTATCGCCTTTGCGCAGTTTTCTCTATGCGCAGCTTTCCGCCGCGGTGGAGCCCCTGGCGGCCGTCGTCGGCGCCGCCGCAGCCCTGATGGCCAAGGCCGTGTTACCCTATGCCATGGGATTTGCTGCCAGCGCCATGCTGTATGTCGTGGTGCGGGAAGTGATCCCGGAAACCCAGGGCAGCGGCCATCCTGTCGCCGCCACCATGGGCATCATGCTGGGCTTCACGCTGATGATGGCGCTGAGCGTGAGCCTCGGATGAACCGCCACCGCTTACTCCGATTCGATCATCAGGACGGCTGACACCGTGGAATTCAAGGATTACTACAAGATACTCGGGGTCGAGCGCTCGGCCACCGAGGACGAGATCAAGAAGGCTTACCGCAAGCTGGCCCGCAAATACCATCCCGATGTCAGCAAGGAGAAGGACTCGGAAGCCAAGATGAAGGAGATCAACGAAGCCTACGAGGTGTTGCGCGATCCGGAAAAGCGGGCGGCTTACGATCGACTGGGGGCCAGTTATCGCGGCGGTCAGGAATTCCGGCCGCCGCCGGATTGGGATGCCGGCTTCGAATTCACCCACGGAGGTTTTGCTCGCGAAACGGACTTCAGTGACTTTTTCAACAGCCTTTTCGGCGGTTTCGGCCGGCGCACCCGGGGCTTCCGCGCGCGCGGCGAGGATCATCATGCCAAGATTGTCGTCGATCTCGACGACAGCTTTCGCGGCGCCAGCCGTACCCTCAACCTGCGCGTGCCGCAGCTCGACGAGCAGGGCCGTCTGGTGATGCGCGAACGCACGCTGCAGGTGCAGATCCCCAAGGGTATCCGCGAGGGTCAACTCATCCGTCTGGTCGGCCAGGGCGCCCCCGGCTTGGGGGGTGGTCCATCGGGCGATCTTTACCTGGAGGTGCATTTCAAGCCGCATCGGCTCTACCGGGTCGATGGCCGCGATCTCTATCTCACCTTGCCGGTGGCCCCGTGGGAAGCGGCCCTGGGGGCGACCGTGGAGGCACCGGCGCCGACCGGTACCGTGGAAGTGCGCATTCCCGCCCAGTCGCAGAACGGACGCAAGCTGCGCCTCAAGGGGCAAGGCATTCCCGGTGATCCGCCCGGAGACCTTTATCTCGTGCTGGACGTCGTGCTGCCTCCGGCGGACACCGAACAGGCGAAGGAGTTCTATCGGAACATGGCTCGGCAGATGGCCTTCGACCCGCGCCGTGCCTTAGGGGTTTAAGCCATGAGCAAAAGCATCATCACGTCGAGCCTCGGTGTCTGGATCGGAGACGAGGGGATATTGTCTCTGGAAGAACTGGCCTTGGCTTGCGGAGCGGAGATCGATTGCATCATCGAGCTGGTGGGCCTGGGGGTGTTGACGCCCAAGGGCGCCGAAACGGCCGCCTGGCGTTTCGCCGCCGCCGACATCCAGCGCGCCCGCCGGCTGCTGCGCCTGATGCGCGATTTCGAAACCAGTCTGGAGGTGGCGGCGGTCATCCTGGACCTGCTGGAAGAAGCCGAGAGGCTGCGCGCATGCCTGCGGCGGGCCGGGCTGGCGGCGGATTGAGGAGGCGACGGGTTGAATCTGGCGCAGTGGCATCGCCATGCCTGGCTCAATCGCCTGCAATCGGCGCTGTTGATGGCGTTCATGATGGCCCTCCTGGCCCTGCTCGGACACATGGTCTGGGGCGAGGAAGGGCTGCTCACGCTGCTGATGTTGGCGCTCGCGCTGAGCTTACTCCATCCGATCGTTTCGCCCTGGCTGGTGCTGCGCCTGTATCGGGCCAGGCCGCTGCATCCGGCGGAGGTCCCGGCGCTTTACGACATGCTGGCCGAACTCGCGCGCCGCGCCGAACTGCCGGCCGTCCCCACCCTCTGCCATGTCCAAAGCGACCTGGTGAATGCCTTCACCGTGGGCGGCGCGAGGGACGCCGTCATCGGTGTGACCGACGGTCTGTTGCGCAACCTGCAATGGCGGGAAATCGCCGGCGTTCTGGCCCACGAAATCAGCCATATCAGGAGCGGCGATCTTCGGGTCATGGGACTGGCCGACCTGATGAGCCGGCTGGCGCGTTTCCTGTCGCTGTTCGGCCAACTGCTGTTGCTGTTCAACCTGCCGCTGCTGTGGGCCGAGCAGGTTCAGGTGAACTGGTGGGCGCTGGCGCTGCTGATCTTCGCCCCGCACATCATCCTGTTGGCGCAGCTGGGTTTGTCGCGCACCCGCGAGTTTCACGCCGACCTCAATGCGGCCTGGCTCACCGGCGATCCGGAGGGGCTGGCCAGCGCCTTGGCGAAGATCGAATACGGGTCGCGACGGTTGATGGCTATCCTGTTTCCCGGCGTGAATCTGCCCGAGCCCTCGTGGCTGCGCACCCATCCGCCCACCGAAGAGCGCATCCGCCGCCTGATGGAACTCAGGCAGCACCCGGCCCGGCCCGTCTGGGACCCGCTCCGGGAGCCGGGTCGACCGGCATGGATGCGACAGGTCACTCGCCGGCCCCGCTACCACTGGAGCGGGCTTTGGTATTGAATGGGGTCGGGAAGGGGTCCGACAGGCCGGGGCAATGGCTACTCGAAACATCATCGCTTGGGTGCGCCCGTGTCTGAATCTGGGGGCGGTTCTGGTAGCGAGGTTCATCTAGCGAAGCCGCAGTGAGTCTTTTTGAAGCAGGGGAGGAGCCGATCGTGGATGACTCAGAAATCTCCCAAAAGGGAAGACGTCCGAGCTTTGCCGAAGAATGGCGCCTGATGACCTTCTATGAACGTTTCGAGCAGGTGGTCGCGATCATCCTGGCGAACGTGATCGCGGTGGTCATCGTCATCTCGCTCTACCAGCTCATTCGCACCGTCGTCGTGCTGATCAGCAGTCGGGTCCTCGATTCGCTCGCTCATGGGGTGTTCCAGGAACTGTTCGGTATGATCATGACCTTGCTGATCGCGATGGAATTCAAGCATTCCATCCTGCGGGTGGCCTTGCGCCGCGGCAGCATCATTCAGGTCAAGACCGTCGTATTGATCGCCTTGATCGCGCTGGCGCGCAAGTTCGTCATCCTCGATCCGAATGCCGACGCGGGAACCATCGGTGCCTTGTCGGCCGCATTACTGGCCCTGGGGGCGGTGTATTGGGTGCTCACTGCCTGCGAAAAACGGGAACCCTAGCGCCGCCATGACGACAAAGAGTTTCCATGAAAATCCTCGATAAGCGCTGCATCGGTCGTCCGCCGGGCGGAATCGCCGCCCGCTGCGGCCTGCACAATCGCGGACTAGCGCCATGACGCTGGCCCAGGTCGCCGTATTGCTGTTTCTGGTCACCGACCCTTTCGGCAATCTGCCTTTACTGTTGACCGTGCTGCGACGGCTGGATGCGGTGGCTTTTCGCCGGGCGGTACTGCGCGAAACGGCGATGGCCTTCGGAGTGCTGGCGGTGTTCGCCTGGAAGGGCGATCGTTTGCTCGACTACCTCAACGTGACCGAGCCGTCTTTGAGCATCGCGGGCGGGGTGATCCTGGGCATCATTTCCCTGAAGATGATCTTCGGCCAGACTCAGGAGGTCTTCGAGGACCGCTATGCGGACGATCCGCTCCTCGTGCCCATCGCCATACCCGCCATCGCCGGGCCTGCCGCCTTGACCACCATGATGCTGCTGAGCAAACAGCATGGAATCCCGCTCCCGACGCTGCTCGGCGCGTTGGCACTGGTTTTCCTGGCAAGCCTGAGCATCTTTCTGCTCGGTCGGTTCCTCGGGCAATGGCTCGGACCGCGCGGCTTGATCGCCCTGGAACGGCTCATGGGGCTGATGCTCAACCTGGTGGCGGTGGACATGACCATGGCCGGCATCAAGCGTTTCTTCACCTGAACGACCTGAACTCACACCATCGGAGGACATCGCATGAACAAGAAGATCGATCCGGAAAACTGGAAGGAAAAATGGAAAAAATACGATTGGAGCAAGAGAGACTTGAATATCGGCTACTGGATCGTCGCCTTCATTCTTTTGTTGATGATTCAAGACTGGTGGGCCGCGACGCAGGTGGAGGTGGTGCCTTACAGCGAGTTCGAGCAGGCCTTGGAACAGGGGCGCATCGCGGACGTGCTGATCGGTGACAAGGTCATCACCGGCAGGCTGAAGCAGAAAGACGCCAGCGGCAAGAGTACCATCGCCGCTGCCCGGGTCGAGCCGGATCTGGCCGAGCGTCTGTCGCGCTTCAATGTACCGTACGCCCGGGTGGTCGAGAGCACTTGGCTGCGAGACCTGCTGTCCTGGGTCTTGCCCACGGTGATCTTCTTCGGCGTCTGGTTCTTCCTGTTCCGCAAGTTCGCGGAAAAACAGGGGATGGGCGGTTTCATGACCATCGGCAAGAGCCGCGCCCGGGTCTATGTCGAAGCCGAAACCGGCGTCACCTTCGATGATGTGGCGGGCGTGGACGAGGCCAAGGAAGAGCTGAAGGAAATCGTCGATTTCCTGAAAAACCCCAAGGAGTACGGACGACTGGGCGCGCGCGTGCCGAGAGGCATCCTGCTGGTGGGTCCGCCGGGTACCGGCAAGACGCTCCTGGCCAAGGCGCTCGCGGGTCAGGCCGGGGTGCCCTTCTTCTCGATTTCCGGCGCCGAATTCGTGGAAATGTTCGTGGGCGTGGGCGCGGCGCGGGTGCGCGACCTGTTCGAGCAGGCGCGCGCAAAAGCGCCCGCCATCATCTTCATCGACGAAATCGACGCCCTGGGCCGCGCGCGCGGCGCTTTTCCGGGCGTGGGCGGGCATGACGAGCGGGAACAAACGCTCAACCAGCTTTTGGCGGAACTGGACGGCTTCGATCCCTCCACCGGCCTGGTGTTGCTGGCAGCCACCAACCGGCCGGAAATCCTCGACCCGGCACTCCTGAGGGCCGGGCGGTTCGACCGGCAGGTGCTGGTGGATCGTCCCGACAAGACCGGACGGCTGGCCATCCTCAAGGTGCACGTGAAGAAGGTGAAGCTGGCTCAGGACGCCGATCTGGAACAGATCGCCTCACTCACCACCGGTTTTTCCGGCGCCGATCTGGCCAACCTGGTCAACGAGGCTGCCGTCCTGGCCACCCGGCGCAAGGCTGCAGCCATCAACCTGGATGACTTCACCCGTGCCATCGAACGCATCGTCGCGGGCCTGGAAAAGAAAAATCGCATCCTCAATCAAGAGGAACGCAAGGTGGTGGCCTATCACGAAATGGGCCACGCCCTCGTCGCGCTGTCCCTGCCGGGCACCGACCCGGTCCACAAGGTATCCATCATCCCCCGTGGCATCGGCGCCTTGGGTTATACCATCCAGCGTCCCACCGAAGACCGCTACCTGATGACGCGTGAGGAACTGGAAAACAAGATCGCCGTGCTCCTGGGCGGGCGTGCTGCGGAGAAGCTGGTGTTTCAAAGGCTTTCCACCGGTGCGGCGGACGATCTGGCCAAGGCGACCGACATCGCCCGCGACATGATCACCCGCTATGGCATGGACGAAAATCTGGGCTATGTGGCCTATGAGCCGCAGCAGCAGCGCTTCCTCGACGTGCCGGGTCTGGCGCAACAAGGCGGTTTCCGGATCAGCGAATCCACGGCCCAGCAGATCGACGAAGCCATTCGCGCCACCATCTCCCGGTCGTTCGAGCGCGCCTATGGATTGCTTCAGCGCAATCGAGCCGTATTGGAACGCTGCGCCCAAACCCTCCTGACCCGCGAGACGCTCGACGAAACCGCCATTCGCGAACTGACGCAGGACTTGCAGTCCTGAGCAGAGGGCGCCCACACAACCCACAGACTTCGTTTTCAGGAGTAACGCTCATGAGTCATACCCACCACTGCGCCCGCCACCGGACTTCGATCGCGGGCATCGGTTTACTGGCTTTCCTGTTGCTGTCGATCCCGGCACACGCGGAATGGCCGGTCTCGTCCGGCAAGGGAAGTGCCAGACCGGTCACCCCACGGGGCGAGCTTTCGCTGGAAGAAAAGGCTAACATCGAGCTGTTCGAGCGCACCAAAAACTCGGTGGTGTACATCTCCACCCTGCAACGGGTGGTGGACCCCTGGACGCGCAACATGTTCAGCATTCCCCGCGGCACCGGTTCCGGCTTCATCTGGGACGAAGCCGGCCATGTGGTGACCAATTTTCACGTGGTGGAAGGGGCCAGCGGAGCCACCGTCAAGCTCGCCGACGGGCGCGACTACAAGGCGGCCCTGATCGGGGTGAGCAAAGCCCATGATCTGGCCGTGCTGAAAATCGACGTCGGTCCCAATGCGCCATCGCCGGTGCCCATCGGCGTCAGCCACGATCTCAAGGTGGGGCAGAAGGTGTACGCCATAGGCAACCCGTTCGGTCTGGACTGGTCGCTCACCATCGGCATCGTCTCGGCGCTGGATCGCTCCCTCACCGAGGAAACCGGAGTCACCATCGAACATCTGATCCAGACCGACGCCGCCATCAATCCCGGCAATTCCGGCGGTCCACTGCTGGATTCGGCCGGCCGGCTGATCGGCATCAACACCGCCATCTACAGCCCTTCGGGTGCATCTTCCGGCGTGGGCTTTGCGGTGCCGGTGGACACCGTCAACCGCGTGGTGCCGCAACTGATCGCCCGCGGCCAGTATACGCGGCCGGCGCTGGGCATCGCCGTGGACGAAGGAATCAACCAGATGGCCGTTCAGCGGCTGGGCGTCACGGGGGTGGTGGTGTTGAAGGTCAATCCAGGGTCCGCCGCCGAGGCGGCCGGACTCAAGGGTTCTAGCCTCCTGCCCGACGGGCGTCTGATTCCGGGCGACATCATCACCGCCGTGGAGGGCAGGCCGGTGGATAGTGTGGGCAAGCTTCTGGCCCTGCTGGACGACTATCGCATCGGCCAGACGGTGCGCCTGTCGGTGCGACGCGGCGAAAAGGAGCTGGAGGTGGCCGTGCAATTGCAGGCCGGCAGTTGAGCGACAGGAGCTTTTCCGGTAAGGCCAAGGCTTAAAGACCGGTGGGAGCGGGTCGGCTGCCGCCCTTAAGACATAAGATCATAATCACGTGTTGTCATGACATCATGGGTCTGGATAACCTTACCATCCGGTGCTCTGGCGGCAACCGTGAGAGTGCGCCAACGTGAAGCTATGGCTTCATTCTAGGACGATGTTTTCTCCAAACATCATCCATGTCGGCGTAGCGGATCCGCATGCCAGGTGGTGTGGGGAGGGCGGGCTAAACACCCGTCCTTACCCGATTAGCCCGCAGGTTCGTGCGGCGGCGATTCCTCCCTGGCGACCACGGTGTCGTACAGCCCGTAGTGCGTCAGCCCCGGGTGGCTCTCTATTCCGGTGTAATGAAGCGACGCATCCTCATAGCGGCGGAAGGCGAACACCGCCGCGTTCATCTGTTCGGTGTTGAACACCTTGAGCCGCACCAGGAGGTGAAAGTCCTGCACCGTCAGGCCGGTGACCGCCAGGAACAAATCCGGCTCCAGCCGGGTGATGACATCCTGCAAGGTGTTCTCGCGGAAGTCGGTGAGGTACATGAAGGCCGGAATGCGGGTGGCGAACTTGATGAGCTTTTCCTGCACCAGCTTGCGTTTGGATTTGAACTCCTTTTCCTCGGCGCTGAGTTCGCGCTTTTCCGCAGGCGTCAGTCCTTCTTCCTTGGCCTTTTTCTTGAGCGACTTGATTTTCTCGCTCTGGTTGATGATCGCCTCGATGACGTTGTCGCCCAGACTTCGCCACCCCTCGATGCGCTCGACAGCCGCCATGGCCTCGGGGTTGTCCAACACCCGCCGCAGGGTGTCGTTGTCCACGTTCACCAGCAAGGCACTTTCCCACTTGCGCGCCAAGAGTGTGGCCGAAGTACCCGCCATGGCGATGTCGAGAATGCCGCCCGCGTCGATCTGCGTCATGTTGGCGCCATCGTAGGCCAGCACCGGCAGGAAGGATACGAGGTCGGCGACGGCCTTTTCCGGGTTGGTCTCGTGGGGCGCAAGACCAATGGCGTATTCGGAGAGCTGCCGTAACGCCCACGTGGGGGCAAAGTCGAACACGAAGCACACAGGTTTGAGAATGTCCTCCTCGTTCGGATCATCGCCGTTGGGGTTCTTGATTATCCTACTCGAACAGCCTTTTTTGCTTGACGATGTAAGCCGCAGGCTTCTTCTGTTTTTCCAATATGCCTTCATCAATCAGGCGCTGTAACCATGCCCTAGCCTGCGCGTTTGATACGTCCAGCGCGGCAGCCACTTCAATGTCTTTCATCGGCACACTCAAGAGTTGCTGAATCTCAGCGCGAACAGTTGAAAAAAGTACTTCGGCTGGGGGCGATTTCGGCTGTGGAATTTCTGCGACCTCCGCTATGGGAGCTGCGATCTCTGGCGCAACTGGCGGCAGTTCTTCCGCCGCCGGTGGCGGCGCATCGGAAAGAATGTCAAGTGGTGCAGATGGCTCGTTATGGGTCTGGCGCCCCGGAACAGTGTCGGGTGATACGGGTGCCGTTGGCTTGGCATCAGCCGACGTTGGCTCTTCGTTCGAAAAATGTGCGAAACCAAGCTGCGTGGAGGTCGTTGACATCGGCATTACCACGCTAAACACATCCTCAAACGAATCCACGTCTTGTGGGTTCGGCCAAGGACGTGCACCCTTTTTTCGCAATCCATCCAAGCCGGCCGAAAACTCGCCCGTCGATCGAATGAAGACGGGGACGAACTTGAGTTTGTCGAGCTGCTCGACAGCGCCCGCCCAAGTGCCGCCTTTGTTGAAGTCGGAGCTGACCACAAGCGAGATGTCCGCCAATGCATAAATTAGCTTGTTGCGCTGCATGGCGTTGCCCACATTGAAGCTGGCACTCGGGTCGTAGGGCGAAATCAGGACCAGCTGCCCATCGAGCAGCAGGTTGCGGTGCTCGCGGTTCATGGTGGTCTTTTCCAGACTGTCCGCCAGCACGCCACAAACTTTTCCACCCCCCTCAAGTGCGCCACGCATGGCGGCCTGGTCGATGCCCTTGGCGCCACCGGAGACAAGCGTTCTCCCTGCGCGAGCAGCGAGCCGGCCAACTGCCATGGTGTAGTCAATGAGGGCATCGTCCACATGGCGCGATCCAACGACGGCAAGCCCGCCGGTTTCGAGCAAAGCCATGTCGCCACAGCCGTAGAGCACCGCCGGCGCGTCTTCGCGCAGGCGGGCCTTCAAACGGCGGGGGTACTCCGCATCGGCGCGGCTGACGACCCAAATGGCGCGTGCTTGCCAGCGCTCGATCGCTTGGCTCAGCAAGAATCCGCGCCCCAGCAATTTCTGCAGGCGGCCCTCGTCAATCACTGGTTGGCACGCACGCAGGATCTCAGCGGCGTCCGGCGAGAGCAGATCCGCAGGCTGACGCTGAATCTCGCGCAAATGACGCGCGAGACGTTTGTATTCACCTGGCGAGAGCAGATCCGATGACGCAGTGCCTCGTCCGGCAATGAGCGGCGCCGTCAGCAGCAGGATCGCCTGGGTGTTGGGTGAAAGGACTGGTGTCATTCGTCGTGCCCCGTCTGTGAAAGAGCCATAGGCCAAACCGCGCCACTACCGCTTTTGCGCAGCAGCCATGCAGACACCGTCAGCGTCCAGCGCGAGTCGACCATGTCATCCACCAAGAGGACTGGTCCGGGAGGGATGGGCTGGCCGTTGAGTGCGAGCGAACCATCAATGTTGCGCGCCTGCTGTGTGCTGTTTGCCATCGTCTTCTGTTCGGGCCTTGCGTCTGTTTTTGCGATGACCATATGAAAAGGCAGACCCAGCGCCGCAGCCAAGCGTTGTGCAAAATTCGGTACCAGTTCGGGATGCCGAAGCGAGGGAACGCAAGTCACCCAGGTCGGGCTCGGCTGCGGATTCCACTCTTGAATCATCTTCACACACGCAGCAACGAGGTCATCGGCAAAGTGACCGTCGTGGTATTTGCCCTGTTGAACCAAGCCACCCCATCCGGCATCACCCCAGACGCATAGCGCCTTGCCGGATTCGGCCTGGTGGGCGGGGGCGATGAATCCCTTAACGCCGTACCGGGGCATCCCACCAACGGGCCATTTTTTGCGGGGCTCGATGGGCAAGCTGGTTCGACGAAGAAATTCGACGGCGGCTTTGACCAGCTCGGTATCTACGGTTGCTGGCAATGGCGGTAATGCAGGTTCTGTGACAACACTTGGATCGCCGTCGAGCGCACCAATCAAAAAGCCCATGTGCTTACCAAACGGCAGTCTGACGTAGTCCTGCATCTGCCGGTGCTCGTCTCGCCGCAGCGCGGTGAGACGTTCCGCTCGATCCCAGAACGCTTCACTCAGCGTTGCCGCCGTGAGCTGCCACTTGCTGCCTTGCTTGGCGATAGGTGCCGGCGCTTCGAGGGCAAGCAGTGCAATCGTCTTTTCGATACGTCCTTTGCTCAGATTGACTCGGCTCAGCAGCTCGGGGACAGACAGCCCGTTGGGCTCCTCTTCAAGCGCTCTCAAGACATCGGCAACTTCTTGTCGGGTCGGAAAAGCACTTCGGATAAACCAATCGTTGATGTCAGACTCTTCCTGACCGCTGAGGAGCACCCCATATGCAGATTCCAGCGATCTTCCTGCGCGCCCTACTTGCTGGTAATAGGCGACGACCGATCCCGGCATTTGGTAGTGGATGACAAACGCCAGATCCGGCTTGTCGTAGCCCATGCCTAGAGCTGTTGTAGCAACCAACGCTTTGACTTGGTTGTTGAGCAGCGCCTGCTCCAGCGCCTCCCGACGGTCGCCCGTTTCACCTGTGTAGGCCTCGACGTTGAAGCCCCTGGTCTTGAGCCAGTCGGCGACCTGATTGGCGTCGCGCACGGTGAGCGTGTAGATGATGCCGTGGCCCTGCAGGGTGGACAACTGCTGCGCCAACCAGGCCAGACGTTCGGCCTGGCTGGGCAAGCGAATCGTTTGCAGGGTTAGCGAGGTCCGATTCAAATCGCCGCGCGAGACTTCAAGCTTCGGGCCGAGCACAGCGGCAAGGTCCTCCATCACGCGGTTGTTCGCTGTTGCCGTGGTGGCGAGCAAGCGCAGGTTTGGCGGCAGCGTTTTGACGATCCGCTCCAACAGGCGATAGTGAGGGCGAAAGTCGTGGCCCCAGTCGGAAATGCAATGTGCCTCGTCGATGACCAGCATCGAAATCTGTGCAGCGATGCCGGCCAGAACCTGCGTCCGGAAGCGCTCGTTCGCCAGGCGCTCCGGCGAGATCAAGAGAATGTCGATCTCCCCTTTGGCCAGCTTGCCCTCGACTTGGGTCCAGTCGTCGACGTTGTCGGAGTTGATCGTGGCGGCGCGAACGCCCATGCGCTCCGCCGCAGCGATCTGGTTTCGCATCAGTGCCAACAGTGGCGAGATCAGCAAGGCAGGGCCTGATCCAGATTCCCTTAGCAACTTGGTCGCAATGAAGTAGACAAAGCTCTTACCCCACCCGGTCTTCTGCACGACCAGCAAGCGGCCTTTGCCTTCGACGATGTGACGAATGGCATCTTCTTGGCCGTCGCGGAAAGTGGCATTTGCGCGTCCGGAGCCAATCCGGAGCAGTTCCAGCGCGCGCTTTGAATCGAAGATCATGTTATTTTCCTCCCTTGTAAAGTGAAGGGGGCTTGGGTGGTCATGGGTGCGCTCCAAAATATCCCAGCTCACGCGCTACCTCGTAGAAGGTGGCCGTCTTGCGCACGCCCAGCATGCGGAAGGCGTCCGGAAACGCGGTCAGTCCTTCCAGGGTGCTGGCAATGAGGGCGCGGGCAAAGCGTTTGCTGGTGCGCGCGCCCAAGGTGCGGTAGAAGTCGCCACCGGTGCTGCCGCGGTCCTTCAAGGTGCGCAGGCGCTCCAGTTCCGCCCGGTAGTGCTGCCACAGCGCAGTCTGCGTGATGAAGCCCGCGTCGAACAGGCGGCGCAAGGCGACCAGGGTGCTGACCTTGAACTCGCGCGCCAGCCGCTGAATTTCGTCCTGGATCGGCGTATTGCGCTGGTGGGCTGCGCGCAGTTCCTCCATGGGTACCAGCAATTCCGCCGCCACCTGGTTGCACCAGCGTTCGGTTTGCTGCCCGGGCACTTCGCCCGCCTGCGTGTCCGAAACGCCGCTTGCGCCCAGCCAGATGTGGGCCAGCTCGTGCGCCAGCGTGAACATCTGTGCGGCCTTGCTGTCGGCACCGTTCAAAAAAATCAGCGGCGCCACATCATCCGCCAGCGCGAAGCCGCGAAACTCACCCACGTCCAGCTTGCGGTGGCTGTTGCCGCCCACGATGGAGCTCGCCATCACCATCACGCCGGCATCTTCAGCCTTGGCGATCAAATCGCGCAGCGCATCGGTCCAGGTGGGCGAGCGGCGGCGCGATTCGGCGGAGAGGCCCAGGGTCTCTCGTATTCGGGCAGCGACGGTTTCTGGCGCCTCTTCGACAATGGGCGCTACCCACGAAGGTCAAAGGGGGCAAGCCGTGCATGCGGGCATGCTCGCGGTACCAGTCCTGCCGCTGCTGGCAGAGGTATAGGGTGTCCAGCAGGTCGCTGCTCGGTTCGGCGGGCGTCTCGTCGCGTAGGGTGCGGAAATCCGGCACCGGCAATGCCAGCACGGGCGGTTCCGGCAGAAAAAAGTAGCCAAAGGCCGTGTGCGTGAGGCGCGCGAAGTCTTCCAGCTGCTTGAGCGTAGGCTGGGAATCGCCGGTCAGCCACAAAGGCCACTTGCGAAATCGTGCGGCCAGCGCATCGTCATTCAGCCGCGCGCGCCGCGCCGCCCAGCGCAGCACGGGCACGGACGCGGCCACGGTGGTCATTGCTCCTCCACTGCTACAGCCCCGCTATCCGCAGCGGCCAGCTCGCGCACCGTCATCGGCGGGTAGGTCCGGGTCGGCGTGAAGATTTCGTGCTTGCCGCGTTGGGAGAAGATGGGATCCTTCGCGCTGAACGTTGACGACATGGCAAGATCGTGGAGGCGGAAGTCGCGCCGCTGGAATTTGCCCTTGCCGAGATAGCCCCATTCAGCAAAGGTGATGGGCTGATCATCACTGGTGCGCATCTTCAGCGCGTCGCCGTGGATGAGGTTCTGCGACAGTACGTAGGAAGCAGCCCGATAGAGATCGTCCGATTCCTCGAGCTTCAGGTAGTTGGCGAGAATCCCCAGCAGGTTCGCTCGGCACTCGGCGATGTTGTCCTCCAATAGTTCGATCCCGTAGGTGCACATCAGCGCGAGGAGGGCGTAGTGCCGCTTTTCAAAGTCGGACTTGCCATACTTGCATTCGACGGCGGCGAGCTTGCGGCTCAGGATGCGCACGAGGAAGTTCCCGCTGCCGCAGGCAGGCTCCAGGAAACGGGAGTCGATCCGCTCCGTCTCGTCCTTCACCAAGTCGAGCATCGCCTCGACCAGCCACGGCGGGGTAAAGACCTCCCCGTGGTCGGCGACGCGTTGTTTGGATTTGACGTAGTTCATGGGCTGATCCACTTCGGGCTCAGAATGTCGTGGATGGTTGTCATGTGAATTTTCTGCTATCAGCGGCTTGCCGTACTTCGGGAAAAGTCAGAAACGCTCCGGCCACTTCCTCGCCCCGTGATACACGGCCAGAATCTCGATGCGATCCTGGCGCAAGCGGTACGGCAGGATGTAGGGGTTATCTCCCATCACCAGCTCGCGCGTGCCGTCGATTCGACCAAGCCGGCCTAGGTGTGGGTTGTCTTGCAGGAGGGTGACGCGCTCGCGGATTTCGGCCTGAAGATTGCGGGCGGCGTAAGGGTTATCTTGGGCAATGTACAGGTAGATTTCCCGCAAATCCCGGCGGGCGGGTTCGGTCCACTCGATTCTCACTGCCTGCCTTCATGCCGATCGATGTGTTCTTGAATCAGGGCGTCCATTTCCGCCATCACGTCTTCATGCGGGAACAATTGGCCTCGATCGGCCGCCTCGATGCCTTCCTGGATTTTCTCGATCTGCCAGGCGTGGAGATCGAGGTATTCCTTGATGGCCTGGTTGACGAGGTAATTGCGTGACCGGTCCAGGCGCGACGCCAGAGCGTCTAAGCGGTGGGCGGTTTCGCTGTCTGTGCGCACGGTAAAGGCTTCGGTCGTCATGGGCTTGGCCTGTGGGTGGTTCTCAGTGATTCAAATGTAATCATAGGCTACCAATCCAATATCCGCCAGCAACTTTCTCCGCTGCTCCTGCAAAGCAATCAAGCAATCGGTGGCTTGCCATGCTTCACGAACAGATCATTGAGCGCCTCTAAAAGCTCCCTCTTCTCGATCCCGAGTTCCGCCGCCAGTACGCCGAATTGCCGGTAAGCTGCATTGCCTGCTGCAGCTGGCCCGTTTTTCCATCATCTATCCTCCAGCGGCGCGTCTGGCCGCGTCGGGATTATGGGATTCGATGAATTCCCGCAGCCGGACGACATCCCGTTGCGCGGCGGGGGACCATTTCAGCGCCGGGGTTCGAGGTCTGGGCATGGGCCTTCCTTGTCCGTTCCCCACGTATCCAGCCATGCCGTCATGGCCTCGTCGCTGACAAACTGGCCGGTGCGCTTGTATTCGTCCCATGCTCCATCCGCTTCGGCATTGCGCCTTTCAATCGCTTCTTCCCTGTCCAGATATTCGCGGATCGCTTCACGCATCAGCCAATGGGCGGAGCGCTGCCGGGCGGCGCCGAGAGCCCTCAGGCGGGCACGGGTCTCTTCGTCAAGCTTGATGCCCATGGTCGTGGTCATAGGGTCACCTCAAAGGTTGCAATAAGTGCAACCATTATGGACCACCACGCAGGTTCAAAGAGACAGTTTATATCGGGTCTGTCAGGCGTTCGGATGAATGTCCACTGGCGATGGGGCTTTGGTCTAGCTGAGCGCGTCTCGGGCAACTCGTTCGAGTCCGACGACTGGCGTATGCGCACCAGGCTTGAAGACCCTCGGCAGCACCTAGCGATGAAAGGAGCTGCCGAGGGTTAGGGTGGATTCGCGTGTCTTTCCACGCCGTCCGCTCACTCAGCAGGGGCCGCGCACTTCACACACGCGCCGGTACGTCCGTTTGGCAGGAGGCCGCCCTCCTGTTTAATGCGTGGGCTTATAGCGCCGGTTGGACACTGAACATGGGAAGCAGTGCCTGCCGTAAGCTGCCGTAAGCTGCCGGGATATCACCCTCTGCCGGCGTTGGGCTGCCTTGAGTCGCGCTCGGTAATGCTATGATCAGAAGACGAAACGCGTCCCTCCACCGACCTCTCGGCCTGCCGCATGCTGGACGCGCCGGCGATGGCCAGCCCACCAAGACCCGCTTACCGGGAAACGCCCATGAACCCCAAGATAGAAGAACTACTGGCCCGAATCCATGAACTGGAACGGGAACTGGAAGCCGACCTCGCCGAAACGCGGGCGCGCTTCCATTATCACATCGATGGCCACAAGATCCACTTCGAGCGCGAAGCGGCGGCTTTGCAGCGCCGCTTGCGCAAGAGCAGCCTGCGCACCCTGATTGATGCGCCCCTGCGTCACATTCTGACCGCGCCGGTGATCTACGGCCTGTTCGTTCCCCTGCTCCTGTTGGATATCGCCGTCAGCCTCTATCAAGGGATCTGCTTTCCGGTGTATGGCATCCCGAGGCTGAAGCGCGGGGATTATTTTGTTTTCGATCGGGCCAGGCTGCCGTATCTCAACGCCATCGAACGGTTGAATTGCCTTTATTGTGAATACGGCAATGGCTTGCTTTCCTGGGCCAAGGAAGTGGCCGGACGTACCGAGCAGTTCTGGTGTCCCATCAAGCACGCCCGGCGCGTGCCGACGCCTCACGAGAGCTACAACCGGTTCTTCGATTACGGCGACGCCGAACGCTACCGCGCCGAGTTGCAGCGCCTGCGCAAGGCCTACGGGGAGGTCAAGGAAGGATCGGATAGCACCGTGCAGCAGAGGTCCGAGTGACCGATCGGGAACCTCGAACAGTCTTCCGAGCGCCGGCCGCGTCCGACAACAGCCCTGAGATGATGAGATGGGTGTGGCGCCGGTATTTGAACTGGCCGGCGCCATGCTTGGCCGATTTTAGAGCAGGGCCGCCGAAATGGCGACGCAGCGGGTGCCGAGGGCTCACCGGATGGGAATGTCGACGCTCTTGGGCAGCGCGGCCGCTGCCTTGGGCAGTTCGATCTTGAGCACGCCGTTACGGTAGGAGGCCTGCACCCGCTCGGCGACTACCTCCGCCGGCAGCGGTATGACCCGGTGGAAGTGTCCGTACGCGCACTGCAAGATCCGGTAGCGGCCCTCGCTGGTTTCCCGCTCGAGGCGCTTTTCGCCCTGCACGATCAGCATATCGCCGCGCAACTCGAGGTTGAAATCCTCCTTCTCCATCCCGGGCACTTCGAGCCGGATGACCAGTTTGCGGTCATCTTCGTACACGTCGCCGGCCAGCAAGGCCCACGAGGGGGAGGCCAAGTAGAAATCCTCTTGGCGTTTGGGCACGGCAGGCACCGACCCGCCGGGCTTGAACCGGGTCAGCGCGCCCGCCGCCCGTTCGCGGAGGCGGTGCCAGCCTTCCGCCAGTGACTCCCAAGCCTCTTCCACGCCGTGCTTGAGCTCGTTCAATGCGTTCATAATCCCTCCCCGTAACGATGGTTGCAAAAGGCCGCACGCGGCCCCTCGGGCCGCGCCGGTCATTCAAAAATGCTCAGTCCACGCTGACCGTGATCTTGCGGGGCTGGGCATGTTCCGCCTTGGGAATCCGCAGCCGCAACACCCCGTCCTTGAAGTGGGCGTCGATCTTGGAAGGGTCGAGGTCCCGACTCAGGTTGAAGCTCCTGCGGTAGGCAGGGGAGCGGACTTCGACATAACTAGCTTCCATCCCCTCCGGCGTCTCCAGGGCGATTTCGCCTTCGATCGAAAGGCTTTGGCCGTCCACGCGCACCGTCAGTTTCTCTTTGGGCACGCCCGGAAGATCGGCGCTCAGGCTGATGCCGGTTTCGTCCTCGACGATATCCACCGCGGGCAGCAGGGCCGGGGCCGGTCGAACGTCTTCGCGCTTGGCGATGTCTTGTTTACCGTCGCTCATGATGATTCTCCTTTCGCTGCTCATCTGACTTCGATACGTTTGGGTTGCGCCGCCTCACTGCGCGGTACCGAGACACGCAGCACGCCGTCCCGATAGCGGGCCTGTATGCCCGAGGGGTCCACGTCTTCCGGCAGGCTCACGACCCGTTTGAAGCTGCCCGAAAACCGCTCGTCGGCGTAGACGCTGACCTTGTCATTCTCCTCGGGCAATTCGCTCGGCCGTTCCCCCGCGATGGTCAAGAGCCCGCGGTCCACGCTGACTTCCAGCTTGGATGGATCGACGCCGGGGGCAAAGGCATAGACCTCGACGGACTTGGGGGTAGCGCCGATATTGACGGCGGGAAAACCCCGCGTCACCGCCCGGATGCTGGTGGGCATGCCCAACGCACCGAACATTTGTTCCATCTCCCGCTGCATCCGATCGAATTCCGAGAAGAGATCGGTTGGAAACCGTAGCAAGGACTCGTACATGATTGACCTCCTGAACCACATTGAAGAATTCGCCCATTCGACCTCAAACCCTGGTCGAAAGAGCGGCCTTACTATAGGCTTCCCGCTCCCTCGCGTCCACGCGAATGGCGGGTCTGCCACTTGCCTTGGCCAATCTGACCAGAGGCTGGTGATGGCTGCCGGGGTTCCACCCGTTCCACTGAGTTGGTTGGGTCTTCCGATTTCGCTTGAAAACGGTATCGAATTACTTTACCTTAGACCCGTCGTATTGGGGTCCGTGCCACGCAAGTTTCAGTAGCGTTCGTTCCACCCGGAACCATACCCGCTCCACCTGCCCACTCGCCGTAATACTACGCTTTACGTTTCCAGTCATTTTTTCGAGAGATTCGATATGTCACAACAGCAACAGGGAACCGTTAAATGGTTCAATGAAAGCAAGGGATTTGGTTTCATCCAGCGTGAAAACGGCAGTGATCTTTTTGTTCATTTCCGTTCGATCCAGGGCCAAGGTTTCAAGACCCTGAAAGAAGGCCAACGGGTGAGCTTCACCGAGGTCGCCGGACAGAAAGGGCCGCAGGCCGAGAACGTCGTGGTTCTGTAACAACCATCTCGTTATGCCGGGATGGCGTGCGGGCGATCAGCCCGTCGCGCACCGCTACTGACGAAAACAGGCCGCTTCAAGCGGCCTGTTTTTTCCTCTTCACTCAGCGAAACGTTGTGCTTTGTCGCAGCGCTCCGCTCGACCCCTTTATGAAGGTGCCCAGCACATGTTGAAACTTTTTGTCAGAAATTTGCCCCCTCAAACCACCGAAGCGGGCCTCAAGGAACTGTTCACCGGCTACGGAAAGGTTTTCGAGCTTCAGCTCAGCCGCGACTTGTTCACCGGCAAGGCGCGCGGTACGGCTTCGGTCAGCATGGAAGGACACGAGGCCCGGAAGGCCATCGAGGCGCTGGACGGTTCCGATTACGAAGGCAAGACGATCTACGTCGCTTTGGACAAGGGTCCTCGCTCGGGCGGCCGCGGGCGCCGTTGAGTCCGCGTTTAGGGTTCAGGCCGGAGCTTCGGCCGCAGCCAAAAGGCCTTTTCCGTCAGGCGGCTCAGTCCTTTGGCGCGCAGCTGCGGATTTCCTTCCAGCGCGTCGCGCGCCGACAGCAGCTCGATCCGGTAGGCCTGTCCGAACAGGCGAACCACCGTTTCCTCAGGGACGGGGAACGGCGGGCCGCTCATTTCCTCTGCGCCGTATTCCAGCGTAATGAGCAGCATGGGCGGGGTTTCCGGCAGCAGCCGGAAGACCTGCTCGGCGTAACGGCCCTGCATTTCCGGGGGCATCGCCACCAACGCTGCCCGGTCGTAGATCGCTCCGATCTTGCCGACGAGGTCCGGCGTCAAGTCGAAATGGTTCCCGCACAGCAAGCTTATATCGCCGCTCTCCGCACGGACGAAGCCGCTTCCGAGCGGTGTCTTGACCGCCGACAAGCCGTTTTCCCGAAAGAACTCGTCGACCGCAAGGGGGCTGAGTTCGGTCCCGAGTACCGGATGTCCGAGGTTTTGCAGCCAGATCATGTCCAGGGACTTTCCGCACAGCGGAACGAAAACCCGCGGCCGTGCCGCGCCCATGCAGCGAGGCCAGAAGGTTTCGAGCAGCGGATTGACTCGTGTCTGGTGAAAGCCCGTCTGCTTCTGCTGCCAGCGCTCGTGCCAAAAGTCAGGGTCCATGGCCCGCGAATTTCCGCACTCAGTCCGGCCGGCGGTCCGGATAGACCCCTTTCGGGTTGTAGCCGTAGACGCCGAACGGGCGGGAGAAAGTAAACGCCGCCGGTCCTACCACCAGGGCATCACCGGCCTTGCGGAAGGCATCGTGGGGCTCGGCTGCCGAGGCAATGCCGGTCAAGGGGCTGGTGGCCAGGAACAGCGCCGTGCCGACGATCGTGGCCACCAGTCCGACCGGCCGCATGACCAGGACTTCGTTGAGTACTTCGATGAAGCTCATGGGCCCTTTCAGCGTGTTGGGTCCCATGGCGGCGGAATTCTGGGCGGTCACGAGGGCCAGGCACAGCAGGAGGAGGCGCAGGGTTTTCATGCGTTGACGAGTGTCCATTCCAAAGGTGAGCAAACCCTCTCGTCCCGCGGCTGGCTGAGCAGGGCGCCGGCGGCCGTACGTTGGGTCACGCATAGTGTGCGCAAGCGAGTCCGGCCTGTCCAGCCGAAGACCTTACCAAGAGCGGATGCGTCCAGTGTCCAGATGGACGAAATCGGCAAGCCGGTAATAGCCGACGCCGCCATACTGCAACGCCAGGGCGGTCTTGCGAAGCGTCCGGGTGCTGACGTCGCTCATCCGCAGATCGATCGCTTTACCTTCCATGTGCAGGCTGTGTTCCGCCACACCGTGGCTGTGCTTGCGCAGCATCCGGTTGGTTTCCGGGGCGCGATAGCCGGAAATGATTTCGAAGGTGCCGTTGGAGCGGGTCAGCGCGGAGATCGCGTAGAGTATGTCGATAAGTCCCGGATCCATGGGATAGCTTTCGTCGACGTGATGGTCCCGGAGGAAGTGGCTGAACTGCCGCAGGGTCCTGCGGTCGTAGTTTTGTTCCGGACAGCACACCAGGGTCATGTCTTCGCCGGTATGCTTGTTATAGAGATACAGAGTGCGCTCTTGGCTCAGGGAGTACGCGTGGGCGTCGAAGCTGGGGAGGAGAAGGGCTCCGGTTGCGGCGATGCCCACCCGGGCGAGAAAACTGCGGCGGCTGAGATTGGGTTCGGAGGCGCGCATGGGCGTGCGCAAGGACGGATTGAATCCCATTATGACCCCTATCGGTAGTGGAACATCGGTAATGACAGGGTGCGGAAAAAGCCGCTGCCGCTCGTTTTCGGCGGAGCCGTCGGCAGTGGCTTTTGCGACATCCTGGTGGCCCAACCGGCGCAATCGACCGCACACACATCGGGCAAAGGCCAAACTGTAAGCGCTAAGAATGCCCGAAATCAACCCTTGACATGTTGTGAGACCGTTTCAACCGGCTGTCCGGAGGGGAAAACATGCGGTTCCGGAAGGTTTAGAAGAGTTCCGGCTGGATGGCGTCAAAGTCCGGGCCATTGGGATGATCGCTCGTCGTCGCTCCGCCTTCCCGAACCAGCAGGAAGGTTTTGAAGCCCGCTTCCCTGGCGGCATTCAGCTCGCCTTCGACATCCGAGAGGAACAGGATTTCCTCCGGCGGCAGGCCCATTTGCCGGGCAATGTCACGGTAGGCATCGGGCGCCTGCTTCGCGCCGATACGGGTGTCGAAGTAACCGGAAAACAGCGGCTTGAGATCGCCGAAGCGGGTATGGCCGAACAGCAGTTGCTGGGCATGGACCGAGCCGGAGGAGAACACATACAGGCCGATGCCCTGTTCATGCCAGGCTTTGAGCCGTCGCACGGCGTCTTCGTACACGTGCCCGAAAAAATCGCCGTTGCGGTAGCCCTCCTCCCAGATCAGACCCTGAATAGCCTTGAGCGGCGTGACCTTGCGGTCTTCGTCGATCCAGCGGACGAGCTGGGCGATGACGCCTTCATCGTCCAACGAAGCGTCTCCTGCCGCCGCTCTGGCGTCGGCGAGGAGGCCCCGGACGGTGTCGTCGCCGGCGCGGCTGCGGACGAAATCCGCCATTCGGGCGCGGGCATAGGGAAACAGCGTTTCTTTCACGAAGGACAGGGAGGAGGTCGTGCCCTCGATGTCGGTGAGAATCGCCCGGATCATGCGAAAGCCTTCAGATAGTCTTCGAGCTTGGGAAACCGCTCGCCGATGTCGCTGCCGGTGAAATCCGCCACCCAGCCTTCCGGTGTGGTGAACAGCCGGATGCACTTCAGGCAGGGTTCGGCGCCCATGTCGAACCAATGGCGGGCGTTGGCCGGAACGCTCAGCAGGTCGCCCCGCTCGCACAGGATGCCATAGACCCGGTCGCCGGGATGCAGATAGAACAGGCCGCGGCCTTCGACGAAGAAGCGCACCTCGAAGTCACTGTGGGTGTGCTCGCTCAGGAAGCGCGATCTCAATTCCTTCTTCTGCGGATGATCGGGGCCGACGCTGATGACGTCGGCCGATTCGAAACCGTATTTCGCCTTCAAGCGTTCGACCGAATCGGCGTAGGCCGCGAGGATCGTTTCCTGCTCGGCATCCGGTTCGAATGCCCGGCCCGCCCGCCAGCGCTCGAACAGGACGCCGATTTCAGCCAGCCGCTCCGCAATGGTGTCGCCGTCGCGGATGATCTCCGGCGCGGAGGTGCCGGACTCGGGGTGAATGGTCAGAAGGCTCATCGGTTGACTCCGTGCATGCGGGTTTCCAGGTCGAAGAGGAATTCCAGCGCTTCCAGATGCCGCAACGCATCGGCGACCGATTTTCCCCAAGTGTAGAAGCCGTGTCCGGCGATGAGGTAGGCCAGGATGTCGCCGTGCATCTCGATGTATTCCTCGACTTTCAGGGCGAGGCGGGGGATGTTCTGATCGTTGGGGAAAATCGGCACGGCGATCCTTGTCTCGTGAGTGTCGATGCCGGCCAGCGCCTTCAGCAGCTCGTAGTCCTCCAGGATCACTTCACCGGCGACCAGCCGCGACAGCAGGGTGGCGGCCGGCGAGTGCGGATGCAGCACGGCACCGGCATCCGGATAGCGCCGGTAGATGCCGGTGTGCAGCAGGGTCTCCGCCGAGGGCCTCCTGCCGTCGAGCGAACGGCCTTCGGCATCCACCAGCATGATGTCCTCGGGAAGCAGGCGGCCCTTAGGCCGGCCGGAAACCGTGATGGCGATTCGGCCGTCGCTCAGGCGCGCGGAAAGGTTGCCGCTGGTGGCGGGAACCCAGCCGCGGCTGTCCATGAAGCGGCCCGCATCGATCAGTTCGGCGGCGCGGGTTTGGAATTCGGTGTCGTGCAAGATGGAAGTTCGCCGGAGGAAGTCGAGGTGGAATCTGCCGATTCTAGCGGCACCGGCGGGCCGATTCAAAATCGCAGGGAGAAGGCTGCTTCTCGCCCGGTCGACTCCCTGCTCTTGCGGAAGGACGCTTCAGTGGTTGTGGTGCATCCCGGACAGGTCCTGAGGCATGGGGGCGTCGGGCGTGGCGAGCACGAAGCCCCAACGTGATTCGGTGAAGCCGGAGAGCCCGACCAGCAGGGAGTGGAAATCGAATCCGCTTTCGCTGGCCTTGAGGCCGCGATTGACCATCAGTATCCCCAGGATCAGCACGATGACGCCGGAGAACCGGACCAGCTTGGGTTTCAGGCCGGCCGAGATGAGCGCGGCGAACCAGCCGAAGCTGAGCATCACCGGCAGCGTGCCCAGGCCGAAAAAGAACATCAGGAGGGCGCCCTCGACCGGGCTGCCGGTGCCCGCGGCCATGATGTACATGGCTTGCAGCGGGCCGCAGATGATCATGAGGCCGTTGAGCAGGCCGATGACGAAAGGGCTGTGGGACTGCCTCGACTGTGTGCCGATGAAACGCAGCAGGAAGCCTGGGGTCTTGATCTGGAAATGGCTCAAGGCCGGCACCCAGCGCAGCATCCCCAAGCTGAACAGGATCAGGAACAGGCCGGCGGCGATGCCGATGGCTCCCCGAAGCACCGGCGAAAAGGAAAAAATCGATCCGATCAGGCCGAAAACCGCTCCGATGGTCGTGTAGGACAGGGTCTTGCCCGTGCCGTAAAGCAGGTGGGATAGGGGGGATGGTTTGCCGCCGCTGCCGGGTTGGGTGGCATAGGCCAGCACCAGCGCCCCGCACATTCCGACGCAATGGAAACCGGTCAGAAGACCGGTCACAAACAGCAGCCAGTAGTTCATGTCGCGCCCGAGCGTCGGCATCTGGGCCAGAGCGCCCATGCGTTCGTCCAGGAAGAGGATCAGGATGACTCCTAAGATACCCAGGACAATCGCGCCCGGGCGTCTGAGCCAGGCGGAAGGACTCGCGATGGACTGTCGGTTCGCTGCGTTGGTCGAGTTCATGTTTCCGATCGGGTTGTGGTACGGACGAGGTGTGAGGACAGCCAAGAGGCCTCGGAAATTATAAGGCGTGCAGATTTTCTGCCAGTTTGTTCGGCGTCAAATCCGGCCGGATCCTCGGGCCTTGGTGAGAAGGGGGAAAGGACCGTGCCGCAAAAGTGCGTGATATCACACAGATAGCCTGTGTGATACGCCATGCCTGCGCGTGTTCCCGCGCCGCGGCTGCACCGCCGATGCTTGTGAATCAAGCAGCTAAGCACTGGGCACGAATGTTGAAAAAGATTGTTTCGTCGCAGCATTCATTCTCATCAAGAGCGAGGCGAACATGAAAAACTCCCAGCTAGCCCATGTGAAACCCATCGAAAAGCCGAAAACGGTCCGCGCGCGGAAGCAGGATGCGCCGATCGGACCGCTGTTGATCGGCACCGGCCTCGCGTTCGCTTCATTGATCCTGGTGCCTGCGATTGCCACTCAGGTCGGCCTGGGAACCAGTCTGACCGGTGCTCTCCGAATCGCCCTCATGAAAGCTTCCAGCCGCGCCATTCGCGGCTCGGGCGACGGTGCCGAAGCTGCGACCATCAGCTTCAGCTGTCACTGAATTTCCGTCCTCCGGCCGGCCATGCCGGCGTAGACTCCGCAGGCCGTGCAAACCGCTGCGGAGCTTTTTATTATCTGCCTAGATTGATTGATTTTTCGTAAGAGACATCAAGGAGACGATGGATGGACACCGAACCGCGTGTTTGTGACTTGTGCAGTCTGCCCGTGATTCCGCCGGGCTTTCCGCTGAATACGACCAGCGGGCTCAAGGTCTTCTGCTGCGAAGGCTGCCAGGGCATTTACAGGATGCTTCACGAGGCCGACATCCTCGTCGAGGCTGCCGCCAGCCACGCGGAAGGGCCGGATTTACCTCATTCGAACAAATGACCGATAATCAGGGTCGGCTCTCGATCGCTCCGATGGGTGGGGCGTCGGAATGTTTGGCACAGTCAGCGAGGAACTAGATCATGGCTCATGTACACGGCGGGAAGACGATGGCGGAAGCGGCAATGGGCGCGGGGGCGGCGAGGGCGATGGAGCATGGGATGGGGCCCATGATGGCCGGCATGGAGGGCATGATGAATCACGGCGCAATGCAGGGCGCTCGCCACCTGGTCCAGTCATCGCACAACGTTGCCGCGGTCGCCAAGGGGGCGGCGGTAGGCGCCGCCGCGACGGCGGGGACGCATGCCGGCCGCTCGCTGTTCAAGCGGGTGTTCACCCATCCCCTGGTGCTGTTCGGCCTCGGCATGGCCGCAGGCTATTACATTCACAAATATCGCAAGGAGATCATCGGCTCGGCCATGAGCATCGCCGAGGGCGGCAAGGATTTCGTCCTTCAGCAGAGGGAAAATCTCGAGGATCTGCTGGCGGAACGCCAGGAAGGCTCCGAGCGCGGTGATACCTGACACGGTGGGCAAAAACGTACCGGCTGATCGCTATCGTCAGGTCTTGAGACCATGTCACTGAAAAAACAGATTATTTTGCGCTATAGCGGTGCCGGCCATGTGCGTTTCGATCTGCCGGCGGAGCTCTGCGAGGCCTCGGCGCGCGCTCAAATCGAGTCCGCTTTGCGTGCACTCGACGGCGTTTACCGGGTGAGCTTGTCGCCGGGCAGCCGCAAGCTCTCGGTACGATTCGACATCGCCGTGTGCGACCTCAAGACCATCGGGCGGCGGCTGGCCCAGCTGGTCGATGCCGGCGTCGGGCAGGCCGGTCGGGTTCAGGGTGCCGTGAGCGTCTCGGTGGGCCGGCCTCTCGGTTGGCTGCGCCAAAAAGCGCAGGAGGCCGGCGAGACCCTGGCGGCCATGAAAATCGTCGCCCGGCGGACCATGAAAAATTCGCCCAAGCTGCTGACGCCGGCGCGGGAAAGAGGATTCATAGAATTTTTCAACGACGTGCTGGTGCTCTATCTCATCAAGCTGCATTGGCACCTGATCACCCAGCACTGGCTCCGACAGCCTCTTCGCTATCGCTATGAATGGATGGCGGTGTTCTACATGATTTTCCTTCTGGTCCGGTCGCGGCGTCCCCGTAATGTCTGACGTTGCGGGTTCGGGGATTTCCACCCCTCGCGCCACGCCGGCGCCATTTGCCCATGCCTGGCCCCATCTCGAAGTCGTGCATGCCTTGCGGCGGCGCGTCCGGATCCAGGCGCCGGCGCTGCGCAAGGATCCGGAACGCTGCTACCTGTTGCAGATCCTGCTGCTCAAGCACTCCGGGGTGCGGTCGGTACGCGTCGCGGCGGACCTCGGTTCGGTGGCGATCCGCTTCAACCCGGATCAACTGCCGCGCGCGAACCTGCTGCAGGTGGCGGATCACCTGATCGCGAGCCTGGGGCGCCGCAAGCAGGCGCCGGAGGCGCTCGGCGGCGCCGGCAGTGAGGGGGGGCCGGTGCGCGAGTGGCAGTTCGCGATCGAAGGGATGACCTGCGTGTCCTGCGCGCTGCTCATCGAGATGATGTTGAAACGGCAGCCGGGCATCCGCGACGTCTCCGTCAATTTCGCCACGGAAACCGCCACTGTCCGGGCCGTCCTCAGCCGCGACGCCGTCATGGCCGCCATCGCGCGGATCGGTTATCGGGCGCAGGCGGCCGACAGCATCGTCCAGCGCAAACTCATGGTGGCACGGGAAGCCGAGCGTCTGCGGCAGGCGCGCCGCCAGGCTCTGGTATCGGCGCTGCTCAGCGCCCCCGTCGTGGTGCTCGGCATGGTCATGCCGCACGGCCGCGTCTGGGCTTGGCTGAGCGCCATCCTGACGACGCCGGTGGTACTCGGCAGCGGCCGCTCTTTTTTCTCCAAGGCATGGAGACTGGCGGCCCAGGGGACCGCCAACATGGATTCGCTGGTGGCATTGGGGGTCGGTGCCGCCTATGGTTCCAGCGTCGCGGCCTTGCTGACTCGGCGCGGTGAACTTTATTTCGAGGCCGCCGCCGCCATCGTGAGTTTCGTGCTGTACGGCCGCTATCTGGAGGAAACCACCCGCGGCCGTGCCCATGAAGCGATCCGGCGCCTGCTCGACCTGCAACCCGCCACCGCCACCCTCCTCAGGGACGGCGAGGAATTCGAAGTGCCCGTCGAATCCCTGAAGGTGGGCGAGGTGGTGCGCGTGCGTCCGGGCGACCGTTTGCCGACGGACGGCGAAGTGCTTGCCGGCACGTCCGGCGTCGACGAATCCATGGTGACCGGTGAAAGCGTTCCCGTGATCAAGCGGCCCGGCGACCGGGTGATCGGCGGCTGCGTCAATGGCACCGGGGCGCTCCAGGTGAGGGTCACGGCGGTCGGGGAGGATACGGTGCTGGCCGGCATCATCCACATGGTGGGACAGGCGCAGTCGTCGAAACTTCCGATCCAGAAGACCGTGGATCGGGTGTCGGCGGTGTTCGTGCCGACGGTGCTGGTGATTTCGGCCGGCACGTTCATCGGCTGGACCTGGCTTGGCGCCCCGGTTGCCAGAGCATTCGCCAACGCCATCGCGGTACTGCTGATCGCCTGTCCCTGCGCGCTCGGGCTGGCGACGCCGGCAGCCATCATGGTGGGAACGGGACAGGCTGCCCGCAAGGGCATTTTCATCCGCAATGGCGAAAGCCTGGAGATGGCGTCGAAGCTGACCGCCGTCGTGTTCGACAAGACCGGCACCATCACCGAGGGCAAGCCCGAAGTCACCGACATCGTCCGGTTTTCGCGGCTCGGAGAACCCCGCTTGCTCGGCCTGGCGGCGGCGGCGGAAATCGACTCCGAACATTTCCTGGCGCGAGCCATCGTGCGCAAGGCACAGGAGGCCGGCGCCGATTCCCTGGTTTCCCAAGAATTCGACAGTGTGCCGGGACGGGGGATCCGGGCCCGGATTGATCGCCGTGAGGTACTGATAGGCAATGCCGAATGGCTGGCGGAGGCCGGCATCGACCTTGCCGCTGCCCTGCAGGCGGCTTCGAGCCTGGCCGAGCAAGGCAAGACGCCGGTTTTCATGGCGCTGGACGGCAAGCTCGCGGCGGTTTTCGGCATTGCCGACCGCCCCCGTGAACTCGCGCGGACTGCCATCGAAAGGCTGCAGGACCTGAACGTCCGCACGCTGATGGTGACCGGCGACGTGGAGGCGGCCGCGCAACACATCGCGCAGCAGGTGGGCATTGCCGAGGTGACGGCCCGTGCCCGGCCCGAGCAGAAGCTGGAGATCATTCGCGCCCTGCAGGAGCAGGGAGAACGGGTGGGCATGATCGGCGACGGCGTCAACGATGCGCCCGCGCTGGCCGCGGCCGACGTGAGTTTCGCCATAGGTAGCGGCACCGACGTGGCGATCCAGACCGCCGACATGATCATCAGCCAGGGCGATATCAGCCGGGTCGCGGACGGCATGGCGCTCAGCCAGTTCACACTGCGGGTCGTCCATCAGAATCTTGCCTGGGCGTTCGGCTACAATACGATCGCCATCCCGCTCGCAGTCATGGGGCGGTTGAGCCCGATGATCGCGGCGGGCGCCATGGCGTTCAGCTCGGTGTCCGTGGTGTTGAATTCCCTGCGCTTACAGCGGCAATAAGCCGCGTCCAGTTGTCCTCATGGCGCGATTCATCCGTGGATCGCCCATCGTCCTGGGCCTTAGCCCTTTCCGATTTTTTCCGGCCGTTCTGAATAGGGAATGCCTCTTCGGAGGCCATCGGACGCCGTCATGGGATTCGAAACTGATTCGGAGACTGTGGGTGTTATGGTATATTTTGTTGCAAATATGCCTATGGTGAGGAATCACATGTTGTTACGAATTCTTGGCGGGCTGGCGCTGGCCTTGATGCTATCGGCGGGAAGGGTCGCCACGGCCGACACCGGCACGGAAGCTGCGCGCATGGTGGTGGACAAATTGAACGGCGCGCTCATCGATGTGATGAAAAATGCAAAACAACTGGGTTATCAAGGACGTTACAAGAAACTTGACCCCGTGGTGCGAGAGGTTTTCCAGTTCGAAGCCGTGGCCCAGATCGCCTTGGGTTCGCACTGGAAGACGCTGAGCGACGAGCAGAAGCGGGAATTCGTGAAAAAGCTCACGGAACTGAGCATCGCCACCTACGCCGCCCAGTTCAACAGCTATGGCGGCGAACAGTTCCAGTACGATTCGGATCAGGTGGTCAAACCCGACCGTGTGGTCGTCCGCTACAAAATGGTGATTCCCAAGGAGACTCCCGTGAAGTTCGATTACATGGTCAATCAGTTCGACGGGAAGTGGGAGATCATCAACATCGTCGTCGATGGCATCAGCGATTTGGCGCTGAAAAAGGCCCAGTACACCAGCGTCATCGACCGTGAAGGCTTCGATGTACTGATGACCAAGCTGACCCAGAAAATTACGGACTACGCCAACAACGACAATAACTCCAAGAGCTGAGGCCATTACGGAAAATGGGCAACAAAAAAGGCATCCCGCGGGATGCCTTTTTTTTTGCGTCTGTCGAAACGGGCTTTCAGTACAGCGGTTCCCGATAGAACATCAGGAAGTTGCCGATGATGAACATGGCCAGGATCGACAGGAAGCCGGCGACGTGCCCTTCGTCGAACCCGCCTGCGGTCCTCGAAGAGGACGCGGGCGCCGCTGCCAGCCTCAGTTCCAGCCAGCGTCCACTGGCGACGACGACCGCCAGCAAACCCATCGCGGTGTGCGTCGACTGGATCAGATATTCGCTCTTGAGCTCGAACTCCGCGTGCGAGTGGGTCAGCAGCAGGATGCCGCCGAACGCGCTCAGCACCGGGAACATGTAGCGTAGCCGATCCGCATCGGGCCGGGTCCGGGCGCGCAGTTCGAGGACCCCGAGCAGAAACGCCAGCAGTGTCGCGATGCGGTGCTGGAACACCTCGCCGTTGCCGAAAGTGCTCTCCCAAAAGCCGATGGGACCGAGCGGCCAGGTTTCCGCATCGCTGCGGAAGAACAGGAAGATGCTCAATCCGATGAAGCCCACCGGCCAATAGTGTGTCCAGCGGAAACGCCCCGTGTAGGACAGCATCGCCACCAGGCACATGCCGGTGAGAAAAATGCCGGAGATGTTGTGGTTGTAGTCCGACCACTCGGTGGCGGCGACCGACGGGACTTTGTCCACCACGGCGACTCGGCCCGCTTCCCCGGCCAGAAGCTGCTCGTGCGTCGGTGAGCTGATTTTCGGCAGGCGCGGCGCGAACATGTAGGCCACCTCGGAGACGGTCGCGGTGGTGTCCTTGATGTCCACCGATGGCGGCTGGGAAGACAGCGTCGCGGCGACGAACAGCACGCCCACCAGGACGAAGGTCTCGGCCTCGATGAAATAGGGCACTTTGCCGGTCAGGTCGGCCGAGGCACCACGCAGCTTCCATTCCTTCCCCGCCTTGTGGTTGCGGTAGGCGAAATAGAGCGCGCCGCCCATCAGCGCAACCTTGGTCGCCACTAGGGCGCCGTAACCGGTGCCGAACAGCCCGTCCAGCGAGCCGATGTATTCGACGGCCAGAGGCAGGCCGGTGGAAAGCAGCAGCAGCACGGAGGCTGCGCCCAGCCAGCCGAAGCGCGTGATCGCCAGCGGCCAGAAGTGGTGCGCCGCCTGCTCCGATCGCCGGGTATGCCACAGAAACAGAAGCTGGGCGACGCCGCCGAACCAGACCGCGGCGGCCAGCTGGTGGATTACCGTCATGACCATGAGTTGTTCGCGGTGCTCGAAACGCCCGACGCCATGGACCAGCCAGGCGCCGCTGATCACCAGCGGCACGGTCAGGACGGCCGCGGTGTTCCAGGCGGGGCGGTTGTGGGGCGCGGCGCTGAGCTGCACCGCCAGGTAGACGAACCCGCACGAGAGAACGAAGCGAAGCAGGCCGGCGATGAACTGCACCGTGCCCAGGTAGGCGCCGAGAGGGAAATCGCCGAGCGTCGCGGCGAGCAGCAGGCCCTTGATCAATAGCTTGGTGCCTTGCATGGCGGCCAGCGTGATCGCGCCGCCTTTCAGTATGCGGACACAGATGGCGACCACCGGTTCCGGCGCGCTGACGCCGGCCGAGGATCTGTCCCAAATCCGCAGAATCCAGGCCGCCCAGATCAGGCTGCCGACGATCAGCGCATAGCTGATGAGCATCAAGCCGCCGAGGAAATCATCGATGAAATTGGCCAGGCCTTGTAGGAACATGTGTTGTACGACCTCGAACTAGGGGTTGTCGACGCGGAACCGGATCACGTTTTCGGTGAAGTGGCCGTCTGCCGCGAACACCTTGTATTTCAGCGCATAATCGCCGGGTTCCAGCGGGGGGATATCGACCAGCATCTCGCCCGCCTTCTTGCCGTTGGCGATGTTGACCGGGTGGAACACGTCGCCCTTGCTGACCAGAAAGACCCGCGACAGGGCGAGTTCGACCCCGGAGTTGAAAAACAGCACCACCTTGGTCGGATGGTTGGCCTTCACCGGGTGGCTGGTCAGCGAGGATTCGGTGACGACGGCATGGCTCCAGGCCTTGGGAGTGAGCGCGAGCAGGCACAGGGCGACCGCCGGCATGAGCCGTCCGGATCGTTTGATGGTACGTGGGAACATGGCTACCTGGCGTGTGTAGGTGAAGGGTCAGCCGGCCTTGGCTTTCAGGGCGTGGCTGGTCAGGTTCTTGCCCAGGTCCCAGATGGCGCCGGGGACCTTGTGGCAATCGGCGATGACCGCATCCATGGCCTGGAGTATCCAGTCGGCGTCCTTCTGGCCGATCACCAGCGGTGGCAGGAACTTGACCACGTTCATGCCATGCCCCGCCACCTGGCTCAGAATGCGGTGAGTCTTGAACAGCGGAATGGTGATCATCTGGCTGAACAGCCCCTTGTTGGCGGTTTCCAGCAGGCTCCAGGCGGCCTTGAGCGAAAAGCTGCGGGGGGCGCCGAACTCGACCGCGATCATCATGCCTTTGCCGCGCACCGCATGCAGCAGCTCGTAACGGTCGGCCATCGCCCTGATTCCGGAAGTGATCCGGTCGCCGATCCGCGCCGCATTTTCGACCAGGCCTTCCTCGTCGATGACGTCGAGAGTGGCGATGCCGGCCGCCATCGCCATGTTGTTCTTGGAAAACGTGGAGCCGTGCACCACGGCGCGATCCATCCGGTTGAACACGGCTTCCATGATGGGCTTCTTCATGGCGACGGCGCCGACCGGGATGAACCCGCCGGAGAGCGCCTTGGCCATCAGGATCATGTCGGGTTCGACGCCCCAGTGTTCGATGGCCCAGAATTTCCCGGTGCGGCCGATGCCGGTCTGGATCTCGTCCGCGACGAATAGCGTGCCGTGCTTCCGGCACAAGCGGGCGGCCTCGGCCAGGTAGTCGTCGTCGGGCAGGTTGACGCCCTTGCCCTGGATCGGCTCGACGATGAAGGCGGCCACGTCGCCGTGGCGCAGGGCTGCTTCGAGGGCACCCAGGTCGTTGAACGGCACGGCGATGCAGGCCGGCAGCAATGGACCGAAGCCGTCGCGGAACACCTGTTCGCCGTTCAGCGACAGCGCGCCGAGGGTGAGGCCGTGGAAGCCGTGCTCGCAATACACGATTTTTTCCCGCTTGGTGGTGTAGCGGGCGAACTTGATGGCCGCTTCCACCGCCTCGGCGCCGGAGTTGCAGTAGAACATCCGCGACAGATCGCCGGGGCAGCGCTGTAGGATCTTTTCCGACAGCAGGCCGCTCAGGAGCGATACGTCCATCTGGACCAGATCGGGAAGCTGGGCATCCAGCACGTCCTTGAGCGCCTCGACCACCTTGGGATGGTTGCGGCCCAGGGCGAACACGCCGAAGCCGCTGAGAAGGTCCAGGTACGCCTGGTCCTTGTCATCGTACAAGTAGGGGCCTTGTGCCCGGACGTACACCCGGTCGTACCCGATCGTCTTCAATACCCGGACCATCTGGGTGTTGAGATGTTTCTCGTGCAGATCGAAATTTTCGCCTCTCCGATCCCTCAGCAGGTCGGCAATACGACTCGACATCAACAACCTCTGGTTTCGTAAATGGTCAAATTTCGCATTCTACACTAAGCCCGTCCGGCCTTGACCCGGCGGGCGGCGAAAGCGGGCAGTACCACCAGCGCGCACACCAGCGACAGCATCAGGCCGATCGCCAGCAGTATGCCCATGGACGACATGCCGGGATGCGGGGTGAAGGCGAGGCTGGCGAAGCTGAACACGGTGGTCAGGGCGCCATAGAACACGCCTTTGGCTTCGCTGGAATCCAGCAGGGCGTCATGCTGGGACTTCAGGTAATGCAGCCGGTGCGCCATGTGGATGCCGTTGTCGACGCCGAGGCCGAACAGGAGCGGCAGGGCGATGATGTTGGCGAAATTGAAGGGCACGTGGATGAGCACCGTCGCGGCTGCGGTGAACAGCGAGGCGAGCAGCAAGGGCAGCAGGACCAGCAGCGTATCCTTGATGTTTCTCAGGACCAGGAGCAGCAATAGGGTGATCGCGGCAAGCGCCGTGCCGAAAGCCTGCCCGAATGCGACGATCACGGCGTTCATCGACTCCAGATAGGTCACCGGCAGGTCGGTGACGTCGGGGTCCACCGTCTGCGCCTCCCGGATGAATTCCCGCAGATTGTCCAGGTCGTTGAGGTCGTTTCTGGGGAATATCTGCAGCCGGTAAAGCCCGTTCTTGCTGATCCAGCGCTCACGGATGTCCGCCGGCAGGGAGTCCAGGGTGATCGGTCTCGCTTCGAGACCGGTGTTCAGATTGGCGATGGTTTTCCTCAGGCCGCCCAGAACGCTTTTTTCGAGCGCATCGAGGCGGGGTTGGGCCGCCTCAGGGGGCAGCGCCTGCAAATCCTCGAGGAGTTTTTCAAGGGTGCCGTCGAGTTCAACGATGTCGGGATCCGGGCTTTTTTCGAGCCGCTTGCGGAGCGCGACGTGCAGTTTTTCCAGCGTATGCAGAGTCGGCTTCGCCGCAGCGGCGGCGGGGAAATTCTGCAACTGAGGTCCGAGCACCAGGGCCAGATCGCCGATGGTGGCCAGTTTTTCCTCCTGCCGGTCGGGGACGAAATCGAAGATGCTGCGCACGCTGTCGACGGAGGCCAGCCTCTCGAACCTACGAATCCGGTCGTGCGCGTCCTCCTCGTTGGCCGCGAGCGAAGCCAACGTCATCGGCGAGGTGTCGCGGGATTTCAGCAGATACTTGAAAGTCTTGACCGACTCGGTGGTCGGGTCGCGCAGGTTGATCGGGTTGAAATCGATGACGATCCGGCTCAGCAGGGCGCCGGCCGCGATTCCCAGGATCAGGGTCAGTATCCGGATCGGTCCGGCATAGCGCATCGGCCAGTTGGAAAGCAGCGCCCGAGTCAGGGCGCGCGGTCGGTGCTGGGCGGCCCGGCGGGAGGGCTGGTAGGGCAGGATGTTCATGATCGCCGGCAGCACCGTGAAGGTAGTGGCCAGGGCGATGAACATGCTGGTGCCGGCGATGATGCCCAGTTCGGCAACGCCGGAATAGGCCGTCGGGATGAATGCGTAGAGGCCGATGGCCGCGGTCAGCGTGCACAGGAGCAGCGCCGAGCCTGTCGACGCGAAGGTTTCGCGCAGGGCGGCCCGTTGCGGCATGCCCCGCAGGATGAGTTCCCGGTAACGCAGGCAGAAATGGGACGAATAAGCGTCCCCCATGCCGATGAACAGCACGGTGAAGGAGATCGAGATCAGGTTGAGCTGGCCGATCGCGAAGGTGGCGAAACCCATGGAAAACACCAGGCCCATGCCCAGCGTCAGGAAAGTGGCGAACATCAGCTTGAACGAACGGTAGGCCAGCCATAGCGTGAGGCAGACCAGCACCGCCGATGCCTCGCCGGCGAGGGTGACGCTCTCCTGTACCGTCAGCATTTCCTCGTGTTCCAGGACGACTTCGCCCGTCTTCCGCACCTGGACATCGGACAACGCATCGGTGCGAATCTCGTTGATGGCATCGTCGATGGTGGCTATGGCCCTTGCCGCCGGCATCAGCTCCTCGAAGAAGAGTTTCGGCCGGATGACGATGAAACGCTTGGTGATGCCAAGACCGTCCTTCTCCCCCATGATCAGCTGTTGCCAGGACAGACGGTAGGGACGGTTGTCCACGGCGGCTTGAAACGCTTCATTGAGACGGCGGGTGAATGCGCCCAATTCCACGGGAAGGTCCGATTCCTTGGCATCCAGCGCCTGGACGTAGATGCCGAAGAAGCCGTCGAGGCTGTTGTCCTCGGCCAGCCTTCCGAAGAACGGCTGGGCGGCGGAAAGATCCTGGCTGACCTTTTCCAGGTCTTCCAGGCTCAGGTACAAGAGGCCGTTGCGGGCGAAGAAGTCGCCGCCGTCGGGCACATAGACCGACTCGATCGTCGCCGGTTGCCCGGCCAGCTTCTGCTGCAGCGCGTCGACGGCATCGGAAGCCTGTTCTGGCGTCCGGCCCTCGACCAACAGCACGATGGTGGAGACGTCCTGGGGGAATTCGGTTTCGAACCGGATCCTGTTTTTCTGGAACGGCAGTTCCGTCGAGATCGTGTCCGCCGTGTTGGTGTTCACGGTCAGGTTTTTCATCGTGTATTGCAGCGTCAGGCCGCAGGCGGCGAGCGCGACGAACACGACCAGCCAGGGATGGCTCAGAACCCTGGCTTCCCAGCCGTGCATCAGGCGGATGAGAAAACTTGCCCGGGCTTCCGGCGTGACGGTCTGTTTTCCTTTGGACATTGCTCAAGTCAGAATTTTCCGGGCGCGTGCAGATGGGGCCTCATCGCGCGCAGGGTTGCCGATGCCGCCCTGAAAGCCAGAGCCAGCCGAATCAAGTCGGGAATTTCCGAAGGCCGCCGGGCCAGATGGGCCATGAGCCGCGGAAGCCGGGTATTGCCGTGCGGGTCGAGCGCATCGAGCACGCTGCGGGGAATCGCCGTCGCGGCGTCGTCGGCGATGGCGCGGATCACCAGTACCGGCAGCTTCAGCGCCGTTGCGGTGCGGGCGATGGCGCCGCTTTCCATGTCGACGGCGTCGGCGCCGGTGGTGGCCGCCAGCGCCCGCTTGGCGTCGCGGCCGTGGATGACGCCGTCGCTTGCAGCCAGCCGTCCGGTGGACAATTTGCACGGGAGGGTTTCCGCGTACCGCAGCGCTCCTCGGTGCCAGTCGGGATGCGTAGGCAACACCGTGCCGTCGGCACACGCGATTTCGGTGGGCAGGACGAGATCGCCGGAAGCCAGATGTCCCCGCAGAGCGCCGGCACAACCCCAGCTGATCAGGGCGTTACAGCCTTCCGCCGCCAGCCGGTGCGCGGCCTTTTCCGCATTATCGGGCCCGCTGCCGGACAGGCAGAGGTGGAGGGTGTCACTGACGGCAACCGGTTCACCGCGGCGCGGCCGGCGCCGCGTCAGCGTTCGACATTCGGCCGGCAGGGCGACGACCAGACCGATCCGAGTCACGCCCGGGCGTAGCGTTCGTTACGGTAACGAGCCAGCGCCCACAGCGGGAAGAATTTGTCGTAGCCGTGATATTTGAGATAGAACACCCGCGGGAAGCCCGGTGCGGTGAAGCATTCGTCGTTCCAGAAGCCGTCGGCCCGCTGCTGCCGGAGCAGATAGTCCACGCCGGCCTGGACTTCGGGCGATAGGGCCTCGCCCGCCGCGATCAGCGCGATCAGTGCGAAGCCGGTCTGGAATGCCGTACTGGTGTGGAAACTCCCCCGATACGAAGTATCGTGATAGCTGAAATTGTCCTCGCCCCAGCCGCCATCCTCGCGCTGGACGCTCTTGAGCCAAGCCACCGCGCGGCGCACGCTCGGATCGTCGTTCGGAATGCCGGCCGCCTCGTAGGCCAACAGCACGGACCACGTACCGTAGATGTAGTTGGTGCCCCAGCGGCCGAACCAGGAGCCGTCGGCTTCCTGTTCCCGGCGCAGGTAGGCGATCGTGCGGTCCAGCGCGGGACGCAGCTCCGGCTGCCGGTCGACCCGTTTGGCGAGGAACATGGCGCAGCGGGCGCTGACGTCGGCCGTCGGCGGGTCGAGCAGGGCGCCGTGGTCGGCGAAGGGAATGGAGTTGAGATAGTAGTAAGTGTTGTCGGCGTCGAAGGCGCCGAAGCCGCCGTTGCTGGACTGCATGCCGGCGATCCAGTTGGCCGCCAGGCGCAGGGTTTCGTCGAAGCGCGGATCACCGGAACCCTGCAGCGCATGGGCCACGACGGCGCTGTCGTCGACGTCCGGGTAGTAGTCGTTGCCGAACTGGAATGCCCAGCCGCCGCCTTCCAGGTTCGGCCGGTTCACCCGCCAGTCGCCGGGCGCATCCTTGTCGATCTGCTTCGAGGCCAGCCATTGCAGCCCCTTGTGCAGTGCCGCATCGAGCTGGAGATCGGCGGTATGGCGCGCCACTTCCTGCAAGGTCAGGGCGGTCAGGGCGGTATCCCAGATCGGCGAGACGCAGGGCTGGCAGTAGGCGCTCTCGCCCTGGAACACGAGCAGCCGCTCGATGGACTCGCGGGCGATCCGGCGGCGCTCGTCGTCGGGCGGCACGCCGAGGAAATCCAGCGCCTCGTAGGCGTTGACCATGGCCGGGAAAATCGCGCCCAGTCCGTCGACGCCGTTGAGCCGCACCGTAAACCACTCGAAAGCCTTCTGGGTCGCCTTCTTGCGCACGGCGCTCGGGATCAGCGGCTCAAGCATTCGGCCAAAACGTTCCAGGCCGAGGATGGCCTTGCCGAGCGGCGTCCGGACATGGTCGAAATAATGGCGCTCCCGTTGCGGGTCTACCGTGAATAGTTCGCGGATTTGGGTCTTGGTCGGGTTGCGGGCGGTCACCTTGTGGCTGCACAGGATGAACAGCGGCACCATGACCGTGCGCGACCAGTACGACACCTTGTCCAGGTGGAACGGAAACCATTTGGGCAGCAGCATGATTTCCACCGGGATGAAGGGGATGCCGCGCCAGGGAATCTGTTCGAACATGGCGAGCATGATGCGCGTGAACACATTGGAGCGCGCAGCGCCACCCTGGGCGAGAATCCACTCCCTAGCCTTCGTCATGTGGGGGGCGTCGATCGGATCGCCGGCCAGCTTGAGGGCGTAGTAGACCTTGACGGTGCAGCTGATGTCGCCTGCGCCGCCCTGGAATAGCGGATAGCTGCCGTCGGCGCTCTGGTGGGCGCGCAGATAGTTGGCGATTCGGGCTTGCAGCTTTTCGTCGATTTCATCCATGAAGTGCATCATCAGGATGTATTCGGCAGGGATGGTACAGTCGGCTTCCAGCTCGAATACCCAATAGCCTTCCTGGTGTTGCAGGCTCAGCAAATGATCTTTGGCCCGCCGGATCGCCGCATCGAGAGGAGACTCGACGTATGAGGCGGTCAGCGGCGGTTCGAGGTTCGATATGACGGTCGCTTCTCTCAACATGGGCGATGTTTCCTGGAGGTTCGGGGCGTGTTTCAGATGTCAATGGGCCTGGGCTGCAGTACGGCGGCCGGAGTCGCGGCGGGCAGGCCGAGTCCGGCGAGCCGGAAGGTCATCTTCAGCAAGGTGTCGTTGCCGCGGGTCAGGCGGGAGGCGAGTATCGTCGCCTTGACCGCCCGCCGCGTGATCTTGACTTGGCTGGAGTCGCTGAAATAAAGGTTGCCGTGGATCTTGCGCAGGGTGAGCACCGCCATGCCCAGGGCCCACAGGCAGAATTCGCGGATGCCGGTTTCATGGCTCGGGATCAGCAACGTATAATCCAGCGCGTTGCGCAGATGCGCATGTGCCACCCCGATCAGCCGGTCGAAGCCGCGGACGAAATCTGGATTGTTGTGGCCGGGACGCAATTCGGACAGCGCGAAGCCGCAATCCGAAAACACGTCCTGCGGAAGCCAGCAGACGCCGCGCGAATGGTCGTCCCACAGATCCTTGAGGATGTTGGTCATCTGCAGGCCCTGTCCGAACGATACCGCGAGTTCCATGAGCCGGCTCCGGTGCGCGGCGATTTCCGGCGAATAATGGCAGAACAATCGGGTCAGCATTTCGCCAACCACGCCGGCGACGTAATAGCAATAATCACCCATCTGCCGCAGGTCTTTGAGACCGTGGCTTAGGTCTTTGTCCTGAAACTCGGCCATTCCCCTCGACATCGTGGCCACGCACTCGGCCAATGCCTCCTGCTGGGGCGGAGCGAAGCCGTGAGTAATGCGGATGACGCGCGGAATGGCGGCGACCAGTTCCCTTTCAGAGGCCAAGGTCTGTTCCGAGAGCAGCGGAAAAAGCTCGTCGGCGAGGGGTGCGGCCGGGGCATGACCGGCAACGACCTGCGCGAAGCGCTCGCAATACCGTCTCTTCTGCGCCGAGCCGAGTGTCACCTCGTCCTCGATGGTGTCGACGATCCGGCACAACAGGTAGCCGTTGGATACCGGCCGGGCCAGATTTTCCGGCAGCCGCGGGATCGTCAGGGCGAAAGTGCGCGACACCCCGTCCAGAAAATAGGCCTGGAACTCGTCGTCCGACATGTTCTCGTGCATCGCAGGTTGCGAGGGGGATGTTCCGCTCATCGGGATAGGCGTCGGTTGCTGGAGCTCGAGTCGGCCACCGTGGCTAACTCCTTGTAAAAGGGTTGAAAGTCTACTGATTCGGGCGATCGAGTCAAGTTCTGTTGTTTTTTTATCAAAGATGAGTTGAGTAATATGCAACTGGATGCTAGCATGCGTACCCATTCAAAGGGAATGCCGCAAGCCTTTTTTTAAACAAGAAATAAGGATCGTTGTTACAATCCGGGCTCAATCCCTAGTGCCAGACTGGGAAAATGTCCCGCAACGTCTCATGGGCGGCTATCAGGCAATGGTTTGGCCGGTGTGCCTTTGGGCCGATATGAACCGACTGTCGGGGCGGTTGTCTCAAGCCATCCCGTCGCCAGCTATAGAATCGAGGAGAAACGAATGGGCGTTCCACTGCGTCAACAACTGACCGTCGCAAAGTATCTGCTCAAACAGAAAATTTTCGGGGTCAAGCGCTATCCTCTGGTGCTGATGCTCGAACCGTTGTTCCGCTGCAACCTGGCTTGCGCCGGGTGCGGGAAGATCGATTATCCGGACGAGATATTGAATCGACGCTTGAGCGTCGAAGAGTCGCTCCAGGCCGTGGACGAGTGCGGTGCGCCCATCGTGTCCATCGCCGGGGGCGAGCCGCTGCTCCACAAGGAATTGCCCGAGATCGTGCGCGGCATCATCGAGCGCAAGAAATACGTTTATCTGTGCACCAACGCGCTGCTGCTCAAGAAGCGGATCGACGATTACCAGCCTTCCCCGTTTCTGACGCTGTCGATCCACCTTGACGGCAACCGCGACAGGCATGATGCGTCGGTCTGCCAGACCGGCGTGTTCGACCGGGCTGTCGAAGCCGTCGAGATGGCGATCGCCCGCGGTTTTCGCGTGACCATCAACTGCACCCTGTTTCAGGGCGAGTCGCCGGAGGAGGTGGCCGAGTTCCTGGACCATACCAAGCGCTTGGGCGTCGAAGGCGTGACCATCGCGCCGGGTTTCAGCTACGAGCACGCGCCGCAGCAGAACATCTTCATCCGGATGCGGGACAGCAAGGAGCTGTTCCGCAAAGTATTCAAGCTGGGCCGCGGGCGCGGCTGGCGTTTGAACCATTCGGGGCTGTACCTCGATTTCCTGGCGGGCAACCAGAGTTACAACTGCACGCCCTGGGGTAATCCGACCCGAAACATCTTCGGCTGGCAGAAGCCGTGCTACCTGCTGGTGGACGAGGGCTATGCGCCTTCCTTCCGGGCCTTGATGGACGAAACGCCCTGGCACAAGTACGGCAATTCGAAAAATCCGAAATGCGCCAACTGCATGGCGCATTGCGGCTACGAGGCCAGCGCGGTGGAAGACGCCATGCACCGTCCCTGGAAAGCGGCCTGGGTCGCCCTGTTCGGGCCGAAGACGACAGGAGACATGGCGCCGGAGCCGAAGCCGGAATACGAGACCGAGGCGCCTGGTTCAGTTCCCGTCAAGGTGCGTCCGGCGACCCGCATCGAAGCAGTCGAATAGTCCAGCCAGGGTGAGGCGCAAGCAAAAAAGCCGGCTTTGAGGCCGGCTTTTTTGCGCCCGAGGGCAACGGAGAGCGTCAGTAATGCAGCAGTGAATGCACGCGGCGGCCATTCAAAGCCTGCCGTCCTTCGAGTGCATCGAGTTCGACCACGAAAGCGCAGGCCGCGACTTCGGCCCCCAGGTTTTCCACCAGTGAGCAACTGGCGCGGGCCGTGCCGCCGGTGGCCAGCAGATCGTCGACCATCAGCACGCGGTCGCCAACCCCTAGCGCATCCAGGTGTACCTCCAGGCGGGCCGAGCCGTACTCCAGGTCATAGTCGATGGCCTGGACGTTGTAGGGGAGTTTGCCCGGCTTGCGCAGGGGCACGAAGCCGACCCCCAGCTCCCAGGCCGCCAGCGCGCCGAAGATAAAGCCCCGCGCCTCCATGCCAGCCACGGCGGTGATGTTATCGCCGATGAAGGGGTGGATGAGCTGGTGGATCGCGAATCTCATCGCCGCCGGGTCTTTGACCAGGGGCGTGATATCGCGGAACAGGATGCCTGGTTTCGGGAAGTCCGGGATGTCGCGGATGTGGGAGCGCAGTTTGTCCATCAGGGCTTGCTCTTGCCCGAGCGGCGGGCGCGCTGGGATTTTTCGGTGGAAGCCGTGGCCTGAAGGAAGGCATCGATCGATCGGGCGATGCCAGCCTGGTCCAGCCCGGCGATGGCCAGGAGTTCCTCCCGGCTGCCCTGGTCGAGGAATTCGTCCTTCAGCCCGATCTGGCAGATCGGAATCCGGCAGCGCTGGGCTGCGAGGAATTCACTGACCGCACTGCCCGCGCCGCCCGCGACGGCGTTTTCCTCGACGGTGACAATGTGGTCGTGGGTGCCGGCCAGCTCCAGGATCAGCGCCTCGTCGAGCGGTTTCACGAAGCGCATGTTGACGACGGTGGCGCCGAGTTTTTCGCCGACCGCGAGCGCGGCCGCCAAGGTCGCGCCGAAGGCCAGGATGGCGGTGCCTTTGCCGCAGAGACGCACTTCGCCCTTGCCGAGGGGAATCGCGGTCATGGCCTCCTCGGGCTTGACGCCGGGTCCCCTGCCTCGTGGATAGCGGACAGCCGCCGGCCCGTCGTGGAGGAAGCCGGTATAGAGCATCTGCCGGCATTCGTTTTCGTCCGCCGGTGTCATGATCAGCATGTTGGGAATGCAGCGCATGAAGCTCAGGTCGAAGCTGCCGGCATGGGTTGGGCCATCCGGGCCGACCAGGCCGGCGCGGTCGATCGCGAACAACACAGGCAGGTTCTGCAGGGCGACGTCGTGCACCAGCTGGTCATAGGCGCGCTGCAGGAAGGTGGAATAGATGGCCACCACCGGCCGGTAGCCTTCGCAGGCCAGGCCCGCGGCGAGCGTCACGGCATGCTGCTCGGCGATGCCGACGTCGAAGTAGCGTTCCGGGAAGCGCTGGGAAAACTCGAACAGGCCCGAACCCTCGCGCATCGCCGGAGTGATCCCTAGCAGACGCCTGTCCCGCGCGGCCATGTCGCATAGCCATTGGCCGAATACTTCCGTGTAGGTCGGTGTCCCCGGTTTGGACTTGGGCAGTTCGTCGGCGTCCAGGTCGAACGCGCCGACGCCGTGGTAGGCGACGGGGTCTTTTTCCGCCGGCGCGTAGCCCTTGCCCTTGCGGGTCACGACGTGCAGGAAGCGGGGGCCTTTTTGGTCGCGCAGATTGCGCAGGGTGGTGATCAAGGTGTCCAGATCATGGCCGTCGATCGGCCCGAAATAATTGAAGCCCAGTTCTTCGAACAAAGTACCGGGCGCCACCATGCCCTTGACATGTTCTTCCGCCCGGCGCGCCAGCTCCCAGACGCCGGGCATGTGGCGGCCCAGGAGGTGCTTGCCGCCTTCGCGGACCGACGAATAGAACTTTCCGCTCAGAATCTTCGCCAAATAGTTGTTGAGCGCGCCGACGTTTGGCGAGATCGACATTTCGTTGTCGTTGAGGATGATCAGGAGGTTCGCGTCCAGGGTTCCGGCATGGTTGAGCGCCTCGAAGGCCATGCCGCCGGTGAGTCCTCCATCGCCGATGATCGCCACCGCATGGCTGGGCCGCCGGTCCAGCCCGGCAGCGATGGCCATGCCGAGGGCGGCGCTGATCGAGGTGCTGGAATGGCCGACGCCGAAGCAGTCGTAAGGGCTCTCCGCCCGGTTGGGGAAGGCCGACAGGCCGTCCTTCTTGCGGATGGTCGGGAGCCGGGCGCGGCGTCCGGTCAATATCTTGTGCGGATAGGCCTGATGTCCGACGTCCCAGACCAGTTTGTCTTCGGGGGTGTTGAAGACGTAATGCAGCGCGATGGTCAATTCCACCGTCCCGAGCCCCGCGGCCAGGTGGCCGCCCGACTGGCTCACGCTCTCCAGGAGATAGCCCCGCAGTTCTTCGGCGAGCTCAGGCAGCCTGTCTTCCGGCAGGTTGCGCAGTGCGGCGGGATTGTCTGCCGCTTCGAGAAGGGCATATCTTGTGGTTTCGGTCATGTAATCGCGTTCCAGGTTGCTCGGTCCGGGCGGAGGCTTCGGCTGTCCAGACTTGAAAATAAGTAAAGTAGGTTACTCGGGAATTATGTAACCGCGGTCCCCGCCTTTCAAGGAAACCACGGTTTGCCTCTAGCTCTGCCGTTGGATGATGAATCGGGAAAGTTCGCGCAACAGATCGGCCTCGGGACCGAAGCCGGCCAGGCTTTCCAGTGCGGCTTCGTGCATTTCCAGCGCTTTCTCCTTGGCGCCGCCGAGTCCCAGCAGGGCCGGGTAGTTGGGCTTGTTGTGGCCGCGGTCCTTGCCCTGGGTTTTCCCCAAGGTCTGGGTGTCGCTTTCCTCGTCGAGGATGTCGTCCTGGATTTGGAAGGCGAGGCCGATGCACTTGGCGTAGTGGTCCAGGCGGCCGGCTTGCTCGGCCGGCAGGCCGGGACGGGTCAGGCAGGCCAGCCGAACGCTGGCGCGGATCAGGGCGCCGGTCTTGCGGATGTGCATGTTCTCCAGATCCGGAAGGTCCAGTTTCTTGCCCACCGAATCCAGGTCGATCGCCTGGCCGCCGACCATGCCGGCCGGGCCGCTGGCTTGCGACAGGGTTTCGACCATGGCGAGGCGGTTTTCCGCCGGCACGGCGATGCTGGGGTCCTGGGCGAGCACATGGAAAGCCAGGGCCTGCAGGCCGTCGCCGGCAAGTATCGCCGTGGCCTCGTCATAGGCCTTGTGGCAGGTCGGCTTGCCGCGGCGCAGGTCGTCGTCGTCCATTGCCGGCAGATCGTCGTGGATCAGCGAATAGACGTGGATGAATTCGACCGCGCAGGCGGGACCGTCGAGCAGATCGGCGTTGGCGCCGATGGCTTGGCCGGTCGCATAGGTGAGCAGGGGGCGCATGCGCTTGCCGCCGCCGAGCACCGAGTAGCGCATGGCCTGGTGGAGCCGTTCCGGCATGCGGTCGGCGGCCGGCAGGCGCGCATCCAGCGCCCGTTCGACCCGCTCCTGGCAGGACCGCATGAAATCGCGCAGAGAGTGTTCAGGGTTCATCACGAAAAGGCTTCAAAGTGGGTAAACTGTTTTCTTCTAGCAGGATCTGGACCTTCTGTTCGGCATCCTGCAGCGACTTTTGACAGGTCCGCGTGAGCTCGATTCCCCGTTCGAACAGCTTGAGGGACTCTTCGAGGGGCAGGTTGCCCTGCTCCATGCGTTCCACCAGTTGCTCCAGCTCGGCTAGGGCTTCTTCAAAGCTCGGGGGTTTGCGGGCCATGGGGATTCTGTGCGGTAGTCGTAAGGTGCGGCGGTGATGAGTGTGCGTCGGAGCCGAACGCGGCATTATCTCAAACTTGTCAAGTTGATTAAAATGCGCCGCTGTTCGTGACGGCCGCCGCGTCCCCATCCCCATCCTGTATTGCCCTCGCCCAATGAACGAAGTTTACGACGCCTCAGCCATCGAAGTCCTGAGCGGACTGGATCCGGTTCGCCGCCGGCCGGGCATGTACACCGACACCAGCCGGCCCGACCATCTCGCCCAGGAGGTCATCGACAACGCCGTGGACGAGGCGCTGGCCGGTTTTGCCCGGCAAATCGAGGTCCGCTTCCTGGCCGACGGCGGGCTGGAGGTGCGCGACGACGGCCGCGGCATGCCGGTCGATCTGCACCCGGAACTGGGCGTCTCCGGCGTCGAGGTGATCCTGACCAAGCTGCACGCCGGCGGCAAGTTCTCCCAGAAGACCTACCGCTATTCCGGCGGCCTGCACGGCGTCGGGGTGTCCGTGGTCAATGCCTTGTCGCAGCGCCTGGAGGTCGAGGTGCGGCGCAACGGGAAAGTCCACGCCATCGCCTTCGAAAAGGGCGAAAAGGTGAGTGAACTGGCCGAAACCGGCACGGCGCCCAGGCGCGAAACCGGTACCACGGTGCGATTCTGGCCGGAAGCGCATTATTTCGACAATGTCCGGTTTTCCCGGTCGCGCCTCAAGCATTTGCTGCGCGCCAAAGCCGTGCTGTGTCCGGGGCTGGAAATCCGGATGTCCGACGATGCCAGCGGCGAGACCGAAACCTGGTGTTACCAGAACGGCTTGCCCCAATACCTGCTGGACCAGTTGCGGGGCAACGCCTGCATCCCGGACGAGCCGTTCACCGGAGCGATGGAGGGCCGACAGGAGGCGGTGGATTGGGCGTTGCTGTGGTGTCCGGACGCCGCTGCCCCGGTGACCGAGAGCTACGTCAACCTGGTGCCGACGGTGCAGGGCGGCACCCACGTCAACGGCCTGCGCACCGGCCTGACCGAGGCGGTGCGGGAATTCTGCGAGTATCGCAACCTCTTGCCGCGCGGCATCAAGATCGCGCCGGACGACGTCTGGGAGCGCTGCAACTACGTCCTGTCGGTGAAGATGCAGGAGCCGCAGTTCGCCGGCCAGACCAAGGAGCGGCTGAATTCGCGCGAATGCGCCTCCTTCGTCTCCGGCGTGGTGAAGGACGCCTTCAGCCTGTGGCTGAACCAGCATCCCACGGTCGGCGAGCGCATCGCCGAACTGGTGATCGAAAGCGCCCAGAAGCGGCTGCGCGCCAGCCGTCAGGTCACCCGCAAGCGGGTCACCAGCGGCCCGGCGCTGCCCGGCAAGCTGGCCGATTGCGCGGCGCAGGACTTCAACCGCACCGAACTGTTCCTGGTCGAGGGCGACTCCGCCGGCGGTTCGGCCAAGCAGGCGCGCGACAAGGATTTCCAGGCCATCATGCCCTTGCGCGGCAAGATTCTGAACACCTGGGAAGTGGAGTCCGGGGCCATCCTCGGCTCGCAGGAGGTGCACGACATCGCCCTGGCCATCGGCGTCGACCCCGCCGCCAGCGACCTGAGCGGCCTGCGCTACGGCAAGATCTGCGTGCTGGCCGACGCCGATTCCGACGGCAACCACATCGCCACCCTGCTGTGCGCCCTGTTCCTGCGCCATTTCCGCGCCCTGGTCGAGGCCGGCCACGTGTTCATCGCCATGCCGCCGCTGTACCGCATCGACGTCGGCAAGCAGGTGTACTACGCGCTGGACGAGGCCGAGAAGAAAGGCGTGCTGGACCGGATCGAGGCCGAAAAGATCAAGGGCAAGATCAACGTGCTGCGCTTCAAGGGCCTGGGCGAGATGAACCCCTCGCAGCTGCGCGAAACCACGATGAATCCCGACACCCGGCGGCTGGTGCAGCTGTCGCTGGACGACCCGGCCGCGACCGACGAGCGCCTCGACATGCTGCTGGCCAAGAAGCGGGCCGGGGACCGCCGCGTCTGGCTGGAAGAAAAGGGCAATCTGGCCGACATCTGACCCGTGCAAGCATCCACCATGAACGAAGCTGCGAATTACGAGCGCATACCCTTAAGGGATTTCACCGAGAAGGCGTACCTCGATTACGCCATGTACGTCATCCTCGACCGCGCCCTGCCGCACATCGCCGACGGCCTGAAGCCGGTGCAGCGGCGCATCGTCTACGCCATGTCCGAACTGGGGCTGTCGGCGCAATCGAAACCTAAGAAATCCGCCCGCACCGTGGGCGACGTGCTGGGCAAATACCACCCGCACGGGGATTCGGCCTGCTACGAGGCCATGGTGCTGATGGCGCAGCCGTTTTCCTACCGCTACCCGCTGATCGACGGCCAGGGCAACTGGGGTTCGCCCGACGATCCCAAGTCGTTCGCGGCCATGCGCTACACCGAAGCCAAGCTGACGCCCTACGCCCAGTCCCTGCTGTCCGAGCTGGAGCAGGGCACCGTCGACTGGGTGCCGAATTTCGACGGCACGCTGGAAGAGCCGCAGCTCCTGCCGGCGCGCCTGCCGAACCTCCTGCTCAACGGCGCCACCGGCATCGCCGTCGGCATGGCGACCGACATCCCGCCGCACAATCTGCGCGAAGTGGTCGAGGCCTGCGTCCTGCTCATCGACCGGCCCGAGGCGGCGGTCGAGGAACTGTTCGGCTGCATCCGCGGCCCCGATTTCCCTAACGAGGCCGAGATCATCACGCCGCGCGAGGAGCTGCTGAAGCTATACCAGACCGGCAACGGCTCGGTGCGCCTGCGCGCCCGCTACGAGCTGGAGGACGGCAACATCGTCGTCACCGCACTGCCCTACCAGGTGTCCGGCGCCAAGCTGATGGAGCAGATCGCCGCCCAGATGCAGGCCAAGAAGCTGCCGATGGTGGAAGACCTGCGCGACGAATCCGACCACGAGAACCCCACCCGGCTGGTCATCATGCCCCGCTCCCGCCGGGTCGAGGTCGAGCCCTTGATGTCGCATCTGTTCGCCACCACCGACCTGGAACGCTCCTACCGGGTCAACATGAACATCATCGGCCTCAACGGCCGGCCCCAGGTCAAGAACCTGCGCGAAATCCTGACGGAATGGCTGAGCTTCCGCACCGAGACCGTGCGCCGACGCTTGCAGCATCGCCTGGACAAGGTGCTGGCGCGGCTGCACATCCTCGAAGGTTTGCTGATCGCCTTCCTCAACATCGACGAAGTCATCGCCATCATCCGCCGCGAAGACCAGCCCAAGCCGGTGCTGATGGCGCGCTTCGGCCTCACCGAGCCGCAGGCCGAGGCGATCCTGGAACTGAAGCTGCGCCACTTGGCCAAGCTGGAGGAAATGAAGATTCGCGGCGAACAGGACGCGCTCGAACAGGAGCGCGCCCAGCTCGAAAAAACCTTGGGCTCGCGCAGCGAACTCGATGCCCTGATCAAGCAGGAATTGCGGCAGGATGCGGAGCAATTCGGCGACGCCCGCCGCTCACCCATCGTCGCCCGCCAAGCCTCCCAGGCCCTGGACACCACCGCCCTGATCGCCAGTGAGCCGGTCACCATCGTGCTTTCGGAGAAGGGCTGGATACGCTCGGCCAAGGGCCACGAGGTCGATTCCGCAACCCTGAGCTACCGGGCCGGCGACGGCTTCCTGTGCGCCGCGCTGGGCCGTTCCACCCAGCCCGCCTATTTCCTCGACTCCACCGGGCGCAGCTACAGCTTGGCCGTGCACGACCTGCCCTCGGCCCGCAGCCAGGGCGAGCCGCTGACCGGCCGCCTCAACCCGCCGCCCGGCGCCACCTTCATCTCGGTGCTGGCCGGATCGGACGAGGACTGGTATTTGCTGGCCACCGACGGCGGCTATGGCTTCCTGGTCCAGCTCGGCGAGCTGGGATCGAAAAACCGCTCCGGCAAGACGCTGCTGACCGTGCCCGATCACGCCAAGGTCATGCCCCCACTGCGGGTCTCAAACCCCGACACCGACCGCCTGGCCATCGTTTCGGCGCAGGGGAGGTTGCTGGTCTACCCGGCGGACGAAATCCCGCGCCTCAACAAAGGCAAGGGCAACAAGCTGATCCAGATCGCCCCCGCCGACCTCGAAGCGCGGCGGGACTTCATCGTCGCCGTGGCCAGCCTGCCTGCAGGCGCAGCGCTGCGCGCCACCGCCGGCAAGCGTACCCTCACGCTGCAGCCAGCTGACCTGGCTCATTACCTGGGGTCGAGAGGGCGGCGCGGCAACCCGCTGCCGCGGGGATTCCAGCGGGTGGAGCGGCTGGAGCAGGTATAGGCGTCGCTAAGACAGTTAGCGTTAAAAAGCCTTACATCTTCTCCTTCGCGGCGTTGGGAAATTTCCGGGTGAGGGCACCGGGCAGATAGACCTCGCCATAACCTTCTGCCAAATCGGATGGGTGGAGCGTGAGGCACCCGAGCCAAGTGTGCCCTCAGCGGTTCGACCACCTTTTCCGGCAACGGGACGCCCCTATCCTTGCCTCCCTCGCACCCTGAAAAAGCAATCCGAGGCAAAAGGAAAGACCTGATAATCCATCTAGCCGGCCCCCCGACCCATTTATTTCCAAGATCGCCGCCAGCTCGGAGAAGGAAGCAGGGTGGTAACCCCCGGAAGACCGCAGGAGTGCGGCTTTACCGTCACAGTCGATCGAGCGCGGTGACAAGAACGCCATATCGTGCCAGCAGGGCCTCATAGCGACGGGTCAGCTCTGCGGGGAGCGTCAGCATGGGGTGGTATCCATATCTGTCTATCTTCGGAAAAGGGGTGATAAACAGAAGGATAGACCAACAAAATCAAAGGCGTTGCCAACCGGAAGACGGTGTGGTAGAAGCTTCACGGAAGATAAACGGAAACCATTCAATTAGTTATTAGGCAAGGAGCATGGCTTACACGCTAACCGAGTGCGAAGAAGAACGGGACTACCGCTACTCGCTGCGCGCGAGAACCGATGCAGCCGGCAGTGCGTTCTTGGTCGTGGTCCAGTGCAACCCGAGTCGAGCATCGGGCACACGCTCCGATCCGACCGTGGGCAAGGTATCGAACTGGGCGGAAGAGAACGGGTTTAGCTCCGTTACGTTCCTCAATTTATTCGCCCGCCGCAGCCCAAGCATTCACGAGATCAGCCATCTTCCATACGTTGATCTTGTGGGTCCGAGAAACGATGAGGTTCTCGCTCTCCACGCCGCTGGCGCCTCAACGCTGGTTCTGGCGTGGGGTAGCAGCCTTCCCGTCCCAGAAGAGCTGTACCTCAAGCGTCTGGTCGAGGTGCGCGGATTGCTTATGGGACGTCCGGCGCATCGGGTCGGTTCTCTGGCGTGCGGTCGCTATCCGCGCCACGGCAGAATGTGGAACGCCGACAATCGCACGCTAGAGCCGCTGGAGTGGAACGAGTTGTTGCCTAACCCCTCGCTCCAGCGGGACGCGCTAAAGCGCGCCCCTTAGCTCCACAATCTTGAGTTTGGTATTTATCAATATTCCGGTCAATGGAACTCGGTTGCTGGAATTTATATGTTTTGTAGCCTGACAGACCGAAAAGGTGACAGATTTATTTTCTGGTGGTGTGCCACCTGCCTAACAAAGGCTTGCAGCGGAGCCAGCTACGCCGGCCTGCTGAAGCCGGGCGTTAGGTGTAAGACGGAACAGCACTTCAAATCGCAATGGGCCAAGCTAAAACGATATACATCAATGAGGATTGGTTGGCTTTTTCGGAGAAAGTCAAACGAAGAGATGGCTACAAGTGCTTGCAATGCAGGAGAGGACTGGGAGAAGTAACATTACAGGTTCATCATGGAATTTACGTAGCCGGTAGAGCTCTTTGGGAATATGCTCTCAGTGATTGTCGAACTTTATGTAAAGGGTGTCACGCTAAAGAGCATGGTCTTATCGAGCCAGACAGAGGTTGGACGCTATTATCGATAGATGATTTAGGCGGTCTTGATGGCATTTGCGAAAGAAAAACTGCGGCGCCGGAATACGGTACGCTCATTTAACTTATCATCCGAAGTGGGGGTATTTTGTTGTAGGGAGTACCTGCATCAAGCATCTGACCAAAGAAGATCGTCCCTTGAGCAGCAATGTTATCCATCTGTACCAGAACATCAGTAATTTTGTGCGCTCGTCAGAGTGGTTAAGAGATATTACACAAAAAGGCAAAAGGTTTATTTCATCCACTTACAAACACCATAAAATCCGAATTTACGGGGAAGAATTGTCCCATTCGTTCCAGCTTGCATTGAAGAAAAGAGGTATTCAGCGGTACGACTTCAGAGAGATAATTGATGCAAAAGGGAAAAATACTTTGGCTGTTAAAGAATTGGCTTATACTGCCTTGCGGGGCACGTTATCTGAGAGCGAAGACGAAAAACAACTTCTGAGAAATTTGTATCGTGAACTTAAGTCAAACACATAACACGGCGCTTCACTCGACCGAAAACCACTATGCGGTTTTAGTCGGGTGAGCTAGGCGTTGGGCAAAGAAAAAATGAAAACGTGGAAGCTATTAAACCGGCCATATTTTTCCGTACGCAGAAGCAACGTAACGCATTGATATTAATAACACCTGCGTTCGAAATTACATGACCGGGTTAACATGTTTGACTTTCCAAGCTGGAGCAATCATTGTTTTTGAGGGCGGAATGCGATCCTTTAGATTCGCACTAATTATGGGCATGGCGAGCTTAATAATGGCATGCACTACTGTTTGGTATCATCCAACGAAGTCTACACAAGAATTCTATGCGGATGATTCCTCGTGCAGGGCTCAGGCTGGATTCGGTGCTAACAACCAAATCATACCAGCTTATAACAATTCTTTTGCTCAGGGATGGAACCAAGGCGCAGCTATTGGAGCCGCAATTCAACAAAAAACTATCTATACAAATTGTATGATGGGCAAGGGTTGGAGTACCGAAAAACCATCGTATACGTCTACGTCCTCAAGTAACTAAAATTTAACGAGCTATCATAAAGCTAGCATGGAATGCGAAACAGACTCAGATTGTTCAGCAGGAAAAAACTGTCGAAGTAAAAAAGGGGGTGGGACGGAATGTCGCTCAACGGAACCGTCACTTTCAAACACAGACGAATTAACCAGTTCTAATTATTTGGAGCAAGATAGAAACCAGACAAATGAGCTTAGTCTTGTGCAGAATGGTGGAGTTTATGAAGTGCCTGTTACTCTCAATGATGTATTGAAAATTAATGTAATTCTTGATAGCGGAGCAACAGATGTATCCATTGCTCCAGATGTTGCACTTACATTAATTAGAACTGGGACAATTCAAAAATCTGATTGGCTTCCAGGAAAAATTTATCAGTTCGCTGATGGCTCACAGGCAAAGAGTTTTCGCTTCCGATTAAGATCAGTCTCAATCGGAAATAAGCATTTTGAAAATATACCCTGCAGTATCGCCAACTCGTTAAAAGCGCCAATGTTGTTAGGCCAGAGTGCATTAAAACGTCTAGGCAAATACACTATTGACTATGAAAAAGGCACTTTGCAATTTGAATAGTCTATTAGGGAACCTCTGAACAAACCCTGCGGGTAAGCTATTCCTGCCCAGCAAGATTACGGGGTCAATTACGGGTCAGGTCTTGCCTTTTGCCATGCTGCAGCTAGCCATGCTGCATGTCCAGACCTCCACCAATCGAGTTTGCCGGTGGCCTGTACCACGTGACCTCCCGCGGCGACGGGCGCGAGGCGGTTTTCCTGGCCGAGGAAGACAGTCCTTTGTTTCTGGGCGTGCTGGACGAGGTGGCGCAGAACTTCCACTGGGCGGTGCCTGCCTACTGTTTGATGGACAATCACTATCACCTCCCTGCCATCCAGCGCCGACCCTTACCCCAACCACTGGCTCGGATTGCCCAGAACCATGAACGCGACGTGGCAATCTTCCTCGCCTACGCCAGCGGTGGGTACCGTTTGAAGGAAATCGGCGACCATTTTGGGCTGCACTACTCCCGGGTCAGTCGCATCCTGAAAAAGCAATCCGAGGCAAAAGGAAAGACCTGACCCCTTGATCCGGACCCGGCCAGTGTCTCCGTTTCCTGTCACCTATTACAAAGGCTCGGTGGAAGTATTTAGGTCTTATGATGGTTTAGGGGTTTTGGTTTGGACGATTGATTTCGAGTCGCAGCCGGAAGATGCCGCATCGGTGGCGGAACTGGTGCGCAGTGCCATAAGCGACGGTATCGACGGCATGGAAAAGGATCTCTGCGGCGCGTAACGACAACTACTCAGAGCACCAGCCGGTCCAGCGTCAGTTCATAGCCGGGCACGAACACGTTCATGAAATAGTCGACTTCCGGCAACCCCAGTTGCCGGATTTTTTCCCGGATTTCCTCTTCCGCGTTGACGAATTCGGTATTGCCGGCCCGCCGTTCGGCGCAGCATTTCAGGTAGGCGGCGATGCGGTCGGCGGCTTTGATGATCGCGCCGACGTCCTCGGGGATGGCTTCGGGCAGCAGCATCCGGGCGAATGCCGGTTTCAGTTCTTCCGGCAGCAGGGCGAGCAATTCCTGCGAGGCTTTTTGCTCCAGGTCCTTGTAGGCGTCGCGGATGGCGGGGGAGTGGTATTTGATCGGGGTGGGCAGGTCGCCGGTGATGGCCTCGCTCACGTCGTGGTAGAGGGCGGCGGCCGCGACACGGTCGGCGTCGATGGGCTGGTGGAAGATTTCGCTGCGGATCACCGCCAGGGCATGGGCGATGACGGCCACTTCCCAGCCGTGCTCCATGACGTTTTCTTCGTAGGCGTTGCGCATGAGGCCCCAGCGCTTGATCCAGCGCAGGCGGCCCAGGTGGGCGAAAAACGGGCTTTCGTTCATTGGGAGCAGATTCTTTTGGTTCGGCAGGCTCGGCGTACCGGGGACGCTCCTGCATGACTCTCGCGGCATGCAGAAAAATGCATGGGCCGGTATGATCTCCAGACTATGTTGCTCGTACCCTTCCAGATCGGCGGTGAGCATTATGCACTGCCTGCCGCCGATGTCCTTACAGTAACGCAGGTTCCCCGGCTGCGTCCGCTGTCCCAGGCGCCGGCCTGGGTGGCGGGCGTTTTCCGCTATCGCGGTGCCGTTCTGCCCGCCGTCGATCTGAGCCTGCTGATCAGCGGCCGGCCCTGCCGTGCTCTGCTGAGCACGCGTCTGCTCCTGGTCGGAAATGCCGAAGGGGCTGTGCCCGCGCTGGGACTGCTGGCCGAGCGGGTGACCGGCACGGAGACCGTCGATCGGGACGCGCTTCGCGAGACCGGCGTCAGCATTCCCGGTGCCGAGTGGCTGGGGGCGGTGGCCGGCCTCGACCGGGTGGTGCTGCAACTCATCCGCTGGCAGCCTCTCGCGACGGAGGAACTGGCCCGTTTATGTGCCGAGGTGGAGCGGTGCGCTTGATCGCCGGCAGCGGCTGGGTGCGGGATTGGCTGGCGGCGGCCGGGCTCGAGTCTCGCGCCTTGGGGGAGGCCGCCATCGAATGCGCCTTGAAGCGGCGGCTCGACGCTACCGGCTACGATGCCGCGGCCTACCCGGCAAGGCTGGCGGCTGATGCGGAGGAGCGAGCGCGTCTGCTGGAGGCGGTATTGGTGCCCGAAACCTGGTTTTTCCGGGAACCGCCGGCCTTCGAGGCGCTGGCCGAGTTCGCCGCCCGGCATCGCTCGGAACGGCGGCCCGGGCCGTTCCGGGTGCTCAGCCTGGGCTGTTCGACGGGGGAGGAGCCTTGGTCCATCGCCATCGCGTTGCGGGAGGCCGGGATGAAAAGGGGGGATTTCCGGGTCGAAGCCTTGGATCTCAGCGCCGGGGCCATCGATACGGCCAGTGCGGGAATCTACGGCGGCCGCTCGTTCCGGAATCCAGGGGACGGGCTCTGGCGCAGCCGCTACTTCGATGAGACCGGGCATCGCCGCTACCGTGTGAAGGAGGGGCTGCGCGGGGACGTCGAGTTCCGTGTCGCCCACCTGGGCGAAGCGGGTTGGGGCGACGGCGACCAGCGCTACCACGCGGTGTTTTGCCGCAACGTGCTCATCTATCTCAAGGCTGATCTCAGGGCTCGCATCATTGCACGGTGCCGTGAGGCGCTAACTCCCGGCGGTCTGCTGGTTTTGGGGCATGCCGACGGCATCGGGGGGCTCGATCATGGTTTCCGGCGGCATGGTGCGGCCGGTGCGTTTTCCTGGGTGCGGCAGGATTCGACCGAAGCGGAAACGCCGCGCCCTGCACCCTCCCGGCTGGCGCCGTCCCAGCAAGCCAGATGCGGCGCCTCGACCGGAGCAGCCGAGGGTAGGACGTCCTCAAGGCCGGATGCCCCTGTGGGCACCCTAAAGGAACCTGCGCAGGTAGCCGCGTTGGGCGATGGCACGACTCTGAGTGCCGCACGTGCCCTGGCAGATCGGGGGGATTACACGGGCTCGGAACGCCTTTGCCGCGACTATCTGGTTTCGCATCCTCATGATCCCGAGGTCCACGCACTGCTTGGGATCATCATGTCTGCCTCGAACCGGGAGGAGGAAGCTCTCAAATATTTCCGGCAGGCGCTCTATCTGGCCCCCTCGCACGGCGAAAGCCTGCTGCACATGGCCGCCTTGCACGAGCGGCGAGGGGAGGGAGAGCGTGCCCGCCACTTTCGCAACCGCTCCGCCGCCGGTGAGGGAGGGCAATGAAGGAAGCCGGAATCCCGGAGGGGAGCTGCTGGAACCAGATCGGCATCTACGGCAGCCGGGAGTGCCCCCGCCTCGCCGAGGTGATCCACTGCCGCAGCTGCGGTGTTTATCAGGCTGCGGGCCGTGCGTTGTTCGACCGGCCGCCCGCCGAGGACGCCATCGAGCGCTGGACCGAGCAACTGGCGGCCGTGCCGGACGAGGACGCCGCGGAACGGACGTCGCTGGTGGTCTTCCGGCTGGGGTCGGAGTGGTTTGCCCTGCCGTCGGAGCGGGTTCGGGAAGGTGTCGCGGCGGGTCCCTGGCGGCGCGTCCCGCATCGCAGCGGGAAGAGTTTGTTGGGGATCATGAGCGTGCGCGGCGATCTGATCCCGTATTTTTCCCTCGCCGCCGTTCTGGGCGTCGAAAGCGAAGGCGATTCCGCGAGCGAACTGGTTTTGGTTTGCGGCGGGGAGGGACGCCGGCTGGTGTTTCCGGTCGGGGCCATCCTCGGCGCGAGGCGTCTGATCTTGGACGAGGAAAGCAGGCCCCCGGCGACGGTCGGCAGGGCGACCGATGCGTATACGCGGTGGCTGGTGCCGCTCCACGTGGGCAGCGTGGCGGTGCTGGACGCCGAGCGCCTGTTCGGGGCGCTGGAGGCGATGCTGCGATGAGCGATTTCGCCCTGCTGGATTTGTTCCGGGAGGAAGTCGACGTCCATGCCGGCGTTTTGACCGCCGGCCTGATCGCGCTGGAAGCCGGGCCGGCCGGACCCGGGCAGATCGAACCGCTCATGCGCGCGGCCCATTCGCTCAAGGGGGCGGCGCGGGTCTTGGGGCTGGACGCGGCGGTCGGCATCGCCCACGCGATGGAGGACGGCCTGGTGGCGGCCAAGGAAGGCAGGCTGGCGCTGATTCCCGCGCGGGTCGATGTGCTGCTCAAGGGCGTCGACTGGATCGTCGCCCTGGCGCAGGTGGACGAATCGGACCTGCCGGCCTGGCTGGTGGCGCAGGCCGACGCAGCGGACGCTCTGGAGCGCCGGTTGCGGAATCTGGCCGGTGTGGAATCCGGCACGGCTGGCGGGTCCGCCGAGCCGGCAGCCGTCGCGTCCGCCCCGCCGGTGCCCGCGGCGGCCGTTCGAACCGCACTGCCTGCCGCCGAAATCGTAGCTGCGGGGGAGACGGCTGCGACGTCGCCGGAGCCCGCTGCCGCGCCGGACCGCTCGGTCAAGATCAATGCCGAAGTGCTCAACCGCATCATCAGTCTGGCCTCCGAGTCGCTGGTCGAGGCGCACCGGATGGAGGACCTGCTGGCCAGGCTGGACATCACCCGCCAGGGGCTGGCCCGCCTGGCGGCCGCGCTGCAGCGCGGGGAGTCCGGCGGCGCTCGATCGGCAGAGGTTGCCGACGGCGCGCTGCGGTTGCTGGAAGAGGTACGGAGCGGACTGGCGCGAACCCTGGAAGAGCTGGAGGCCCACGCGCGCCGCGCGGCGCTGACCGCCGAATCGCAGTTCAGGGAGGTGGTGGCCGGCAGGATGCGCCCGTTCGAGGAAGGCGCGCGTTCGTTTCCGCGCCAGGTCCGCGATCTGGCGCGGGAGCTGGGCAAGCAGGTGCATTTCGAGCTCAGCGGCGGCACGACCCTGGTCGACCGCGACATCCTCGCGAAACTGGAGGCGCCTCTCGGCCATCTGCTCCGGAACGCTCTGGATCATGGCCTGGAGCAGCCGGAACAGCGGCGGGCGGCGGGGAAGCCGGCTGCCGGCAGCCTCCGCCTGGAAGCGCGCCATCATGCCGGTCTGCTGCTGATTTCGGTGAGCGACGACGGCCGGGGTGTGGACCGCGAGCAACTCCGCCGCAAGATCGTCGAACGCAACCTGACCACGGCGGCTCTGGCGATGCAGATGACGGATGCCGAGCTGTTCGATTTCCTGTTTCTGCCGGGACTGTCGACCTGCGACGTGACCAGCCGGGTCTCGGGCCGCGGCGTGGGCCTCGACGTCGTGCAATCCATGGTACATGCCGAGGGCGGCTCGGTGTCGGTGGAGTCGGTGGCCGGCCGCGGGACGGTATTCCGGCTCCAGCTCCCGGTCACCCGGTCGGTGGTCCGCGCCCTGCTGGTCCGTCTCGACGGCGAGCCCTACGCCTTTCCTCTGGCGCGCATCGGCTATCTGGCGGCGCTGGAGCCTTCCGAGCTCAGGACCGTCGAGGGTCGGACCTATTTCGTGGCGGACGGCGTCAACATCGCCCTGGTCTCCGCCCGTGAACTGCTGGAAATGGGCGCCCCGGAAACGATGGGGGATCGCATCCACGCGGTGATCCTCATGAACCAGGGCGAATCCTATGCCATCGAGGTGGACGCCTTTCTAGGCGAGTCCGAACTGGTGGTCAGGCCGCTGGATGCCCGTTTCGGCAAGGTGCCGCACGTCAGCGCCGTTTCGGTCGGCGAGGACGGCATGCCCGTGCTGATTCTGGACGTGGACGACCTGTTCCGGTCTATCGCCTCGATGCTGTCGGGCGGACTGGCGGTCGGGCGGCGGAACCGGGCGGTGCCGGCGCGCCAGCGTGTCCGCAGGATCCTGGTGGTGGACGATTCCATCACCGTGCGCGAGCTCGAACGGCGCCTGCTTGAGCACCACGGCTACGAGGTGGACGTTGCGGTCGACGGCATGGAGGGCTGGAACGCGCTGGGCCTGGGCCGTTACGACCTGGTGGTCAGCGATGTCGACATGCCGCGCATGAACGGCATCGAACTGGTTCGGCGGATTCGGGCCGATGCCCGCTTCGGGCGGCTGCCCATCATGATCGTTTCGTACAAGGACAGGGAGGAAGACCGGATGGCCGGATTGGAAGCGGGGGCGGATTACTACCTCGCCAAGAGCGGGTTCCGCGACGACACGCTGATTAAGGCGGTGCGGGAGCTGATCGGCGAGGCCGCCGTTTGAGAATCGCGATCGTAAACGGCGACCTTCAGGCGATCGAAACCTTGCGTTGCGTGGTCGAACCGGTCACCGGCCTGGAGGTCTGCTGGACCGCCCTCGACGGGAAGGAAGCCGTGGCCCGCTGCGCCGCCGACAGACCGGACCTGATTCTCATGGCGATGCACCTGCCGGAGATGGACGGCGTCGAGGCCACGCGCCGCATCATGGGCAGCACCCCCTGCCCGGTCCTGGTGGTGACGGCGACGATCGCCGGTTCCTTCAGCCGGGTCTACGACGCCATCGCGGCCGGCGCGCTGGATGCGGTCGAGACGCCGCGACGGCTGGAGGACGGTCAGGCAATCGCCGGTGCAGACGAGCTATTGCGCAAGATCGGAACGGTGGGGGCGCTGATGGCTCCACCGGCACAAGGGGTAACGCCGGGAAAGCGGGCGCCTCGACAGCCGCGGCCGTCGGACGGCGGAGAGGTGCCGGTCGTGGCGATCGGGTCTTCCACCGGAGGTCCCCAGGCGCTCGGCGTCGTCCTGTCGGGGCTTCCTGCGGACTTTCCCGCCGCCGTGCTGGTGGTGCAGCATTTGGACGCGCGTTTCGCCAGCAACCTGGCGCAAGGGCTGTCGCGCCAGACGCCGCTGGAGGTCAGGCTGCTGGAACGGCCGGAGCGGATCAGGCCGGCCACCGTCTTTCTGCCGGCTCGCGAGGCGCACATGGTGCTGGACGGACGGAGGCGGCTCCGCTACGTCGAAGCGCGGGACCAGGCCCACCACTGCCCATCGGTGGACCGGCTGTTCGAAAGCCTTGCCGCGCTCCCCGGCCTGGCCGGCTGCGGGGTTTTGCTGACGGGGATGGGCAGGGACGGTGCGGCCGGGCTTCTCGCCATGCGCCGGGCGGGCCTGATGACCATTGCCCAGGACGAGAGCACCAGCGTCATCTGGGGTATGCCGGGGGCTGCGGTCAGGCAAGAGGCGGCCGCCGCCGTCTTGCCTCTGGATCGGATCGCGCCCGCCGTGGTGCGGCACATACGTTCGTTAACGGAACCGGGACGAATGTCCCTGGGAGCATTTGATGAGTGAAGAAAAGGGACGGGTGACGGCGCTCGCGGTCGCCCACCCCGTCGTCGTCCTGCTGATCGACGACCAGAAGATCATCGGCGAAGCCGTCCGCCGGCTGCTGAAGGACGAGACCGACATCGAGTTCCATTTCCTGAGTGATCCGACCCAGGCGCTGGCCGAGGCCGAGCGCGTCAGGCCCACCATCATTCTCCAGGACCTGGTGATGCCGGAGGTGGACGGGCTCGATCTGGTGGTGCGGTTCCGGGAGCACCCGGCCTCCCGCGACATCCCGCTGATCGTGCTGTCGAGCAAGGAGGAGCCGACGGTGAAGGCGGAAGCCTTCGCACGGGGGGCGAACGACTACCTGGTCAAGCTGCCCGACCGCATCGAGTTGATCGCGCGCCTGCGCTACCATTCCAATGCCTACATCGCCCAGTTGCAGCGCGACGAGGCCTACGGCGCGCTGGCGGCGGAACTGCACGAGGCGGCGAGCTACGTGCGCTCGCAACTGCCGGCGCCGATACTTGCGGGGCCCATCCGCAGCGCTTGGGAGTTCGTGCCTTCCACCACGCTGGGAGGGGATTCCTTCGGCTATTTCGACGTCGATCCCGGCCATTTCGCATTTTTCCTCCTGGACGTCTGCGGCCACGGCGTGGGGCCCGCCCTGCTTTCGGTATCGGCCATGGCGGCGATCAGCCAGCGTACCCTGCCGGAGGTCGATTTGCTGGATCCGGCATCGGTGCTTGGCGCGCTCAACGAAGCCTTCGCCATGGAAAAGCATAATCTGCTGTATTTCACCATCTGGTACGGGGTGTTCGACCGGGCCACCCGTACCGTGCGCTATGCCAGCGCCGGCCATCCGCCGGCGGTCGTCATCCCGGCAGGCGGCGCGCCCGTCGAGCTGCGGCAGCAGGCCATGCCCATAGGCGTCATGGGCGACGCTTCGTTCCCGGCCGCGGCATTCCGCTTGCCGCCGGCTGCCACGGTTTATCTGTTCAGCGATGGGATTTACGAGGTCACGCGTCCCGGCGGCGAGGAGTTTACGTTCGGCGAGTTCATGGACCAACTGGCGTCGGTCGCTTCGTCCGGCGGCGGTCCGATGGAGATATTGGCGGCGATGCGCGACATTCAGAACAGCGCGGAATTCGAAGACGACGTCTCCGTTCTGGCGCTGAAATTCGATTGATCATCAAGGGCTCCGGAGCGGATTCGCCGCCCCGGCGCGCCGATGATCCTATGGCCGATCGGCGGGTAGGGGAAGCCATCTTTTCGGGTTCCGCCGGATGCGGCGCATCGCCTGCCGGCATCCATTGGCCCTAAGTATAGCCATTCCGTGCGCAAAGCTCGTCGCCGGAAGTGTTCGAAATGGCCTGCGTCTCGATTTCGTCGCCGACTCCCTCTACACTTCCGAACCGAGCGCGCTGGGCCGCGCGAGTGCCATGTTTCTCCCACTGCAGCCGTTGCGCATGTCCTTCAACCGTGCTGCCATCGACGCATTTCATCAAGGAACGGGGTCTCAAGATGTCCAAACTGCCGAAGCTGAGCCTGGCCGCCATGCTGTTGTTCTTTGCCTTGGCCGCCAGGGCCGAGCAATTGCGCGTGGTGGCGGACGAGTGGCCACCGTATGTCGACCCGAGCGCCGCGGGCGGCGGCCTGGCCATCGATCTGGTGTCCGCCGTGTTTTCGCGCGCCGGCTACACCACGCAACTCACGGTGGACGACTGGTCGCGCGACCTCGAGGGGGCCAGCATCGGCGTCTACGACGTGGTCGCGAACATCTGGTACACCGACGAACGCGCCCAGTATCTCGATTACAGCGATCCTTACCTGGTCAACGATGTCCGCTTCGTCAAGCGCAAAGGGACCGACATCGAGTTCGAGGATTACGGCGACATCCGGGGTCTGCGGATCGGCATGGTGAAGAACTACGGCTATCCTTCCGGATTTCTCCGTGCCGGCGGCTTGCTGAAGATCGCCAACGACACCCTGGTCGAGGCGCTGACCGAACTGGTGGAGGGCCAGTGCGACCTGGTGATCGACGATAAGTACGTGCTGGAGTACACGGCGAAGAAGTACCTGCCCGAAAGCGAGAACCGCCTCGAATTCCTGCCGCGGCCGGTCGGGCTGGAGCAGCTCCACATCGCCGTCAGCAAGGCCAATCCCCATCACGCCCGGATCGTCGACGATTTCAATCGGACTCTCAAGGCGATGAAGAACGACGGCACCTACGGCCGCATTCTGGATGCCCACCATTACCGGCCTTAGCCGCCTTTCCCGGCGGCCAGCAGCGGCAAGAGGTCGGGTTCGATGCTCTCCGGCGAAGCCGTCGGGGCGTAGCGCCTGACGACTTCGCCGTTGCGGTCGACCAGGAACTTGGTGAAGTTCCATTTGATGGCTTCGCTGCCGAGCAGGCCCTTTTGCATGGACTTGAGATAGGCGTAGAGGGGGTGCGCATGGTCGCCGTTCACCTCGATCTTTGCGAACAGCGGAAAGCTCACCTCGTAGCGGCTGGCGCAGAACTGCCTGATCTCCGCTTCGCTGCCCGGCTCCTGGCCGCCGAACTGGTTGCAGGGAAAGCCGAGGATCACCAGCCCGGCGTCACGGTGGCGCCGGTACAGCGCTTCCAGGCCGTCGTACTGCGGCGTGAAGCCGCAGCGGCTGGCGACGTTGACGATCAGCAGAACTTTTCCCCGGTAGCTGTCCAAGCGAATGGTTTCGCCGTCTATGGTGTCGACTTCGAAGTCGTAGAGGTTCATGTCGTGTCCTTCCTGTTGGGAGGGCGGGGCGCTGTCAGGTGACGACCACGCGGTTGCGCCCGCCCGATTTCGCGGTGTAAAGCGCCTTGTCGGCACGGTCGACCAAGGCGGTGTCGTCTTCCACGTCGGTGTCCGGATACGCCGTCGCTCCGATGCTGACGGTCGCGCGTATCGCCTGGTCGCCATCCATCAGTACCAGATCCTCCACCATGTGGCGCAACCGCTCGCTGACATATTCGAGGTCGTGCAGTGACGCGGCGGGCAGGACTGCGATGAATTCCTCGCCGCCGTAGCGGATCAGGACGTCGCCCTCCCGCAGCACGGAGCGCGCGGTCTTGGCGACGCGGGCGAGGACCCGGTCGCCGGCCAGATGGCCGTAGGTGTCGTTGATCCGTTTGAAATAGTCGATGTCGAACATCAGGATGCCGAGCGGGAGGTTCAGCCGAACCGCCCGCTGGAACTCCTCGCGCAGCCGGGCCATCCCGAACCGCCGGTTGTACGCACCGGTGAGGGGATCGAGCGCCGCCAGCGTCTGCAATCGGTGGTACAAGAGCGCATTGTGCAATGCCAGCGCGAGACCTCTCTCGAAGACGTCCAGGCGATTGCGGTCTTCGGCACTGAAGCCTTGGCCGCTGGCCAGCACCACCGCCCCGAGGACGACCTCCTTGTGCAGCACGGGGTCGATGACGACTTCCCTCGGCCGGAACTGCGCCAGCATCCCGTCCACCACCAGGTCCTCGGGCAGCTTCACCATGTGGCGGCGCTCAGTGCGCAGGGCGCTGCGGACGCGGTCGTTGTTCGCCAGCAGGTGAGCGCTGCCGATGCCCTGGGATGCGGCAACCCGGATTTCGCCATCCGCCTCGATCAGGATCGCCCCGCCGTCCGCGCCGGTGTGCTGCAGCAAGAGCGCCAAGGCCTGCTCGGTCAGCTGATGCACGTCGAGCTCGCTGACCAGCATCTCTGTAAAGGTACGCACGGCCGTTTCGGTTTCGATCGAAAGCGCCAGCGCCTCGATCAACTGGTTGAATGCCCGGGTGCTGTCGCCGATTTCGTCGTCGGAATCGACCTGGATGGCACAATGGTCCGGGGTGCATTTTTCGGCGGACTCGCCGTGCGCCATGCCTTTCAGCCGGCTTGTGACGAAACTCATCCGTTCCGCCAGCAGACGCAGCCGTTCGCCGACGACCGAACGCGCCAGCGCGATGTTCATCGCGCCCACGGCGAATCCGGCGGCAATGCAGGCGGCGAAGAACCAGGGCGTCAGGACGAAGGGGGAAGGAATCCCCAGACTCAGTGCGAAGAACGGAAAAATCAGCCCGATCAACAGGCCGAAGCCGATCATCCAGATCGACAGGTCGACGAAGACTTTGCGGGTCAGTCGGAGCATCGGGGCGTTCCAAGGTTGCTGGTGGTGGCTGGAAACCGGGCCGGTTTGCCGACAGTCCTGAGTTTAGCCGGCTTTGCATCCGCCTGACAGGGTGGCGCGGGTTGACCCGGACAGGTCTTGTCCAGTAGCTTGGGGCCATGAAAATCATCGCAGTGATTTCGCAGAAAGGCGGAGCCGGCAAGACCACGCTGGCCATCAACCTGGCCGTTGCGGCGGCGCTGGCGGGAAGCGGCGGCGTCACGCTGGTCGATCTGGACCCCCAGGCCAGCGCCAGCGTCTGGGGCGACAACCGGGAGTCTTCCATGCCGCGGGTCGAGGCCGCCCAGGCGAACCGCCTGCAGCAATGCCTGGACCGAGCCCGTGCCGACGGCGGGGGGTTCACGGTGATCGACACGGCGCCGCATTCGGAGACCGCAGCGCTGGCCGCGGCGCGCTTCGCCGATCTGATCCTCATTCCCTGCCGGCCCGCGGTGCTCGATCTGCATGCGATCGGCACCACGATCGACCTCGCCCGGCTGGCCGGGACGCCCGCGCGGTGGTGCTGAACTCGATTCCGTCGCGCGGCTCGCTGGCGGACGAGGCGGCGGAGGCGGTCGCCGGCTACGAGGTTCCGCTGGCCCCGGTGCGCATCGTGCAGCGCGCGGCTTATGTGCACCGGCGATCGGCCGCGTTTGCCGGCTGACGGTCCATGGGGCGGTGTATGGCGTGACCTATACGGTGGTTTTTCCCTGGGCCCTGGTGCGTTGAGGGACAAGCTCAAGCCGCCGAGACCGCGCGGACGCGACGGCGCAGCAGAACGATCGCTCTGAATCCGAGCAGCACGGTGAGCAAGGTTGCGAACCTCAGGGGGTCGGAGATGTCCTTCTTCACCAGCCACAGGTAGTGGATCACCCCGCCGGCGGCCGAGACGTAGACCAGCCGGTGCAGGCGCTGCCAGCGCTTGCCGCCGAGCCGGCGCATCATCGCATCGGTCGACGTGACCGCCAGCGGAATCAGCAGTACGAAGGACGGAAATCCGACGGTGATGAACGGCCGTTTCGCGATGTCCTTCAGTATCGCCGGCCAGTCGAAGAACTGGTCCAGCACCAGGTAGCCGGTGAAATGCAGCGTGCCGTAGAAGAACGCGAACAGGCCCAGCATCCTCCGCAGACGTACCAGCCAAGGCTGCCGCAGGAGGATGCGCAACGGCGTGACAGCGAGGGTGATGAGCAAAAAGCTCAAGGTCCAGTAGCCCGTCGTCCGGATGATCTTTTCGATGGGATTTGCTCCCAGCGTGCCGAGCACGGCGCCGGTGGACAGCTTGGCCAAAGGAATCAGGGCCGCGAGAAACACGGCGGCCTTCGCGGCCCTCAGCGCGTTCGCTCCGGGCCGCGGGCGTTTCGTTCCGCTAGAAGAACGTCTTGAGGTCCATGCCGGCATAGAGATGGGCGACCTGTTCGGCGTAACCGTTGAACATCAGCGTGGGCCGCTTGAAGAACTCGCCGAGCCGGCGCTCTTTCGCCTGGCTCCAGCGCGGATGGTCCACCTCCGGATTGACGTTGGCATAGAAGCCGTATTCGCTGGGCACGGCTTGGGTCCAGGTCGAAACCGGCTGCTGCTCGACGAAGCGGATGCGGACGATGGACTTGGCGCTCTTGAAGCCGTATTTCCAGGGCACGACCACCCGAACCGGGGCGCCGTTCTGATTCGGCAGCACTTCGCCGTAAAGCCCGAAGACCAGGAGCGTGAGCGGATGCATGGCCTCGTCCAGGCGCAATGCCTCCCGGTAGGGCCAGTCCAGCACCGATGACCTCTGGCCGGGCATCTGGATCGGGTCGTGCAAGGTGATGAACTCGACGAACTTGGCGTTCCCGGTGGGCTCCACGCGCTTGATGAGTTCCGCCAGCGGAAACCCCACCCAGGGCACCACCATGGACCAGCCTTCGACGCAGCGCAGGCGGTAGATGCGCTCCTCGAGCGGGGCGACTTTGAGCAATTCGTCGATGTCGAACACCTTGGGTTTTTGCACGTCGCCTTCCACCGCGACGGTCCAGGGCCGGGTCTTGAGGCTGCCCGCGGTCCTGGAAGGCGATTCCTTGTCGGTGCCGAACTCGTAGAAGTTGTTGTAATGGGTGACGTCTTCGAGAGAGGTCAGCGCATCCGGCAGGACATAACCGCTTTTTCGGACCCCTGGCAGTTTCTCGCCCGCGCCGACCCAGCGGGGCAGGAGGGCGGCCGTCGCCGCGCCGGCTGCCGTCTGCATGAACCGGCGGCGGTCGTAATACCTGTCCCGCGGGGTGATTTCGGAAGGGGCGATGGGGGGTGAGCAGGTAGTGCGCATGGAAGTCTCCCGCCTCAGGCGATGCGTCGCGGCGTCTTGCTTGCCGATGATGGTACTGCATGTCGCGCCATCGCTGTAGCATGCCGGCCATCGCCGGGTGAACGGCAGGGCGGCGGGTCAATCCAGGCGAATGATGCCCGGCGCTAGGCCATCGGCATACCGCTGCCACATCGCCTGGTAAAGCGCTTCCAGGTTGCGCGTATAGCGAGGGGTGTCGAATAGCGGCGTGGTGAGCCGGTTCGCCATCAGCCTGGCGTTCACGCGGGCCAGGCGCTCCGGCTGGGTTGCCAGTTCCAGGGCCAGGTCATGGTAGTCCCCGAGCTCCGTGGTGATCAATTCGGGCAGGCCGATGGCGGAGAGCAGGCTGCCCGCAACCCGCGAGGGAAAGGTCTCGCCCATGCAGGTGACGATCGGGACGCCGGCCCACAAGGCGTCGCTGGCCGAGGTGTGGGCGTTGTAGGGCCAGGTGTCGACCATCAGATCGGCCAGTTGCAATCGGCCCAGGTGCTCGATCTGCGGCTTTTCGTCGGCAAACACCAGGCGTGCCGGAGCGATGCCGCGCCGCAGCGCCTCGCGTTCGAGGTTGGCTTCCGCCGACGGATTTTTCAACAGCCACAGCACGCTGCCGGGGACGGCCGCCAGCAGCCGGCACCAGATGTCGAAAACCACGGGGGTGATCTTGTAGGCCTGGTTGAAGCAGCAGAACACGAAACCTCGTTCCGGCAGTCCGGCGTCCTTGCGGCTGGGTTTTTCGCCGACCGCGCCCCGGCAGCCGTGGGGTTGGTAGCTGTCCGGCAGGTAGGCGAAGGCTTCGCTGTAGTGCTCCGCGCTTTCCTGTGGCGTCAGCACCGGGTCGGTCACGATGTAATCGGCGAAATCGCCGCCGAGTGTGCCGGGATAGCCGAGATAGTTGACCTGAATCGGTGCGGGACGGAAGGTCAGGATCATGGTGCGGCTGGCACGGGTGTAACCTTTCAGGTCAACCAGGATATCGATGCCGTCGCGGTGAATGAGACTCGCCGCGTCTTCGTTCGTCAAGGCCTCGATGTCGGTGAAGCGGTCGAAGGTGCGCTCCAGCCGTTGCCGCATCCCCTTGCCGTCGTCGGGTCCATAGGAGTAGGCGAAGATTTCGAACCGCGCCCGGTCGTGCAGCTCCAGCATTTCGACCAGCAGGAAGGCGGTCGCGTGTTCATGGAAGTCCGAGGAGAGATAACCGATGCGAAGCTTCATCCGGCCGGAAGGCGTAAATTCGAAGTTTCTGGCCTGCCGCTGCTCTTCGCTGGCGGCAATCCGGTCCCGCAGCCAAAGTTCGGAACATTGCCGCTGCTCCCCGGCGCTCATCTCCGGGAACGACAGCAAGGAAAACGGCGCCAGTTTTCCGGAAACCCCCCGGGCGAGCAGGTCGCGCATTGCCTGGACCCAGGTGTCCTGATAGCTCCAGTCGCAGACGAGCTGACTGAGGGCGTGCATGTTCATCGGCGGTTCGCTTGGGGTCCGTGTCGGAGGGGGCGGGCATCGAAAGCATGCGGCGAGAGGCTTCTGACCAAGGGTCCTATGGGAACACAAGACGGCCGGCCATGCACGCGTTCATTTCCGTGCTCCGTCCGTGTCCCAGGCTTGGCGGAATGAGGAAAACGCGTCGGAAAAGCCTTGCCTGATGTGGCCCCAAGCGTCCTTCGAGCCGTTCTTGAGGCGGTCCGCCTGGGTGGATGCCTGATCCAGCGCTTCCTTCGATGTGTCCCGCGCGGCCCGGTCGACCTGCGCCCATTGTTCGCTGGTTCGGGATTTCAGCTCGTTGAATCCTGATTTCATCGAATCGGCGGCTTCGCTCCCCTTCCGGGAGGAATAGTCGCCGATGGACTGGGCGGTCTCCTTCATTTCGCGTCCGATGCGTTCGATCGACGGGGGCTCGCCGGAGTTGTCAGCGCCAAGGCTGGGAGAGGCCGGCTGCAGGAACAGGACCGCAACAACGAGGTAGGGAAGATGGGCGCTGGTTTTCATAAAAGCTGGCTCCTCATGGCATACGGCGCCGGATCGTCATGCCGGCAAGCCGAGTTTTGTACGTAGCTTGTTGGCCAGGATGGGGAAGGCCAGTACCGAGATCATGCCTGCACTGACCAGGACGGCCGCACGTTCGGGGGACATGAGGCCCGCTGACAAGGCAATTTCGGTGATCACGACGATCAGGGGCAATCCCGTCGCGGAATAGAGGATGAAGGGGATGGCATCCGCGGGCGACAGGCTGCGGCGATAGACGAACAAGGAAACGCTCCGGACCAGGATCAGCAATGCCAGCAGGATGATGATCTGGACCGGCACGAGGGGGCTTGCCCAGAGCGCGCCGAGATCGAACCGTATGCCGGCCGTGACGAAGAAGATGGGAACGAGAAAGCCGTATCCGATGGCGTCGAGCTTGGATCGCAGCGCCTCGCCGCCGGGTCCTTTGCTGGCGAGGCCCACGACCATGCCCGAGGCCAGCGCGCCCATGACGATGTCCAGCCCGAATTTGCCGGCGAGCAGGATCAGCAGCGCTTGCAGGGCAATGCAGATGCGTACGGGAAATTGGCCGCTGCGCTGCATGGAGCGGGCGAGGCGGTCGACCACCTTCGAGGATCGGACCCGGATGGCAAGGTAGGCTGCGGCGAGGGTGATCGCCACGAAGGAAAGCACGAACAGGGTGTGGAGGACATTGCTGTCGTTCGGAATCGCCAGGAAGGACAGCAGAAACATCGGACCGAGCTCGCCGATCGCGCCCGAAGCCACCACGTACTTGCCGAATTCGGTATCGATGTCTCCACAGTCGCGCAGGATGGGCACGAGTATGCCCAGCGCAGTGGTGGTCAATGCCGCGGCAGCCAGCAGCAGTGGCAGGCGGATCAGCCCCATCGCCTGGAACAGGAGCACGCAGAGAATCGCAACCCCGAAGGACAGCGCCCAGCCGAGCGCCCCCATCGCCAGTGGCCGTTTTCCGATTTTCCCGAGATCGATCTCCATGCCGACCTGGAAGATCAGAAAGGTCAAGCCCAGATGGGCCAGGGCGTCGACTACCAGGGACGGTTCCGCCAGGTGCAGCACCTGGGGTCCAGCGATGATGCCCAGAAGTATCTCCGCTACGACGATGGGCATCCGAAAGTTCTTGGGCAACTCCGCCAGCATGGGCGCGAGCATCGCGATGAGTGCAATCAACAAAAGGTCGGTCCGGAAGCTTTCCACCCTTTTCCTCCTGGTATCTCGTTCCGCTGGTCAAGACAGGCCGCGGCGTCCGTCGCCGGACGACATCCGTAAGCGTTCGAATGGGCGCGGCAGTCTGTAACCCTAACCGATGAAGTCCAGTGTGCGCAAAAGGAATGTTAAGATCACGCCAAGTGTGTCCGGTTCCCGGACGAGATGCAGTCATCGCATGGCGGGCGATACGCCGAGCGATTTTCGAGGCCGGGCGCCGACAACCGATTCTGAAATTGCTATCCGAAAAATGGATTTCTTATGTCGAATTTTGCCAAACTTGAATTGAACGAAGGCACCGTGGAAGTCCCGGTCATCGAAGGCACCGAGGGCGAAAAAGCAATCGATATCACCAAGCTGCGCGCCCAAACCGGCTACATCACGCTCGATCCCGGCTACGGCAATACCGGCTCCTGCCTCTCTGCCATCACGTACATCGACGGCGAACGGGGCATTCTGCGCTATCGTGGGATCGACATCGCCGAACTTTGCGAGAAATCGACCTTCGTCGAAGTGAGTTATCTGCTGATCTACGGCCACCTGCCGACGGTGGAGCAGTACGCGAGATTCAAGGAGAAGATTCACCACCACTCGCTCATCCACGAGGACATGAAGAGCTTTTTCACCTCGTATCCCGGCCATGCCCATCCGATGGCGATCCTCTCCTCCATGGTCTGCTCGCTCTCGGTCTATCACCCCGAACTGCTGAAGCCGGACCAGACCATCGAGGAGCGCGACGAAACCATTTCCAGGCTGCTGTCCAAGGTGCGGGTGCTGGCCGCTTTCGCCTACAAGCGTTCGGTGGGCGAGGCCTTCGTCTATACCCGGCCGGAGCTGGACTACATCTCCAACTTCCTGCACATGATGTTCACCCGGCCGATGCGCGGCTATGTGCCGGACGAGCTGATCCGCAAGGTGCTGGACGTGCTGTTCATCGTCCACGCCGACCACGAGCAGAACTGCTCCACCTCGACCGTCCGCATGGTGGGTTCGTCCAAGGCGAACCTGTTCGCGGCGATTTCGGCCGGCATCTGCGCCCTGTGGGGACCGCTGCACGGCGGCGCCAACCAGGCCGTCATCGAGATGCTGGAGGAGATTCACCGGGCCGGCGGCTGCTACAAGAAATTCATCGAACGGGCCAAGGACAAGAATGACCCGTACCGGCTCATGGGCTTCGGCCACCGGGTTTACAAGAGCTACGACCCGCGCGCCCAGATTCTGAAAAGGTACTGCGATGAGGTGGTCAATTACCTCGGCATCGACGATCCGATCCTCCAGATCGCCAAGGGGCTGGAAGAGGTCGCTCTGACCGATCCTTATTTCATCGAGCGCAAGCTCTATCCCAACGTCGACTTCTATTCCGGGATCATCTACCGGGCGCTGAAGATTCCCACCAACATGTTCACGGTGATGTTCGCGCTCGGCCGGCTGCCGGGTTGGATCGCGCACTGGAAGGAAATGCTGGAAGATCCGGGCATGCGGATCGCCCGCCCGCGCCAGATTTACATGGGGGAAAGGCTGCGTCCCTACGTCCCCATCGCCCAACGGTGAGGAAAGGCCCCGCGGCGCTCGCCGAAGGGCCTGGGAGGCTTCAGAGCAGGCTCTGCAGCAAACCGTTCAGCTTGTGCACGAATGCCGCAGGGTTATCGAGCTGGCCGCCCTCGGCCAGCACGGCCTGGTCGAACAGGACGGAAGCCAGGTCCTGGAATCGGGCATCCTCGGTTTCCGTCTTCAGGCGTGCGATCAGGCCGTGGTGCGGATTGATCTCCAGGATCGGCTTGCTGCCGGGGACGTCTTGGCCCGCGGTCTTCATGATCCGTTCCATGGTCCGGCTGATGCCATAGGATTCCGAGATCAAACAGGCCGGTGAATCAGTGAGTCGGTGGCTCAGACGCACGTCGCTTACCTTGGCCTCCAGTGCCTTTTTCAGCCGTTCCGTCAGCGGCGCGAACTCTTCCTTCTCGGCCTCCGCTTCGGCTTTTTCTTCCTCGCCTTCCAGCGCGCCCAGGTCCAGGTCGCCCCGCGCCACCGATTGCAGCGACTTGCCCTGGTACTCGGTCAGGTAGCCGACCAGCCATTCGTCGATGCGGTCGCTCAGCAGCAGCACCTCGATGCCCTTCTTGCGGAAGATTTCCAGGTGCGGGCTGTTTTTGGCGGCGCCGAAGCTCTCGGCCGAGACGAAATAGATTTTGTCCTGGCCTTCCTGCATCCGGCCGATGTAGTCGTCCAGGGAAACCGTCGGGTCCTCGCTGTCCGTGTGGGTGGAGCTGAAGCGCAGCAGCTTGGCGATGCGGTCCTTGTTGGCGAAGTCCTCGATGATGCCTTCCTTGAGCACCTGGCCGAAATGGCCCCAGAATTCCTTGTACTTGTCCGGCTCGTTGGTGGCCAGATCTTCCAGCAGCCCCAGCACTTTCTTCACCGCGCCGCCGCGAATTTTCTCCAGCTGCTTGTTTTCCTGGAGAATTTCACGCGAGACATTGAGCGGCAGGGTGTCGGAATCGATCACGCCGCGGACGAAGCGCAGGTAGCGCGGCATCAGCTTGTCCGAGTCCTCCATGACGAAGACCTTGCGGACGTAGAGCTTCACGCCGCGCTTGGAATCGCGGTCCCACAGGTCGAACGGCGCGTGCTTGGGGATGTAAAGCAGCAAGGTATATTCGTTGGTGCCCTCGACCCGGCTGTGGACGCGGGCCAGGGGTTCCTGGAAATCGTGCGAGACGTGTTTGTAGAACTCGTTGTAGGCCTCGTCGGTGATCTCGTCGCGGTTCTTGGCCCACAGCGCGGAGGCGCTGTTGACCGTCTCCCACACCTCGGCCGGCGTTTCCTCGCCTTCCTTGGGCTCGCCGGCTTCCCGCAGCATTTCGATGGGCAGGGAGATGTGGTCGGAGAATTTGCGGACGATCGAGCGCAGCTTCCAGCCATCCAGGAACTCGTCCTCCCCTTCGCGCAGATGCAGGGTCACGCGGGTGCCGTGTTCGGTCCGCGTCGCAGACTCCAGGGTGTAATTGCCTTCGCCGGCGGATTCCCAGCGCACGCCTTCCTCGGCCGGCGTGCCGGCCTTGCGGGTTTCCAGCACCACCTTGTCGGCGACGATGAAGGCGGAGTAGAAACCCACGCCGAACTGGCCGATCAACTGGCTGTCCTTGCTCTCGTCACCGGTCAGCGATTCGAAGAACTGCTTGGTGCCCGAGCGGGCGATGGTCCCGATGTTGTGCTGCACCTCCTCGCGCGTCATCCCGATGCCGTTGTCGCTGATGCTCAAGGTGCGGGCGGCCTTGTCGAACTCGATCCGCACCCGCAGCCGGCTGTCGCCCTCGTACAGCGCTTCGTTGCCGAGCGCGCTGAAGCGCAGCTTGTCGGCCGCATCGGATGCATTGGAAATCAATTCGCGCAGGAAAATCTCCTTGTTGCCATACAAGGAGTGGATCATCAGATGGAGCAGTTGCTTGACCTCGGCTTCGAAGCCCAGGGTCACTCGATTTTCGGCGACTGTCATGGGTGTAGGTCCCCCTTTGAGTTGTGACACGAACGGAAAAATCAGGCCTTCGAATTGGAGGCAAGGCGGGCCGATTTCAACACTGGTTCAGTCGGAGTCTCGATCCGGGCACCACTTCGCGCTCGACCTCAGCCTTTCCAGCCCAGCTTGTTTCTGGTCCACGCAGGACTGCGGCGGCAATCCAATACCGCAAAGACGCGCGCGATTTGGCCTTCCAGCCGGGGGCGGCTCAACGGTCATGAAGGTAAAGCACGTAAGCATTGCCCAGGTATACCAGCAGCAGGGCAATGCTGACCCAGCCGACGGTCCTGAACAGCCGGGTGTTGGCGCGGTAGAGGAGGCCCACGATGAAGATGCCGGTCATGACCATGGCCGAGAACGCCGACAGCGCGTGGACGGGCGAGACATGCGACAGCAGCGGCCCGGGCAGGAAAGCCAGGTCGTCGACGGCGAGAATGCAGACGTTGAACAGATTGCTGCCGAGCAAATTGGCGATCGCCATGTCGACGGCGCGGATGCGCACCGCACCGATCGTGACGCTCAGTTCGGGCATCGAGGTGGCGGCCGCGATGAACAGGGTGCCGACGAAGCTCTTGTGCCAGCCCATGGTTTCGGCCAGCGCAGTGCCGATGGACGGTAGCCAGGCACCCGCACCGACGACCACGGCGGCAGCCGCGAGATACTGCATCACCGCCCGTCGTAGGCGGATGCCGGGATATTGCTCGGTCACTTCTTCCGCGAAGGACGCCATTTGCTCGCGTTCATAAAGGAACACGGCGCGCATGGAAAACATGTACAGGAGGCCGAGCAGGGGGGAGTAAAGTCCGACCCAGCCCAGCGCCGGTACGATGTCCTTGTCGGCCAGCAACAGGTTGATGCCCACCAGGCCGAGCAGGATGATGCCGAAGCCCGCCGAGAGCAGATGGCCCTGGCTGGCGCGGCGGTAGACCGATTCGTGCCGGTGCAGGAAATCCAGGGCGACGAGGATGGCGAGGTTGAATACGCAGCTTCCCAGCACGTCGCCGGCGGCGATGTCCGGAGCCGCCGCGACGGTGACCGCGCTGACGCCGGTGATCAGTTCGGGAAGAGATGTCGCCGTGGCCAGCAGGATCAGGCCGATCCAGCTCCCGGACAGGCCGGTCTTTTCCGCGATCACATCGCCGTAGCGGGAGAGCCGGAACCCCGCCATGCCGATGAGCGCGGCGCACAACAGGAATTCCGCCCAGGGAATCAGCAATTCCGGCGCAGCCATCCGGCGGCCTTGTTCCCGTTCGCTAGGACGCCGCTTCGCGGATGATGGCTTTGACTTCCTCGCCGCTCACGACTTCCTTTTCCTTGAGCAGGGCGGCGAGCTTGTCCAGCGTGGCGCGGCGCTGGGTGAGGATTTCGCGCACGCGCTGCAATCCTTCCTCGACCAGCTTCCTCACCTCGTTGTCGATCAGCCGTGCCGTTTCCTCGCTGAAGTTGCGTTCCTCGGCACCTTCGATATTGAGATAGGCCAGCTGCTGGCGGCGGCCGTAGGTGAGGGGGCCGAGCACCTTGCTCATCCCCAGGCTGCAGACCATGGTGCGGGCGATTTCCGAAGCCTTTTCCAGGTCATTCTGGGCGCCGCTGGAGGACTCTCCGAATACCAGTTCCTCCGCGGTGCGGCCGCCGAGCAGGATGGCGATCTGGTCCTTCAGCTCCTGTTCGGTCGACAGGAACTTCTCCTCCACCGGGAGCTGGAGGGTGAAACCCAAGGCCGCCGCCCCACGGGGAATGATCGAGACCTTGTGCACGGGTTCGCCGGTAGGCACGATTTCGGCGACCAGGGCATGGCCGGATTCGTGCACCGCCACGCGGTGTTTCTCGGCGTCGCTGAGCAAGCGGCTCTTCTTCTCCGGTCCGGCCAGGATGCGGTCGATGGCGGCTTCGAAATCCGCCATGCCGATCGCCGTCTTGTTGGCGCGCACGGCGATGATGGCGGCTTCGTTGGCGGCATTGGCCAGATCGGCGCCGACGAAGCCGGGCGTGCGCTGGGCGACGACGCGCAGGTCGACGTCCTGGTCGAGCTTCATTTTTTGGGTATGCAGCCTGAGGATCGCGACGCGGTCCTCCAGTCCCGGCTTGTCCACCACGATCTGGCGATCGAAGCGGCCGGAGCGGAGCAGGGCCTTGTCCAGGATTTCCGGGCGGTTGGTGGCCGCCATCACGGCGACCCCGACCGAGGGGTCGAAGCCGTCCATTTCGGTCAGCAGCTGGTTGAGGGTCTGCTCGCGCTCGTCGTGGCCGCCCATCACCACCGGACCGCCGCGGGAGCGGCCGATGGCGTCCAACTCGTCGATGAAGATGATGCAAGGCGCGTTCTGGCGGGCTTGTTCGAACAGGTCGCGCACGCGGGCCGCGCCGACACCGACGAACAGTTCGATGAATTCCGAGCCGCTGATGTTGAAGAACGGCACCCCGGCTTCGCCCGCCACGGCGCGGGCCAGCAGGGTCTTACCGGTGCCGGGTGGACCGACCAGCAGCACGCCCTTGGGCATGCGCCCGCCCAAGCTCTGGATGCGGGTGGGGTTCTGCAGGAACTCGATCGTTTCCCGCAGCTCCTGCTTGGCCTCGTCGGCCCCGGCCACGTCGCCGAAAGTGACCTTGGCGGCGGTATCGGCCTGGATCTTGGTCTTCTTGCCGATGCTCAGGAAACCCCGCCCGCCGGTCATGCGCCGCGCCATCCAGGTCCAGAACAGGGTCAGCAGGGCGATCGGTACGACCCAGTTGAAGATCAGGTTGCTGAACCAGTTGCTGCCGTAGCGGACCGTGTATTTCACGCCCTTTTTTTCCAGTTCGGCGGCGAGTTCGTGGTTCCACAGCGGCACGGTGATGAAGGCTCTGGGCGATTCGCCTTCGGCTTCGGGCTTGAGGGTGCCCGAAATGGCCTGCTCGGTGACCACGGCCTCTTCCACCTTTCCTTCGGACACCGCCTTCAGGAACTCGCTGTAGGGGATTTCCTCGTTGCGCAGAGTCTGGTAGCCGTTCAGCAGGTACAGGGTCGACAGCACCAGCAGCAGGTACAGAATCATGTTGTTGCGGCGGCGGATGCCGTCGGGCCCCTCGCCCGAGATGCCGGCTTCGCTTTTCACCCGTTGCCAGAAATCGCTCAGGGTATCGAACAGCTTGCGGGGCGGTGTGGAATTTTGGGTGTTCTTGGCCATGGGAGTCTCCGGTTAAGGCTGCATGACGGCCGGGATGGTCGGTTCCGCTGGGGAGATTCTAGTGCTTGTGGCGCCGGATTGCTGCAAGGGATGGCCGGCGCCGCCCCGGGCCGCGTCACGGGGGATCGGCTCAGGTCCTGGTCTCGACGCGGCGTGACAAATCGGCAAAAACACCCGCGAGATCATGCAGGACTTCCTGGTTGGCATAGCGAACCACTTCCAGCCCAAGGGAATTCAGAAAGCGCGTCCGTTCGCCATCGTATTCGATTTGCCGGGCATGGCTGTCGCCGTCGATCTCGATGACCAGTTGAAGTTCGGAGCAATAGAAATCGACGATGTAGCTGCCTATGGGTTTTTGCCGCAGGAACTTGTACCGAGCGAACTGGCGGCAGCGCAGCACTTTGTTCCAGAGCAAGGATTCGGCCGGGGTGGGGTTCCTGCGGTTTTCACGGGCCAGGGCGGTGAGGTTCTTGTCGTAGGGGAGGTAGATGGCCCTCTGAACCCTCCTGCCCCCAACCCCCCTGCCCCCCTTATCAGGGGGGTTATCAAGGGGGTGCGGCGAGGACGCTCCGGCTTTTTCCTCGAGAAGGGATTGAGAGGACGGTGTATCTTCCCCCCTGACAAGGGGGGATTGAGGGGGGTTATTTTTCATCATCTTAACGTCGATGCCTGTTACACCCCCCGGCTCCCCCATCCGCCCGATCCGGCCCGACTGAGCATAGCCCTGCGACTCGAACAAGGCCATGACCTCGCCGGCGCTCGCCGGATCGCAGGCGACCAGCAGGCCCCCGCTGGTCTGGGGATCGCACAGCAGCTTGTGCTGCCATTCGGCCAGCTCGGGGCTCAGACGGACCCAAGCGCCGTAGCTGTCCCAGTTGCGGGCGGCGGCGCCGGTGGCGTAGCCTTCCTGGGCCAGTTCCCTGGCGATGTCGATGACGGGAATGTCGCCGAAGACGATCTCCGCGCCGAGACTCGATCCCCGGCAGATTTCCAGGAGATGCCCGAGCAGGCCGAAGCCGGTGACGTCGGTCATGGCATGGACCCCGTCGAGCTCCGCCAGCGCCGCGCCGACGCTGTTCAGGCGGGTGGTGTGTTCGATCATCCGGGCATAGCCCGTGGCATCGAGTCGGCCTTTTTTGAGAGCCGCGCTGAGGACGCCCACACCTAAGGGTTTGCCCAGGATCAGCACGTCGCCGGGCCGGGCCCCGTCGTTGCGCTTCAGCTTGTCCGGATGCACCAGGCCGAGCGCCACCAGGCCGTAGATGGGTTCGGGGGAGTCGATCGAGTGCCCGCCGGCGATGGGGATTCCCGCCGCTTCGCACACCGCCGCGCCGCCGGCCAGGATCTTCCGCATCGTCTCCACCGGCAGCTTGTCCACCGGCATGCCCACCACCGCCAGGGCCAGGATCGGCGTGCCGCCCATGGCGTAGACGTCGGACAGGGCGTTGGTGGCGGCGATGCGGCCGAAATCGTAAGGATCGTCGACGATCGGCATGAAGAAATCGGTGGTGGCGACCACGGCCTGATGGGGCCCGATACGGTAGACCGCGGCGTCGTCGCTGGTCTCCGTACCGACCAGCAGGTCGGGAAAGCGGCTCGCCAGGGGCAGTTCCGCCAGCATCTGCGACAGCACGGCGGGGGCGATCTTGCAGCCACAGCCGCCGCCGTGGGAGAGCGTGGTCAATCGGACGTCGGTCATTGGAGGGGCCTCACATGAAATTCCGGGTATGCAGGCTGGCCAGTCGCCGGGCCTGGTTTTCCTCGAAGCCGAGCTTCTGCAGGCGCAGGCGGCGGCCTTCGGCCATCTCTCGCTGCAGCGTCTGCACCGCTTCGAAGCCGCGGGCGATCGCCGCCGGCGACCAGGCGCCCGCCGCGAGCAGCACCAGGGCGTCGTAGACTTCCTCGTTGAGCCCGGCGCTGGCGGCGAGGCTGTCGTAGCGCAGTTCCACCGCATTGGCCAGCCGGCTGCGCAGCTCGGGTTCCCGCCGCAGTCGCTGGAGCAGGTGGGCCATGCCGAAGGCCACGTGGCGGGCCTCGTCCCGCGCCGCCAGCCGAGCGATCTGGGCGGTGACCGGGTCGGGGGCGTGGGCATGGAGGAAATGCAGCAGATTGACGAAGGTGCCTTCGCCCAGCACCGAGAGCAGGAAGGAAGCGATCGAGAAATCCGGCGCGTCGAACAGGGTCTTGAGCGAGCTTTGCCCGCCGGCGGTGGACAGGGCCGGTTCCCGCCGTTTCAGCCGGGCGCGGCGGGTGAACACCTCGACGTGGCGGGCCTCGTCCGCCACCTGGATCGCCAGCAACTGCATGATCTCGCGGTAATGCGGATGGATGCGGCCGAGGAAGCGGGCGGGTATCAGCAGGGCGGCGTTCTCGTTCTCGATGAGGTAGGTCATGACCTGCACCACCGCGTCCTCGACCTCGTCCGGCAGCTCGAACGGGGCGTTCCAGTCCACCGCGGTTTCCGGATCCCATTGCGCGGCCAGCGCCTGGCGGTACAGTTCCGCCGCTTCTTCGGCCCAGACCTCGGCCTTGCGGTCCAGCGGGAAATGCCATTCCGGCCCGCCGGCCTCCACCGTCGCTCCTCGCGCCGCCAGGCCCCAGCGGGACTCCGCCCGTTCGGCCACGGCTTCGGGTTCGCCCGGATCGGCCTTGCCGCAGCGTTCCGCGCCTTGCCAGCGTCCGGTCTGATAGCCGCCGCGGACGATGTCGGCCCGATTGTCGGTCACTTCGGCCAGCCGATGGCCCTGCGCCCGGCACCAGGCGGCGAGATGGGCCTGGAAGCCGGGCGCGCAGGCGCGCACGCGCAGGGTCGCGCCGGGCGGAATGCGGCTCAAGGCCCGCTTGACCAGCAGGTGCGCTCCGCGGTCGAAGCCGAGCGCCTCAATATCGATAGTCGGCGGCGAGGATGCGTCCATCGGGAGCATAAAACCCTTGCCGGTCGACCGCCGCCTCCAGTAGCCCGTAGCCGCTGCTGCGCCCCGGCAGCCATTGCTTGAGTCCTTCCAGTTCCAGCAGGGGGCGGACCGCCGGGTCGTCCCAGGACATGGCCAGCAACAGTTCGACGAAGCGCCCGACCCGTCCTGCCGGTGCGCCGGGGCTGGCGGTGAAGTTGCAGTGGTCGTAGGCGCCGGTCTGCGCCAGGATGCGGGTCGCGCCCGGCGTCAGGGTGCCGTCGGTGGTGAAGGCGAGGTGGTTGCCGTCGATCAGGCAGGCCGCATCGACTTCCCCGCGCAGCAGCGCCAGCGCCGCATCGCGCTCGCCGCCGATGTGGTCGCCGTGCTTGCCGCCGAGCAGGTCGAAGCGGCGGACGGCGAAGTCGCGTCCCGCCTGCAGGCCGTTTCTGGCCAGGTGTTCGAGCGGGATGAGGGTGGCCTGCGGCGAATCGACCGCGCCGAAGCCGACGGTCTTGCCGCGCAGGCCGTCCAGGGTTTCGATGCCGGCATCGGCGCGGACCACGATCAGGGAAGTCAGGTCGCGGTCGGTGTCGCGCATCGCGACCGCATCGACCGACGAACCCCGCGCCTTCGCCAGGCGCTCGGCCCGCAGCCAGGCCAGCGGCGAGTTCCAGGCCAGGTGGATCGTGCCGTCGAACTGGGCTTCGACCTGGCGCTCGTAGTTGGAGTACAGCAGGTAGTCGAAGGCCAGGCCCTGGTCGGCGAAATGCGCCTTGAAGCCTTCCCAGATGGTGACCACCTTCGGCGCATAGGCCACCGCGCCCAGGATCAGCGTTTCGCTCATGGTTGCGATTCTCTAGAACAGGGGCAGGCCGCAGACGGCCTTGCCGATGAAGTCGTACAGCACGTCGGAGGTGGGCGCCATCACCGCCGCCGCGCGGGCGTCGCGGAACGGGCGCTCGATGGCCAGATCCTTGCGGAAGGCCGCCCCGCCGCACACCCGCATGGCGGTATCGGTGACCGCCAGCGCAGCCTCCGCCGCGGCCGCCTTGACTTCCAGCACCCGCAACAGGGCATCGTCCCGTGCCGATGCCAGCGCCTCCAGGGTGTCGTTCAGCAGCGCCTCGACCCCGTCGGCGCGGATGCGGGCGCGGGCCAGGTAGGCGCGCAGCGTGGGCAGGTCCGCCAGGCAGGAGCCCAGATGTTCCAGCCGGGTCCGGCCGGCGTGGGCGCAGGCGCGCTCCAGCGCCGATTCCATCAGGCCGAGCGAGCAGGAGGCGTTCAACACCGAAAAGATCGGCAGCACGACCTCCATCATGATGGCGAAGCCGCCCCCATCGGCGCCGAGCCGCGCCGTGGTCGGCACCCGTGCGCTTTCGGCCACGATGGGCGCCGAGGCGTTGCCCCGCAGCCCCAGGCCGTCGAACGGCTTGGGCCGACGCAAGCCGGGGTTGCCGGCGGCGACCAGCCAGAGCGTGCTGGCGCCTTCGGCTTGCACCGGCCGCGACGACCACACGTAGGAATCGGCCTCGCCGGCCGAGGTCACCATGGTCTTGGCGCCGCTCAGCAGCACATCGTCGCCGTCGGCCGAGGCGACGCCCAGCGGCGCCCAGAAATGGCTGCGCGAGCCGGATTCGGAAAAGGCGAGGGTGGCGAGATGGCGGCCGGCCGCGATTTCGCGGCGCAACTCGGGCGGGCCGTATTTCTCGACGACCGCCGTGGCGCAGTAGTGCATGGTCACCACCATGGCGGTGGAGCCGCAGGCACGCGCCAAGCGCGACACCACGGCACTGGCGTCGGCCAGCGAGCCGCCGAGCCCGCCGACCTCGGCCGAACTGATCAGCCCCAACAGGCCGGCCTGGCCCAGGGCGGCGACGGCGGAGCGTGGAAACAGGGCGTCGCGGTCCACCGCCTCGGCGGCCGGTGCCACGACGGACGCGACGATATCGTCCAGGGCTTCGAGCTTCTTCATGGGCAGACCTGTCACATGAAAAAAGCCGGTCGGATGAGACCGGATGGGCCGCAACCAGGCACGCGGGCCGGGTTCGCGGTGGCGTGCGGCGAGGCTCGTTTCAGACCGCGCCGGCCGGCACATTTTGCCACGGCGCCGGGCCATCCGTATGCATTTTCGCTCCGGAGGCACTCGAAAGCCGTATTCTCCGGCTGTCCGGAGGCGCGAAGCCAGCCTACCCATGGCGCCACCGGTGGACTGTCAGGTGTTCCGACGAGAGGCAGGCATGACGGCTTCATCCAGCCGTTTCTCCCTTGACTTTTAGGGGTGACACCCGCCGCATCTCGCTCCAGGTTGCCGAGGTGAACCGATCTGCCCATGCCGCAGTCCCCGCATGACACGGGCAAAACGCTCTTGCCGGCGCGGGTCCTGATCGTGCATGGCGTCACTTGGACCGGATGCTGGCGGAAGAGAATGGGAGTCGAACCCACCTGAGGCCGTCTCACGGCCCCATCCGGTTTTGAAGACCGGCCGCCCCACCGGGGACGCTGCTCTTCCGAAGTCGGGCGGATTCTATCGAAAAAACCGGGGGCCGCGGCGTTTTAGAACTCCAAGGTTTCGTTGCGAAGGCGGTGGCTGTCCTTGACGCGGCGGGTCAGGCCGATGCGGTCGAAGAATTCCAGGATGTGGATGGCGAGCTTGCGGCCGGTGCCGATACGGTTGCGGAATTCGGCGGCCAACACGGCGCCGTCCGGGCTGTCGCCGGCGGCCTGCCGGACGATGGCGGCGAGTTGGGCGACGGCGGTCCGGTCGAAGTAGTGGTCGTGGGCGACGCGGTACACCCGCCCGAGCCGGGCGGTGCGCATCAGCAGCCGGCGCACCGCCGTTTCGTCGAGGTTCTCGGCGCGGGCGATGTCGCGTACCCGGGGTGGCTGGAACGGCTCGGCGGTCAGCCGCGGCGCGAGACGGTTCCACAGGGCTTCGTCTTCCGGGGCGAGGCTGAGTTCATGGCCGGGCAGGTGCCACCAGGAGCCGTCGCGGCGGCACTGGCCATCGGCCAGCAGCTCGGCCAGGAGCGCACCGAACGCCGGGCGTTCCATCCGGGGCGCGGTGCGCAGGCGCAGCTGCTCGGTGTTGAGGCCCAGCGAATCGGGCACGTCTTGATGTTCCTGCCGCAGGGCGGCGATGACCTCGGCGCGGAGCGCCGCCCAATGCGCCGGGGAAAAGGCGAGCGGGCTGGCGCCGTCGATTTTCTTCAGGGCCAGCTTGGCGCAGAGTCTGTCGGTCTCGGCTGCGGTCAGGTTGGCATTGGCGGCGAAGGCGCCGAGATCGACGCCGTTCGGCGCGCAGTCCAGCAGGGCCCCGAGCCGGGTTTCGGGAAGGTCCTGTTCCCAGGCGGTCAGGATGGCGCGGCGCTGCGGCGAGCGGCGGCCCCGGGCAGGAGGCTGGGTGTCGAGCACCGTGCCGCCGGCCAGGGTTCGCTGGGCGGCGGCATCGCGCAGGATGCAGCGGTCGCCCTGGACCGCGCAGGTGGGCTGGTCCAGCACCAGTTGTGCCCAGGCGCTCGCGCCCGGCTCCAGCGTGTCCGCTTCGAGCAGGGCGACATGACCGGCGGACCGGAACGCGCCGAGGTGGACGTGCACCGGCGTCCAGTGGCGCAGCGGCCGGGCTTCGCTGCCCAGCAGCCGGAGCCGGACGTCCAGCCGCCGCGTCGGCCGCTGCAGGGCCGGCGCCAGCACCCAGTCGCCGCGCTGCACCTCGTGTTTTTCCACGCCGGCCAGATTGAGGGCGCAGCGCTGGCCGGTCTGGCCGGATTCCGCGGGGCGGTTCTGGGCGTGGATGCCGCGGATGCGGACTTTCAGGCCGGACGGGGCGACGAGCAGATGATCGCCGGCGCGGACCTTGCCGGAAAACACGGTGCCGGTCACCACCGTGCCGATGCCGGCGACGGTGAAGCTGCGGTCCACCGCCAGGCGGAAGCCGCCGCCGGGGAGGCGGGCGTCGAGCCGGGCCGCCGCCGCTTCCAGATGGGCGCGGAGTTCGGCCACGCCGGCGCCGGTGTGGGCCGATACCTCGAACAGCGGGCAGCCGGCGAGGCGGGTGCCGGTCAGCATGGTTTCGATTTCTCCCCTGGCTGCGGCGATCCGTCCGGCATCGGCGAGATCGGTCTTGGTCAGGGCCACGGCGCCGTGCGCGACGCCGAGCAGGTCGATGATCTGGAGGTGTTCCACGGTCTGCGGCATGGGGCCGTCGTCGGCCGCCACCACCAGCAGGGCGAAGTCGATGCCGGTGGCGCCCGCCAGCATGTTGTGGATGAATTTCTCGTGGCCGGGCACGTCGACGAAGCCGAGGATGTCGCCGCTGCTCAGCGGGGTATAGGCATAGCCCAGGTCGATGGTGATGCCGCGGGATTTTTCTTCCGCCAGGCGGTCTGCGTCCACGCCGGTGAGCTGCTTCACCAGGGCGGTCTTGCCGTGGTCGATATGGCCCGCGGTGCCGACGATCATCCCGGGAATTCCAGCAAAGGCAGCTGGCCGAGGAAGGCCGCCTCGTCCTCCAGGCAGCGCAGGTCGAAGCGCAGGCCGCCATCTTCCAGCCGCCCAATGACGGGGAGGGGCAGGTCGCGGAAGGCTTGCGCCAGCCGGTTGAGGGCGCGCCCGCCGCCCTGCTGCGGGCGGAGGACGAGACAGGCGCTGGGCAGGCGGTCGAGCGGGAGCGAACCGCTGCCGATCTGGCTGCGGCAGGCTTCGACCGAAACCACGGCGCGTGCTCCCAGCGAGGCTTGCACGGCGGGCAGGAGACGCTGCGCCGCCGCGCGGATATCGGTTTCCGTCCGCGTCAGCAGCCGCAGGGTCGGCAGCCTTTCCGCCAGCCATTCGGGGCTGCGGTAAAGCCGCAGGGTCGCATCGAGGGCGGCGAGGGTCATCTTGTCCACCCTCAGGGCGCGCTTGAGCGGATTGCGCTTGATCCTGGCGATCAGCGCCTTGCATCCGACCAGGATGCCGGCCTGAGGGCCGCCCAACAGCTTGTCCCCGCTGAAGCTGACCAGGTCGGCGCCAGCGTTCAGCGCGTCCTGCGGCGTCGGTTCCTTCGGCAGGCCGTAGGCACCGAGGTCGACCAGGGTGCCGCTGCCCAGGTCTTCGACGAAGGGCAGGCCGTGGGCGTGGGCCAGCTCGGCGAGTTCGGCTTCCGGCACCGAGGCGGTGAAGCCTTCGATGGCGTAGTTGCTGCGGTGCACCTTCATGATCAAGGCGGTGCGCGGATTCAGGGCTTCCGCGTAGTCTTTGCGGTGGGTGCGGTTGGTGGTGCCGACTTCGCGCAGCCGGGCGCCGGCGCGGGCCATGATGTCGGGGATGCGGAAGGCGCCGCCGATCTCGATCAGTTCGCCGCGCGAGACGATGACTTCCTTGCGCAGGCCCAGGGTGTTCAGCAACAAGAACACGGCGGCGGCATTGTTGTTGACCACCGTCGCAGCCTCGGCGCCGGTCAGTTCGCGGATCAGGCCGTCGATGTGGTCGTCGCGGTCGCCCCGGCGGGCGGCGTCGAGATCGTATTCCAGGTTGCTCGGCCGCGCCAGCACCGCCAGCACGGCTTCGACCGCTTCCTCCGCCAGCAGCGCCCGCCCCAGGTTGGTATGGAGCACCGTGCCGGTGAGGTTGAACAGCGGCCGCAGGCTCGGGCTGAACTGGGCTTGCAGGCGGGTCCGGCAGGCCGCGGCGATCCGGCTTGGGTCGACCGGCGTTTCCGGTTGCGTCTTCAACGCCTCGCGCAGTGATTCCAGCTCGGCGCGGAGCGCGGCGACCACGGCGGTGTGGCCGTAGCGCCGTTTGAGTTCGGCGATGTCCGCCTGGTTCAGCAGGCGGTCGACCGAGGGCAGGCGGGCGTGTGCGGACGAAGGCATGGCGTCGGTGGTGTTTGGGGGAAATCGGGAACCGGGTGCGGTCGAAGAGCCGAAGCGCGATCCCACGGAACGCCGCTGGCATGGGCGACGCGGGTCTTCCGTCAAGCTCTCCGGCGCGGCGATGATCCGGGATTGGCCCTGCCGAGGCAGTTCATCCAACGTTTTCTTGGCGGAAGGCTCCAGAACGACCTCGTAGGCCCTCTTCGGCTTTCACCGCGCCTAGGTGCCCCCTTCTTGCATGGCATGCCCGGCGTCGTCGAGCCCCAGCACGATCAACCGGCGTATGGCCGCCGAGCGGGGCACGCTGACGTGCGGTTCGGATTCCAAGGGACGGGCATCGATATCCCCACACCGCAGGCGTTCGGGCGGGAGCCGGACTGCGGAAGGGGGCTTGCGGGGAAGGCAGGTCGGCATGGCGGTTTCCGACAGCAGGGAACAGAGGGTGTAGTCTATCGCAAGACATGCTGATGTTCGGCTGACTTCTGCTTCATCAGCCGCCCGGCAGCAGCAGCGGATTGACCCCCAGCCGCCGATAACCCTCCTCTGCCATGAGGATATCCAGGGCCAGGCTGGCGATGTCGTCGGCGAAGGGATCGATGGCGGCGTCCTTGTCGCGATCCATGATCTTCACGTAGGTCATGCAATCGCCGCAGCCTTCCGCCTTTACCGCCTCGCCCAGGCCCTCGATGGCGAAGTAGGCCACGTCCTTGCCCGAGCCGCAGTCGATGCACTGGACGCGCGGCCGGTGCCATTCGCATCCGCACAGGCCGCAGACCAGGTAGCGCAGGCCGTGGACAGCCCCGCCCGTCTGCAGGAGAGAGGCGACCGGGAGGGAGCCGCAGACCGGGCAGGCAGTGCCACTCTGCGCCGGGCCGATCTCTTCTCTCGCCAGGCGCGAGGCAAACGAAGTCATGTGGACCTGCAGGGCTGCGGTCACGAGGGGGGCAATGCCGGCCTCGATGCGATCGAAATCGCCCGCCAGAACGCGGCCGCCCCAGGCGGCCAGTTCTTCGTCCGTCGCTCGCCGGATGCGGTCCAGCAATGAGGCGAGCCCGGCCTCTCCCGGATTCAGCCGGTCGACGATCGACCGCAGCGTTGCCCGCCATCCCGGATTTCCCGGCTGGCCCGATCTATCCCGCGGGAGCGTGGCGGCGGCCATTTCCCACAGGCCATGCTGAACGTCGGCCAGATCGGCCATGAGATTCAGGTAGCCGGCCAGCGAGGAACGGGAGTCGGCCCACTGGCGGAAGCGGGCCGCGCGATGGCGGAACGGGCCGTCGGTGGGAGGGAGACGGACGACGGGGATTTCTGTGCCGCTTCCGGCGAAGGGGTTGTTTTCCATGGGATGGGAGGTAGGTGGGTAGATCGAAGCGCCGTGAGCCATTTTCCCAGAAATCGCCGCGGCCGTCCGATCAATGGCGTTCGAGTGCCAGATCATTCGCGATTTTGATCGCATCGATGATCGGTTCATCTAGGCTATAAACATCGCATTCGACCTGCTTGCCTTTCAGTTGATGCTGACCACAAGATACGAAGCGCCAATCTTGGCGTGTTCCGTCTTTCACCGACTGAGTGAATACGAGCGACCTGCTGAGGTTGCGCGTCAGCGACTGGAGACGAGCCGAAGTGTTCACCGCATCTCCAAGGATGGTGTAATCCATCTTAATGGATGAGCCGATGTTCCCCTGAATCACGGTGCCCTGCGAGAGACCGATCCCACAGTAGAGAAATTTGAGCAAGCGACACTTGCCCGCCTGCTGTCGCAGTCGTTCAAGCTTCCACAAGATGTCGAGGGAAGCCTGTATGGCATCATCTGCTTGCTCGGGATTGAAATGGGCCATGACGCAGTCGCCGATGTATTTCGCGACCTCGCCGCCATGAGTCACAATCGTGCTGCTGCAAACCTCGAGAAAGTGGCAAACGACTTCGGCGGCCTCCTCAACGGGGAACGCCTCGCTGATAGAAGAAAACCCGACGATATCCCCGAAAAAAATGATTTTTTCGGTTCTCTGCACCGGCAGGGTGAGTGGGTTAATGCCCTGGGCCAGAGCTTTGATGACGCTTTTTTGAGTGTATTTTTCGATGATTCGATGTGATTCCCCGATGTTCTGCAGCAGCACCCGCATGGCTAGCAGAACTTTGTCGCTAACCTTATCTAGGTTGACCGTTTCCATCGACCATTTCGGGAACAGTCGCTCGGTGAGAGCGTTTTCCGTCTTCAGGCATAGAACATCCCGGTGCCTGGGGTCGAGTTTGATCGTTTCGAAAAGCTCACTGACTGCCTGCTCCCTTCCTTCGATGATCTGGAAAAAGAGTCCGTTCACGCAGAGCAGCATCCCGGTCACTCCGCGTGACCGATTGTTCCGCGCGGAGAACCGCCCCAGTTCGTCTATCTCCTCGTCACTGATGGCACGAGCGAAGCTGCTGATGTAAGTAATTCTTTTCATAATGAATTGCCCCGGGAATCGCGGAGGCTGGTTAGCTTAAGTTAAAGTAGCAGTCTCGTCCTTTTCGGTGAGTTACCGCCAGTAGTTTGCCTCAGCTTCGGCCGGAGGGATATACTCGATCGGCGCCAGCAGGCGTTGACGGTTGAACCAGTGTACCCATTGCAAGGTTGCCGGCTCCACCGATTCCCGGGGCGATTCACACACCCGATTTCCAGACTAGGAGATATCCAGATGCATAAAATAGCCAAGATGGTCGCTTTATCGCTTGTTCTGACAGGCATGGCTTCGGCGGCGGCGCCCGTGGTGCTATACACTGGGCCTGCGAGCGAATGGAGATGTCCGGGCTCTTGAGTCCGCTTGCGGCCAGGATGTCCACGATCTCGGTGGACACCACCGCACGGCTGACGATTTGCTGGATGGCCTGCTCCCGCTCTTGCGGGGTCACGCTCGTTTTCATCGATGCCGGTCTGCGCACCATCACGAGCCTCAAAGGGTCTGACGCGTCGCGGGCACGGCGGGCCAAGAGATCGCGCCGGCCGGCTTTCGGGTCATAGGGTTCGATCACCGCCAGCAGCTCCGGCCATGGCACCGCCCGCTCCATCTCGGCCAGAAACTTCTCACGCCGGTCGGCAGCAGGAACGCCATTCTCCACGCCATCGGCTACGGCCTCACCCCGCACAAGGAGAGAGGCTCCGTCAAAATCGCGCATGGCCAAACAACTGGCGGCGAGTTAAGGAGGAATTGAAACGACGCCCGCCCACAGGATTGCGACGGCTCCGGAAGCTACCGAAGATCGTCGCCGGATTCTTCCGGCACCCGGCATGCCGTTATACCGAAGCGTGACGATCTTTTTTTGACGTTTGGTAAAACGCAATAAAACGCACCCGGGCTGGGCTGCATCAGTCCTTCAGCCCTAAAAGGACGATGCCGGCAATGAGTCCGGCAAACAACGTCGTACCGATAAGAAATGGAAAGAGCAAATCCCTCTGGTTCCGCCGGATATACCGTCGTATCCTGCGCCTCAGCGATCGGGGTTCTGCCATTCGCCACTCCCCATTGTTGTGGATGATTCATACAATCATAGTCCACGCCCGGGAAGAGTTCAGCGGCTATCGAGCAACGAGGCGTTTCCAAAGCTGAACCAACGCCTCGTGCAAGCCCAAGCCAATACCCTCCGGAATCGAAAAGACACACACCGTGTGCGGCCGCTTTACCCTCAACCCTCGAAGACATCACCGAAACCCTGACGGCCTGCGTAAACTCGTCCCGCTCAAATAGGGATTGCTCACCAGCGGATCATCGGGCGAACCGATCGAAACCTGCACCGTCACCGACGCCAACGCACTCATGCGCCCGATCCACGACCGCATGCCCCTCATCCTCTCCCCCCGCCTACGACGTCCGGCTCGATCCGGTTTTCCATGATCGGGAAGCCCTTCAGTCCCTCCAGCGCCCGTACCCCACCGATGAAATCACCGCCTGGAAAATCAGCGCCCACGTCAACGGGCCACGGAACCACGATGCCGAATGCCTGGGAGCCCGTAGAAGAATTGGAAGAGTGAGAAGGAGCGCTGCAGGTCTGTTTCGCTCAATTGGTTTAAACCATACCCCACCGGGTGCATACCACCAAATGCAGACGCCGGTTATCTCTTCACCCCTATAAAAAACAAATCTATCATATATGGCACGTCTTTTGCTTTGGGTGTCTCTTGAACGGTAAAATGCATCTCGCCAGAAGTTCTTTGAAGCCGTATCCCGGACCCTTATCGTGAACGAGGACTCACCCATGAAAAACTCCATGAGAACAGCTTTATTTCTTCTAACCGCGGGCCTTTTGGGATCCGCAAATGTCCAAGCGCATGAAGCGCGTTGTCTTAAGAGCACTGTCCATAACGACCCTTGTTATTATCTCGTCCTTGTCGGGTTCACTCACGAACCTGCCATGGCCAATGAAATGAATGGTGTCGACCTGTGGATCAAGAAGAATGTTGGCACCCCGACCACGCTAGACCTAACAAAGACCGTTCCGGATTTTGACGACGATACCAACAACGGGGGAGCCCGATATGTCCCGGTCGATGTGATGAAGGAAGACACTATCATGAACGTGATGGTGCACGTCTTACGGCTCAAGAAACAAATCCACGTCACGAGCGACTCTGACAAGAACGTCATTAGCGCCACCATGCTCACGCCATACCTTGGCTATGACATGATGGGACCCCTCGTACAAAGTATGGATCCCATGTTCAACTATAAATATACGGCACGGTTCATGACTGGCCCAACCGGCCCGAAAACTGGCGCGTCCTCCAATGTTCAGGGGGTAGGTGCGTATGGATTTCACATCATGGCGATGATTAACGATGAAATGTATGACGAATTCTTCGTTTGCGGCGCCGGAACGACTAACCCCACAGGCGATGCTTTTTCCTGCGTTGGCTCGCCTCAAAAGATCAAATAGACCCATGACGAGCCTGGGGTTCCGCGCTAGGCGGTCTCCTGGCTCCGATAAGGAAGGCTCGAGTCGTCGAACCGATACCCGAAGCGTTCAGCGTCGGCATTCGGGTGACTGATGACCGCGCCACGTCTGTGCTCGGTTGTAGTATGAAATACACCGTGCCCGCCGCGCAGCTCAAGACAGCGGCTGAGTGTTGTTCGGTTCGCGCGCGATGCGGTACGCGAGCAGCATGGGAGGCGCCGCCGCTGCCTGCCATCCGCCAGCGCCTTCTGGCTGAGGCTCGTGTACAGGGACAGGGAGCCGGCGTCGGGTATCGACCCGGCGCTGGTGTGGCGGTCGGCGCCGGGATGGTGTGGGAGCGTGACGATATATGGATCAGATGCGGTTTCAATAGATCATCGAAGCCCCGATGCTTTCATTTCCCCACCAAAAGTAAGCGTCGTATTCGTCGCCATAGCGAATAACATGCTGGTGTACGGCGTCAACAGGATGAGACCGGGGGGGGCCGCTAGGCCGTCTCCTATCGCCACCCTGCTTCCTGCTAAGGCGAAAATAAAGGCTGTGAGTCTTGTACTTGCGCCGGATTTGACTGCTCTCGTAATACCTGTGGGGACCAGGCCGGCGCGGATGGCCGCTTCGTCATAGGTTCGGCCTTTCGGCGTCATGCCATGCGCCTTTAGTTTTCCTTTCTATCGGCATGGCCGAGGCTCCGTCCGGGGGCGATGCGGTCACGGATGCGCTGCTTCAGTTCGGTGATTTCCGGAAACCTGCCTTCCTTTTTCCGGGACCAGACCAGCTCGTCGTCGACCCGTACCTCGAAGATGCCGCCCGTACCCGGCTTCAACGTCAGTTCGCTGATTTCCTGGTCGAAGGTCGTCAGCAGTTCCTGCGCCATCCAGGCCGCCCGCAGCAGCCAGCGGCATTGTGTGCAGTAGAGTATTTCGACGCGATTGCTCATGGTGTCTCCTGATGGCCATTAACCTCTTGGGCATTCATGCCGACGCGACTGCGGCGTGCCGATAGAGAGAGATAGTTCTGGAAACCGGCGAACATCCGGCCGATTTCCTCCGGCCGGCCCCGATCGGCCAGGGCGTCGGCGATCGTGTCGTGATACTTCATGCGCAGCAACGGCGCCAGTTTGGCCTGATCCAGCTCCATCCACCCCGCTGCCGAGGTCATGGCACAGCACCAAGTCGAGGAAGGCGTGCTGCTTGTCGCTAGAGCGGCCGTGGAACATCGCCCTGGCCCTCGCCGCCCCCAGGACACGTCGTCCCGTTGGATGAGGCCGCTCAGAGGCTTGCCGTCGTCGGGCTCCTTCATGGCCTGCATGATGTTCTGCCTGACACGCCGAGCGGTGTTGTCGGAGACCCCGCAATCCGCCGCATCAGCGCCGACAGGCCGGTGGTGGCCTGGGTGATGAGGTGGGTCGCCGGGAACCGGAGGGTGAGCGAAGGTTTGTTCGAACATGGCTATCCGTGGATTGCGGGGCCGGGTCTTTCCCCCGGCGCCCTGCTTGGGGGCCGTTTTATACACGGATGATCTTGGCTCAACAACCAGCGCCGCTATTTGTCGCGTTCCGGACAAGCTCGACCCATTCCAGAGGATTTGTGCCGCCTCAAACACGTTCAAATCGTGTGGTAATTAAATCAAGAGCTTGTTTTTTCTCGACATTCGTTTCTGGTACGCCGATTGCTTGGTCTTCAACGTGAGTGTCTACCAGTGTTCCGCGCCGGGCGCTTCAAGCCGGTGGGTAGCGAACGAATTCAAGGGGCGTGGCGGGACGAAGCAGCGACGGGCAAACGAATCTAGGAGTCTAGCAATGCAAACAGTGCAGAACCATACGGCGGCGGGGTCCGCGGGCGTCAATGCCGCGGTGAATATCGAAGACATCATGCAGCAGGTCGCAGAGCACAAAGGCTGCGGCACTTCCGGCGGCTCCGGCAAGGCGAGCTGTGGTTCGGGCGCGGGCGAGAACGACCTGCCGCCGGAAATCTGGGAGAAGGTGAAGAACCATCCCTGCTACAGCGAAGAGGCGCATCACCACTACGCGCGCATGCATGTGGCGGTGGCTCCGGCCTGCAACATCCAGTGCAACTACTGTAACCGCAAGTACGATTGCGCCAACGAGAGCCGTCCTGGCGTGGTGAGCGAAAAGCTGACCCCGGAACAGGCGGCGAAGAAGGTGCTGGCGGTCGCGTCCACCATTCCGCAGATGACGGTGCTCGGCATCGCCGGCCCCGGCGATCCGCTGGCCAATCCGGAAAAGACCTTCAAGACCTTCGAGCTGATCGCCAAGACCGCGCCGGACATCAAGCTTTGCGTGTCCACCAACGGCCTGGCTCTGCCCGATCACGTCGAGCGGCTATCCCAGTACAACATCGACCACGTCACCATCACCATCAACATGATCGACCCCGAGGTGGGCGCCAAGATCTATCCCTGGATCTACTACAACAAGAAGCGCTACACCGGCGTCGAGGCGGCCAAGATTCTGACCGACCGCCAGTTGCAGGGTCTGGAGATGCTGACCGAGCGCGGGATTCTGTCGAAGATCAACTCGGTGATGATTCCGGGGATCAACGACCAGCACCTGGTCGAAGTGAACAAGGCGGTGAAGTCGCGCGGGGCCTTCCTGCACAACATCATGCCTTTAATCTCGGCGCCCGAACACGGCACCGTGTTCGGCCTGACCGGCCAGCGCGGCCCGACGGCGCAGGAGCTGAAGGCGCTGCAGGACCAGTGCGAAGGCGAGATGAACATGATGCGTCACTGCCGCCAGTGCCGCGCCGACGCGGTGGGCCTCTTGGGCGAGGACCGCAGCGCCGAGTTCACCACCGACAAGATCATGGAGATGGAGGTCAATTACGACCTCGATGCACGCAAGGCTTACCAGGAAGCGGTGGAAAAAGAGCGTCAGGCGGTGGTGGCGGCCAAGCAGGAAGAACTGCAGACCCTGGCCGGTGCGCATTCCGACATCAAGATGCTGATCGCGGTGGCGACCAAGGGCGGCGGCAAGGTCAACGAGCACTTCGGCCATGCCACCGAGTTCCAGATCTACGAGCTGTCGACCTCGGGCGCCAAGTTCGTCGGCCACCGCCGGGTGGATCTCTACTGCCAGGGGGGCTACGGCGAAGAAGACACGCTGGGTACGGTGATCCGGGCCATCAACGACTGCCATGCGGTATTCGTGGCCAAGATCGGCGGCTGTCCGAAGAACGATCTGAAGACGGCTGGCATCGATCCGGTGGACCAGTATGCCGGCCAATTCATCGAGCAGTCGGCGATTGCCTACTTCAGGGAGTATCTGGAGAAGGTGGCCGCCGGCGAGATCGAGCATGTGGTCAAAGGCGATGCGGAGATTCGCCAGGGCGCCTTGATCGCGGCTTGAGACGACAGTTGAAAAAGGCGGGTTCCCTCGCCCCGACCCCTCTCCCACGGGGAGAGGGATTCGAAGCTCCCTTTTCCTTCTGGGACAAATCTGCCGGGAGCAGATTTGCATTTACCCGAAGGGTGCCAGGCACGACGCTTGGCATGAGAAGGGCCGGGGATGAGGGTACCCCCAGGAGTTTGAAACATGGCTTACATGATAGTCGAAGAAAACTGCACGGGCTGTTGCGCCTGCGAGCCGGAGTGTCCGAACCAGGCCATTTCGGAAGCGAGCAACGGGCTTTTCGTGATCGATCCGGCCAAATGCACCGAGTGCATTGGCCATTACGACGAACCGCAGTGTGTGGCGGTGTGTCCCATCGACCTCACCTGCATCATTGACGATAACTACCCGCGATACGAAGCGGCTTAAGGGGAACCTCCATGGATTTAACCATCACTCCGAGTGCGGAAAAGTTCATTCAGCGCATGGTGCGTTTCGGCGGGGCCGGGCCGGATGCGGGCTTCCGGCTGCTGGTCAGCCCGGGCGGCTGCTCCGGCCTGGCGTCGGAATTCAGCGTCGAAGCCGCGCCCTTGCCGGGTGATGCCGTCGTTACCGTCCAGGGACTGAAACTGTTCCTGCCCGCGGAGAGCCGCTTGCTGTTGCAGGGCGTGACCATGGATTTCAAGGACACTCCTTTGCAGAGCGGATTGGTGTTCATCGATCCGAAAGCGACCGGCTGCGGCAGCTGCGGCACCAGCGCGGCGGGCGCCGTTCCGGCCGAAGCGGCGGTGTCGATCGCCAGCATTCCCATCAAGAGCGCCTGAGACGCGGCAGCGATGGGTATGGCCGACAGCGCGGCACTGAAGGATACGCCGGTTTTCGGCGATCCGGTGGCGGAATGCCTGGGCGAGGGTTTACCGGCGGAGGCGGAGCGGCATCTGCGCCTGGCCGGGCAGAACTATCACCGGGACGAAGTGGCGCTGGCGCATCTGCAATCGGCCTGGGCGCTGGCGCCGGGGCATGCGGCGGTCTATATCGGCAAGTACCGGTTCTATTTCTACAAGAACCGGCTGGCCGAAGCGTTGGAAATCGCCAAGGAATGCCTGGTGAAGGCGGCGCTCGACAACGGCATGTCCCCCGATTGGCGGGAGGCCAAGCCGGCGGATGCGAATTTCACCAGTTTCGAGGCCATCCTGCCGCGGTTTTTCCTGTTCACGCTCAAGGGCTATGCCTATCTGCAGATGCGTTTGGGCAACCTGGACGAAGGCCGGGCCGCGGTGGAGAAGCTGTTGGAGCTGGACCCGGCCGACAAGCTCGGCGGCAACGTGTTGATGGGCGTCCTGGAGAGGCAGGCCAATGGGGACGACGACGAATGACATCGATGAGGCGCGCGACTGGCAGGGCAAACTGCTGGACTGCCGCACGTGCGAGCAGCGGGAGGGCCTGACCGAAGGTCGCTGCCATCTCGGCCACGCCTGCGTCCACGACCTCTACGCCCGCCGTATCGATCGGTTCTTCAAGTGGAATCCGGATCTGGCCAAAGCCTACCTGGAGCACCCGTATTTCGAGACCCGGGCGGTGGCGGCCAAGCACGTGGAGCTGTTCTATCTGCCGCGGCTGGTCGGCGACCCGGACGAGACCGTGCGGCAGAGCGTGGCCCAGCGTCTGCCGGTGCGCTCCAGGCAGTTCGAAATCCTCCGGCGCGATCCGCACCGGGACGTCCGGGTCAGGGTGGCCGAGCGGCTGGAGCCGGGCGATTTGGCCGCGATGATAGGCGACGAGGACTATTTCGTGCGCCAGATCGTGGCCCGGCGTTTACCGCCGGGGTTGCTGGTGAAGATGATCCACGACCGCGACCCGGAGGTTCGCAAAGTGGTGGCGCAGCGGATCGCGCCGGAATGGCTGCCGACGCTGGCGGCGGACCGGGAGGTCGGCGTCCGGCTGGCGGCGGTCAGGCGCATGGACAACAAGCAGTTGAAGCAGTTGATCAAGGATCCGGACTGGCGCTTGCGTTACGAGGTCGCCAGCCGCCTGGAACTGGCGGATTTGGAGCCTATGCGGGCCGACCCGGACCCGGCGGTGCGGGAACTGGTGGCGCAGCGGCTGGGTGAACCGCCGGGCGAGGCCGTGTTGCCGGAAGCGTGTTAGAGATGAATCGAGGGGATTGCCATGGGTGATATCAGTCGAGACAGCGATAGCAATGAATTGAACGACCCGCCGCGTTTCAACTTCGGCGAAAAGGTCAAATCAAAGAAGGTGGTGCGCAACGACGGCACATTCAACGGCGCGGAAATCGGCGAGGTGCTGGTCAAGAAAGGCGAGGTCGGCTACGTCAAAAGCATCAACACCTTTCTCCAGCAGTTCTACATCTACGCCGTGGATTTCCCCGACCGGGGCTACGCGGTCGGCATGAAAGGGCGGGAGATCGAGTCGCTCGACAATCCGCCGCCGCCGAAAGAGGCGCCGGAAACGAAGGAGGAAGCCGCATGATCGACCAACGCGCTCCGATTTACCAATGGGGACAAAAGGTCGCCACCGAAGTCGACATCTTCAACGACGGCAGCTACCCGGACCATGAGTCGGAAGCCCTTCTGGTCGCCGCCGGTACCGAGGGCGAAATCGTCCAGATCGGCCATCACGAGGAAGCCAACATTCCGGTGTATCTGGTCGAATTTCCGGGCGGTTACGTCATCGGCTGTTTCGAGGAGGAACTGCGCTCGGAACAGAAATCGGTCCAGGTGGCGGGGCTGCTCTAGCGGATGGCGACGGTGGGCCGGGTCATCGGGTACGGAGGCGGCGTCATGGGCAGCATTCAGGCGACAGTGAATCCCCAACCCAACGAGCTGGACCGCAAACGTATCGAGCGTTCCATCAAGGCCCGCAAGCGTTACCGCTATGTCACCCCCGAGGTGCATCCGACCGAGGACGGCTATCTGATCCAGAGCTCGTGCTGCTCGCGCAACATCGATCCCAACGGCGGCGTCATCGACATCGCCCGGCTGGAGTTCAAGCCGAACAGAGGCTGCTGGTGGCTGTACCACAAGGATCATGAGATCGGACATTGGATCATGCACGGCGAATACCCGTCTCTACAACAGATCCTGGCGCTCCTGAACGAAGACCCGAACAGGCGGTTCTGGCAATGAGCAAGACCTCGATTTACCTGGACAACAACGCCACCACGCAGCCTGCCCCGGAATGCGTGGAGGCGATGACGGCCTGCCTCAAGGCGCATTACGGCAACCCATCCAGCAAGCACCATTTGGGCGAGGCCGCCAAGATGGAAGCCATCGCCGCGCGGGGGAAAGTGGCGGCGTTGCTGGGCGCCTCGCCGGCGGAGATCGTGTTCACCAGCGGCGGGACCGAATCCATCCATCAGGCCATTCTGGGCGCGCTGGCCTTGGCGCCGGACAAGCGCCGGGTGGTGACCAGCGCGGTGGAGCATCCCGCTACCTTGCTGCTGTTGAAGCATCTCGAAGCGCAAGGGATCGAGGTGGTCAGGCTGCCGGTCGACGGCCAAGGCCGGCTCGATCCGGCATTGTTGGAGGCCGCGGTGACGCCCGACACCGCTCTGCTGAGCCTGATGTGGGCCAACAACGAAACCGGCGTGCTGTTCCCCGTCGAAGCGGCGGCAGCGCTGGCGGCGAGCCGGGGCGTCCTGTTCCATTGCGACGCCGTGCAGGCCGTCGGCAAGCTGCCCATCGATTTGAGCAAGGTGCCGCTGGATTTCCTGTCCCTGTCAGGGCACAAACTGCATGGTCCCAAGGGCATCGGCGCGCTGTTCGTGCGCAAGGGACGCAAGCTGCCGCCGCTGCTGTTCGGCCACCAGGAGCGCGGACGGCGCGGCAGCACCGAGAATCTGCCGGGCATCGTCGGGTTGGGCGTGGCTGCGGAACTGGCACAGGCGTATTTGGCGAAGGGCGGCGACGGCGTCGCCCAGCTGCGCGACCGCCTGGAAAGCCGGTTGCTGGCGGCGCTGCCGGGCGCTTCGGTCAACGGCGCCGGCGCGCCTCGGGTGGCCGGGACCTCCAGCTTCAACCTCGGCACCGTCGAAGCGGAACCGGTGCTGGACAAGCTGGACCGCGCCGGGATTTGTGCATCCGCCGGGGCTGCCTGCAGCGCCGGCGGCACCGAGCCCTCCCATGTGCTGACCGCCATGGGGCTGGGCGCCGAGGGTGCGCTGGCCACCCTCAGGTTTTCGCTGAGCCGTTACACCACGCCCGCCGAGATCGACGCAGTATGCGGGCTGCTGCCGGACATCGTGCGAACCATGCTGGCCGAAGCGGCGTGAGCGCCGGCCGGATGGGAAATGACCGATCGATCGATTTTTCAACGAGTGACCTGGAGTCTTCATGAAGGTAATGATCCGTAGAAACGCCGCCGGCGAACTGTCCGCCTATGTCCCCAAGAAAGACCTGGAGGAGCCGATCGTCTCCCAGGAAAAGCCCGATATGTGGGGCGGTACGGTGACTCTGGCGAACGGTTGGCAACTCTCCCTGCCGGAAATGGCGGCAGGCACGACCCTTCCGATCACGGTCGATGCCAAGAAGCTCAGCGGAGGCGACGACTGACCATGGCGCTCACGACGGAGGCGATCGAGCAGATCCGGGGCCAGCTCGAAACCGAGGCCACGGCGGCGCAGCACCTCGCCGCCCTGCGCCAGGCGTTTCCCGGCCTGTCCATGACCCGTTGCGACGCCAGCGACATCGACACCGAGACGCCGGTGCTGGAAACGGCCCGATTCAACCTGTATCTGCTCGATGCCGCCGACCACTGCGCGCACGTGACCGCCGATCCGAGCCGGGCGACCGGCCTGATCCTGGCCGAGAAAGCCAAGGGGGCGGTGAAATGAGCGATCAGCCGAGCATCCTGTTTTCCGATCCGGACATGAGCCTCGTCGAGCTGGAGGCGGTGGAGGAGGTGCTGAAATCGCCCGGCCTCTCGGGCGGGCCGGTGGTGGAGGACTTCGAGGCCGCCTTCGCCGAGTATCTGGGGCGGCAACACGCGGTCGCGGTGAGCAGCGCCACGATGGGGCTGCTGCTGGCGCTTCGGGCTTACGGCATCGGGCCGGGGGACGAGGTCATCGCCTCGCCCTTCGGTTTCCGCGAAACCGCCCACGCGATCACGCTCGCCGGAGCGAAGCCGGTGTTCGTGGACATCGACTACTGGACCTGCACCATCGTGCCGGACAAGGCCGCCGCGGCGGTCACGCCGCAGACCAGGGCCATCGTCGCCTGCAACGTCAATGGCCATCCGGCGCTGTGGGCGCCGCTCCGGGCGCTGGCCGACGAGCGCAACCTGATTCTGATCGAGGATTCCAGCGAGGCCATCGGCTCGCGCTATCAGGGCAAGCTGGTCGGCAATTTCGGCGACTGCTCGATTTTCGACTTCACCCAGCCCAGCGCCCTGACCACCGGCGAGGGTGGCATGGTGGTGACCGACGACCGAAATCTGGCGGCGCGCCTGCGCGGCTACCGCAACCGCCGTCGGGACGAGCGCAAGTCGGTAGTGCTGGGCGATCTGCCGCCGTACCGGGCGGAGATGAGCGATATCAACGCGGCTCTCGGGTTGGCGCAACTGGAGCGGCTGGACGGGATACTCGAGCGCCGCAAGGACATCGAAGCCTATTACGACGCCTTCATGCAGTCCTTCGAAGGCATCAAGCCGGCCTACCAGGCGCCGGAAGTGGATGAGCTGCACTGGATGGTTTACCTGGTGCACCTGGGCACCCGCTTCACCCGATCCAGCCGCGACGTGGTCATCCAGGACTTGGCGACGGCGGAAGTGGAAGCCGTGGCATTCTGTGCGCCCCTGCATACCCAGCGGCACTACGTGGACCTGGGCTATCGCAAGGGCCAGTTCTTCGTGACGGAAAAGCTGGCGGACCGGGCGATCGCCCTGCCGTTCCACTGCCACCTCACCGAAGACCAGATCGGCTTCATCGTGCAGACCGCCAAGGACTCGTCCATCAACGTGGGCGCCGGGGCCGCGATCTATCTGTGAGCCGACGCGATGTCCGGTTATCTGCGTACCGGGACACGCCGAAACGCGAAGGTCTGCGTGACCGTCCTGCCCTCGGGCAAGACGGTGCGAATCAGCAGCGGCAGCCGCCTGCTCGACGCGGTGCTGCTGACGGGCGAAGCAATCGTCCACAAATGCGGCGGACATGCCCGTTGCGGGGAATGTCACGTGCTGGTGCGAAACGGCGGACGCGGCTTGTCCAAGATCCGTCCCGACGAGCGGGAAAAGCTCGACAACATAAGAGGTACGGAAACCCTATCCAGGCTGTCCTGCCAGGCGGTCCTGGGCTCCCGTGAGATCACCATCGAATTGCTGACACAGAACAGAGGATCACCACCATGACGACCACAGAGAAAATCGAATCCTTGATCCATGTCCGTTTCGCTCCCAATGGCACGGTCATGGAAATCGGCGAACGTCCGCAGGGCGTGGACGCACAGAGCTGGTTCAACTATCTGAGCAACAAGACTTCCAACAGTTACCAGGCCCTGGCCGGCGGACGCGGCATGTTCCGCCTGCCGCGTCCGCAAGTGGACGAGCTCAAGGCCGCCATCTCATCAGGGGAGTAAAGACTCATGACGGCAACGATACCAACAGAGATTCAGGCAGGCCTGGCCGGCGGCCAGGTGATTCCCTACCTGGGGCCCGGCGTGTTGGGCCTGGACGGCAGCACTGCCGTACCCAGCGCACCGGAAACGCTGGTGGAGTTGATCACCGCCAAGGTGACCGTGCCCCACAAGATCCGCAAGAATCTCACCGCGGCGGGCCAGTACATCGAAAACTTCAAGCATCGCAAGACCCTGGTCAGCCTGCTGAAGGACGCTTTTTCGGCTGCGCCGGAGCCGACCGCGCTGCACCGGTATTTCGCGGGGCTGTCGTTGCCGTTGATCGTCGACGCCTGGTATGACGCCAGCATGGCGGCGGCGCTGGCAGGGCGGTCGGATTTCGGGCAGGTGCAGGGCGTGAGCCGTGCCGAGCACTTCGGCGACTGGGTACATTACTTCCATGCCGACGGAAGCCCGGCGGAGGAAGCCGAAGCGGCAAGCTGGAACCTGCTGCTGTACAAGCCGCTGGGCAGCATCGCGCCGGCCGCCAACTTCATCCTGTCCGACTCGGATTACGTCGAAGTGCTGACCGAAATCGACATTCAGACGCCGATTCCGGAAGCGGTGAAGCAGATCCGGAGCGGCCGCCACTTCCTGTTCCTGGGCTGCCGCTTCCGCACCCAGCTGGAGCGGACCTATGCCCGGCAGGTCATGAAGCGTTCGTCGGACCTGCACTGGGCCGTGCTGCCGGACGACCTGACCCGCAACGAAGCGCGTTTCCTGGAGGAGCAGAACATCCGCCGGATCGACATGCCCCTCGCGGACTTCGTGCGGCAGTTGCTGGCCAGCGAAGCGCCGCGGCAGGCGGCCTGAGCCTGAGAGCCTGTTCACGATCTTCTGATGAGCAGGACGAGAAACGCCAAGTGGAAGAACTGCAAACCGGTGTTGAGCTTGGGTTCGCAGTTCTTCCATCATCGGCGACACTTCTCCAGCCCGCCGAAGCTGCGATCCAGCTGGCGCACCGATATCACGCCAGCGTCGGAACCGGGCGCTCCTACCTCGAAGTTCGCTTCGATCTCGCGGCGCCCAAGGCGCCCAAACATCAGGCGCTGACCGCTACCCTCCGGCATTGGCGGAACCTCCCTCGATAGCGCTTCGATACCTGCATCGGAGCGCCTTTCGGCCGTTCCGCCGATACGTGCTCATGAAATGTCCGGGCTAAGGCTTTGGTAAGGGAGGTTGGGGTGCTTACCCTGGCTGCCGGGCGGTTGCGTCCGGGAGGCGTTCGCCCATTGCCGCCAAGCCGATGCCCCGTCCCGCCAATTCCATGCGCAGGCGCCGGGCGAAGGCCGCGGCGTCTGGGCCGTCGCCATGCAGGCAGAGGGTGTCCACGGGCATCGCGATGACCGTCCCGTCGCGGGCGGTCACTTCGCCGCGCTCCACCATATTCAGGGCTTGAGCGACGGCTTCGTCCGGATTCCCGATCAGGGCGTCCGGCCGGCTGCGCGGCGTCAGGGTGCCGTCCGGCTCGTAGCGGCGGTCGGCGAAGCCTTCCCGCGCGACCGCCAAGCCCGCCGCCTGTCCGGCCCGGACCAGCTGCGAGCCGGCGGGGCCTACCAGAATGAGCTTCGCGTCGAACGCTCGGACCGCGCCGGCGACCGCTTCGGCCATGGACGCATCGGACGCGGCCTGGCCGTACAGCGCGCCGTGCGGCTTGACGTGGACCAGCCGGCTGCCGGCGGCGTGCGCGAAACCGGCGAGCGCGCCGATCTGATAGAGCACCAGGTTGCGGATTTCTTCCGGACGCAATGCCATGGGGCGGCGTCCGAAACCCTGGCGGTCCGGCAGCGACGGGTGGGCGCCCAGGGCGACACCGTGGCTCACCGCGAGGCGCACCGTTTCCGCCATGACGTCCGGATCGCCGGCATGGAAGCCGCAGGCGATGTTGGCCGAGGTGACCAGTCCCAGCAGGATTTCGTCCTCGCCCATCCGCCAGGGGCCGAAGCTTTCGCCGAGATCGGCATTGAGGTCGACGGTTCGTGCCATGGCTGGTCTCAGGATGATGGCGTGTTCAACGGCCAACGCAGGCCAAGGCTGGCGCGCAGCCGGCGGAGCTGCAGGGCGCGGATGCGGAACAGCGTCTGCGCTCGTTCCGCCGGGACGGGTTCGAAGCGGACGGTCTCTCCCGGTCTCAACTGCGCGAGCCGCGGATGGTCGACGCTCGCCACCGTGCCCAGCACCGGATAGCCGCCGGTGGTCTGGCGGTCCACACCCAACAGAATGGGCTGGCCGCCCGGCGGCAGTTGCAGCGTACCGAAGGTGACGCCGGCCGAGAGCCGCTCGGCTGCGGCCAGGCGCAACGGCGGTCCTTCCAGGCGCAAGCCCATCCGGTCGGAAGCCTGGCCGACCCGGAAGGCGTCCGTCTCGAGCGCGCGCCGGTCTTCGTCGGGCAGGGCTTGCCAGTCCGGTCCCGGAATCAGGCGCAGCCGCGCCGGGCATTCCAGCGGCAGCGCCCTGTTCCACGCCACGGACCAGGCCGGTAGGTAAGGGCGCGACGGGTCGTCCGGCAGGGCCAGGGCGTTTTCGCCCGCCGCGATGATATCGCCCTTGCCGAGCGGCCGTCCCCCCAGTCCCCCGAACCCTGCCCGAAGGTCGGTGCTGCGGCTGCCCAGCACGGCCGTGACTTCGAAACCGCCGGCCACCGCCAGATAGGCGCGACAGCCCAGGCGAGGCCGGCCAAAGCCGAGCCGCGAGCCGGCGGGGAGCCACACCGGCCGCCAGCAGGCGAGTGGTCTCCCGTCCACTTCCGCGGAGAGATCGGCGCCGGTGACGGACACCCAGGCGCCGCGCTCGAAGCTCAGTTCGGGGCCCCGGAGCGTCATTTCCAGCACCGCGGCTTCCGGCGGATTGCCCACCAGCGCATTGGCGATGGCGGCGGAGTAGCTGTCCATGGCACCGCCCGGCGTCACGCCCAGATGCTGGCAGCCGGGCCGGCCCAAGTCCTGGAGGGTGCTCAGGAGGCCGGGATGTTCGACCCGGATCACCGGTCCTTCCCTCTCATGCGCCACTCGAATTCGTCCGCTCCGATCGGCACGAAGCGCAGCCGGTCGCCCGGAGCCAACAGGCAGGGCGGCTCACGCAGCGGATCGAACAGGCGCAGGGGTGTGCGGCCGATGAGCCGCCAGCCGCCGGGGCTGGCCTGCGGATAGATGCCGGTCTGCTCCCCGGCGATCCCCACCGCTCCCGCCGGTACGCTGGAACGCGGCGTGTCGCGGCGGGGCATCGCCAAGTCCGGGTCGAGGCCGCCCAGATAGGCGAACCCCGGCGTGAAGCCAAGAAAATACACGAGGTATTCGCCGCCGCTGTGGCGGGCGATCACCTCGTCCGGTGTGAGCCCGCAATGCCGGGCCACTTCGTCCAGATCCGGCCCATGCGCGCCGCCGTAGCAGACCGGGATGCGGAGATGCCGGTCTTCGAGGACGGTGCCGCCTTCGTCCGCGAGGTACGGCATCACTGCTTCGACCAGTCCGTCATGGCTCCAGACGCCAGGATCGTAATGCAGCGTCAGGCTGGCGTAAGCCGGGACCCGGTCGGTGACGCCGGGCAGGTCAGCCAGCGCCTTCGACAGGGCGATTGCACGCCGGTTCGGCGCCGGATCGATCCGGTCGCCGAAGACGATCAGCAGGGCGCTGTCGCCGAGCGGCACGAAATTGGAAGAGGCGGCATCGAAGGTGTCCATGGCGAGGTGCCGAGCATACCCATCGCCAGGGCAAGGGGGCAAGCGGGCGCCATGGGAAGCGTCCGGTTCGGGTGTCAGGACGGTGCGTGACGCACTGCCATTCATCCAGGATGGTGGTTCGGATGCCGGTCTGTTCGCTTTCACCAGTCTCTCGGTGCGGGAATCCGTTGTCCCGGCGCATGTTTCCGGTAAGCTGAAAGTGGAAATAAAGTTGTGGAACTCAACCATGTCACTATTGCCGGCAGCGGCGGGAGCAAATCGATGAATCCTTCGCTTCGTCTGACGGTGCTCTGTCTGGTCGCGGTTCTCGTCGGCCCGGGGTGTGCGTCCGGTCCCGAGCCGGCCGCTTCCGAACCGCGAGCCCCCCATGGTGTCGGCGATCTGCTCATCCGGAACGCCTCACTGCTGATCACCATGGATCCGGCCCTGGGCGAAGGGCCCCTCGGGATCGTCGAGGGCGGTGACGTGTTGCTCGAAGGCGGCCGGATCGCCGCGGTGGGCAGGGGGCTGGAAGGCCGCGGCCGCAAGTCCCTGGACGCGAGCGGTAAGATCGTCATGCCGGGTTTCGTCGATACGCATGACCACCTCTGGCAATCCATCATTCGCGGCTGCGCCGCCGACCGGGACCTCTATGGCTGGCTGGAGGCGTGCGTCTATCCCCTGGGCCGGGTGCCGTTCGGAGCGCAGGATGCCTATGCGGCGGTCCGGCTCGCCACCCTAGGGCTCATCGGCACGGGGGTCACGACGGTCCTGGACTGGTCCCATGCTTTCAATCCGGGTTTCGTCGAGGGCAACCTGAGAGCCTTGCGCGATTCCGGGTTGCGGTTCGTTTTCGCTTACTGGGTCGCCCCGCCGGGCGGTTGCAGCGAGGCCGCTCGCATCCAGCAGGACTTGGTCGGCGAAGGCCTGGCGGCAGGTTTTCAGGTCGCAGCGCACCCGACCCTGGCTAATCTGGATCAATTGAAGGAGGCGGCGCGTTGCGCAGGGGAACTCCATGTGCCGCTCAACGTGCATCTCGGCGAAAGCCCGAAGGACCCGCAGCAGAAACAGGTCCGGGCGCTGGAGTTGTCAGGCGCTTTCGACGGGTCGTTGCTGGCCGACCATGCGATTCACCTGACGGATCGGGAGGTGGAACTACTGGCGCGGCACCGGGTCGCGGTCGCGCACAATCCTCTCAGCAACATGCGGCTCGCCTCCGGCATCATGCGTCTGCCCGAAATGCATGGGGCGGGGCTCAGGATCGGGCTGGGCCTGGACGGCGGAACCGCCGACGGTCCGGATATGTTCGCCAGCATGAAAGCCGCCGTCGGACTGCAGCGCGCCCGCCTCCAGAGCGCCTCGGCGTATCCCGGCATTGCGGATGTCTTGCGCATGGCGACCTTGGGAGGCGCCGAAGCGCTGGGCCTTGACAAGATCACCGGCTCGCTGACGCCTGGCAAGCGGGCGGACCTCATCATCCTCGACACGAAAGGCGCGAATTTCGCCCCGCGCTGGGATGGGCCCAGCCAGATCGTCCTCAACGGTCAGCCGGCGAACGTGGAGTACGTCTTCGTCGATGGCCGTGCCCTGAAAGCGGAGGGTCGGCTCCCGGAGGGCCAGGAAAAGAACGCCGTGCAGGCGGTGGAGGCGGCGGCACACAGAGTCCGGGCCGCCTTGAGCGCCAGCGGCGTTCGGCCACCGGCCGGGGGCGACTGAGCCGTGCCGGCTTCGGCCGCACGTCATCCTCGTCAGGGAGGAAACCCCATCATGCGTACCGACTACGATCCCATCGCCGAACGATACAAGAAGGCCAAGCAGCAGCCTTCGGTGAGCAGCCGCTGGGGATGGCGGGCGGGAGCGAGTTCGGGTGGGCCGGCGAGACAGCGTGCCAGCCTGCCAAGGTTCGCGAGCTGTTCCGGTCGGTTGACGATTCTCGCTAGACCCGCAGCAAGCCGGCGACCGCCTCGCACTCGTTTTCCGTCAGCTCGAAATCGAAGATCGCCAGGTCTTCCCGCATGTGTGTTTCCGATGTCGTTCCGGTGAGAGGAACGATGCCGATCTGGGTCAGATAGCGGAAGAAGACCTGCGCGGGCGTGCGTCCATGGTTCGATGCAAGAGCCCGCAGCGTGGCGTCGGCCAGAACCGACGGATTGGCGGTGAGGGTCCAGAAACTCTGAAAGATAATCCGGTTTTGCCGGCAGAATTCCCGTATTTCGCGTTCGTATCGGGTCTCCGCACAGAAGCGGTTCTGGACCACGGCCGGTCGGACGCGGGCCTGGCCATACAGGCGCTCGAGCCGTTCGAGCTGGTAGCAATTGCTGATCCCCAGTTGCCTGGCTCGGCCGCTGTCGAAGATTGCTTCCATCGCCCGCCATACCTCCAGCGTGTCCTTCTCATCCGACAACGGCGAATGCAGGATCAGACAATCCAGATAAGGAGTGCGGAGATTCTTCAGCGAGGTTTCGAAGGACTGGGCGACTTGCTCGGCCAGGCTCGCCTTCGGGTCATAAGGCATCCGCTCCGGGTCCTGACCGTCGACGGGGGTGAACTTGCTCTGGAGGTAGAAGTCGGCCCGTTCCAGCCCGGCCTTCAGGCACGCCGCGAGGCCGGTGCCGACACCCGCCTCGTCGTAATGCTTGGGCTGGCAGGCGGTGTCGATGCCGCGGAATCCGAGCGAGACGGCCTGTTCCACCAGGGCCGCGGTGCGGTCCTTTTTCCAGGCCGTGCCGTAGACGATGCCGGGCATGCGGACGCCGTAAGCGGAAACCAGGAAGCCGTCTTTTTTCATGGGATCGTCCTCAGGTGCGGCGCCACACGCTGGCCAGCCAGGGTTGCTGGTCGCGGGGCAGGCCGGCGGGCCGGTAATAGTGTTCCAGCTCCTGGAACCCGGCCGATGCCAGGAACCCGCGCCAGGTATCGAGATCGTAGTAGGCGCCGTAGCGTCCCCGGTTCCAGCCTTCCTCGTTCCGGCCCCTCGGATTCGAGGCGAACAGCACCCCTTCGGGTTTGAGCGCGGCGCGCAGCTCGCGGAGAACTCTCGGCAGCTCGCGGCTCGGCACGTGGAAGAGGGTCGCGTTGGCAAAAATGCCGTCGAAATGCCCAGCCGGCAGGTCGAGTTTGAGGAAATCCTGGTGCCAGACTTCACAGCCGCTGTAGTCCTTCGCCATCTCCACGAAACGGAAGGCGCCGTCCAGGCCGACGGCCCGGTGGCCCAGCTCGGCAAAGGTCTTCAGATCCCGCCCCGGTCCGCAGCCGAAGTCCAGCACGGTGAACGGCGGCTCGTTGCGGATATGGGAGAGCAGGGTGGTGATATTCTGGCTGACGTCGTGATCGCGCGTGCCCTCGAAGAATTCCTCGGCGTTGCGTTCGTAATGTCCGAGGGTTTCGGCGGAAATTTGATCCAGGGTCTCCATGATTTCGTTCACCGCGATGCCGGCGCTGCTGGGGGGATGGAGTCCATCATACTATGGAGCCGGGCGATCGGGAGTGTGGCGCCAGCGGCGTCGCGGCAGCGCCAAGCCGTGATGGCGGCTCAGGGCGGGGTGGCGCAGAGCTGCCGGGCGGCATCGGAAACCGGCTCGATGTTCCCCGCCGCGTCGATCCGCCACCGGTAGCGAGCCTCCATCGCCTTGGATATTCGCAGGCTGCGCTCCAGGTCCCGATGGTCGGCCTCGGCGAATACCCGCCAACCCAGGTCGCGCCGGCTGTGGCTCTGGATTTCCTCCTGGAGGCGCTGTCCCACGGTGGCTCCCGCGCACGCGGCGGCCTCGACCTTGGCGACATCCGCGGCCTCGTCCGCAACGGCGGCGGGCGATGGAATCAGGCCCAGCCAGAAAAGGGCGATCAGAATCCTGCTCATGGGCGCTCCGATCGGGTAGTCAGAAGTGATAGGCCTTGCTGTTGTGCAGGGCGACGTCCAGTCCCTCGGTTTCCTGGTCCGAGGTGACCCGGAGTCCGACCGTGCGGTCCAGAATCTTCAGCAATATCCAGCTGATCAGGCCGCTCCAGGCGGCGACCGCGCCCACCGCCAGAATCTGGGTCAGGGTCTGCTGGCCGATCGTCAAACCCGTGGTGATGCCGGCGCCGCCCAGCGCCTCGGCGGCGAAGGGCGCGGTCAGCACGGTGCCGATCATGCCGCCGACGCCGTGGACCGGAAAGACATCCAGGGTGTCGTCGATCCGCAGCGAGCGCTTGATCCAGTGAATGGCGCCGAAGCAGATCAGCCCCGCCGCCGTGCCCATGGCGATGGCGCCCATCGGTCCGACGAATCCGGCCGCCGGCGAGATCACGCCCAGCCCGGCGATCATGCCGGTCAGGGCGCCGAGCAGGGTCGGCTTGCCGAAACTCCGCCATTCCACCGCCATCCACACCAGTGCGCCCACCGAGGCGCCGATGTGGGTGGTCAGCATGGCCATGCCCGCCGCACCGGTCGCCATCAGGGCGCTGCCGGCGCTGAAGCCATGCCAGCCGACGGCCAGGATTCCGGCGCCGATTGCCGTCAGGGTCAGGTTGTGGGGCGGCAGGAGGGTGCGCGGATAGCCCCGGCGCGGCCCCAGCATCCAGGCGCCGACCAGGGCGGACACGCCGGCGGTGGTGTGCACGACCACGCCGCCGGCGAAATCGATGGCGCCGATCCGCGCCAGCCAACCCTCGCCCCAGACCCAATGGCAAACCGGCACGTAGACCAGCAAGGTCCATATACCGGTGAACCAGAGCGTGACCGAGAACTTCATGCGTTCCACGATCGCCCCGATCATCAGCGCGGGCGCAAAGATCGCGAAGGTCAGGTGGTACATGCAGTACACCACCTCCGGCAGGTTGCCGTTCAGCGAATCCGCCTTCAGCCCCATCAGGAACAGGCGCTTGCCCCCGCCGATCCAGGCCTGCAGATCGCCCCCGTCGGTCAGTGCCAGGGTGTAGCCCGCGATCACCCAGAGCACCGAGACCAGCGAGGTCGCGGTGAAAATCTGCACCATGACGGACAACACGTTCTTGGTCCGGACCAGCCCGGCATAGAGCAGGGCGAGACCCGGCATCGTCATGAACAGCACCAATCCCGTCGAGGTGAGTATCCAGGCGGTGTCCGCCGCATTCGGCCCTTCGGGCGCGGCCTGCGCGGGCAAGTTCACGCTCAACAGGGCCAGGGCCCTCATCGTGGCGACTAGCAACCTCATCATATTACCCCCCTCGGGGCCGGACCCGCCGTCCGGCTCATGGTCACGTTATTGATGCATCAGTTCGACAACGGTGCGCACCAAGGCACCATCATCGTGCGAACCTTCGCCAACTATGCACCATAACGGCGCGATCCGCATCACCAATGCGCCGGAATCCGGCCGATGCATTAGATTTCAACTAGTTGAATCATGGTACGCGTCATGCTTGGACGTTTCGGATTGTTGAACTGCGAAGCAACCGAACGACCGTTGCGTTTGATGCACCATGGTGAACCTTTTCTCCTTACGGATACGAGGGCTGACCCTCGCCGGGGCTGCCCTGTTGTGGATCGGTGGAAGCTGGGTGCCGGCGGCCGGCGCCGGCCTGGAACAGGCTCACGGGGTGTTCGAAATGCTGCCGGACGGCATGAATCCGAACGACGCCCATTGGATGCAAGGCCTGCGGCTCACCTTGGGTGGCTGGATCGACGCCGGACTTACCCACAATGTCGACCAACCCGGCTCCGGTTACAACGGTCCGGTGACATTCTCCGACCGGGCGGACGAGTTTCAGCCAAACCAGGTTTACCTTTACCTCGAACGTGCGGTCGATCGCCAGGGAGAAAGCTTCGACCTGGGCGGACGGCTGGACCTGATGTACGGCACCGATGCCTGGTTCAGCCAGGCCTTCGGCGATCCCCAGGGCAGCTGGGACCGGCAGATCAGCGACAACAACCGCTACAACCTGGCGGTGCCCCAAGCCTACCTGGAGGCGCTGGTGCCGGTGGGGCGCGGACTCGGCGTCAAGATAGGCCATTTCTACACCGTGGTCGGCGTGGAATCCGTCATGGCGCCGGAAAACTTCTTCTATTCCCATTCCTACACCATGCAGTACGGGGAGCCGTTCACCCACACCGGCATCCGCTTCAGCTACCAGCCCACCGACAACCTGCTGCTGGATGCGGCCGCGGTGACCGGCAGCCAGTTCGCGGGCTGGGACGGCGTATTCGACCACAGCCTGGAGAACTGGGCCTTCGTCGGCGGCGGTACCTGGACCAGCGATTCCGGCGAGACCTCGCTATCGATCAACGGCTCGAACGGCACCGTGACCACCGCGCCCCGCGGCGAGCTGAACTTCTACAGCCTGGTCGCGCAGCACGACCTCACCCCGAAGCTGCACGCCACCCTCCAGCACGATCACGGCTGGATCAGCGGGGCCGGGCAAACCACCGGCTGGTATGGCCTGGTCCAGTACCTCTCCTACGATCTGACGGAGGATATGTCGCTCGGCCTGCGTGGCGAATGGTTCCGAGACGACGACGGCACCCGCGTGCTGTCGCCGGCCCGGGCGCCGACGATGGGGCTTGGGCCCGGCAGCTACTACGCCGTGACCGCCGGGGTGAAATGGTCACCGCTCCCCTGGCTGACCGCGCGGCCCCATTTGCGCTACGACTGGTCCGACGGCACCCGCCCCTTCGACGACGGCAAGGCGACGTCGCAGATCCTGCTGTCGGCCGATGTCATCGTGTCTTTTTGACGGCGGCGGTCTCTCCCGGAAAGAGCGCGGGAGAGGTTCCTTTCTCATGCTTCGACGGCAGAAGACGTCTGAACCGCCCCGGGTTTGGTGGAGGCTGGTTGGTTTAAGTTACGCCAGTTGGGCAGCCCGACGGGCTAAGTCGCGATAGTCGCGATAGTAGTTTGCCTCAGCTTCTGCGGGAGGGATATACCCGATGGGTTCCAGCAGCCTTGAGTGGTTGAACCAGGAGACCCATTCCAGCGTAGCCAGTTCGACGGCTTCCCGGGTTTTCCAGGGGGCCCGCCGGTGGATCAACTCAGCCTTGTAGAGGCCGTTGATGGTTTCGGCCAACGCGTTGTCGTAGCTGTCGCCTTTGCTGCCCACCGAGGGTTCGATACCGGCCTCGGCCAGGCGCTCGCTGTAGCGGATGCTGAGGTACTGCGAACCGCGGTCCGAAGGATGGATCAGGGCGCCATCGCGTTCCGGCTGGCGGGCATACAGCGCTTGCTCCAGCGCATCGAGTACGAAGTCGGTGTGCATGGAAGAACTCACCCGCCAGCCGACAATGCGCCGGGCAAACACGTCGACGACAAATGCCACGTACAACCATCCCTGCCAGGTCGAGACGTAGGTGAAATCGGCCACCCACAGCTGATTGGGACGCTCGGCCTTGAAGTCCCGATTGACCCGATCCAGCGGGCAAGGCAGCGTGCGGTCGCTGACCGTGGTCCGCACCACCTTGCCACGGATGACACCGCGCAGGCCAAGCCGTCGCATCAGCCGCTCGACCGTGCAGCGGGCGACGGCGATGCCTTCCCGGTTCCTTTGTCGCCACACCTTGTCGGCGCCATACACCTGCAAATTGACCTGCCAGACGCGTTCGATCTGCGGAACCAGGGCGTCGTCGCGCTGGGCACGCGCACTGCGCAGTGCCGGGTTGCGTTGCTGTGCCGCGTGACGCCGATAGCCCGACGGGGCGATCTGCAAGACTTTGCAGATCGGCTCGACCCCAAAGGTATCCCGGTGCACATCCACGAATTCCCTTACGACTTGAATCGGCGGTCGAGCTCCGCCTGGGCGAAAAAAGCGCTGGCCAACCGGAGGATCTCATTGGCTTTGCGCAGCTCTTTCACTTCCCGCTCCAGTTCCTTGATGCGTTGCTGCTCTGCCGATGTCAGGCCATCACGTTGACCCGTGTCGCGTTCATGACGTCGCACCCAGCTCAGCAGCGTCTGCGCCGTGCAGCCCATCTTGCCTGCGATCGAAACCACGGCAGCCCATTGTGAAGGATGTTCGTTGCGGCACTCGAACACTAGGCGAACAGCACGCTCACGGACCTCAGGGGAAAACTTCGTTGACTTCTTCATGGCTCCATCTTCTCAAGAGTTGGAGCCTCCACCAAAGCCGGGGCGGTTCATGTTCGAGGTCGCGCTCGATGTCAACTTTCTGAGCTGCCTATGCGGCAGTGAAGATCGACGGCCTCATACTCCAGCCGCTCGACCTTTTCTGAGCTGCCTATGCGGCAGTGAAGTACTTCGGCGTGCATCTCGATCCGGGGCAGCATTTCTGAGCTGCCTATGCGGCAGTGAAGTGCTTTGTTTCATAGTTGCCTCCTGAGTTGGGCTTTCTGAGCTGCCTATGCGGCAGTGAAGATCGCGTACACCGCGACGCCGAGATTGATGATTTTCTGAGCTGCCTATGCGGCAGTGAAGAAAACGTGGGCGCTGCCAGGCGATAGGTATTTTTTCTGAGCTGCCTATGCGGCAGTGAAGACTCTCGGACCGTAGATCATGGCGCACGTAGCTTTCTGAGCTGCCTATGCGGCAGTGAAGGTTGGCCCAGCCGTAGACGCCGGTTTTTTCTATTTCTGAGCTGCCTATGCGGCAGTGAAGTACACGTAGTCACCGCCCCCCCCAATCATGGCTTTCTGAGCTGCCTATGCGGCAGTGAAGAACGCCAACGCGTCGAAACCGCAAACGGAGAATTTCTGAGCTGCCTATGCGGCAGTGAAGGTAGCGGTATGGAATGGTGTGCTCCGTTTTATTTTCTGAGCTGCCTATGCGGCAGTGAAGAACACGCTGGGCGGGTCGGCCGGTAACGATATTTTCTGAGCTGCCTATGCGGCAGTGAAGTCGCCTCGCAACATCAATTTATGTTTGCCGGTTTTCTGAGCTGCCTATGCGGCAGTGAAGCGCAATGCCGTCCATGTGCCGTCGGATGTGACTTTCTGAGCTGCCTATGCGGCAGTGAAGCAGGAGCGCTCGTAGTCGCTACAGCATCACTCTTTCTGAGCTGCCTATGCGGCAGTGAAGTACCCAAGGGTATTACCAAAGAGCAGGCTATTTTCTGAGCTGCCTATGCGGCAGTGAAGTCTGAGGCTCGATCTATATCGCGACACGACCGTTTCTGAGCTGCCTATGCGGCAGTGAAGGTGTTGCCATGATTGCGCACTCCTTTTCGGATTTTCTGAGCTGCCTATGCGGCAGTGAAGCTCAATGCGTTCGCCTTCGCCGGACACATCGATTTCTGAGCTGCCTATGCGGCAGTGAAGCGCAGAGCAGAACTCAATGCCGCAACTGAGCATTTCTGAGCTGCCTATGCGGCAGTGAAGCGGTCGACCTGACTCCCGGGCAGGACCCGTTCTTTCTGAGCTGCCTATGCGGCAGTGAAGCAGGATCAAGCACAGATATATCAAACGCGCCGTTTCTGAGCTGCCTATGCGGCAGTGAAGAGTCGACCGGAGGAGTAGACGTCGAATCTTTGTTTCTGAGCTGCCTATGCGGCAGTGAAGAACGACACTATCGCCGCCCCCGAAGCACTCCCTTTCTGAGCTGCCTATGCGGCAGTGAAGCGCAAGGTATTGGCGCAGTATCCTCCTTGATTTTTCTGAGCTGCCTATGCGGCAGTGAAGAGTCCGAAATCCCCACTGGAGATTCATCCACATTTCTGAGCTGCCTATGCGGCAGTGAAGACGACGACCTTGGAGGCGGTGCTGGATTGTCTGTTTCTGAGCTGCCTATGCGGCAGTGAAGAGCATGATGACGCCATCGCTGAACCACGACTTTTTCTGAGCTGCCTATGCGGCAGTGAAGCCGAAGGCCTGCGGCAGATCGCGGAGCCCGAATTTCTGAGCTGCCTATGCGGCAGTGAAGTCCTCGAGCTGCCGAAGGCCTTCGATCTTCCATTTCTGAGCTGCCTATGCGGCAGTGAAGAGTACGAGCAACGAGAAGGGAGAAAACTAAATTTTCTGAGCTGCCTATGCGGCAGTGAAGTCTGGGCGAGCCGATCGGGGCTGGCGTGATGCTTTCTGAGCTGCCTATGCGGCAGTGAAGCTCCTGAAGATACGGCCCTTGGGGTCCTCTTCTTTCTGAGCTGCCTATGCGGCAGTGAAGGACACCTACTCCCTCGATGACCTCCGCGACGATTTCTGAGCTGCCTATGCGGCAGTGAAGAAAATCAAGAAGGCAATAACGCCTTGCGACTATTTCTGAGCTGCCTATGCGGCAGTGAAGGGGCGACTCAGCTTCGCGCCTGGCTTCGCTCATTTCTGAGCTGCCTATGCGGCAGTGAAGCAACAGCTCGTCCGTGTCGAGCAGCGCGGCAATTTCTGAGCTGCCTATGCGGCAGTGAAGTCCACGATGGCGACCTCTTCGTTTATCGCTCTTTTCTGAGCTGCCTATGCGGCAGTGAAGCGAACGGCCCTTCCTCGCCTTCGACCGCTTCGTTTCTGAGCTGCCTATGCGGCAGTGAAGATCATGGCGGCGCTTCGCGCCGCCCAATCAACTTTCTGAGCTGCCTATGCGGCAGTGAAGGATCAATGTAAAGCGCAGTGGTACGCCGGTAATTTCTGAGCTGCCTATGCGGCAGTGAAGTTTTACCCAGACGGTCGCCGTTATTTTGCTCGTTTCTGAGCTGCCTATGCGGCAGTGAAGTCAAGGTTTGCCTGCCCGCCGGCGTTCGCGCCTTTCTGAGCTGCCTATGCGGCAGTGAAGAGAGCCCCGTAAATTTCCTCGGGGTCGCTGTTTTTCTGAGCTGCCTATGCGGCAGTGAAGTGTCATCTTCTGCGGATGTTGCGGGCGGTTCTTTTCTGAGCTGCCTATGCGGCAGTGAAGGGAAGTTGGCCACGCTCTGCGGTTGTGATGATTTTCTGAGCTGCCTATGCGGCAGTGAAGGCAACCTGTTCGTGCATTTCCCACGGCCTGCCTTTCTGAGCTGCCTATGCGGCAGTGAAGGACGAGGCGCGGCCTCGAGGACGAGAAGTCCATTTCTGAGCTGCCTATGCGGCAGTGAAGAAGATAACCAATAGCAAAAGCATGCTTAGCGTTTTCTGAGCTGCCTATGCGGCAGTGAAGGCACAAAAGAATCAGGAATATTATCAATTTTATTTCTGAGCTGCCTATGCGGCAGTGAAGTGCTCTCCGAGTTCGACTTGTTCTCCGGCTCCTTTCTGAGCTGCCTATGCGGCAGTGAAGGCCGTCGACGGCTTAGTCAAGCGTCAGCGCGCTTTCTGAGCTGCCTATGCGGCAGTGAAGGGTATCGACGAAAGCACCGCAGATCAGAACATTTTCTGAGCTGCCTATGCGGCAGTGAAGCGTCGGTCGTCACATTCACATCGTCTCGAGCTTTTCTGAGCTGCCTATGCGGCAGTGAAGTTGCACAGAGCCGATACCAGACCTCATCGTAATTTCTGAGCTGCCTATGCGGCAGTGAAGCTGGCCGGGCTGGAGCAGACCAAGGGCTTGGCTTTCTGAGCTGCCTATGCGGCAGTGAAGTTCCTACTCCAGTCAATGGGCGGGCATTGATATTTCTGAGCTGCCTATGCGGCAGTGAAGTAGGGCGCATTATCGCACCCAACGAACGATGTTTTCTGAGCTGCCTATGCGGCAGTGAAGGGAAGAACGATTACGAGTTTGTGGCGGCAGCTTTTCTGAGCTGCCTATGCGGCAGTGAAGGCCGCGGCCGACCGGGCCGGCACAAACAAACATTTCTGAGCTGCCTATGCGGCAGTGAAGGAGTCGGCGCCGTGGCACGAGCTGACTGCGAATTTCTGAGCTGCCTATGCGGCAGTGAAGGACAGCGCGCCAGCCAAGCCGACGCGCCACCATTTCTGAGCTGCCTATGCGGCAGTGAAGGGCCCTATTTTTTTCTGGCACGTCTTTTGCTATTTCTGAGCTGCCTATGCGGCAGTGAAGTACACTGCACAATCAGCCGGGCACAATCTCTGTTTCTGAGCTGCCTATGCGGCAGTGAAGATAGCAGTGATAGTTGACCCCGCCCCGGAAAGTTTCTGAGCTGCCTATGCGGCAGTGAAGTAGGTAGGAAAAACGGCTCAGGAGCGCTCATATTTCTGAGCTGCCTATGCGGCAGTGAAGGGATCCGGCCTTATTAAGGATATTACGTACCTTTTCTGAGCTGCCTATGCGGCAGTGAAGTATCGGCGTTTGTATTCTGGCTAGCGCTCAATTTTCTGAGCTGCCTATGCGGCAGTGAAGAAACAAAGCTAGGGCTATACCCCATCTCATTATTTCTGAGCTGCCTATGCGGCAGTGAAGGAGATGCCCGTCCGGCGAGGCCTCCACTTCCCTTTCTGAGCTGCCTATGCGGCAGTGAAGTGACCGAACTCATGGAGCCGGCAGAACTCGATTTTCTGAGCTGCCTATGCGGCAGTGAAGGCGCGGTATATCCACGATCGGCCCCTCGTAGTTTTCTGAGCTGCCTATGCGGCAGTGAAGTGGCAGCGTGGATCACGAGCTGCGTGCTGCTCTTTCTGAGCTGCCTATGCGGCAGTGAAGTCCTCCGGTGCGATCTGCCATACGGGCTCCTTTTTCTGAGCTGCCTATGCGGCAGTGAAGTGCTCGATAGCAAGTGGGCACAGCAAACTCCTTTTCTGAGCTGCCTATGCGGCAGTGAAGGAGATGCCCATCCGGCGAGGCCTCCACCTCCCTTTCTGAGCTGCCTATGCGGCAGTGAAGCTCCTCTTTCAATCGTGCGTGCACGCGCTTTGTTTCTGAGCTGCCTATGCGGCAGTGAAGTCCAACGCATCCGTGGTCTTTTTGATCTGATCTTTCTGAGCTGCCTATGCGGCAGTGAAGAACTGTATTGATTGACCTGGGCTTGGATACTCTTTCTGAGCTGCCTATGCGGCAGTGAAGAACAACCGCATCATTGCGAAAGTGTTTCCACATTTCTGAGCTGCCTATGCGGCAGTGAAGATGATGCGGTTGTTGAAGGTTTGTGTGCGTTGTTTCTGAGCTGCCTATGCGGCAGTGAAGTGCCAGTCTGCCAGGCATTGGCGGCGGGTCGTTTTCTGAGCTGCCTATGCGGCAGTGAAGAAGATGGAACTATCCAGCCTGGCAGCCATGCTTTTCTGAGCTGCCTATGCGGCAGTGAAGCCGTCATGGCGGCCGGGGGCAACACGCTGAGCTTTCTGAGCTGCCTATGCGGCAGTGAAGTGGAAGGTTGCGTCCCTATCTCAACAAAGTCTTTTCTGAGCTGCCTATGCGGCAGTGAAGCGTAAGACTCGATGATGCGCCAGCCGCGGCCCTTTCTGAGCTGCCTATGCGGCAGTGAAGAGCCGGCCTCCTCTGCTTCTTCCTGCGTTCTATTTCTGAGCTGCCTATGCGGCAGTGAAGTCAAATATTTGGCCGGGTTGGATCAAACAAAATTTCTGAGCTGCCTATGCGGCAGTGAAGAAGGTGTATTACTTGATATAGGCTTTTATGACTTTCTGAGCTGCCTATGCGGCAGTGAAGATCAGCGTTGAAATTAACCCCGCCCTGATTTTTTTCTGAGCTGCCTATGCGGCAGTGAAGATAACTCGGCCGCGAGTGCTCGCCGTTTGCGATTTCTGAGCTGCCTATGCGGCAGTGAAGTCGTGGTACTCAAAACGCGGCACTTTTTAGATTTTCTGAGCTGCCTATGCGGCAGTGAAGTCTTATGACTCGTGGATCTGGCCCGATGAGTATTTCTGAGCTGCCTATGCGGCAGTGAAGCAATGCTTGTCAAGCACTTTTTCGCGGTCGTATTTCTGAGCTGCCTATGCGGCAGTGAAGTCGGCCCACCGATAAGCAGCTAGACTTTTTACTTTTCTGAGCTGCCTATGCGGCAGTGAAGGCTTCAGAGGCACGTTAAGCCGCATACGCTATTTTCTGAGCTGCCTATGCGGCAGTGAAGTTGAAGCATCACGGACTTACCGGAGCCTGTTTTTTCTGAGCTGCCTATGCGGCAGTGAAGGCGTGGTATACCCGCGATCAGCTGTTCGTAGTTTTCTGAGCTGCCTATGCGGCAGTGAAGAACCAAGAAGCTAGCCATCCAGAACAAATCCATTTCTGAGCTGCCTATGCGGCAGTGAAGAGTTAGTCGTACCGTCGAAGGTGCCGCCATTATTTCTGAGCTGCCTATGCGGCAGTGAAGGTTACAAGGATGGTCAGGGGCTGGATACATTCTTTCTGAGCTGCCTATGCGGCAGTGAAGGAGCGCGATTGCCGGGATCAGCAAAGAGCAGTTTTCTGAGCTGCCTATGCGGCAGTGAAGTTTGTGTTTTTGATCGCCATGTCGCTTTTTGTTTTCTGAGCTGCCTATGCGGCAGTGAAGATGAGGACAGGCAAACGATGACCTATTTGTTGTTTCTGAGCTGCCTATGCGGCAGTGAAGGCGCCATCGTGCGGTTTGCCAATATTCCGAGTTTTCTGAGCTGCCTATGCGGCAGTGAAGGAGCGCGATTGCCGGGATCAGCCGTGAGCAGTTTTCTGAGCTGCCTATGCGGCAGTGAAGGACTCGGGCGGCCTGGACTCCTCCGCCGTGTCTTTCTGAGCTGCCTATGCGGCAGTGAAGTGATGCGGTACCTGTTGAGCCTGGACATATCATTTCTGAGCTGCCTATGCGGCAGTGAAGAGACCTCGAACAGGCACACACGCCGCCGTTGTTTTCTGAGCTGCCTATGCGGCAGTGAAGTATGGCATGCGGTCGGACATCGAGTACTTCGATTTCTGAGCTGCCTATGCGGCAGTGAAGGGCCACAGCAAGGTTGACCGCGTGCAGCGGCTTTTCTGAGCTGCCTATGCGGCAGTGAAGCTTTGCTGGCCAAGCGCGATATCCTGCGCACTTTTCTGAGCTGCCTATGCGGCAGTGAAGAAACAGGTATTCGTTGGTGAACTCCTCGACCATTTCTGAGCTGCCTATGCGGCAGTGAAGGGCAGATCGGTTTTATCTGCTGTCTGTTGTCCTTTTCTGAGCTGCCTATGCGGCAGTGAAGATTCCGGCAACAATCTGCCTTGCCTAGCATTTTTTCTGAGCTGCCTATGCGGCAGTGAAGCAATGGCGCTCAGGGCTTTGTGCGGATTTATTTTTCTGAGCTGCCTATGCGGCAGTGAAGCATGATCATCGCCGGCCTGCAATCCATATCGTTTTCTGAGCTGCCTATGCGGCAGTGAAGGTAAGGCCGGCCACGCTGGCGGTCTACATCATTTTCTGAGCTGCCTATGCGGCAGTGAAGTCATTGCATCCGGGTATGTGCTGCTTGTGATCTTTCTGAGCTGCCTATGCGGCAGTGAAGGTGCTGGGGAATCAGGGCTCGACCAGCTCTCATTTCTGAGCTGCCTATGCGGCAGTGAAGCAGCGCCAGCCCCTGTTAGACCGGTGCCCGTATTTCTGAGCTGCCTATGCGGCAGTGAAGCTGTCGTCAGCGTGGGAGATGATCGGCAAAAATTTCTGAGCTGCCTATGCGGCAGTGAAGGATATCCCTGAATCGCTCTGCCGACATGCCTTTTTCTGAGCTGCCTATGCGGCAGTGAAGGTGGACGGTCTGCGCTTCCCTTGCGGTGGCAATTTCTGAGCTGCCTATGCGGCAGTGAAGCGTACAGCGACGACTGGAATTATGCCAATAACTTTCTGAGCTGCCTATGCGGCAGTGAAGTACAGAGTAAAGCTTTTAGTCGACTGATTGTTAAAGAAAATACCGCACATTCGGGCTCGAAACCAAAACTTTGGGGATGTTGCCAAGTATTTGATTTAGGAGAGCCGTTTCGTACGGCGCGAAAAAAGGGTCAGAACCAGGGTACCGTGGCCGTGGCGCTCAGGCCGTAGGCGCTGAAGGTGCCGCTCACAGCTTGTTCCTGCACCGGGAGATGCTCGATGAACAGGCGGAACTGTTGGCCGGTGCTTCGGCTCGCCAGTACGACATAGGGCAGGTCCAGCTTTTCGGCGGCGGTGTCGGGAATGGCCTGTTCGGCTTGCTCGTTGCTGACACCCCGGCGGGCGATCAGCCGGCGCCGGAGCCGCTCGGGGTTGCTTTTGGCCTGGACCCGCCTGACGATCCGCTGTACGGCATCGGCCGGAACCGCCGCGATTTCGCCGATCGCGGTGTGATCGCGTATTCCCGTCAACCAGTCCAGGGCCATGAGCCTTTCCAATTCCACGGCGCCGCCATGAAGGCGTAGCCGCGAGCCCAGCGACCGTGGCTTGTCGGAGACGTCCGGGAAGCTGACGCCGATGCGGCCGCCGCCGCGCTCGACCAGCGCCCGATGCAGTTTGCCGAACAAGGCATTCATCAATACGGTCGCCGCGAACTCAGGGTCGGGCAGCAGCCGGATGTCAAGATAGGCGTCCATGGCTCAGTCCTTGTCGCTCTCGCCGAATACGCCGCCGCGGATCAGGTTGGCGATGACGTAATGGCGGTCGCCCTCGGTGGCGGGCGGCTTGTCCTTCAGTACCCACTGATCGAGCAAGCTATAGAAATCCACGCGATTCTTGGGCTGGCGGTACGCCTTGCCTTGCGAGGTCACCGAACCGTAGGGCTCGACGGCGATGGGGCCGAGGTTCGCGCCTTCGTCGTCCGGATACCAGGTGTCGATGGTGCGCAGGGCATTGCCGATTTTCTGGCTGTGGATCGCGGCGGTGCCGGCGACGGTATACAGCGTCTTGCTCTTGCCGCCTTTTTTCTCGCCCTTGTCGAGGATGAGTTCCTGGGAGGGGTAGACTTCCTGGCCGTCGCCGACGCGGGCATAGGCGACGACATCGAGCAGGACGTAGGTCTGGCCGGTCAAGCCGTGTTCGATCGCTTGCGCCAATTCGGCCAGCGCGCTTTCCGCTGCCGCCGGAACCTCGAAGTCGCGGAGGGAAAACGCCAGGGCGTCGAAGTTCCAGGCGGGGCCGGGCAGGCCCTGGACCAGCGGCGCGATGCGCACTTCCACCTGCTCCGCGCCGACCCGGTTGCGCCAGAGGAAGCGAGCGTTGGCCAGATTGACGGCATAGCGGCGGGCGAGTTCGGCATAGCCGGTTTGTTCGCGGTATTCGTCCACGGTGGTTTTCAGCTTGGCCTGGTAGTCGGCGTTGTTGCAGGCGGAAGGCACGCCGGCGCCGCCCAGCACGCGTAGGGTGAAGCGGACACGCAGGGTGTCGGCGTCGCTGGGCAGGGCGGCGACGTCCACGGTTTGCAGATTGGGCGCCTGGATGGAGGCATCCAGCTTGGCCGGGTCTTGGTCCTTGGTCTTTAGCCGATTGGAGATGGTGCCGCGTACCGATTTTTCCCGAACGGCGATGGCCGGCCAGTGCTTGCCGGTGTCGCGGTCGTCCCAGCGTCCGGCGGCGAACAATGCGTCGGACGGGTCCAGCTTGCGTTCGAAAGCGAGGACGGAGGCGGTTTTCAGGTTGCTTTCAGCCATGGATTACTCCTTGTGAGATGCCGTCGAAGGCAAGGTTTGGGCGTAACGGTTGACGCAGCGGTAGATGCCGTTTTCGGCATCGGTTTCGATGTGCCAGAGCAATTGTTGTAAGCTTTCCAGCCGGTGCGGGCCGATCCATTCACCGAGGGAATAGAGGCTTTCGACGAATCGGAAGGGCGTCTCTCCGTCGCGGGCGTTGGCGACTTCGCCGGGCGCATAGAGCTCGGAGATGCCGGCATAGCCGATGGGGAGGGGGACTAGCCAGCCGGGTTTTTTCCGGATGCTCCATTCGACTTTGTCCGGTGCGGATTCGGTAGTGGCCCGAGGTTCGATATTCAGCCGGCACAGGTCGAGCAGCGCATCCAGCGCAGTGGCTGGTGCCCGCGCCTGCATCTCGGCCAAGCGTTCGCGCAGCAAATCGTCCCGCTGCACCAGGGCGAAGCCCGGCAGCAGGCGGCGGCGCAACTTTTGAAAGGTTTCCGCCTGTCCGTCGAGATAGTCTGGCAGGCACTGCCATAGCGGTTCGTAGCGCTTGCCGTTGCGAGGCGGCAACAGGCTGCCGCCGGCCAAGCGCATGCCATGTGCGACTTCGAAGGCTGTCCGCGTCAGAAGGTCGCCATCGTAATCGTCCAGGGCTTGCTTCACGGCGATGACCAGGGTGATTTCCAAGTGGGCACGGCCTTCTTCCACCAGCGAGGGCGCGCCGCCGTCCCTGCCGACCGGGTGGCGGGTGAGGTGGAACACTCGGGTGCGCCGCCCGGCGGGTTGGGAGGTTTGCGCCTCGAAACCGTGGCAGACGATGCCCACGCCGTCCAGCATGACTTGCAGATGCCTGCCCAGGCGCCGTTCCAGGGCGTGAACGAAGCCGGTGAAAGCGGTGGGAGCGGGAAACCCCCAGCTCAGCGGGCCGGAAACCGCATTGGCGTTCTGTACCTTCAGGCGTGGCAAGATCAGCAGGCCGCCGGCATCGATCAGTCGTTCAGTCATGGTGCAGTTCCTCGGCCAGCAGGCTTTGCCACTCCAGCGCTTCCGCCTGCCCCATGGGGAGTTCGTCGCTGCGTAGGCTGGCGTTGAGCCACAGGCTGAAACCTATGCAGATTTCATCCTTCCATTCGCCGCGCAGGCGCCGACTGGCGAATTCCGCATCGGTCTCGGCCCGCCCGGGGTCCAGCCAGCAGCGTTCCGCCTCGTTGAGCCGGCAGCGTTCGTCCAGGCTCCAGCCGCCATCCAGTTCCTGAATTTCGGCGGCGAACTGGATCGCTTCGGAGACGATGCCGCGGATCAACTCATTCCGCTTGTCTCGGATGCGGACATTGTTTCGATCTTTGTCCGCCACGCTGATGAGGAAGCCTTTCAGCTCTTGTACCAGTCCCCTTACTGCTCGCCGACTGCCAAAACGGCGCGGGAACACACTGATCACGTTCAGCGGCGGCGTGACCGGCGGGGATTGCCACTGGGGTGGAACGGCGGGCAGCAGCCAGTTTTCGCCACGGCGTTCACTGTTGAGCTGGCTGATGTTCTGCGGCTTGGTTCCGCCGAATTTTTGTATCGCCAAGTCGGGATACTCGCAATAGCCGTGGGGATGGGAGCGCTGTTCCCTGCGTGCCTGCCGGGCGGCTTTGGCTTCGTCGGAATAGCGGTCGCGCGACAAACGCTCCCACACGGTGTGCGCCAAGGAGGTTGGGAACAAGGGCGCCAGCAGATGGTATCGCCCTTGGCCCAGCGGCCAGTAGATTTGCTTGGCCAGGCTGTGGGAGGCGGGCTTGCCCTTGGGCTGGACCACTCTGGCGAAGGCCCCGATCCAGGCTTCCGCCGCCGCTGGGTCGTCGGAGAAGGCGGCGGATACGGCCGGGTCTTCGGCGATGCAGCGCTGCAATAGGGTTGCGCCGTCGCTTTCCAGCGACAGGAATTTGTGCACATCCAGCGCGGCGGCATTGCCGACCACATCGGTCGGCAGCCTTGCGCCCAGGCTGTGGGTGCCCACCGAGAAGGCATCGGCTTGTGGATTGCCGGACGAACTGAGGCTGGAACCGCGGGCATCGGGATGGCTGTATTTCAGGGCATGCGTGACTTGCTGGATTTGCCCGACGCGCCGAGCGGCATCGGCGATCCAGTTTTCCGGACGAAAGGCTTCTTGCAGTTTACGGCGCTCCTCGTCCTGACCGTCCTTGAGCTTGTCAAGTTTGGCTTGCAGACGTTCTTGCAGAAAGGCGGCGATTGCTTCCCGGATGGGAAGCGAGGAATCAGCGGGTTGACTCACGGGCAGGGACTCCTTGCCTTGGGTATGCGGGGCCCCTGTATTGGCGCCCCATGTGTTGTCCGGATCCATCTACCGGCCGGTGCCATTCGGCTGACTGGTTTGGCAGGAGTGAATCGGCGTCAAGTTCCTTAAGTGGGCGATTTAGTTCAGGCAAATGCTTTCCAAACCCTTGCTCTGCACGAGATGGAGCAGTTTGAGCGCGGCACCGGTGGGCTTTTTTTGGCCAATCTCCCATTTCTGCACGGTGGACACGCTGGTGTTTAAGAGTGCGGCGAACACGGCTTGGCTGACGTGAGCGCCTTCCCGGATCTGCCGGATTTCTTCCGCCTGCAAGGGTTTGACCGGCGGCAGGCAAAGCCGGTCGAACTCGCGCAGAGTCATTTGATCCATCACGCCAGCGGCATGCAGGCCTTGGGCGGTATCATGGACGGCCTCAAGAATCGCCGATTTTTTGCGCATCAGAGTGTACCTCGATCAATTCATTTGCCTTTCAGGCTTGCTCTATCCTGTGCGGTGTGAGAGACAATAGGTGCGAGGAGAGCTTCTTCAAAGCTTGTTCCTCGTCTTTGTCGATATCGCTCCGCTCGCTTTTTGGAAAACCGAACACGAAAATCCAACGGTTCCCTTTGTTGGTCGCAACCAGTGTGCAAAACCGCCCGCTCTTGCCTTGTCCCGGCCGGGCGATGCGTATTTTTGAAAAGCCCGCCACCGAGGTCTGCCTCGTATAAACCCCCGGCCATTTCACGCACGGCCATGCAAAGGCTTTGCGTATCGATACCCTGCTTTTCGGCCCATCGGTCGAACCAACGCGTTTTGTAGATCGACATTCCGTTCCGGCCTCATTTATAGCACTAAGTGCTATGGGTTAAAACTATAGTCCTCATGCCATCCTCAGTCATGATACCGGCTGAACCCCAGCGCCCAATGGTAGCGCCAGCGCTGCCCGCCTTCCGGTTCAGGCAGTTCGATGACGCCGTATCGCCTCGCGCAATCCCGCAAATCCAGGTTTAGGGCTTCGGCCAGCGTTTCCAATCCATCCAGGTATTTCGGCACGGCCCAAGGCACGATGCGTGGACCGTAAGCGGGATCGTCGATTTCCCGCGCTTGGCCACTGGGCGAGAGTCCGACCGGCGTTGCTAAGCCACCTTCTCCCACGCGGTACAAATCCAGTTTGCCGTCGTCATCGGGCAGCAGGGCATAAGGAAAATGTTCGACAGGGTCAAAGCGGAAAGGCGTCACGCGCTGCAGTTCGCCGCTGAGGGTGGCGCGTGTCTCCCACCAATGGGGTGCAGGCAGGGCTTTCTGGCTGCCGCTTTCTTCGGTGCCCAACAGCAAATCCGCCAGCCGGGCATGTTCGAGGTCGGCGAGATTGTGCCGCGGTAGCAACGGTTCGCGCGGCCGAATGCGCGGCGAGGCGTCGAGGATGCGCCATTGTTCCGGTGTCAGCAGTTCGCTGAGATGGTGACTTTGCAGCGGGAAGCTGGCGTTCTCGAATCCAGGTCGGGTGTAGGCCGGTCCGGTTCCGCCGTTTTCCAGATGGCGGACGTTGGTGTCGAGCAGGTAGACGTTGGGCCATTCTTCCGGGCAGTTTCCTTCCCGATGGCGGCGGACGCGGCCGGCCAACTGGATGATGGAGCGCATGGACGAGGGCTCGACGATGGCCCAGTCGTAGTCATGATCGCGTCCCACTTCGGCGACGGCGGTGGCCAGCACGACGAAGATATGGTCGGCCTCAGGCCCGCTGTCCAGACGTTCACGGATGCTGCCCAGGCCGAAAACGGCGTCGGGTTCGGTGCGCTCGAGTGCGGCGTCCAGCTCGCGCTCGATGCTTGCCCTGACCAGCAAGGGATGGCGGGAATGATAGGCGCACAAATGAATCCGATAGCTTGCTTCCGCGCCCAGCTCGAACAGGGACAAGGCCACGTCGAACAGCGGATCGATGTTGGCCATGCGGATGAGGCCGAAGCTAACCCGCTTGCCAGTCTTGGGATCGATGCTGTGGTGGTGGCTATGCAGTGTGTGCATGTGCGCCCGCAACTGCCCGGCCAGCTCCCGGCACATGTCGGTGCGCGGTTGCTTGGGACTTATCGGCAACGGCTGGATCGCGGCGCGCCGACGAACTTGCTTGCGGGCGGCGTCGGCCAGCTTGTCGAGGCGGCGGTCCACGAATCGGCGGTGAGTGTCCAGATAGCTCTGCTTGTCGGCATGGTCTTTCGCTTCGGCACCGAACTCGTCGAACCATGCACAGCAGACATTGACGGGCAGCCCAGGCATGCCCCGATTGCGCTGAAACTCGGCCCGCCCGGCCAGATAGGCCCGGAACAGGCCCTGCACCAGGGCAGGCGGCAGGGTCGCCGACGACAGCAGCACGCGGCTGCCCAGCATACCGCTCCAATGGACCAGCCGCGCCAGCGCGGATAGATCTTCGACGGAGAAGTCATCCGGCTCATCCAGGATCAGGTCGGACGTCATCAACCTGAGCATGGGGGCGATCTGGTGTCCGCCTCGGGTGCCTTCGGTAGCCGGCATGAGGTGGTCGATGGTGCAGGCCAGCACCGGGGCGTCGAGCAGGCGCAGGGCCTTGGAATCGGCCAGCCACTCTTTCAGCGGGCCGTCTTCGAGGCTGCCTTCGTAGTGCACGTGATTGAATTCCGGCAGGAGGGATTCACTGGATTCGCAGCCGCGCTGGGCCCGTTCGTCTTCGGCCAGGCTGCGGCGGCACTCGTGCAATGCACGGGTTGCGGCGCTCCCCACCAGTACCGCCAAATCCGCTTCTCCTAAGCGCAGGCGCTCGCGGTAGGCCTCGCCGGTTTGCAGCGTCAAGGTGCGCAGGCCGAGGGCGACGGTGAAGCGCGCGCCGAGGCGCGGATCGGCCAGCGCATAGAGAATGCGGCCGTTGGCCAGGGTCTTGCCGCAACCCGTGGACGCCATGTTGATGCCAAAGAAGCCCTGAGTGGCGGCTTTGGTCTGCAGGGCGGCAGCGCAGTCGTAAGCCTGATTCTGCCAGCGGAAGCGGCCTTGGCTGCGTTCACGGAATGTCTTGTGGCGGGCGATGCGCGGCAGGGCTTCCGCCAGGCGCGGCAGGCTGCGGACGATGCGGCTCGCGTTGACTTCCACGCCGATCAGGTGCTCGTCCAGCCGCTGTTTGAGCGCGCCCGTCTTGTCGGTATTGGCATACAGCGTGGCGGACGGTTTGCCGGGTTTGTCTCCGTAGCGGCCATGGCTGGGCTGTGCGGAGTAATAGTGGTCGGCCAGCATCAAGGCCAGGCGCGAGAGGTGCAGCATGTAGGGGCTGTCCAGCAGAAGTTCTGCCGCACCTTCACCGGCCAGCACGGGCCGTTGCAGGATGGCCTGCGCCAGTTTCGCGGCATGGCCGCGCCAATGCCGGCTGTCCAGAGGCAGGCCACGCTGGAAGTTCCAGCAGTCTCGGGCGTTGTCGTTGTCGGGCCGGCTGCCGCACCAATCGTGGGTGATCGCCTGGGGTAGTTGTTCGAGACTGTCCCGGCGAGCGGCGGTTTTTTGTAGTGGCGTGGGCAGGCGGTGATGGCTCACGATCAGCCAGCCGACGATGCGCGCCAAAGGCGGCAGTTCCCGGAAAGGCGGCATAGCCGCTGTGCCTTTCGTCGCGCCGTCCCGCGTCAGCCGTGCCAGGCAGGCGGCGCCAATCGCGGCGCCCGGATCGCTCAGCCGGGACAACCAATCCCGGTCGCTGGGGCCGCTATCTCTGACCAATGACTCGAACAGCCGCAAAGACACCCACTCATGCCGGTAGGCATCGGCGATCGGCTGCTTGCTCTTGAGTTTTTTCTGGAATGCCTCGCTGGCCTTGCCGAAGTCGTGGAACAGGGCGGCCAGCCTGGCGAGCAGGCGGATGTCTTCAGCCGTATGCCAATCGTTCTCGTCGCCTGCGCGCAGCACGTCGCGGGCGGTCAGGTTGGTGGGGGTGGCGCCGCGCTCGTTGAACTGGCGGGCGTCGCCCACGATCCAGATCAACTCGCTGTGGTCCTTGCCGCGTATCCAATGGCAGGCCACGGCGGTATTCCGGCGTGCGGTCTGGCGCAGCAAGCGGTGCAAGGTGTCCAGGCCTTGCTGGGTGATGGCGGTCTGCCAGGTGCGGTCGCCGCGCCGCTCGGCGAACTGGTCGAGGATGCGCCGGGTTTCCGTCAGCGCGTTCTTGCGGCACTGGGAGATCAGCAGGACGTTCATGGGGCGCGCCCGCCCAGATCCAGCGCGACGGTTTTCAGTGTATCGATCATGAAGTCCAGTGATTCGGTGCGCGCGAACTGATCGATGCAGGCATGGCGGAAGCTTTGTTCGTCATCGCCGCGCGCGGCGGAAATGAAGGCCTGCGGCAGGATCACGGCATCTTTGACGAGGTCCGCGATATCGAAGACCAGGCCGCCGCGCCGGGTTTTGCCGTGCAGAACCGCCAGTCCGTGCGGCAGACCGAGCACCCAGGCTGCGGTTGCGCCGAGACCATAGGCGAGGTAATTGCCGTGGTCGAGGAAGCGGTTGGCCGGGTCGGTGCCGCTGCCGTTCTTGGCGCGGGTGAATTCGCCGTAATCGACGGCGTGCGCCGCCAGTCGGAAAAGCTGCTTGGTGAGACGGGCTTCCTCGGTCAGCAGGCCGGTGCCGTCGGCGGCCAAGTCGATGGCTTGTCGCGACTCGTCCAGCACAGCGGCGAGCCGCTCGCGAGGCACCTGGAAACCGTCGTCCGCGAGCTGCCGGCTGTGCAGCCATTCCCGGCCGATGCGGTCGAGCCGTGCGTGCTGAAAGGCTTTGGCGGCTTCCAACCGCGATCCGTCGTCGAACCAGAACCGGACCCAGTTTTGCAGGTATTCGGTGGGGCGGTATTCGCTCTGCGGGCTGAACCACGTCACTTCGACGTCCATCTCGTTGGCGCTGTACAGCGGTGTTCCGCCGCCGCCGCAGAAGCCAACCATGACGCCCGCCTTCGCCAGTTCCCGCATGGCGGCCTGGGTGATGGAGGTGCCGGTACCGAGTAGAACGGTGGTGGTATTGGCGATCGGGATGTTCCAGTAGAGTGAACGTTTGCCCTCGTCGGTCACGAATTCCACCCGGCCGCCGTTGACCAGCACCCGGCAATGTTCGAGGTAGTAAAGATTTGCCCGTTTCGAGTGCAGGATGGTCTTGAGATCGGACGGAGACAAATCGTTCACGGTGTTTCAATCCTCAGAGAAACCGAACGAAAAATGGCAATCTTCGAAAGATCCTCCTGATGGATGGAAAACGCCGGTCGGGCTAGGGGGGTGATCATCAAGTCATCGGCGGTCGATGACGAGCCATGCGCTATCGAATCCGACAGATAACGGGTGAGACGCTTAGGATTTCCCCGCCAGCTCGGCGACGGCCTTTTCCAGTTTCTTCAGCCGGCTCCAGATTTCGTGCAGGCGCGGCATCACCGCCATGTTCTTGAGGTATTGCTGCAGAGGCTGGGCGGGGCCGCCGGCGTACATGCCGGGTTGCCTGATGCTGGTGTTGAGGCCGGCGCGGTGCAGCAGCACGCTGTCGTCGGCGACCGTGATGTGGTCGATGGTGCCGGTCTGGCCGGTGGCGATGACGCGCTTGCCGAAGCGGGTGGAGCCGGACAGCCCGGTGTGGGCGCAGAGGATGCAGTCCTCGCCGATCTCGACGTTGTGACCCAGGTGCACCAGCGCGTCGATGATGGTGCCGCTGCGGATGCGGGTGGCGCCGTAAGTGCCGCGGTCGATGGTGGTGTTGGCGCCGATCACCACGCGGTCTTCGATGACGACCTTGCCGGTGTGCGGAATGCGGTAGTTGCGGCGCTGGGCGTCCTGGGCGAAGCCGAAGCCTTCCGAGCCGATGACGCACCCGGGCTTGAGGATGCAGCGGGCGCCGATTTCGCAGTCGACGCAGACGGTGACGCCGGGATGCAGCACGGTTTCCGCGCCGATGCGGGCGCCGCGCTCGATCACCACGTTCGCCATCAGCACCACGCCGTGGCCCAGCGCGACATCCGCGCCGATCACCACGCCCGGACCGATGATCGCGTCGTCGGGCACTTCCACGCTGTCGTGGATCACGGAAGAAGGATGGATGCGCGGCCATTCGGTATCGCGCACGTCGCGGTCGGCGTAGGCCTGTTTGATCAGCGCGATGGCGAGGCGGACGTTGGGCGCGACCAGGACGGCCAGTGCCGGCGATTCGCCGAATTCGGCGGCGATGGCCGGCGTCGCGATGACGGCCGCCGGCTTCCGTTCGAATACGTCGCTGAGGTATTTGGGCTTGTCGATGAACACCAGGTCGCCAGGGGCGCAGTCCTCGATCGGCGCGACTTGGGCGATGCTGGCGTCGGGGCCGAGCCGGTTCGTGATCAGCCCTTCCGGCTGGAAGCGTTCGAAGATTTCCGAAACGGTGACGTGCATGGTGAGTCCTCTTCGATGGCCGGAAAGATTCGGGAGGAGGGCCGCCTAGGCGGCGAACAGCCGCTGCAGCTCGATGCCGGGCTCGGGGGCGCGCATGAAGGCTTCGCCGACCAGGAAGGCATGGACCCCGTGACTCCGCATCAGGGCGACGTCCGGCGGCGCCAGGATGCCGCTTTCGGTGACCACCGTGCGGCCTGGCGGGATCAGCGGCAGCAGGTCCAGCGTGGTCTGGAGGCTGACGTCGAAGCTGCGCAGGTTGCGGTTGTTGATGCCGACCAGGGGGAGCTCCAGCGGCAGCGATCGTTCCAGTTCGGCCCGGTCGTGCACTTCCACCAGCACGTCCATGCCGAGCGAGGTCGCCAGTTCCGCCAGATCGCGCATCTGCGCGTCGTCCAGCGCGGCGGCGATGAGCAGGATGCAGTCCGCGCCGATCGCCCGCGCCTCGTAGACCTGGTAAGAGTCGACGGTGAAGTCCTTGCGCAGCACCGGCAGCGCGCAGGCGGCGCGGGCCTGTTGCAGATAGTCCTCGCAGCCCTGGAAGAAGTCCCGGTCGGTCAGCACCGACAAACAGGCCGCGCCTCCCTCGGCGTAGCTCCGGGCGATGGCGGCGGGCTGGAAATCCTCCCGCATCACGCCCTTGCTGGGCGAGGCTTTCTTGATTTCGGCGATCACCCCGGCCTGGCCGGCTTCGATCGTGGCCCGGAGCGAGCGGACGAAACCGCGCACCGGATCGGCCTGCTCTGCCCGTTCGCGCAGCTCGGACGGCGGCAGGGCTTTCGCGCGGTCGGCAATCTCCTCGGCTTTGCGGGCCAGGATCTTTTTCAGGATGTCGGGGGTGTCGCTCATGGCTTTCAGCTTGCGGCGAATTGGCGGGAAAGGGCGGCCAGCGCTTCGAGCTTGGCGCGGGCCGAGCCGTCGGCGATGACGGCCTCGGCGCGGCGGACCCCGGCTTCCAGCGAGTCGGTCAGATCGGCAGCGTAGATGGCGGCGCCGGCGTTCAGGGCGACGATGTCGCGGGCGGGGCCCGGCACGTTGTCCAGCACGCCATGCATCATCTTCAGACTGGCGGCGACGGTGTCGATGGCGAGTTCGCTCAAAGCGGCGCGCTCGAAGCCGAACTGCTCCGGCTGCACCTCATAGTTGGTGATCAGGCCGTTTTTCAGCTCGGCGACATGGGTGGGCGCGGCGATGCTGATCTCGTCCAGCCCGTCCTCGGCGTGCACGACCAGGACGTGCGAGCTGCCCAATTGCTGCAGCACCCGGGCGAGGCCTTCCACCCATTGATCGGTGTAGACCCCGACCAGCTGATTCGGCGCACCGGCGGGGTTGGTCAGAGGGCCGAGCAGGTTGAACAGGGTGCGGACGCCGAGTTCCCGGCGCGGCCCGATGGCGTATTTCATCGCGCCGTGGTGGCGCTGGGCGAACAGGAAGCCGACACCGAGCGTTTCGATGCAGGTCTTGACCTGGTCCGGGGTGAGTTCGAGGTTGACGCCGGCGGCTTCCAGCACGTCGGCGCTGCCCGAGCGGCCCGACACCGAGCGGCTGCCGTGCTTGGCGACCCGGCCGCCCGCCGCCGCGACCACGAAGGCCGCGGTCGTGGAGATGTTGAAGGTCTTGCTGGTGTCGCCCCCGGTGCCGCAGGTGTCGAGCAGATGGGGGCCCGATACCGGCACCTTGGTCGCCATTTCCCGCAGCACCTGGGCCGCGGCGGCCACTTCGTCGACGGTCTCGCCCTTGCAGCGCAGGGCGATCAGGAAGGCGCCGATCTGGGCCGGCGTGGCGCCGCCGCTCATGATCCGGCGCATGGCGGCGCGCATCGCGCTGGGGCTCAAGTCTTTGCCGGCCAGCAGGGTTTCCAGGATTTCGGGGATTTCCATGGGCTGTTACCGGTGCAGGAAGTTGCGGAGCAGGTCGTGGCCCTGCTCGGTCATGATCGATTCGGGATGGAACTGCACGCCTTCGACGTCCAGGGTCTTGTGGCGCACGCCCATGATTTCCTCGATGCCGCCGTCATCGTCCTCGGTCCAGGCGGTGACTTCCAGGCACTCGGGCAGGGTGGATTGCTCGATCACCAGCGAATGGTAGCGGGTGGCCTGGAACGGATTGCTCAGGCCGTGGAACACGCCGACGTCGCGGTGGCGCACCATCGACACCTTGCCGTGCATGATGCGCTTGGCGTGGATGATGTTGCCGCCGAAGGCGTGGCCAATGCTCTGGTGGCCGAGGCAGACCCCGAGGATGGGATAGCGCCCGGCGTAGCGGTGGATCGTCTCCACCGAGATGCCGGCTTCCTTCGGCGTGCAGGGGCCGGGCGAGATGACGATCTTGTCCGGGGCTATGCGCTCGATCTCCTCCACCGCGATCTGGTCGTTCCGCACCACCTGGACCTCCGCGCCCAGCTCGGCCAGGTACTGCACCAGGTTGTAGGTGAAGGAGTCGTAGTTGTCGATCATCAGGACGCGGGTGCTCATACGTTCTCGCCTTCTTCGAGGCCGGCCTCGGCCATGGCGACCGCACGGAAAATGGCCCGGCCCTTGTTCATGGTTTCCTCCCATTCGCTGCGCGGCACCGAGTCATAGACGATGCCGGCGCCGGCCTGGATGTGGAGCTGGCCGTCCTTGATGACGGCGGTGCGGATGGCGATCGCCGTGTCCATGTTGCCGGACCAGCCGATATAGCCCACCGCGCCGGAATAGACCCCGCGCTTGACCGGCTCCAGCTCGGCGATGATCTCCATGGCCCGGATCTTCGGCGCGCCGCTGACGGTGCCGGCGGGGAAGGTCGCCGCCAGCACGTCGTAGGCGTCCTTGCCGGCCTGGAGCTTGCCGGTCACGTTGGAGACGATGTGCATGACGTGGGAATAGCGCTCCACGATCATCTTGTCGGTGAGCCGCACGCTGCCGGTCTCGGAAATCCGGCCGGTGTCGTTGCGGCCCAGGTCGATCAGCATCAGATGCTCGGCGATTTCCTTGGGGTCGGCCAGGAGCTCCTGCTCCAGCGCCTGATCCTCTTCCGGACTGCGGCCGCGGCGGCGGGTGCCGGCGATGGGGCGCACCGTGACCGTGCCGTCCTCCAGCCGCACCAGGATTTCCGGCGAGGAGCCGACCACGTGGAAATCCCCCAGGTTGAGCTGGTACATGTAGGGCGAGGGGTTGAGGCAGCGCAGGGCGCGGTAGAGGTCCAAGGGCGAGGCAGCGTAGGGAATGCTCAGCCGCTGCGACAGCACCACCTGCATCACGTCGCCCTCGACGATGTAGTCCTTGACCCGCCGCACCGCATTCTCGAAGCCTTCCTGGGTGAAGCCGGAGATGAAGTCGGTTTCGTCCACCGTGCGCGGCGCGTGCGGCGTTGCGGCGAGAACCCGGCGGCTGCGCAGTCCCCGGACCAGTTCGTCCAGCCGGGCCTGGGCCCGGTCGTAGGCGCCGGCCTCGTTCGGGTCGGCATGGACGACGACCAGCAGCTTGCCGGTGAGGTTGTCGAACACCAGCACTTCTTCCGACACCATCAGCAGGATGTCGGGCGAGCCGATCGGGTCGGGTTTGGCGGTGGCGAGGCGCGGCTCGATGTAGCCCATCGTCTCGTAGCCGAAGTAGCCGACCAAGCCGCCGGTGAAGCGCGGCAGGCCATCGATGTCCGGCACCTTGAAGCGGGCGCCGTAGGCTTTGATCCATGCCAGCGGATTGTCCGCCACCAGGGTTTCGCCAAGCGCGCCGTCCTGCAGCAGGGCGATCGAGTGTCCGCGCACCTCGATGCGGGTCCGGCAAGGCAGGCCGATGATGGAATAGCGGCCCCATTGCTCGCCGCCGTGGACGGATTCGAACAGATAGGAATAAGGCCCGTCGGCGAGCTTGAGATAGGCGCTCAAGGGTGTGTCGAGATCGGCGAGCACGCGCCGCGCCAGCGGGACGCGGTTGTAGCCTTGCGCGGCGTAGGCCTGGAATTGTTCGGGGGTCATGAGAACTCCGGTGTTCGATGCGAAACGATGGACGGCACGGCGGCCGTGACGGTCAAACGTCTGTGCTCAGTCCGCGCTGCGCCATCGTTGTGGGTGATCGAATCCGAATAAAGCCGTCATGTCAGTCGTTTCAGTAAGGCGGGAAGCGCGCCGATGGAATCCACAATGCCGTCCGCGCCCAGTTGTTCCGGCGTGGCGACCTCCCCCCGGTAGCCGTAAGGGACGCACAGTATCGCATAACCGGCGGCCCGCGCGGCCCGCACGTCGTTGTCGGAATCGCCGACCATCAGGCAGCGCTCGGGCGAGGCGCCGAACCGCTCCGCCGTCTTCAGCAGCGGCAGCGGGTCCGGCTTGATGCGCTCGAACTGGTCGCCCGAGCCAATGAAGTCGAGATACTCGGTCACCCCGAGCCGTTCCAGCAGCGGCTCGGTGAAGCGGGCCAGCTTGTTGGTGATGACGGCCGTGGCATAACCCTCCGCCTTCAGGGTCCGGAGGCCTTCGAGCACGCCGGGAAACAAGCCACCGCGCTCGCACAGATGCGCTTCGTGGAATTCCAGGAACAGGCGCATGCCTTCCTGGAAGTCCTCGGGTTCCGATGCCGGCCACAGCTGCCCGGTCATGGCCCGCTTGATCAGCATGTCCGCGCCGTTGCCGATCCAGCCCCGCGCCCGTTCCAGCCCGACCGGGGCACGGCCCAGCCGCTCCAGCATGGCGTCCACCGCCCAGGCCAGGTCGGGCGCGCTGTCGACCAGGGTGCCGTCGAGGTCGAAGGCGATCAGCTCGGGCCGGAATCCGATCATGCGCGGGCCTGGGCCAGTTCGCTGCGCAGGGCGCGGATGATGGAGTCGTAGCGGTTCGGGTCGTCCGCCTGGCCGGCGCCGAACACCGCCGATCCGGCCACGAAGGTGTCGCAGCCCGCCGCGGCGATCTCGCGGATGTTCCTGGCGTTGACGCCGCCATCGATCTCCAGGCGGATGTTGCGGCCGCTGGCGTCGATGCGGCGGCGGCATTCGCGGACCTTGTCCAGCACGTAGGGGATGAACGACTGGCCGCCGAAGCCGGGGTTGACCGACATCAGCAGGATCATGTCGAGCTTGTCCATGACGTGATCGAGGTAGTTGAGCGGCGTGGCCGGATTGAACACGAGGCCGGTCTTGCAGCCGGAATCCTTGACCAGCTGCAGGCTGCGGTCGACGTGTTCGGAGGCTTCCGGATGGAAAGTGATGTAGCTCGCCCCGGCCTTGGCGAAATCGGGAATGATGCGGTCCACCGGCTTGACCATCAGATGCACGTCGATCGGCGCCGTCACCCCGTGCTTGCGCAGCGCCTCGCATACCAGCGGGCCGATGGTCAGGTTCGGGACGTAGTGATTGTCCATCACGTCGAAATGGACGATGTCGGCGCCCGACTTGAGGACGTTGTCCACTTCCTCGCCGAGGCGGGCGAAGTCGGCGGAGAGAATCGAAGGGGCGATCCAGAATTCGTTCATGGCAATGGTTTTCCTTGGGACTCAACGAAAGCGCAGGCCGTTGCGCGTCACGGTCTGCGCGGGGTGTTTCCGCGTGCGGCGGTTCGGCCGGTTATTCTGGCATTTAGACCTGAGTCGGGGCAAGGCATGCGTTGGTCTCACGCCGGCCACGGCGCCGCTTTCAGAATGCGAGGTCGACACCGACGGTGCTGAGCAGGCCAGGCGTCCAGCGGGTGGTGCCGACGGCGTTCTGGGCCCACATGGCGACACGGTCGTTGAGCGTCCACGGCACGCCAACGAGTCCGGGGCGCGGGAATGGCGGCGGCATGGCTCGGTGGTCTCGGATCGAGGCTTCAGAAGGCGAGGGCGAGTCCCAGTGAACTGATCAGGGATGGGGAGTTCCGGGTGGTGCCGGCGGCGCTCTGCGCCCACATGGCGAAGCGGCTGTTGACCGTCCAGATCAAGCCGGCGCCGACCGCGTCCTGCGTCAGGTCGTCGCTAACGGGGGCTTGGGAATGGGGGAGCCGCGGCAGGGTCGTGGCGTTGTAGTAGCCATGGATGAAGGCGGCGAAATCCTTGTCGAAGAGGTCGCGCTGCAAGGCCCACTGGAAGACGAATTCCCATTCGTTCTGGCCCGGCCTCTGCTGGGTGCGGGTCGCGCCCAGGTTGTATTCCAGGTCGATGTCGAACGGCAGCGACTGGTCGAAATTGAAACTGATCGAAGGCTGGGTGCCGGAGTCGAAAGGCGCGCTGCCCAGCCACTGGGTCTGGATGTAGGCCTCGATCCCCAAAGCCGGGAGGAAATAGTCCGGCTTTTCCAGCCAGACGTTGATCTTGGTGTCGAAGGCGATGGGCGAAAAGCCCCAGCCGGAATGGCTGCCGCCCTGCCAGGCGACGCCGTTGCCGAACAAACGCAGCTCGATGTCGTCGGTCAGGCCGTAGCGCAGCAGGAATTCGGTGTTGTATTGCGCCGGGCTCGAATGCGAGGTGCCGTAATAGGTGAACGGCACGAATTCCACATAGGCGCGTCCGGAGGGAAGCGTAAACGCGCTGTTGGGGAAGTTGGCCAGGTCCGGGCCGGGGTTGCCGATGTCGGGCCGCGAGCGCCATTTTTCGACGTTTTCGGGCAACCGGGCGCGGGAACGGTTGTAGCGGCCCTTGAAGAAGGCTTCGGCGACCTCGATTGCACGCTCCGTGCCGTAGGCCCGGAATGGCTGGTAGAAGTCCTGCGATTCGGGCGGTCGTTCCGGCGGTGCCGCTTCTGCCCGCCGGTTCTCGGTTCGCAGCTCCGCCTGCATGGTTTCCACCCGCTTTCTGGCCAGGGCCTGGAACTCCCGGTAGGAAGACTCGAAGTCGCCGTCCGGTGTGGAGGACGGTGGCGCGACGGCGGGATGAACGCCAGGGGCGGATGAGGATTCCGCCTTCTGCGGCGGCGTCGTGGTCGGCTCTGCGGGATCCGAGCTTTTGCCAGCGGACGCGCACCCGTCGAGAACGAGGAGCATCGAAAGGAGCCCGGCGGATCGTGGGGCGGCTCGCATGGGCGCGTGTTCCCGGCGGAACTTTGGGCTATTTGATCAAGGGAATCCGCGCCGCGATTTCCGAGTTGACCGCGGAATGGATCTTGGCTTCGATCTGATAGTAGCGCGCGGCCTTCTTGGCGGAGATGGCGGCCACGAACTTGGGGAAAAAGGATTTCAGAAGTCGGTAGCGGTCCTCTTCCACAGCGATGTAGCCCAGCGTGATCTTCTTCGCCAGTTCGTCCGTCATGTCGTCGAAATTGTTGCCGAACTCGCTGTAGTAGTATTCGCGCCGCGCGGTCAGGGCCGAGAGCTCGTCCCAGTAGCGTTCGTACAGCGGCCAGAAGCGGGCGGCCTCTTCCGGGGAAAGCTGCAGATTGCTCTCGACCAGGCGCTTTCTCGATTGGGCGTAGTCGTCTCGGGGTGCGTTATCGGCGGTGTCGCTTATCGCCGGCTGCGACAAGCCGAACATCAGTGCGAGAGCCAGAAGGCGGATGCCGTGCATGTGTTCTCCTTGGGGGCATCGGAAAAATCGAAAGGAGCGAGCCGAAGTGTAGCATCGCAATAGGTTGAAATGACCTGCTGCCCGGCGTTCCATCCCCGGAACCGGGCTGCCGGCATCCGAGCAGGCATGGCGGCACAGGCGTTTCGCCTGTCTGGTCATATCGTATATCTTGTGACTCCCGATTTGTCGCAGGTTTTCCCCGTGTCCGATGCCGCTCCTCTGCTCGTCCTCGTCGACGGCTCCTCGTTTCTCTACCGCGCTTTTTTCGCCCTGCCGCCCCTGACCAATTCCCGCGGCGAGCCGACGGGGGCGGTCTATGGCGTCATCAACATGCTGCGCAAACTGGTGCAGTCCTACGACGGTGCCCATATCGCCGTGGTGTTCGACGCCCCCGGCCGCAATTTCCGCGACGAACTGTTCGAGCATTACAAGGCGCACCGGCCGCCCATGCCGGACGATCTGCGGAGCCAGATCGAGCCGCTGCATCAGGCGGTGCGGGCTTTGGGCTTGCCGATGTTGATCGAGCCGGGCGTGGAGGCGGACGATGTCATCGGCACTCTGGCCAGGCAGGCGGTGGAGCGGGGCTTCCGGGTGCTGATCTCGACCGGGGACAAGGACATGGCGCAACTGGTGTGCGACCGCGTGACCCTGGAGAACACCATGTTCGACAGCCGGCTCGACGTGGAGGGCGTGATCGCCAAGTTCGGGGTGCCGCCCGAGCGCATCGTCGACTATCTCGCTCTGGTCGGAGACGCCTCGGACAACATCCCCGGCGTGCCCAAGGTCGGCCCCAAGACCGCGGCGAAATGGCTGGCCGAGTACGGTTCGCTCGATGCGCTGATCGCCCGTGCCGGCGAAGTCGGCGGCAAGATCGGCGAGAACCTCCGCGCCAGCCTGGAGCTGATCCCGCTCTCGCGCGAACTGGCGACCATCCGCTGCGATATTCCGCTGCCGCTGGCGCCGGAGTCGCTGAAGCGGCGGCCGCCGGACAAGGCGGCGCTGCGCGAGCTGTACGCCCGGCTGGAGTTCAAGACCTTGCTGCGGCAACTGGACGCCGAGCCGGACGGTCCGAAGGCGGGTCCCGTTGTCGCCCCGGTACCGCAGGTCGAGATGCGCTACGACATGGTGACGGAGCAGGCAGCATTGGACCGCTGGCTGGAGAAACTCGAAGCGGCCGAACTGTTCGCCTTCGATACCGAGACCAGCAGCCTGGACTACATGCGCGCCGAGATCGTCGGTGTGTCCTTCGCCGTCGAGCCGGGCGAGGCGGCCTATGTGCCGCTGGCGCACGACTACCCCGGCGTGCCGGTCCAGCTCGACCGGGCCATGGTGCTGGAGCGCCTGCGGCCGCTGCTGGAGGACGAAACCAAACCCAAGCTGGGCCAGCATCTCAAGTACGACGCCAACGTGCTGCTCAACCATGGCATCGCGTTGCGCGGCATCCGCCACGACACCATGCTGGAGTCCTATGTGCTGAACAGCACGGCGACCCGCCACGACATGGACTCGCTGGCCGAGCGCTACCTGGACCGCAAGACCATCCATTACGAGGATGTCGCCGGCAAGGGCGCGAAGCAGATCCCGTTCGCCCAGGTGGCGGTCGAGGACGCTTGCCGCTACGCCGCCGAGGACGCCGACATCACGCTGTGCCTGCACCGGGCGCTGTGGCCGCAACTGGAGAGCATACCCGCGCTGCGGGCGGTGTACGAAACCATCGAGATTCCGCTGGTGCCGGTGCTGTCCCGCATCGAGCGAACCGGCGTGCTGGTGGACGTGTACAAGCTGGCGGAGCAGAGCCGCGAGCTGGAGCTGCGCATGGCCCAGGTCGAGCTTGAGGCCCAGACCGTGGCCGGCGAGACCTTCAATCTCGCATCGCCCAAGCAGATCCAGACCATCCTGTACGACAAGCTGGGGCTGCCAGTCATCAAGAAGACGCCCACCGGCCAGCCCTCCACCGACGAATCGGTGCTGCAGGATCTGGCCGAGACTTTCGAGCTGCCGCGGCTGATCCTCGAATACCGCTCGCTGTCCAAGCTCAAGTCCACTTACACCGACAAGCTGCCGCAGCAGGTGAATCCCCGTAGCGGCCGGGTCCACACCTCCTATCACCAGGCGGTGGCGGCGACCGGGCGGCTGTCGTCCTCCGATCCCAATTTGCAGAACATCCCGGTGCGGACCGATGAAGGCCGCCGCATCCGCCAGGCCTTCATCGCACCGCCCGGCCACAAGCTGCTGGCGGCGGACTACTCGCAGATCGAGCTGCGGATCATGGCGCATCTGTCGGGCGATGCGAACCTGCTCGCCGCCTTCGCCGAGGATGCCGACGTGCACCGTGCCACCGCCGCCGAGGTGTTCGGCGTGCCGCTGGAAGAGGTGACGCTCAACCAGCGGCGTTCCGCCAAAGCCATCAACTTCGGGCTGATCTACGGCATGTCCGCCTTCGGTCTGGCCAAGCAGCTCGGCATCCAGCAGAAGCTGGCGCAGGGCTACATCGACCTCTACTTCGCCCGCTATCCCGGCGTGCGCGCCTACATGGACAGCACCCGCGAATCGGCCCGCGAGCGCGGCTACGTCGAAACCCTGTTCGGCCGCCGGCTGCACGTGCCGGACATCCACTCCCGCAACGCCCAGCGCCGCCAGTACGCCGAGCGCACCGCGATCAACGCGCCCATGCAGGGGACGGCCGCCGACATCATCAAGCGGGCGATGATCGCGGTGGATGCCTGGCTCGAAGCCAGCCGTGCGCCGCTGCGCATGATCATGCAGGTCCACGACGAACTGGTGTTCGAAGTGGCCGAGGATTTCGTGTCCGAAGCCGCCGCAGCCGTCCGCGATCACATGAGCCGCGCCGCCGAACTCGCCGTGCCGCTGGTCGTCGACATCGGCACGGGCGACAACTGGGATGAAGCCCATTGATGCGCAAGCGGCGACGGTCTACCAGCTCGACATCGTGCTGACGGCCGACGCCAGGATAGCGGTCGGCCGGCTGGGCGAGTTCCTGTTTCCGGCCGGCCGCTACGTCTACACCGGCAGCGCCCGCCGCAATCTGGCGGCGCGCATCGATCGCCACCTGACCCGGGACAAGCGATTGCGCTGGCATATCGATTACCTGCTGATTGCCGGAGAGGCCGAGGTGGTGGGCGTCCGTTTGTTCGAGGACGGCGAATGCGCGGTGAACCAGGCTACCGAAGGCGTCGTCGTCGCGCCGGGTTTCGGCGCCAGCGATTGCCGCAGCGGCTGCGGCAGCCATCTCAAGTACTGCGGCAGAAGCGAGTGCTTGGCGGTTTCCGCGAATGGACATTTGGATGCCATGTTGTACTTCGGGAGGAGCTTGCCGTGAAACAAGCCACATTTGCCGGGGTTCGCCATCATGCCAAGCAGTATTTCGACCTCGTCGAGGCGGGAGAATCGGTTCGGGTTTTGCGTAACGGCAAGCCTATCGCCGACATCGTGCCGGTGATGGCCGAACTTCCGTCGTGGAAACGCCGCAACGTGCAGCCTCTGGTGCTTGATGGTATCGCCCTCAGCCGCATGATTCTGGAGGAGCGTGACGCCGGGCGGTGAGGGGAGCGTTGCGATGCGGGTTTTTTTCGACTCTTCGGCCTTCGCGAAACGTTATGTTCGCGAGGCGGGCACCGACTCGGTTCTCGCTTGGTGCGATCGCGCAGACGAGATCGGACTTTCCGGGATGGCATTGCCGGAGATCGTTTCGGCGTTCTGCCGTTTGCGTCGGGAAAATCGGATCACGGAGGAGCAATATCGGCAGATCAAGTCGTTGCTGCTGCTCGATATTCAGGATGTCGCCGTGTGTGATCTGAATCCGGCTGTATTGGGATGTGCAATTTCCTGTTTGGAGAACAATGTATTGCGAGGTATGGATGCCATTCATATCGGCAGTGCCGTGGCGCTGAAGGCCGATGTATTCGTCTCCGCTGACGGCCGGCAGCTCGAGGCGGCGGAGCGCGCGGGGCTGCGCGTAGCAGCGGTTTGAGGGGCCGTCTCGAGTTCCTCGGGCAATGGCGCCGGTTTTGATGTTGGCCTATCATGTGCCTACGATGTCACCAGGAGGATGCCGCGTCATGGCGATAACCGGCAACCACGCCAAGAAAGCGACCAACATCACGTGCGCCGACGCAGCCGTTTTCCGGCATCCATCGTTCCGGCCAATCTGATGCCGGTAGCGACGGTCGAGGGCGACGAATGCCTTCTGGAAATTCCAAGCTCGCCGCCGTCCCCGTGCGAATCCTGAACGTGCCGGTGACTTCGCTAGCCGCCTGCCGCCTGGACATGACCCAGGCGCGGGATTTTCTGTTTCAAGGGTTCTGACCGGAACCCGCCTGGTATTTTCGAGCGTGTCCGTATCCCCTCGACTTTCCGTCTCCGATCACAGCCGCGACAGCGCGGGCCTGCGCCATGTCTATCCGGTCTTGTCCCGGCGCGCGGGCGGCCTGTCGGTCGGCATCAATCTCAACCCGAACCATGCCTGCAACTGGCGCTGCATCTACTGCCAAGTGCCGGACCTGCGCCGCGGCGGCGCGCCGGCCGTCGATGTCGCTCTGCTCGCTCAAGAGCTGGAGGGCTTTCTGGCCGATGTGCTCGAGGGGGATTTTTTCGAGCGTTACGGCGTGCCGGAAGATCAGCGCCACGTCCGCGATATCGCCATTTCCGGCAACGGCGAGCCGACCAGCGTGGCGGAGTTCGAGCAGGTCATCGAGGCCATCGGAAAAGTGGCAGGGCGATTCGGCCTGCCCGGACGGATCGGGTTCGTGCTGATCACCAACGGCAGCGGCATCGAGCGCTTGCCCGTTCAACAGGGCCTGAAGCACTGGGCCGCCCTGGGCGGCGAAGTCTGGTTCAAGCTGGACAGCGCCACCGAGGCGGGCATCCGCCGGATCAACAACGTGCATCTCCAGCCCCAGACCGTGAGGCGCCGCATCGCGGTTTGCGCCAAGCTTTGCCCGACCTGGCTCCAGACCTGCCTGTTTGCATGGGACGGTGCGCCGCCTTCCGCCCCCGAACAGGAGGCCTATCTGGCCTTCCTGTCCGGTCTGGTTTGCGGCGGGGTCGCTTTGCGCGGGGTATTGCTGTACGGTCTGGCGCGGCCTTCCCTGCAGCCGGAGTCGTCCCGGCTGGCACGCCTGCCGGCGGAGGCGCTGGAAGCGTTCGGCGCCGCGATCCGGGAGCGCGGGCTGGCGGTCAGGATCACGCCCTGACGCCGGCTCGATGGCGGAATTCGAACAATCACAACGAGAAGCGAGGCTTATGTTACCGACTCACAGCCATGCGGACCGCAGGGAGCTGAACGATGAAATTCATGCGCGGGCCTACGAGAACCTGTTCGCTCCGGAACAGGTGTCGCAACTGATCATGCTGGTGACGCCCGAAGACCGCGCCAACGAGTCTGCGCACATCGCGAAGCTGTGCCGAGCCTGGCGGGTATCCGCGCCGGAGGCGGCTGGGCAGATTTACTTCGACAACGGCGAGGTGCGGGTTCAGATCGAGCGCCACCAGGAATTCACCCGCTACCGGTTCAGTCGGCGCGTCGACGGCGTCGGGTCGTTCGAAAACTCGTTGTGCAATGCGTTGCCGGTCGACTGGCTCGGTAAGCTGCCGGGGACTTTGTTGGTCGCAGCCCACGTCGAACTCGTGCCGCAGCAGGAACAAAGCCGGTTCCGCAGCGAAGAAGACTTGAGCCGGGTATTCGAAGGCAACCGGGTGATCGGATCGAAGATCGCCGGCGGCGCCGGGCGGGCCTACACCGATTTCCGCATTCATGCGGACGGCTACAGCCGCTTCCTGGTGGTGGACGAATCGCTTTCTCCGGGCCAGGCGGGCCGGACCGTGCAGCGCCTTCTGGAAATCGAGACTTACCGGATGCTCGCGCTTATGGCGTTCCCCGAGGCGCGCAAGCTGATTCCGCGGCTGCGCGTAGCCGACCACGAGCTGTTGCGCCTCACGGCCTGCCTGACCACGGATGGCGGCGAGGCCGACGAAGCCATTCAGGCGGAGCTGTCCGAGCTGGCGGCCAACGTCGAGAACCTGCTGTCGGCGAGTTATTCCCGCTTCGATGCCTCCCGGGCCTACCACGCCATCGTCAACACCCGGCTCGAGCAGTTGCGCGAGCAGCGCATTCCCGGCTTTCCGACCTTTACCGAATATCTGACCCGGCGGCTGGCGCCGGCCATGCAGACCTGCGTAGCGGTGGCGCATGGACTGGAGCAATTGTCACGCCGGATCGCCAATGCCAACCAGTTGCTGACCACCCGCATCGACGTCAAGCTGGCCCAGCAGAACCAGTCCCTGCTGCAGTCCATGAACCGCCGCGCCAAGCTGCAACTGCGCCTGCAGCAGACCGTGGAAGGGCTGTCGGCGGTCGCCATCACCTACTACGGCGTGTCGCTGGCCAACGAACTGTTCAAGGGCTTGAAAGCCGCCGGCCTCAATTTCGTGAACGTGGAATTCATGACCGGCCTCAGCGTGCCCTGGGTCGGCTACATGGTCTACCGCGGCCTGTGCCGCTTCAGGGAAACGATCGAGCAGGACGAACTTTCGGAGCAGAAGTGAGCGCTTGCGGGCTGTTTCACGGCCCCATGGCTTGGTAAGGAATAAAGAGGAAACGTTTTCGTGGATTCCAGCGATGTCGTGCAGCGCGCGGTCGGTGCGGCGATCGGCGTTCTGGTTTCCGGCTGCGTCGGCAGGGGGCAGTATGAAATACGGTCCGACCGTTATGTCCGTTATGACTGCGACGGCGGTCGGGGACCTGGGCGATAGGTCGGTTTCGCTGCCCCAAGTCCCCCCACGTCCGGAACCGGAGATGACTACTCCGACGGTGTCGCCGGCCTGTCGGTCAAGGACGATATCGCCGTGGGGGAGGAAAACGGGACCGTGACTCAAAGCACTTGCCTTTCCGGGTAAGCGCATCGCTCCAACGGCGTGTTCCGCCGTCGCCATCAAAGTTTCAGGCGCTTGAAGATTCCCTCCGGGATGTGTTTGATCGCCAGCATGATGAATGCCCAGAATCCCGGCAGGTAAACCGAATCCTTGCCTTTGCCGATGGCCTTTTCGATGCCCGCGGCGATCTGCTCCGGCTGCGCCCACAGCATGCCCTTGTCGAAGGCCGCGGTCATCGGCGTATCGACGAAGCCGGGTTTGATGGTGAGGACGTGCACGCCGCTCCCGAACAGCCGGTTGCGCAGTCCCTGGCAGAACACCGTGACCATGGCCTTGGCCGCGCCGTAGACGTAATTGCTTTGCCTGCCGCGATCGCCGGCAGGTGAGCTGATCACGGCCAGTGTTCCGCTCCCTTGGCTCTCCAGCCGGTTGGCGAGGTGGGTCAGCAGCGACAGCGTGCCGAGGGCGTTGACGTTCAGCTCCCGCCGCGCCGTATCGAAGCTCGCCTCGCAAGCCCGCTGGTCGGGCAGGGTGCCGTGGGCGATCAGGGCCACGTCGAGGCCGCCGAGGGCCTCGTATGCTTGGTCGAGCAAAGCGGGATGGCGGGCGAAGTCTTCCGCCTCGAAGCTCGCGTAGCTCACCGACTCGGCGCCGCGAATCCGAAGGTCCTGGGCCATCCCATCCAGCCTGTCCGGGTCGCGGCCCAGCAGGTAGAGCCGGTCGCCGCGCCGGGCGAAGCGCCGGGCGGTGGCCTGGGCGATGGCGGAAGTGGCGCCGATGATCAATATTTTCTGCATGCTCAAAGCCCCAGACGTTCCGATTGCAACGAGCGGAAGGTGGTGTCCGCTCCATATTTTCGGCGCAACTCCTGGAATGCCTCCCAACGCGGATAACCGGCGCGAAAGGTGTCTCCACTCATGCGCACATCCTTGGTCAGGTAGATCCGCCCGCCGTGATCCAGAACGATGCGGTCCAGTTCCTCGAGAAACGGCAACAGTCCCGGCTCCAGCTTGAAGTCCAACGCCAGGGTGTAGCCTTCCATGGGAAAGGACAGAGGGTTGTCGTTGGCGGGGCCGAAAGTCTTGAGCACGGCGAGGAACGAGCCTCGTTTGGACGCAACGATTCGCTTCAGTACCGCCCCGATCCCGCCGTGGCCGGCTTCCCGCGGGACCACGAACTGGTACTGGGTGAAACCCGACTTGCCGTAAATCCGGTTCCAGTGGCCTATGCCGTCCAGCGGATAGAAGAACGGGTCGAAATGCACCATGCGCTCGCGTTGCGCCGTCCTCACCCTGTGGTAATACAGCGCATTGAACGCGGCGACGCTGTAGCGGTTCAGGGCAAAGCCCGGCACATCGAACGGCACGGAAAGTGGTGACTTGACGGGTGCCCGCAGGCGGCCGTCGTCGATGAAGTCGCCGGTCATGAGGAGCGACCGGCCCAGCCTCGGACCGGTGGCGAGGCAATCGATCCAGGCGACCGAGTAGGGGGCGCCGGCATGCTCTGAAAACAGGGATAGGGCGTGATCGAGATTTTCGGCCTTGAAGGTGGTTTCCCGCAGATAGGCGCTGCGGATGGGCTTGAGCCGGAGCGAGGCTTCCAGGATGAAACCGGTCAGCCCCATGCCGCCGCAGGTGGCCCGGAACAGATCCGCATGCTGCGTCCTCGAGCACTCGAGAGTCTCGCCGTCGGCCAGCATGAGCGAAAAGCGCTCCAGATGCCGGCTGAAGCAGCCTTCGAGGTGATGGCTCTTGCCGTGCACATCGCTGGCGATGGCACCGCCGACGCTGATCAGCTTGGTGCCTGGCGTCGCAGGCAGAAACCAGCCGCGCGGCACGGACACGTCGAGGATGTCGGCCAGCAGCACGCCGGCCTCGCAGCGCAGCACCCCGGTTTCTGCATCGAACGCCAGAAACCGGTCCAGCCGACGGCTGCTCAAGACTCGTGGAGCCAGGGCGCTGTCTCCGTAGCTGCGGCCGTTGCCACGCGGGATGCCGCGGAACGGCGTCTGCCGGCATCGGATCTGCACCTCGGATATCGACCGCGGCGCCAGCATGTCGGCGTCGACGACGGGCTTGCGCCCCCAGCCGGTCAGTCGCATTCAGACTCCCCGCTGCCGGAACACGAAACGCTTGGGCACCTCGAAAAACCGGGGTCATGGGACAATACCGCCCCTGAACAACCAGCCTGAGCCGCCATGATCAGAGAGAGCCTATGCGCCGCGGAGGAACGTGAGGCCAAGCTGGATCGCTTGGGCGACGTGCTGCGAGAGATGGAGAAGCACACATCGACTTCAAGGCGTTGGCCGCCGAAATCGACCGGGCCGCACCGCGTCCAAGCCGAGCGTGTGGCGGACGTCCGCCGTTTCCGACCGAATGGATGGTCCGCGCTTTCGTCCTTCAGAACGTGTATGGACTGAGCGATGAACCCTTGGCGTTTCAAGTGCTGGACCGCCTGAGTTTTCAGCGCTTCCCAGGCCTCAAGCGCAGCAGCCAAGTGCCGGACCGGACCACGTTCTGGACCTTCCGGGAGCGGCTGACGGTGGCGCAGGCCGGCGACGCGCTGTTCGATGCGGTGAACCGGCAGTTGGCGCGGCACGGCGACATCGCGCGCGGCGGGCAGATCGTAGACGCCAGCCTGGTTCCCGTACCCCGGCAGCACATCACCGAGGAAGAGCGGGAACAGATCAAGGCGCAGGCGATGCCTCCGGACGGGAAGCCTGCCGAGCGGCGGCAGCGGGACGTCGACGCCAGCTGGACGAAGAAGCACGGCAAGTCCTACTTCGGCTACAAGCTGATCAGCAGGCTCAAGGTGAGTACAGCCAGCACCCATGACACCTTGCACTTGGAGGACGTGCTGGACAGCGCCAACACGAGCCGCGACCTGGACGGCGACAAGGGCTACGTCGATGGCGGGCGAGAGGCCCGCCTCGAGAGCCAGGGTTGGCGGGTCCACATCCCACGCAAAGCGGAGAAGAACCGGCCTCTGTCCGCTTGCCAGAAGCGCCGCAACATCCGCATCGCCCGGGTCCGGGCGCGCGTCGAGCATGGGTTCGCCACGCTGGAGCAGATGGGCGGCAAGCTGCTGCGCTGCATCGGCCTGGAGCGGGCCAGGTTCCTGCTTAAGGGGAAGGCGGCGACCTACAACCTACGCCGCCTCTGTAGTCTCAATGCCTGCGGGTGGTGGCCTTCTGACGCAGGGGGACCGTCCGGAAACGCTGGAAGGGGCGGTTCCGGACGGAAAGCGCCTTCCGGGCCGGGCCAAAAAACAGAAAAATTGCGGGATGGCCGACTGTTCGGGTTGGATTGCTCGTTTTACCTGACTAATACCCGGTTTTCGAGGTGCCCATATGACTTCCAGTATCACTTATCCCAGAGTACTGGCTAAGGCCTTTAGAACTGTATTATCACCCCAATATTGAGTGTGCGACATTGGGTTCCAGCTTGATGTTATTGCACCCCAAATTCCGTCGTTGGCATTGACCTGAATATCAGTCACAATATCTGTATAAGACTGGCCGTGACCAGTGGCATCGGTCGAATCGAACAAAACTCCCAATGGTGCAAGAGGGTATCCTAATACATCATCATAATCAAAATAGTTAATCCAATCAAAGTCGTAATCATATTCTCGATTATGAATGGCGCGTACGTTTCTAAAGCCAGAGACAAAAATTGGAATGTTGCAACCAGTAGTAAACCACGTTTTTAATGATTGGAGACACAAAAAACTGTCATTATTAGTAGATTTATGATTTTTCCAAATGCTGCGCGAATCAATGACAAAGTTGGTTCCGAATATCGTATTTCTCCAGTAAATTTGCGCATCCCAAATATAGCTCGACATGATTTGACAGCCGAGTGAGTGGGAAATAATTATAATGGGCACCTCCCCACAAGCATTATGAATATCAGTCAAGGTATTATAAATGCGCTGTTGGATATTTGTGTATTGCTGTTTAGTGATGGAGCCATTGAATCCAGTGAATGCAGTAGCATCCGAAAACCCAGAAATGATAAAGCGACGAATGCGGTTAATTGTATTACGACGTATGAAGCCCGTATTCAATCCACCCTGAGTAGTCATTGCCTGCCAAACGCCATCTTCTTGCTGTTGTGTTAGATCACTATAAAAAATACCAGAAGTTGGAATATATATTTCGGAGAACCTATCCGCTGACAACCGCTCAGCTAGATTTTGCCTCAACTTCGCAATGTCGGATTGGAACTCATTTTTTGTCAGGTTTCCCATTCCGTGCATACACAACAAAGCGCATTTGAAAGTCATTTGATTCTCCAGTCATAGTCAATAGAGTTGCTTCCAATGATAACCATATGATCACAAAGACATTTTTAGATTCCAAAGGCCAGCGGCAAGGCCGAAAAACCCATCGATGAATATGTTGAGTCGGTTTCTAATCCGATGCATCAAGCAGTGAAAGGTCTTCATTCCTCCAATGGAGTGCTCGACTGAGATTCGGGTTCGTGCTTGCTTTTTATTCTCTCGTATTGGTTGAACTGTCAACGCGGCATGAGGATTGTTCTTGGATGTCCTGGGTTTCTTGTGAGGAAGGTGAATTCTGGCTTTATTCCCATCATCGGCAGCGGCACCAAAGAACCCCAAATCCAACCAGACATCGGCGCCATCAAACCACGATAATGCAGGATCGAACAGTTGCTTCATCAGCGCATCATCATGAACGCTGCCGGCCACCATACCTCCAACGAATAGAATTTGCCGCTCAAGGGTCGAAATGACTAAGGTTTTAACCGTATGTCGTTTTTTTTGCCGCTATAGCGGGCTTTTTGCTGATCGTCATCCTGCGGCCTGACGCAACCGCATTCCACTCCGTCAATGATGAGATCGCCATGTTTTTCAATCAGTTTCATCATCTCTCCCGGTGTCGTCAGCGCCCGCTCTGGCAGCAGATCGAGCTTCGCCAAGCTGCGCCGCAACACGGGCAGAAGTTGTTCCACATGTCGATGCGCATGCCCCGAACTCAAGCCAAAATGGAAGCCCAGGACATCGAAGGTACAGTAGGTCTTGAGGTAATACAAAATGAAGAACAGCTTCTTATCCATCCGATCGAGATAGCCAACATGACCTCCTTTTTGTACCCGTTTTATTTCGCCTTGCCTAACACGTTCTTGCTGAATATCCGCATAGGCCTCTTCAAAGATAGGGTAGAGCTTGGCGAATTGAGCCTTGTTCATTCCGATCAGGGCTCTGACAGTACGTTCGTTGGTTTCTTCCATGAACTTTCCAAAAATCACTGACTGACACCATTTGATTGTTGTTAATGGGTATATTTATACCACAATAAATCCATTTTTATCATCGGAAGCAACTCTATTATTAACCCGGCAATCAAATATCCTGAAATGCTGCATATTGGACAGCCGAATGATTGAAGTAAGCCATCACCCGTTCTGGTGTTTTTCTGAGGAATTCCATGAATCGGTTCGCCTTTTGAAGCAACATTTTTTTGCTGGTGGCTCGGTCAGAGGATCGCAGTTCGGTTTTGAAGTCCCGGTTCAGGTATTCGTCGGGATTGATCTCGGGCGAGTACGGCGGGAGATAGAAGACTTCGATCTGCGCTTTACGCTCGGCCAACCAAGCGGTCACGCGTTTTGCATGATGCACTTTCAGGTTGTCGAGGATCAGGAAAACTTTCTGACGGCTGTCGGCGATCAGGCGCGTCATGAAGCCAATGAACCAATCGGTGTTCATGGCTTCCTCGGTGAACTCGAAGCGCACCAGTCCTTGGTTGCTGATCGCCGAAACCATCGACAGGCCATGCCGTTTGCTCGGCGCCGCAAGCACTGGCGTCTGTCCCACCGGCGCATCGCCGCGCAGCCAGTGTCCATCTTCCGCGACCGCCGTTTCGTCACCCCAGTAAATGACGGCACCCTCTGCCTTGGCGCGGGCCGCGATCGCCGGATAAGTGTCGTTGCGCCATTGCTCAACCTTGACCGGATTTTGTTCCAGTGCCCGCTTCATCGGGCGCTGCGGCGTGTAGCCCCAGCGCAGCAGGTATTCGCCGACGGTGCGAATTGGCATGTCGATGCCGAACAGCACCTTGACCAGTTGCATCACCGCCCGCCGGTTCCACAAGGCAAACGGCAGACTCAATTGCTTGGGGTTCTCGCCCACGATGACCGATCGCAATTGCCATTCCTGGGCCAGGGTCAGCGTCCGTCCCGACAAATACCGACGACCTCGCGTCTTCGATTTCAGGCCAGACTCGCCCTCCCTTGAATAACGCTTGGACCAACCAATGACCGTGTTGATATTGACGCCAACCACCCGCGCAATTTCCCGCCAAGGCAATTTCAATTCCACACGCATCCGCATCGCCTGCCGACGCATTTCGTCTTGGGCTTCGCGAGGTAATTTCCGGGCATCAACTTTTTCCATGCCCAATATTATATCACTAACCGCTATTTGATTGCCTGGTTAATAAACTGGTCGAAGGACAGCCGTCGACCATCAGACTCAAGGCGATCAACGGTAACGATCCTCTTGGGTCCGACATCAGTAAGGTCCAGTCGAGATGGCTGCGATGTGTCTGTAAACGAGATGGGATCCCAACAGAACGTCCGTTGGCGAGTAGCCGGGCGACTCGAAACGCTGTCGGCGGATTGCCGGAAATCGTTCGGGCGGGCCGGCCGGCACCGGTCAAGGTTTCTCCCCGCCCGTTTCTTCGCCACTCTTCTGCAGGCTGCGCAGCACCGCGGCGAAGGCCTTGAGCCGTTCTTCCACCTTCCGGTTCAGCGATCCTTCGGGAAACGCGCCGGCTTCGTCGCGCTGCCCCACGGGCACGCCGGTGAGGAGTTCCAGCGCCTCGTCGACCTCGGACACCGCATAGACATGGAATTTTCCTTCGGCGGCGGCCTGCACGACGTCCTGCCGCAGCATCAGATGCATGACGTTGGCGGTCGGGATGATCACGCCGTGGTCGCCGGTCAGGCCGCGGGCCGCGCAGATGTCGAAGAAGCCTTCGATCTTTTCGTTCACGCCGCCGATGGGCTGCACCCGGCCGCGCTGGTCGACCGAGCCGGTCACGGCCAGATTCTGCCGGATGGGTATGTCGGCGATCGACGATAGCACGGCGCACAGTTCGGCCAGCGAAGCGCTGTCGCCGTCCACCCCGCCATAGGACTGCTCGAACACCAGGCTGGCGGAGACCGAAAAACCCTGCGCGCCGGAATAGCGCGAGGCCAGGAAGTTGCCGAGGATCAGCACGCCCTTGCTGTGCAGGGCGCCGCCGAGTTCGGTTTCCTTCTCGATGTCGAGGATGCGGCCGGTGCCGGGGCGGGTGGTGGCGGTGATCCGCGAGGGCTGGCCGAAGGAGAAATCGTTGAGCTGGACCACGGAGAGGCCATTGATCTGGCCGGTCACCGCGCCTTCGGTGTCGATCAGTATCAAACCCCGCCGTATGGCCTCCTGGACTTGGCAGCGGATGCGGTCGGAGCGGTGGATCTGGCGGTCGATGGCGCGTTCGACGTCGGCGGCCGTGATCAGGGCGCGTCCCTCGCTGCCGGCGTAGAAGTCGGCCTCCCTGACCAGATCGGCAAGGCTGCGCAGATGCGCGCTCATCTTCTCGCTGTCTCCGCTCCGCCGCGACGCCTGCTCGATGGTGCGGGCCACCGCGTCCCGGTGTAGCGGCCGCAGTTTCTCGCGGCGGGCGAGGGTGGCCACCATCCGGGCGTACATGGCCATCGAGGCCGTGTCGCGCGGCAGGGTGTCCTCGAAATCGGCCGCGATTTTGAAGAACTCCCGGAATTCCGGGTCGTAGATGTCCAGCAGAAAATACAGCACCCGCTCGCCGAACAGGATGACCTTGAGGTCCAGCGGAATCGGCTCCGGTTCCAGGCTGGTCGTGCTGATGAGGCTGAGGCTGCGCTCCAGCGACTCGATGCGAATCTCTCCGGCATGCAGGGCGCGCTTCAGTGTCTCCCAGGCAAACGGTTGAGTCAGCAGCTTGCGCGCATCGAGCAGGAGATAGCCGCCGTTGGCCTTGTGCAGCGCTCCCGCCCGTATCATGGTGAAATCCGTCACCAGTGCTCCCATGTGGGCCTGGTGTTCGATCCGGCCGATCAGGTTGCCGTGGGTCGGCAGCTCTTCCTGGACGATGGGCGCCGCGGTGTGTTCGCTGTGATCGACCACGAGGTTGATCCGGTAGCGCTGTGCCGGCGCCTTCTGCGGCCCTTCGAACAGGCTGATGACGCCTTCGGATTTGGGGAGAAACGATTCCGTGTGCTCGATGATGTCGGCCTGGGCCAGGTTCAGGTAATCGATCACGCCCGGCAGGCTGGCATAGCGGGCTTTGAGGTCGGCGAACTGATGCGAGACCGTGTATTCGGCGATCTCGCGGTTCAGCGCCTTGATCTTGCCACGTGCCTCCTTGCGCCAGGCGGGGAACTGGCGGAGGACTTTCTGCAGCTGCTGCTGCAGATCGGCGACGGTGGATTCGATGGCTTGGCGTTCCTGGTCCGACAGGTTCTGGAACTGTTCCGGACTGATGATCTCGTCTTTCTCGCGCAGCATCGGCGCGAAAGCAAAACCGGTCGGGGTCTCGATCAGGGCGATGCGGCTGCGCAAGGCCTCCGCCCTCAGCCGATTGACCGCCTCGGCTTCCCGCTCGCGTGCCTCCTGCTCGATCTTTTCGGCGCGGGTGCGGTATTCCTCGCCTTCGAAGGCGGCCGGGAGAGCGGTGACCAGATCCTCGACCACCACTTCCATGTCGTGCGCCAGATGCCGCCCCCATCCGGCCGGCAGACGCAAGGCCTTGGGCTGCGCCGGGTTGGCGAAGTTGTTGACGTAGCACCAGTCGCTCGGCGGCGGCTGGCTGGCGGCGATGCGTTCCGCGAGTTCGAGCGCGGCGGTCAGCTTGCCGCTGCCGGGCGGGCCCAGCACGAACACGTTGAAACCCTTCTGCGCGATTTTGAGGCTCAGTTGAATCGCTTCCAGGGCGCGGGGCTGGCCGATGATGATCTCGGTGTCCGGCAGCTCGGCGGTCGTTTCGAACCCGAATCGGGCAGGGTCGCAGGAGATGTGGAGACGCTCGGGGGGGAGCGCGGCGGGATGGTCGATCATGATTCCTTGTCGGGGACGAACTGCAGAAAGGCTCATGATCCGTCAAACGGCAGGTGGCTGCAATTGGGCGCATCGTCCGTGACAGCCGGTCCGATTGCGCCGATAATCCGCCACTTTTCGACAGATTGGCCATGTGGTTCAAGAACCTCGTCCTCTACCGATTCACCGAAGCCTTCACCCATACCGCGGAACAACTGGAAGAAGCCCTCGCGGTGCGCCGCTTCGCGCCCTGCGGCAGCATGGAGCTGGCCACCGCCGGCTGGTGTCCGCCGCTGCGCCGTGACGATCTGCCGTTGGTGCATGCCGCCAACGGCTACCTGATGATTTCCTTGCTCAAGGAAGAAAAAATCCTCCCGGCCTCGGTGGTGAACGAAGCGCTGGAAGAACGGGCGGAGGAGATCGAGGCGCGGCGCGGGACGCCGGTCGGCCGCAAGGAACGCCGGGACCTGCGCGACGAGGTGTTCAACAGCCTGCTGCCTCGCGCCTTCAGCCATACGCGTCGGATCTACGCCTATGTCGATCCGCGCGGCGGCTGGCTGGTGGTGGACAGCGCCAGCACCAAGAAGGCGGAGGAGCTGGTCAGCCTGCTGCGGCAGACGCTCGGCTCCCTGCCGGTGGCGCCGGTCGCGACTCAGGCCCGTCCAGCGGCGGTGATGACAGGCTGGCTGCTGGAGCAGGACCTGCCTTCGGACGTCGTCATCGAAGACGAGTGCGAGCTGCGCTCGCCGGACGAGGAGGGCGGCATCGTCCGCTGCCGCAGGCAGGACCTGTCGGCGCCGGAAATCCGCAACCACATCGATGCGGGCAAGGAAGTCGTGCGGTTGGCGGTGAGCTGGAACGACCGGTTGAGCTTCACCCTGGACGATGCGCTGGGAATCAAGAAGCTGCGTTTCCTGGACGTGATCCAGGAACAGGCGGCGGAAATCGACGCGGCCGACGAAATGGAGCGTTTCGATGCGGACTTTGCCATCATGACGCTGGAGCTGTCACAATTTCTGGCACGGCTCGTCGAACTCTTCGGCGGCGAGGCCGTCCAACGACAGGCGTTGGCGGACAAATCAAGCTGAGATCGAGTTCATGAGTGCGAATCGGATGACCCTGTTGGCGCAGCATTGCGCCGCGATTGCCTTGGGCGGCCTGCTGTCTTCCGCGGTCTGCGCCGAGGTGCTGCCGCTGCCGGCCGACGGCTCGGACCTGGTCGGCCAGATCAAGTACGTTCCGGCCAGCCAGGAAGACACCTTGATCGACATCGCCAGGGAGTACAGCGTGGGCCAGGACGAGATCGTGATGGCCAACCCCAGGGTCGACCGCTGGCTGCCGGGTGCGGGCACCCAGGTCATGGTGCCGCGGCAGTTCATCCTCCCCAACGCGCCGCGCAATGGCATCGTCGTCAACATCCCCGAGATGCGGCTTTACTTCTATCCCAGCGCGGGCAAGGGCGCCAAGCCGACCACGGTGGTCACCTACCCCATCAGCATCGGCCGGATGGACTGGCGCTCGCCGCTGGGCGTGACCAAGGTGGTGGCCAAGGTGAAGGACCCGGTGTGGCGCCCGCCCGCCTCGATCAAGGCCGAGCATGCCAAAAACGGTGAAATCCTGCCCGACGTGGTCCCTGCCGGACCGAACAACCCCCTGGGCCAGTTCGCCATGCGTCTGGGCGTGCCCGGCTATCTCATCCACGGCACCGACCAGGACAAGTCCTACGGCATCGGCATGCGCGTGACCCACGGCTGCATCCGAATGTACCCGGAAGATGTCGCCAGGCTGTTTCCGGAAGTGGCCGTCGGCACCCCGGTGAATCTGGTGAACCAGCCGGTCAAGCTGGGCTGGCGCGGCGACACGCTCTATATCGAGGTGAGCGGGTCGCTGGACGAGGACGGGCTGAGCGCCGACGACCTGATGGCCAAAGCGGTGAGCCTGATCCAGAAGGAAACCGCCACGCACCCGATCACCATCGACGAGGCGGCGCTGCGGAAGGCGGTCCAGGAACCCACCGGCGTACCGACCGTGATCAGCCTGTCGGGGGGGGCGCCGGTCGAGGCCGCCGTCCCTTACGCACCAGCCGGAGCGAGGGGGCCGCAGATCACTTACGAGCAGCCGCAAACCAGCGAAGTCGAGCGCGCTCAGGAAGCCGTGACGGCCGAACCCTCCGCGCCGCGGTACGAGACCCAGGTCGAACCGCCCAGGATGGGCGCGCCGGTCACTTCGTATGGAACCGAGGAGCGTCCGTCGGCCGAAAGCCTGTTCTGATTCGCTTCCCCGGACCAAGGCAAGGGCCGTTTGCGAACGGCCCTTTTTCATTTCAAGGTGCGGCGGCCGTCAGGGTTTGGGTGGCACGTAGCCTTCCGGCGTGGCGGCACCCTCGCCGAACAGGTATTTCTCCCGCTCCTGTTCCAGAAACTTGCGGGCGTTGGCTTCGAACGGGGTCAAGCGGTGTTCGTTGATCAGCATGGTCTGCAGTTTGAGCCAGTCCTGCCAGGCTTGCTTGGACACGTGCTCGAAGATGCGCTGGCCTTGGGCGCCGGGAAACGGCGGGGCGTCCAGCCCTTCCGCTTCGACCCCCAGTTTCGCGCAAATGATTCGTCTTGCCATGGTGTTCTCCGGGTTCAGATGAGTTTTTCGAGTTCGTTCAGGAGCCGGCGGATCGGCGTCGGGATTCCCAACTCGCCTTCGGCAGCCAGCGGATGCCAAAGGCTTTGCCCAGATTCGTCGACGCCGTCGCGGCGCGCGTCGCAACGGGCGACGACCGGCGTATAGTCCAGATGGAAATGGCTGAAAGTATGACGGCGCGGCGGCAGGCGCTCAATCCGGCGGCAGTGAATGCCGTGTAGCGCGCACCAGGCGGTGAGCCGGTCCAGTTCGTCGAATTCCGGAAACGACCACAGGCCGGGCCAGACTCCGGCCGGCGGGCGTTTTTGCAACCGGACCCGCCGGTTCGGATCGACCATCAGCAGCAGGTAGGTCGAGCGGACCGGTATCGGCCTGGTCCGGCGGGGCGTGGGCAGCTCGTCCTGTCTTCCTTCCCTGCGCGCGATGCAGGTTAAGGCCAGCGGGCAGGCTCCGCAGCCGGGCGAGCCGCGCACGCAGATCGTCGCGCCCAGGTCCATCATCGCCTGATTGTAATCCGCGGTTCGCTCCTTCGGCGTCAGCTCCTCGCTCAGCCGCCACAGTTCCTTCTCCACTTTCGCTTCGCCCGGCCAGCCTTCGATGCCGTAATGGCGCGCCAGCACCCGGCGGACGTTGCCGTCGAGGATCGCCGCGCGGCATTCGAATCCCAGACTGAGGATGGCCCCGGCGGTGGAGCGGCCGATGCCGGGCAAACCGGCCAGCGCATCCAGGTCGGCGGGCAACTCGCCGGCGTGATGCTCGGCGACGATGCGAGCGGTGCGGTGGAGGTTGCGGGCGCGGCGGTAGTACCCCAACCCGGACCACAGCGCCAGCACCTCGTCGACGTCGGCGGCGGCCAGGGCGGGAAGATCGGGGAAGCGCCGCATGAACCGGTCGAAATAGCCGATGACCGTGGCGACCTGGGTCTGCTGCAGCATGACCTCGGAGATCCAGACTCGATAGGGCGTCCGGGGCCGTTGCCAGGGCAGGTCGTGGCGGCCGTACCGATCGAACCAGTCGAGCACGGCGCGTTGAAAGCTCGGGAGCGGCATGGCGGGCGAAATCGTTGCAGTGAGCGGGGTTTGCTTTAGAATGCCGGTTCAAGCCAACGTCTTTCAAGCCCGTTTCCGACTTTCTCCAATTCCATCCGGCATGAGCAAGAATCATCCCATACTCTGGCTGGCCGTGGCGCTGGTCCTGCTGTTGGGCGCCTGCGGGCAAAAAGGTCCGCTCTATCTGCCGGACCGGGAGCCGGCGCCGGCCAAGAAGCAGAAATCCTGAGATTCCATGGATCATTTCAATTTCCGTGACGGCACCCTCCACGCGGAGGATGTGCCGCTGACCGCCGTTGCCGAACGCCACGGCACGCCGTGCTACGTCTACTCCCGCGCTACGCTGGAGCGGCACTGGCATGCCTTCGACCGTGCCCTGGCCGGTTGTCCGCATCTGGTCTGCTATGCCGTCAAGGCCAATTCCAACATCGCGATCCTGAATCTCCTCGCGCGGCTGGGGTCGGGCTTCGACATCGTATCGGTGGGCGAACTGGAGCGGGTGCTGGCCGCGGGCGGCGATCCTGCCAAGGTGGTTTTCTCCGGCGTCGGCAAGCGTGAGGACGAAATCGGCAGGGCTCTGGATGTCGGCATTCGCTGCTTCAACGTCGAGGTCACCGAAGAGCTCGACCGGCTCGACCGGCTGGCCGGGGAGCGGGGCGTCAAGGCGCCGGTGTCGCTCCGGGTGAACCCGGATGTCGACGCCGGCACCCACCCCTACATCTCGACCGGGCTGCGCGAGAACAAGTTCGGCATCGAAATCGAAGAGGCGCTGCAACAATACCGCCGGGCGGCGCGGATGCCGAACCTGGAGGTTGCCGGCATCGACTGTCATATCGGCTCCCAGTTGACCAGTTCCATGCCATTCATCGATGCCCTGGACCGCGTCCTGGCGCTGGCCGCCAAGTTGCGCAGCGAAGGCATCGCGATCCGCCACCTGGATCTGGGCGGAGGCTTGGGCATCCGCTACCGCGACGAGGACCCGCCGCATCCCACCGAGTACGCAGAGCGACTGTTCGCAAGGCTCGGCCGCCACGACTTCGAAATCCTGATCGAACCGGGCCGGGCCATTGCCGGCAATGCGGGCATACTGCTGACCCGGGTGGAATATCTCAAAGCCAACCAAGCCAAGCGCTTTGCGATCGTCGATGCGGCGATGAACGATTTGCTGCGGCCGGCGCTGTACGGTGCGTGGCAGGACATCGTACCGGTCGCGCCGCGCGCCGATGCCGAACCGGAGACTTTCGACGTGGTGGGGCCGGTTTGCGAAACCGGCGATTTCCTGGGCAAGTCGCGCGAGCTGGCCCTGGTTCCGGGCGATCTGCTGGCGGTGCGTTCCGCGGGAGCCTACGGTTTCAGCATGAGTTCGAATTACAACTCCAGGCCACGGCTGGCCGAGGTGCTGGTGGACGGCAGCGAGATGCATCTGATCCGCGAGCGGGAGACCGTCGCGCAGTTGTTCGCCGGCGAGCGGCTATTGCCTTGAGAGATCCGCTATGCTGCGTTTTACCAAGATGCAGGGACTGGGCAACGACTTCGTCGTGATCGACGCCATTCATCAGGCGGTCAACCTGGATGCGGCGGGATTGCGCCGGCTGGCCGACCGGCATTACGGTATCGGCTGCGACCAGATTCTGCTGGTGGAGCCGCCGCCGTCGGACGAAGTGGATTTCCGTTACCGGATTTTCAATGCCGACGGCAGCGAGGTGGCGCAATGCGGCAACGGCGCGCGCTGCTTCGCCCGCTTCGTGCGCGACAAGGGTCTCATCGACCGCGACGAGATCCGGGTGGAAACCGCTTCCGGCCGCATGGTGCTGCGGCTGGAGGCGGGCGGCGAGGTCCGGGTCGACATGGGGGTGCCGCGCCATGCGCCGGCCGAAGTGCCGCTGCTGGCGGCCGAAGAGCGGCTCGGCTACACGGTCAACATCGACGGTGTAGACTGGACATTCGGGGCCGTGTCCATGGGCAACCCCCATGCGGTGATCACGGTACCCGACGTCGACGCGGCGCCCGTGGCGCGCGTCGGCGCTGCGCTGGAACGGCACGAGTTGTTTCCCGAGCGTGCCAACATCGGCTTCATGCAGGTATTGGACTCGCACCATGCGCGGCTCCGGGTTTACGAACGGGGGACGGGGGAAACCCTTGCCTGCGGCAGCGGAGCCTGCGCCGCAGCGGTGGTCGGGATGTTGCGAGGGGCATTACAGGACCCCGTGCGCATCGATTTGCCGGGCGGCGCGTTGCGGATCGGCTGGCGGGGGCGGGGAACGCCGGTCCATATGAGTGGTCCCGCGGTTACCGTGTTCGAAGGGAGCATAGAAGCATGAATTTCGGCAAAGCCAGGCGCGCGGACAACGAGGAGCTGTCGGCCTCCCGGGTGGCGGACTACCTGTGGAAGCACCTCGACTTTTTCCACGATCAGCTCGATCTGCTGGAAGCCATGCATGTGCCCCATCCCTGCGGTGATGCGGTTTCGCTGATCGCTCGCCAGATCGAGCTGCTGCGAGGCCAGAACAGGAGGCAGCAAGGGCAGTTGAACGAGATCCTCAAGGTTGCCCGCGAGAACGACGCGCTGTTCGCCCGTTTTCACCGGCTCACGCTGGGCTTGCTCGATGCCGCTTCGGTGGACGACATGCTGGCGGGGCTGAAGTGGAGCCTGCACGAGGGATTCCAGGCCGACTTTGTCTCCGTCCGGGTTTTCCGCGCCTTCTCGCATCCTGCGGTTGGCGATCTGCACGTGATGCCGGAACCGGCCGTGAGCATCCTGCTGGAGCCGCTGCTGGCGTCCTGCGAACCGGTATGCGGGTCGCCGCCCGACCCTTTGCTGGAATTTCTGTTCGGTGCCGATGCTCCCGAGGTAGCGTCCTGCGCCCTCGTGCCGCTTTGTCATGCCGGCATCAAAGGCCTGTTGGCGATAGGCAGCCTCGACGCCGGGCGATTCAGCCCGGAGATGGGCAATCTGTTTCTGGTGCAGATGGGCGAAATCGTCGCCGCGCGCCTCGTCGCCCTGATCGACCGCGAGCGCTGAACCAGGTGGAGCCGGAAGCCCTCGAGCAGCTCGACGATTACCTCGGCCGGCTGGCGCGGCGGGCCTCGGGACACACGCACGCGGCCTACCAGCGGGACCTGCGGGCCTTCCAGGCGCACTGCGGGTCGGAGAATATCGTTCGCTGGGCGGACGTCGACACCGCCAAGATCAGGGCTTATGTCGGCGCCAGGCATCATGAAGACAAATTGTCGGGCCGGAGCCTCCAGCGCAGTCTTTCCGCCATCCGCGGATTTTTCGACGACTTGATGAAAAAACGGGCGGTCGAGTCCAATCCCGCGCGCGGAGTGCGTCCTCCCAAGACCGGTCGCCGGTTGCCGCGCCTGCTCGACGTGGATGCGATGGCCGGGTTGCTCGATGCGCCTTCCGAGGATGGCCTGGAAGCCCGCGACCGGGCGATGTGGGAGCTGTTTTATTCGTCCGGTCTGCGGCTGAGCGAACTGGTGGGGCTGGACCTCGCCGATGTCGATTTTGCCGGCGGCAGCGTGTTCGTCCGGCACGGCAAGGGCGACAAAGCCCGCCATGTGCCGGTCGGCGCCAAGGCCATCGAGGCGGTCGCGGCATGGCTGGAGATACGCCGTGCGATGCCGGGCGCGGCGCAGCCGGCGCTGTTTCTCAGCCGGCACGGCAAGCGCATCGCGCCCCGCACCGTCGAAGTGCGGCTGGAACGCTGGCGCTCGAAGTTGCGCCTGCCGGAGAAGGTTCATCCCCACATGCTGCGGCATTCCTTCGCCAGCCATATGCTGGAAGCCAGCGGCGACCTCCGTGCCGTGCAGGAACTGCTCGGCCATGCCACCCTGGCCACCACCCAGATCTACACTCACGTCGACTTCCAGCGGCTGGCTGCTGTCTACGACCAGGCTCACCCCCGCGCGCGGCGCGGCCGCTCCGGGAAAGCCTGAGCCGCGTCCGGGTTTTTTGGATATAATCCCGTCCTCCCGCGACGGGCAACCCCAACAGGATTCCTCATGGCTGCGTCACCCAAACCTCCAGGCCGGCTGAAGTCTTTCTTCGGCAGCGTCCTCCGCGCGTTCCATCCGCGCACCATGCGTGAGAAGGGTCTGCTGTGGACCGTGGGCGTGCTGACGATTCTGGTGCTGGGCATTTTCCTGGCGATCGCCGAGTACTGGGGCGAAGAGCCGGAAGAGTTCGATGTGCTGGCTTCGGCCATTCAGGATGCGGGCGTCAAGAATTCCCGCGAATTGCCGCTGGGCTACACCTATGCGACCACGCTTATCGACATCGGCGAAACCCTCCTATACAAGCCGGGCGGGTTCCTGGTCAACGACATGTTTCCGCCGGGCGTCTTCGAGGACAACATGCCGATGTGGGAGTACGGCGCGCTGACGGCCCTGCGCGACGCCACTTCGGCCTTGCGCAATCACATCGCCCGCGCCCAGTCCCAGTCCAAGGAAGATCCGGATCTGGCCCAGGCCGAACCGTTCTTCTATTTCGATCACACATCCTGGCAGTTGCCCTCGTCCGAATCGGAATACCAGAAGGGCATCGAGGCCATGATGCGTTACCGGGCCCGGCTGATGAAGCGCGAGGCGAGCTTCTTCTCCCGTGCCGACAACCTGCGCCAGTACCTGGAAATCCTCGAAAAACGCCTGGGCAGCCTGTCCAACCGGCTCAGTGCGAGCGCCGGCGACATGAGCCAGGTGAACGCGGACGAGAAGCGCGGGATGGTCATCAAGACCTCGTGGTGGAACGTCGACGACATCTTCTTCGAGGCCCGTGGCTATAGCTGGGCGGCGATTCACGTCCTCAAGGCCATCGAGTTCGATTTTCGCGACATCCTCGGCAACAAGACTGCGTTGGTCTCGCTGCAGTCGATCATCCACGAGTTGGAGGACGGTCAGGCGCCGTTCCTGAGCCCGATCATCCTGAACGGCGATGGCTTCGGCATTTTCGCCAATTATTCGCTGACCCTGGCCAATTACATTGCCCGCGCCAACGCGGCGACGATCGATCTGCGCAATCTGCTCCAGCAAGGCTGACATTCATCGCGGCAAAGGGGGATTTATGCCTGACGAGACTTCCGAAGGGACCGTGATCACCGGGATCGGCCGGCGCCTGGTCTTCATGGTGTTTTTCATGGTGGTGCTGGGGGCGGTCCGGTTCGTGTTCTGGGCCATCGTCGCCTTCCAGTTCCTGAGCCATCTGTTCACCGGCGGCGTCAATCCCAATGCCGTCAGGAGCGGCGCCAGACTGGCCGAATACATTTACCGGATCATGCTGTTCCTCACCTACCAGACGGAGGCCATGCCGTTCCCGTTCGGAGAGCGCGCGGATCGGCCTTCCGGGCAGGGCCGCTAGTTCATTCCGGGGCTGCGGCCGCATCCGCCAGCAGGTGGCGGATTTCCTGGAACAACTGGCGGGCATGGCGCGGAGGTTTGGCTTGTTCCCGTTCCTCCCGGGCTCCGCGGACCAGCTTCCTGAACAACTGACGGTCCGCGCCGGGAAACTCGCCCACCAGTGCATTGACGGCTTCGTCGCCTTCGGCGATGAGGCGGTCCCGCCATTGTTCGATCCGGTGTTGCCGTCTGGCTGCTTCCGCGCTCTCGTTTTTGATATCGTCCAGGGCGCTGCGAATCGGCCCGGCGTCGATCTGGCGGAGCAATTTGCCGATGTATTTGAGCTGGCGCTTCAGCGCGCCGTGTGCGCTGATGGTCCTCCCCAGGCGGACCGCCTCCGCGACTTGTTCCGGCAGTGCCAGCCGATCCAGTCTTTCCTGCGGCAGCAGGACCAGTGCCCGGCCCAGTTCCAGCAGTTCCGCGCTTTCGCGCTTCATTTTCGCGTGGCTGCGGCGGCGGCCGTAGCCTTCTTCCTCCGCGGAGTCGTCGAGGTCGTGGAAATCGTCTTGCATTCGCAATGTTCTCGTCATCTCAATTCGGGGCGGCAATCCTACCCCATGACGGGGGCATGCGTGCACTGCCGCGGGTCGGTCCGGTAAAACTGGCACATCAAGGCGTAAACTTCCGGGTATTGGGCGTCCAGCACGGTCGGTCGTTCGAAGAAATATTCGCTGAGCACCGCGAAAAATTCGGACGGCGATTCGCCGGCGTAAGGATCGATGAGTGTGTGTTCGCCTCGATCGAGCCGGGTGTTGAAATCGTCGAAAGCGTGGGTGAACGCCTTCGACCAGGCTGGAGCCGCCATGTTCCGGTGCAGTGGGGGAAACCCGTCGCATGGGCCGTTCAGCATGTCCAGCTTGTGGGCCATTTCGTGGATGATGACGTTGTAGCCGTCGCATCGCCCCGAGGCTTCCACATCCGCCCAGGACAGGATGACCGGTCCCAGCTCCCAGGCTTCGCCGCCGACGGTTTCCTCCCATTCGTGCATCACGCCGATGTCGTCCATGGCTTCGCGGGGCCGCACGAATTCCGTGGGAAACACGATGACGGTGCTCCAGCCGGCATACCAGTCGAGGTCGAGATGGAGTATGGGGAGGCAGGCCAGTGCGGCGATGCGGGTCTTCATGGCTTCGGTCAGGTCCAGATTCCCTGAGGATGCGAAGATTTTTTCGCGGAGAAACAGGGTCGCCAAACGGAGCAGGTTCTCGCGCTCGCCCTCGGACAAGCGGGCAAGCAGTGGCACGTCGCCGATGGCGGCATGGAAGGCGGCCGGGTCGATTGGATATCGTTGGAGAACCCGCCGGCGGCGCAGATTCCGGAAAAATTTGAAGATTGGCAAGGTCTGGACTATTGCTGTGTCATTCGCGCGGAGGGGTCGCTTCCGCCTGTATTAAAATGTCGACTCCGCAAGTCAGGAATCCCGCAGCCGTGTCGGCCATCGTCTTGTCCACTCTCAACGCGCGTTTCATCCACTCGTCGCTCGGCCTGCGCTATCTTCTGGCCAACCTGGGCGAGCTGCGGGCCGAGACGACGCTGGCCGAATTCATCATCACCGATCGCCCCGCGGAGATCGCCGAAAAACTGCTGGCGCTGAATCCGCGCATCGTGGGGCTGGGCGTCTACATCTGGAACGTGGAAGAGACCACCCGGCTGGTCGCTCTGCTCAAGGCCGTGAGGCCGGAGCTGGTCGTCGTGCTCGGCGGGCCGGAGGTCAGCCACGAAGGGGAGGACCAGCCCATCGTCCGGCTGGCGGATTATAGCGTCGGCGGCCCCGGCGATCTGGTGTTTCCCCGCCTGTGCCGCAACATCCTGAACGGGACCCCGCCGGCCGGCCGCTTCATCCGCGCCGAGTCCCCCGATCTGCGCGAGCTGGAACTGCCCTATGCCTATTACGACGAGCGCGACATCGCCCACCGGCTGATCTACGTCGAAGCCTCGCGCGGCTGCCCGTTCAAGTGCGAATTCTGCCTGTCGGCGCTGGACCGCACGGCCTGGCCGTTCGAGCCGGAGCGTTTTCTCGCCGCCATGGACATGCTGTACCGGCGTGGTGCGCGGCATTTCAAGTTTGTCGACCGCACCTTCAATCTGAATATCGGCACCAGCCTGCGCATCCTCGAATTCTTCCTGGACAAGGCGGACCCGGCCTTGTTCCTGCATTTCGAGGTGATTCCGGACCATCTGCCGGATCGCCTGAAGGAGGCGCTGGCGCGGTTCGCGCCGGGCACCCTGCAGCTCGAAATCGGCGTCCAGAGCTTCGACCCGGAGGTGCAGGCGCGCATCAGCCGCCGTCAGGACAATGCCGCGACCGAGGCCAATTTGCGCTGGCTGCGCCGACACACCCACGCTCATCTGCATGTCGACCTGATCGCCGGCCTGCCGGGGGAGACGCTGGAGGGATTCGCGCGAGGCTTCGACCGCCTGATCGCCCTGGACCCCCATGAGATCCAGGTCGGCATCTTGAAGCGCCTGCGTGGTGCGCCGATCGACCGCCACACCCGATCCTGCGGCATGCGCTACAACCCTTATCCGCCTTACAACGTGGTCCGGACCGACGTGCTGGATTTCGCGGCGCTGCAGCGCCTGAACCGGTTCGCCCGCTACTGGGACCTGATCGGCAACTCCGGGCGCTTCAAGCAGGTTCGTCCGGTCCTGCTGGGGGAGCGCCCATTCGCGCGGTTCATGGCCTTTTCCGACTGGCTGTATGCCCGCACCGGCAAGACCCACGAAATCGCGCTGGATCGACTGTACGATTTCGTCTTCGAATTTCTCACCGGCGAATGCGCGGAGGATCAGGATCGCGTCCGGTGGGCGGTGGCGGCCGATTACACGTCGAGCGGCACCAAGCGCAGCCCCCGTTGCCTGCTCGATGGCCGGACGGCCGAAACACCGCGCAGGGTCGAAAACGCAGGCAGCCGGCGTCAGATGCGCCATGGCCGTGGCTGAAGGAACTCCGGGGCGGATGCGCGGTCGTTCTCTCGTAGCGTGCGCGCCATGAAGCGTCCCTCCCATGAAAGAATTGTCCCAATGAATACCGATGACAAAGAACTGTTCCGGCGTGAGATGGAAGGCGTGACGCCGCTCAAGCCCACGGACCAGGCGCCCTTGCGCCCCAAGGAGGCGCCGACGCCGGGCCAGCTCTACCGCCGTTCGGCGGCGCAGCGGGCCGTGGGGCGCGATGCCAATTTCCTCACCACCGATTTCGTCGAATTCCTCGACCGCGAGGCGGTGCTGAGCTTCCGCCGCCAGGGGATCCAGCACGCGGTGTTCCGCAAGTTGGAGCAAGGTGCCTACGAGATCGAAGCGGTGCTCGACCTGCATCTGCTCAGCGTGGAGGAGGCGCGCAAGGCGGTGTTCGAATTCGTCCACGACTGTAGGAAGCACGACGTGCGCACGGTGCTGATCAATCACGGCAAGGGCGGGCGGGAGGCCGGCAAGCCGACCTATCTCAAGAGCTACGTGGCGCGCTGGTTGCCGCAATTCGACGAAGTGCTCGCCTTCCACAGTGCCCGGCGCTGGCACGGCGGTACCGGCGCGGTGTACGTCATGCTGCGGAAGAGCGAAAGACAGAAGCAAATCACCCGCCAGAAGTTGGGCCTGACCTCGATCAAGCCGCGATGAGTGTGGAACCGGAATTCATCGCAGCGCGCTTCCTGGCGGAAGGCGAGGGGTATCGCGTCGAGCCGCTGGGCGATGGCCTCATCAACCAGACCTGGCGGGTTTCTCCCGCCGCCTCAGCCCGGTTCGTGCTGCAGCGCATCAACGCCCGGGTGTTTCCGCATCCCGAGCGGATCGCCGCCAATCTGCGGCGGATCCAGGCCCATGTTCATGGCGGCCGCTGCGACTTCGCCGAACACTGGCCGGACCTGATCGCGCCGCGCGAGGGCGGCGATACCGTGCTCGATGCCGAAGGCGGCCACTGGCGGGCCTTGCGCTACATCGAAGGCAGCCGGGTGCTGGACCGGATCGCGACCGAGCGCCAAGCGGTCGCGGTCGGCCGCGTGCTGGGGGCGTTCCATGCCGCGCTGGGCGAGGTCGATTGCGCTGAACTGGAAGATTCCCTGCCGGATTTTCATGTCGCCCCGGGCTATCTCGCCGGACTGGATGCGGTCCGGGCGGCAGCCACGGGGCTCGACGATCCCTCGCTCCGCCAGGCGTTGGACTTCGTCGATGCGCGGCGGGATTTCGTGCCGGTGCTGGAGCGGGCCAAGGCCGCCGGCCTATTGCGGCTGCGCGTCATCCACGGCGACCCCAAACTCGCCAACATCCTATTCGACCGGGCCGGCGAGCGCGCCCTGACGCTCATCGATCTCGACACGGTCAAGCCGGGCCTGGTGCACTACGACATCGGCGACTGCCTTCGCTCCTGCTGCAACCACTCCGGCGAGTCTCCCGACGATCCGGGAGCGACGCACTTCGATTTGGCGCTGTGCGAAGCCATCTTGAGGGGGTATCTCTCGGAAGCGGCCACCCTCCTGACGGCGGCGGACCGCGAGCATCTCTACGACGCCATCCGCCTGATTCCGCTCGAACTCGGCATCCGCTTCCTGGCCGACCATCTGGCTGGTGACGTCTACTTCCGCACCGAAAGCCGCGGCCAGAACCTCCAACGGGCGCGGGTTCAGTTCAGGCTGGTGGAATGCATCGAAGAGGACGAAGCGGCGATACGGCGGATCGTAGCGGCGTCATTGCCTTCGATGGAAACCGACCCCTCGCCGTCGACGCCGGCCAATGCCACGGCCTTGGCGCGGGCGGTTGGGCGGGAGCAGGCGGGATGGGCCGAACCGACCGACGACGGCTGATTGCGCGCCGTGCCCCTATAGCCATCACTGCCCGGCTTTCAGCCTCTCCCAGTATTCGGTGTAATGCCTGATCGCGTCGCCCAGGTCGACCTGGTATTCCCCACGTTCGATGACGCCGGCCGGCGGGTAGATCACCGGATTGTTCCTGATCTCGGGCGGCAGGATTGCGACGGCGGCGGCATTCGGGGTGGCGTAGCCCACGGATTCGCTGATCAGACGCGCCACGTCCGGCCGCAGCAGGTAGTCGATGAGCGCGTGCGCCTCGTTCGGGTGTTCGGCGTTCTTGAGGATCGCCAGGTTGTCCATCCACAGCAACGGCCCTTCCGCGGGCTGGACGAAGCGGACGGCGGGGGCGTCCCGCGCGGCCAGGTAGGCCACGCCGTTCCAGATCATCCCCGCGTCCACTTCGCCGGTGATGAACAGAACTTGCGGCGCGTCGGAGCTGAACAGTCGCACATTGGGCATGAGTTCGCGCAACTTGCGGTAGGCCGCTTCGATGTGGGCGGGATCGGTCGAATTGACCGGCAGCCCCAGCACCCGCATGGCCATGTGGAACACCTCCCGCATGTCATTGGGCAGCAGCAGGGCGCGGCGGAACTGCGGCTGCCACAGGTCGGCCCAGGCGTGCAGGCCGGCGGGATCGATCCGTTCGGCGTTGACCCCGATGCCGGTCGTCCCCCACAGATAGGGCACGCTGTAGCGGTTGCCGGGATCGAACGGCAGGTCGAGGTGGTGCGGATCGAGATTGCCGAAATGGGGCAGCCGCGCGCGGTCCAGCGGGCGCAGCAAACCTTGTTTGCGCATCCGGTCGATCATGTAGGTGGACGGTACCACCAGGTCGTAGCCGCCGCCATCGAGCAGCTTGACCTTGGCATACATGGCCTCGTTGCTGTCGTAGGTGGCATAGTGCACCTGGATGCCGGTTTCGCGGGTGAAGCTCTCCAGCACCGCCGGGGGCAGATAATCCGACCAGTTGAAGAAGCGCAGCTCGCGCTGCCCCGCCGCGATCGGCGCGAGGAAGACGGCGAGGGCGAATGCCGCCAGCCGGCATCGGATCATTCGCGGTCCTTGTGCAGCAGCCATTGGGCGAGCACCACGAAGCTCAGCGAAACGGCGAACAGCAGCGAGGCCAGGGCGTTCACTTCCGGCTTCACGCCGAGCCGGACCATGGAATAGATGCGCAGCGGCAGGACTTCGAAATCGGGGCCGGTGACGAAGAAGCTCACCACCGCATCGTCCAGCGACAGGGTAAAGCTCATCAGCCAGCCCGCAGCGATGGCCGGCAGCGCCAGCGGCAGCACGATGCGGCGGATGGCGGTCCATTCCCCGGCGCCCAGATCGCGCGCCGCTTCGACCAGGGCGTTGTCGAATCCCTGGAGCCGCGCATGCACGGTGAGGGTGACGAAAGGCAGGCAGAAGCTGGTGTGCGCCAGCCACAGCGTGAACAGGCCCAGCTCCAGCCGCAAGCCGATGAACAGGACCAGCAGCGACACCGCCATGACGATGTCCGGCGACATCAGGGTGATGAACAGCAGGCCCATCAGGAATCCCCTGCCACGGAACCGGTAGCGGTGTAGGCCGACGGCGCCCAGGGTACCGACGACGGTCGCGAGGGTGGCGGACAGCGCCGCCACCATCAGCGAATTCCGGGCCGCCGCCAGGATTTCGGCATCGTTCGCCAGGCTTGCGTACCAGTTCAGGGTGAATCCGTCCCAGCCGATGCCGTATTTCGAGGCGTTGAACGACCCCAGGATCAGCACGGCCAGGGGCAGGTAGAGGAAGGAATAGATCAAAGCGCCGTGCAGCCGTTCGAGACTGTGCATGGAAATATTTTCAATCGGTATCCGTCATCTGTCATCGCCAGCCGCGGTGACGCGGTTTTCGGCAATGGCATAGAGCGCCAGGAAGGCCAGCAGCAGGCCGATGAGCACCAGGCTGGCGGCGGCGCCGAAGGGCCAGTCCTGGGCTTCCAGGAACTGATCCTTGAGCAGGTTGCCGACCAGCAGATGGCGCGAACCGCCCAGCACGTCGCCCACATAGAACAGGCCCAGCGCCGGCAGGAACACCAGGAGGCAGCCGGCGACGATGCCGGGCAGGGTCAGCGGCAGGACCACATGCCGGAACCGCCGGAACGGGCCGGCGCCCAGGTCGCGGGCGGCTTCCAGCAGACGCGGATCGAGCTTTTCCAGGCTGCCGTACAGCGGCAGGATCATGAACGGCAGCAGCACGTAGACCAGGCCGATGATCTCGGCGGCCTGCGTGTAGAGCAGCCGCACCGGCTGATCGATCAGTCCCGCGGCCAGCAGCAGGTGGTTCACCGCTCCCTTGGCCGCGAGCAGGCCGCGGATGGCATAGATGCGCACCAGCGAATTGGTCCAGAAAGGGACGATCACCAGGGTCAGCAGCAGCGGGCGCAGCCGTGGCCGGGCGCTGGCCAGCCCATAGGCAAAGGGATAGCCCAGCAGCAGACAGAACAGGGTGGCGATGAGCGCCGTGGCGAACGATTCGGCAAAGACGTGCAGGTAGATCGGATCGGCCAGCCGGCGGTAGTTATCGAGCGTTGCGGGCCAGCCGGCGAAGCCCGCCGGGCTCCGGCTGAGGAGGCTCAGCCCCGCCACCAGCAGGTTGGGCGCCAGCACGAACAGCAGCAGCCAGCCGGAAAGCAGGCCGACGGCCGCAGCCTTGAATGCTTCAGGTTTCGGCGTCATGAGGGAGCACGATTTCCCAGCCGGGCGTCCAGCTCACGCGGACCCGTTGGCCCGGCGGATGATCCAGCGCCGGCGCGTCCTCGCGGAAGAATTCGCTGGCCTTGATTCGCGGCCCGGCATCCAGGGCGATCAGGGTGTCCAGGGTCACGCCGCGGTAGGTCCGTTCCAGCACCCGCCCGGCAAGGCCGCCATGGCCGGTGGCGTCGTCGTGCACGTGCAGGTCTTCCGGCCGCAGCACCAGGGCGATCTTCTCGCCGATGACGAAATGCCGGTCGGTCTGCACGGCAAGAGGCGTCCCCGCCACGCTGACGGTCAAGGCATCCGGGCCAGGCTTCGCCGTGACGGTCGCTTCCAGCACGTTGCTCTCGCCGGCGAACTGCGCCACGAACAGGTTCGCCGGGCGCTCGTAGATGTCGCGGGGCGGCCCCAGTTGCTCGATGCTCCCCGCATGCATGACGGCGATGCGGTCCGAGATCGACAAGGCCTCCTCACGGTCGTGCGTCACGAAGACGAAGGTGATGCCGGTCTGTCGCTGCAGTTCCTTGAGCTCCAGCTGCATCTCGCGCCGCAGCCGGTAATCCAGGGCGCTCAGGCATTCGTCCAGCAGCAGCAGCCGTGGACGGTTGACCAAGGCCCGGGCCAGCGCCACGCGCTGCTGTTGTCCGCCGGACAGTTGCAACGGCCGGCGTTCCCCGAGCCCTTCCAGCCGCACCATGCGCAACGCCGATTCGGTCCTCTCCCGGATTTCCGCGCCGCCGAGTTTTCGCATCCTCAGGCCGAAAGCGACATTGTCGAACACGCTCAGGTGCGGAAACAGGGCATGGCTCTGGAATACCGTGTTCACGTTGCGCGCCTCCGGCGGCACGCCGGCGAGTGTTCGTCCGTCCAGGAGGATTTCGCCCGAATCCGGGTTTTCGAAGCCCGCCAGAAGGCGCAGCACCGTGGTCTTGCCGCAGCCCGAGGGGCCGAGGAGGGTGAGCAATTCGCCTTCCCGCAGCTCGAGGTCGAACTCCCGCAGCGCAGGATGGACGCCATAGCGCTTGGTGACGGAGCGAAAACTGGCGATAGGAGGCGGGGTTGGCATGGCGCTATTGTCCGATTTTCCGGGACGGCGCGGAACCGCGGGTTTGGGAGGACGCGCCTGCGTGAATCAGGCTGTCATAAGTGGGGCCCGGATTTTGATCGTATGCTGTTTCCACCCCGGTTCCCGGGGTGGTGACGAGACGTGAAACTCATGAGCCATTCCTTTGCTCGTCGTCTAGCATGACGGATTGGTCTGCAATCCGGCCACCTGGAGGCCGGAATGGCTGCAGTACGACCGTATCGGCGGCAGGGTGCCGTTCGGCGTCGATTTCTGGCGCGGTATCGAGTTCGGGGGCTGCGGTGGGTTCTCGCTGCGATCGAAGCGATTGCACGAGTATATGGCTGCGCACTGCGACCGGAGTCGTGTCGATCAAGGCCGTCACCATGAGGACTTCGTGATCTGTGTCCTGCATGATTAGCAACTCCGGCGGGACGGATTCCGGCTATACCCGGCGGGGGTCGCGAGGAGGTGGTTCTCGGGCAAAGAGAACCACCCCCTATCTCGGCCAGTTCGGCCACCACACGGCTGATCTGTCGACCTGGCGCCTGGGTGCGAGCGCACCGGAAGCCGGCGCTTGATTGCTGGGGGCGGTTGGCGCAGTATCGTCGCAACTGACCGCGCTCGGTGATCGGTGGCGGCGCCGCGCTTTCAGCCTGTGTTCCGATCCGCATGCGGACATGAAGCCCAATCGGCCAACTGATCGCTGCCGGAAGGCCGGAGTGGCAGGCCCTGCTGAAGACCCGCTCATTGCTCGTCTCGCGTAACCTGTGTCGCCAGAAACCCCATGCCCGACCACCGAATTCTACTCCGCGAACACTTCCCGAACCTGCTGGAGACGAGCGACCCGGTACTCGACGAATTGTTCAGCCGGGCGACCCGGGTCCGCCTCGAGGCAGGGAAGTACGTGTTCTATCCGGGCTCCCGATGCCAGGGCTATGCCTTCGTCACGAAAGGCGTCGTGCGCTGCCAGGTCCTGTCGGAACAAGGTCGACAGATCGTCCTTTACCATGTCGGGCCAGGCGAATCGTGCGTGTTGACGACCTCCTGTCTGCTCGGCGACACCGTCTATCCGGCCGAGGGTGTCGCTCAGACTGAGGTCAGTGCCCTGGTGATTCCCGCTGAAGCCTTTCGGGTAGCCGTCGACCGCTCGCCGGCGCTGCGCTGCCATGTGTTCCGGAATTTCGCGACCAGCCTGGCGGCAGTGATGGCGCGGCTGGCCGACGTGGTGTTCGGCGACATAGACCACCGCCTCATCCATATCCTGCTGGCGAGCGGGGAGACGCGCGTGTCCCGAACCCATCAGGAACTTGCAGACGAACTCGGGACCGCGCGCGAGGTTGTGTCGCGCCACCTCAAACGTCTGGAGCATCTGGGGTGGGTGGGTCTCGGCCGCGGCTCGATCGAACTACTCGACATCAACCGGCTTCGTGGCTTCGTGGTGTCGACCTGAACCCTGTGTGACTCCATCACTGAAATCCCAAGTGGAACAGTCCACTATTCGCCTCAACATGGCTTTCAAGCCATGCTGACGGTGCTTGTAAGTCGGCGGCGGCGCAGCACCACCCGACGGACGTTTCATTTCGGAGTAATCACGATGGGTATGATCCTCGACTGGCTTTCCACCCTGATCGGCATCAAGTTGAACGATCCACATGAGGTGCCGTTTGCCGGCCCGCTGATGTTCGGCGCGCTCCTTGCCTTCACGCTGGGGTTCATCATCAACTGGTCTCTCGATCGCAGCATGGCCTCGAAAGCGCGAGGGACGGAGCAGCAGGGTACCGAATAGTTTCGGTCGGGAAGGGGAAAACGCCGATCAGCGAGCGCGTGCACCCTCCTCGCGGCAACTCAGCAGATCGGCGACGAGCGTGTCGATCCGCTCACTCGCGGTATCCCAGCCGCTTGGGACGGCCAACTGCCTTTCGAACTGGCCGAGAGGCAGGCATTGATGGAGTCGCTGGCTCCCGACATGGCAGTACTTGTGCACTTCGGCGGTGTCGGGCAAGATTGACCTCGGCCGGCTGGCGAGGACAGATGAATGGCATGGGAAGGGAAACGGGTTTCGGAAGCGAGCGTGATGGGCCTCTCTCCCTCCGCTGCCGACTTGGCCTCGTCTGAATTCGAGGACGGGAATCATGCGGCGGCTTTCAAGGCATGGCTGCCACGGGCGGAAGCGGGAGACGCCGGCGCCCAGCGGTGTCTCGGCCTGTGTTTCCGGGACGGTCTCGGCGTTGACAGGGATATGCAGCAGGCGATCGCCTGGTACCGGCGTTCCGCCGCCCAGGGCGATCCGGGGGCTGCGCTCGAATCGGCTTTGATTCTTGAGGCTGGTGTCGGAATTGCCCCGGATCAGGGCGAAGCAAGAAAGTGGTACCGCGTGGCGCTGGATTGCTGGCGTGCGCGGGGCGAAAGCGGCGACGCCGTCGCGCAGCTTGCGCTGGGCCTTTGTCATGAGGCGGGAGCAGGCATCGAACCCGGTTACCGGGAGGCTCTGAAATGGTACGGGCGTTCGGCGGAACAGGGCTGTGCCCACGCCCAATGGGCGGTGGGACGCCTGTACGAGGATGGTTTGGGTATCAGCCGTGATTATGCCGAGGCGGTTCGGTGGTACCGTTCCGGTGCCTGCCAGGGACATGCCCGGGCCTGTTTCAGTCTGGGTCTGATGTCCGAATTGGGGCTGGGCATTGCTCGCGATGCGGACGGGGCCCAACGCTGGTACGGTAAGGCTCTGGCCGTCTGGCGGAAGCGGGCGGAACGCCATGATGCCGCCGCGCAAGCGGCGCTCGGGACGATGTACGAGGCCGGCCACGGTGTGGCCAAGGACTACCCCGAGGCCGTCCGTTGGTACCGTAGGGCTGCCGAGCTGGGAAATCCTCTCGCCCAGTTCGAGCTCGGGCGACTGTGCATGGAAGGGTTGGGCGTGGCGCGCAACGACGCCGATGCGATGGCATGGTTTATGCTAGCGGCCGAGCGCGGCCACGCGGATGCCCAGTTCCATCTGGGGCTGATGTACGAGCAGGGCCGCAGCGTGACGCGCAATTTCGAAGAGGCATTCCGCTGGTATGACAAGGCGGCGGATGAGGGGCCGGGCAGGCGCTGGGATGCGTTCCACCGTATGGCGCCGTCAGCAGGAGAGATGCAGGAAGGATGCGGCTTTGATGCATGGTAGCAGTCCAAATGCTCCGGGTTCGGATGGCGCATGAGTTTCCGTAGTACAGCTTGTTTGCACGGACAGGAACAGGCATCCGGGCAAGACGGCCGGAACGCGATTCCCGCAAAGGGAACAATAACGAAGGGGAGAGAACGATGAGCAAAGAAAGAGGATCATCCGCGGCCGGCCGTCTCGCGATGCCTTTGATTGCGATGGCCGGCCTTTCGGCTGCATTGTCCGGCGGGGTGCAGGCGGGCACGTTCCGGCATGCCGCCAAGCCCATACCGGGACAATACATCGTGATTTTCCGCAGCGAAGCGGAAAGCGCTTCCGGTCTCGACGCCCTTTTGAGCCGCATGGGGCAGAAATACAACGCGGCGCCGGCGGATGTCTGGCGGCATGCGGTGAAAGGCTTTCTGGCCAGGATGTCCCCGGTGGAAGCCGCAGCATTGGCGAACGATCCCTCTGTGGCCCTGGTCGAGGAAGATGGCATCATTTCGATCCATGCCACCCAATCCGGCGCAACCTGGGGCCTGGATCGCATCGATCAAGCCAGTCTGCCGCTGAATGGCACCTATGTGTATAACACCACGGGTCAGGGCGTCACGGCCTACGTGATCGACACCGGCATCAGGACCAGCCATTCCCAGTTCGGCGGCCGGGCCAGCGAGGGCTATACGGCGATCAACGACGGTTGGGGTGCGCGCGATTGCGACGGTCACGGCACGCACGTCGCCGGAACCATCGGCGGCTCGACTTACGGTGTCGCCAAGGGCGTCAAGCTGGTTTCGGTCCGGGTCCTCGATTGCAATGGTTCGGGAACGACGTCCGGGGTGATTGCCGGAGTGAACTGGGTGACCGCCAACAGGCAGGGTCCGGCGGTCGCCAACATGAGCCTGGGCGGAGGTGCTTCGCAGTCGCTCGACACCGCGGTGCAGAACTCGATCAATGCGGGCGTGACGTATGTGATCGCCGCCGGCAATTCCAACGGGAATGCCTGCAACGAGTCGCCCGGCCGGACCGCGGCTGCGCTGACCGTGGGCGCCACGACTTCTTCCGACGCTCGCGCGAGCTACTCCAACTATGGAACCTGCCTGGATATCTTTGCGCCGGGCAGCAGCATCACCTCGGCGAGCAATGCCGGCGACGACGCGACCCAGACAATGAGCGGTACGTCGATGGCGACGCCTCATGTCGCCGGGGCCGCGGCCTTGTATCTGTCCGTCTTCCCGGGTGCGACGCCGGCTCAGGTCGCATCGGCATTGACTTCCAATGCAACCGCCAACAAGGTCGGCGGGGCGGGCCTGGGGTCTCCCAATCGCCTGCTGTACACCGGCTTCATCTCGGCACCCGTTACCGATGACACTGCGCCGCAGGTGACGCTCACGGCGCCGACGGCGTCGGCCTCATTGACCGGGGTTGTGAATCTCGCCGCTAACGCCTCGGATGAAAACGGGGGGAGCGGTGTCGCCAAGGTCGAGTTCCGTGTCGATGGCAACATCGTGGGCACCGATACCTCGTCTCCCTATGGTGTCAGCTGGAATTCCGCATCGGTCGAGGACGGGTCGCATGTTTTCGACGCGATCGCCACCGACAATGCCGGCAATTGGGCGCTCTCGAATGCGGTCAACGCCGATACGGCAAACGGCACCGAACCGGCGCCCACATGCGCCACGACGACACAGTTGTTGGCGAATCCCGGATTCGAAAGTGGTGCGACGGCATGGACCGCTTCCGCGGGGGTCATAGACAATTCCAGTTCGGTGGCGGCCCACAGCGGGAGCTGGAAAGCATGGATGAACGGCTATGGCCGAACCCATACGGACGATCTTTATCAGCAGGTCACCGTGCCGGTCGATGCCTGCGCCGTAAATCTCGGTTTCTGGTTGAGGATCGTCACGAGCGAAACCACCAGTGCACCGGCGCGCGATACGATGACGGTGACGGTGCGCAATACCGCCGGCACCGTGCTGCAGACTCTGGCGACCTATTCGAACAGGGACCGTTCGTCGGGGTATGTACAGAGGAGCTTCGACCTTTCCGCTTATAAGGGGCAAACGATCCGGCTCCAGTTCCACGGAGTGGAGAATTGGTCGAGGGCTACCAGTTTTCTGGTCGATGACGTGGAGCTGACGGTGACCCAATAGCATTGATTCGGCAAGGGGCTTGGGGCAGACATTTCAGCCCCGCCCCCGAGTGAGGCTGGCGATGATATACCCATTGACGTGGCGAAGGCTGGCATTTGCGGCGGTTATGACTGCATCGTCCGGTACAATGGCCGGTCCGATGCCGTTCACGGTGCTGGCCCAGGGCACCCAAAGCGGTATCGAGGACGAGCGGACGGCGGTGATTCTCGACGAAGCAGCCTTCCGGTCACTATGGGCTTCGCATGTCGTGGGTTCCGTTCCAGCCCCCTCCCTGCCGGAAGTGGATTTTGCCAGCGACATGGTGATAGCCGCTTTCGCCGGGGCCAAGAACAGCGGGGGCTACCGCCTCAGCGTCGCCGGCATCGAAGAGAAAGACCGTCGCATCCGGGTCAACCTGGTACTGAACCGTCCGGGAGCGGGCTGCATGACGGCCCAGGTCGTGACCCAGCCGCATGTTTGGGTTAAAACCCGGCGAAGCGCTCTTCCTGTGGAATTCCGGACATCGGTGATCGACGTTTTCTGCCGCGAGGGTGAATAAACTGTCGCCGCGGTCGTTCAGTCATTCCCGATCCCCATGTTTTCCCGCAACATGGCGATGAAGAGTTCGCCCTGTTCGCGGGCGTCGTCGAGGGCGACATGAGTGTGCGGATTGGGCGAAAACCAGCGCTTGGGCAGAAAGTTCTTGCTCGTTCGTCCAAACGACTGGCGACGCATCCCCATGGCGTACGATCGGACATCGATGCCGTGTTCCGAAAAAGGCCGCCGTCCGGTAAAGCGGATCAGGTACCAATAGATCCACATGAAATCCCAGGTCGCGGGCCAGGCGAGAAAAATCGGCTTGCCCGGCAGTCCTTCCAGCCAGTCGGCAAAGGCGTTCATGGCTTCCGCCGGCGGCCGCGTGTTCCGGCGATGGGCGTTCCATGCGTCCGGGAACTGCCGCCACCATTCCGTCATGGCCGGGTGAGGAGTTGCCTCGGGGAGGGTTTCCAGGTTGACAGTGAATTCACCAAGAGGGTTGCCCCCGGCGCCATAGGCCACGGCGCCGATGCTGAGCATCGAGTGAGGGCCGGGGATGGGGCCATCCGCCTCGATGTCCACGCTGACATAAATCTCCTCCGGTTTGATCTTGGTCATATGCTTGCTCCTGAACAAAAGTCACTATCCACACATCCGGGTCGTTCCGTCAAACCATCGGGAAAATGTCAGCTCCATGCCTTCCTTGCGTTGCCCAGAGGGTTACGTTAAAGTTCTGCGGGTTTTAAGCTGTGAGTGAATTCCCACAGAAAAGTGGGGGTAATGACCGATGATGCCTGAACCGGGTGCAGAGCCGGGGTGTCGCGCGGGCGTTTGAGACGGGTAGCGGGCCGGTTCCATGATTGAGTCCGAGCGGGATCCACAGACGGGCGGCAAGCGCATCATCCTGAAACCCAACGCATCGCTGACGCGATGGCAGGCTCGTTTGCTGCTGGGCGGGTTCGCCCTCGTATTGGCTTCTATCGGGGCGGTGTTCGCATTCATCGGCTGCTGGTTCGTCCTGCCATTCGCCGGAGCTGAGTGGCTGGTCTTGGCTTACTGTTTCAGCTTGGCCTTCAGACAGTCGGCGGTGCGCGAGGTGATCACGGTGACCGCTGCGGACGTGAAGCTGGAGCGCGGAATTCGCGGTCCGGAGCAGACTTTCCAGTTCCGGCGCGCCTGGCTCGGCGTGAGTCTGGAAGGGCCACCGGCCGCGGGGCATCCGAGCCGGCTGTGCCTGAAACGTCATGGCAGGAAGATAGAGATCGGTCGTTTCCTGGTGGAATCGGAGCGCGAGGCGCTGTACCGGGAATTGAAAAAAGAATTGACGAATGGCTAGTGGTTCGATCCGCAAGATATTGACCTGAGATACCGAGGAGAGGGCTCCGTGAAAAAACTTAAGCTACTGATCACCGGGGTGGGGATCGCAACGTTCGGGGAGGCGAATGCCGACTATGCGTTGAATCTCTCGCCGGGCGTCACCCAGTTGAGCCGGGATATTTATGACCTTCATATGTACATCCTGTGGATCTGCGTGGCAATCGGTGTGGGCGTATACGGCATGATGGTCTATTCCATCATGCACCATCGCAAGTCGAAGGGCGTGGTGCCTGCGCATTTCCACGAGAACACCAAGCTGGAAGTCGTCTGGACCATCATTCCCTTCGTCATCCTGCTGACCATGGCGATTCCGGCCACCAAGGTGATGATCGAGGCTTACGATACCAGCGCCTCCGACATGACCGTCAAGGTCACCGGCTACCAGTGGAAGTGGCGCTATACCTACCTCGACAACGGCATCGACTTCTTCAGCACGCTCGACGCCAAGAGCAACGATGCGCGCCAGCTGGGCGTCCGCTCGAATCCCGAAGCGGTGCCGAACTATCTGTTGGAAGTCGACAAGCCGCTGGTGATCCCGGCCGGCAAGAAGGTCCGCTTCCTGTTCACCGCCGCCGACGTGATCCACTCCTGGTGGGTGCCTCAGTTTGGCTGGAAGAAGGATGCCATCCCCGGTTATGTGACCGATGCCTGGACCAAGGTCGAGCAGCCGGGAATCTATCGTGGCCAGTGTGCCGAGCTGTGCGGCCGCGACCACGGCTTCATGCCGATCGTCGTCGACGTCAAGAGCGAAGCCGACTACAACAAATGGGTGGAAGGACAGAAAGCGCAGGCGCAAAAGGCCGTCGCCGATGCGGCCAAGACCTACTCGATGGCGGAGTTGATGGCCAAGGGTGAGGAGGTTTACAACGCCAGCTGCGCGGGTTGCCACATGGTCAATGGGGAAGGCATGCAGGGCATGTTCCCGGCCATCAAGGGCAGTCCGGTGGCCACCGGCGACCTGAATACCCATCTCGACGTGGTCGTCAAAGGCAAGGGACAGATGATGCCTGCCTTCGGCGACTCCCTGAGCCCCGTGGAGATCGCCGCCGTCGTGACCTACCAGCGCAATGGCTTCGGCAACGACAAGGGCGATCTGGTTCAACCGTCGGATATTTCCGCGCGGCACTGATTTTTCAACGCTTTCGATGAGGTCATAGAGCCATGACAGAGGCAACTCACGAAGAACACGCCATCCATGACGAGCATATCGCCCACGGCCATCACGATGAACACGATCATCACGGTCCCGCCAAAGGCTTCATGCGCTGGGTGTTCACTACCAACCACAAGGATATCGGCACCCTTTATCTGGTGACCGCACTGATCATGTTCATGGTCGGCGGCGCCATGGCGCTGGTGATCCGGGCCGAGCTGTTCGAACCGGGCATGCAGTACGTCGACCCGGCCTTCTTCAACCAGATGACTACGCTGCACGCGCTGATCATGGTGTTCGGTGCGGTCATGCCGGCGTTCGCAGGGTTTGCCAACTGGATGATTCCGATCATGATCGGTGCGCCGGACATGGCGCTGCCGCGCATGAACAACTGGAGCTTCTGGCTTCTGCCCTTCTCCTTCGTCATGCTCGCCAGCACCCTGTTCATGGATGGCGGCGCGGCGGCGGCGGGCTGGACTCTTTATCCGCCGCTGGTGTTGCAGACTGGTGCCTCGCTTCCGTTCACCATCTTCACCGTGCATCTGTTGGGGATGTCCTCCATCATGGCGGCGATCAACATCATCGTGACCGTGTTCAACATGCGCGCTCCCGGCATGACGCTGATGAAGATGCCTTTGTTCGTGTGGACCTGGGTGATCACTGCCTTCCTGCTGATCGCGGTGATGCCGGTGTTCGCGGGTGCGGTGACCATGCTGCTCACCGACAAGTTCTTCGGCACCAGCTTCTTCAATGCGGCTGGCGGCGGCGATCCGGTGCTGTATCAGCATCTGTTCTGGTTCTTCGGGCATCCCGAGGTTTATATCCTGATCCTGCCGTCCTTCGGCATCATCTCAACCATCATCCCGACCTTCGCGCGCAAGCCGTTGTTCGGTTATTCGTCGATGGTATATGCAACCGCTTCGATCGGTTTCCTATCCTTCATCGTGTGGGCTCACCACCAGTACACCGTAGGCATGCCGTTGGCAGGCGAGCTCTATTTCACCTACGCCACCATGCTGATTGCCGTGCCGACAGGCGTGAAGGTGTTCAACTGGGTCGCCACGATGTGGAAGGGTGCAATGACCTTCGAAACGCCGATGCTGTTTGCCATCGCGTTCGTGGTCTTGTTCACCATGGGCGGATTCACCGGCCTGATGATGTCGATTTCGCCGGCCGATCTGCAGTATCACGACACCTATTTCATCGTGGCGCATTTCCACTATGTGCTGGTGCCGGGCGCGGTGTTCGCGTTGATGGCCGGAACCTACTACTGGCTGCCGAAGTGGACCGGCCATATGTACGACGAACGTCTCGGGAAGCTGCATTTTTGGTTGACGACGATTTCGGTCAACGTCTGCTTCTTCCCGCAGCATTTCCTGGGACTGGCCGGCATGCCCCGGCGTATCCCGGACTATGCGGTGCAGTTCGCCGAGTTCAACGCGATGTCGAGCGTCGGTGCCTTCATCTTCGGTTTTTCGCAGTTGATCCTGGTATGGGTCGTCATCAAGGCGATCCGCGGCGGCGAGAAGGCGACGGATGAGGTTTGGGAGGGTGCGAGCGAGCACGGTCTGGAATGGACCCTGCCTTCGCCGCCGCCGTACCACAGCTGGACCACCGCACCGGATATCAAATAAGCGGTAGGAAACCAAGGGCTCGCCTTCAAGCGGGCCCGCTACGGCAAGGCCCATGGACTTACGCAAGAAGAATCTGATCCTGACGGGGGTCATCCTCGTCATCGTGATCGGGCTGTATCTCTTCTCCATTTTTAAAGTGATTTCATCGTCATCGCCGTCGTGAGCCACCAGAACACCGAGAGCAAGAAACACGGGCGCCTCGTCGGGGGCATCGTCTTCGTCGCGTTGGCGATGTTCGGCTTCGGATTCGCCCTGGCTCCTTTTTACAGCCTGTTCTGTGAAATCACCGGATTGAATGGAAAGGTGCGTACCGAAGCGGTTGAAGAGGTTGCCTACGACGTCGATGCTTCGCGCGAGATTACGATCGAATTCATCACCGAGCTGAACGAACGTATGCCATTGGCCTTCAGCGTGGAGACGCCCAAGATGAAGATTCATCCCGGGCAGTATTACACCGTCAAATTTTACGGCGAGAACCTGACCGACAGACCGATGGTGGGGCGTGCCATACCGAGCATCACGCCGGGCACCGCGACGGCATACCTGAAAAAGACCGAGTGCTTCTGCTTTTCGGAACAGAAGTTTGAACCGCGCCAGCGCCGGGAAATGCCGGTCCGTTTCGTGATCGATCCGGGTCTGCCCAAGGACATCAAGGAAATGGCGCTTTCGTACACCTTTTTCGATATTTCCAATACTCAGAAAGACTAAAGTTGTACCTTCTTCGCATTTCATCAGGGGATTTACATGGCGACTAGCGCAGCTTCCTATTACCTTCCGCACAAGGCGACCTGGCCCATCGTCGGCTCCATCGGCCTGACCAGTCTGCTGGCGGGTTTTGCGAACTACCTGAACGGCTTGTCCATCGGGCCGACCATGATGATTCTCGGTGCTGGCATTCTCGTGACCATGCTGGTGGGCTGGTTCGGCACCGTCATCCACGAGAGCGTTGCAGGGGCTTACAACGACCAAGTCGACCATTCCTTCCGCTGGGGAATGATCTGGTTCATCACCTCCGAAGTGTTTTTCTTCTCGGCATTTTTCGGCGCGCTCTATTACGCCCGCGTCTATGCGCTTCCGTGGCTCGGTGGGGAGGGCGAACTAGGGGTTTCCAACGAAATCCTTTGGAAGGGATTCGACGCCGTTTGGCCAAGCAACGGTCCGGGTAAGATCGGCGGCGAGTTCGAGCCCATGGCGGCTTGGGGCATTCCGGCGCTGAACACTCTGATCCTTCTGTCAAGTGGCGGCACCGTCACCTGGGCACATTGGGGCTTGCTGGCCGACAATCGCGGGCAGTTGATCAAGGGGTTGATCGCCACCGTTGCCCTGGGTTTCCTCTTCGTCCTGCTGCAGGCGTTCGAATACCACGAAGCCTACACCGAGATGGGCCTGACCCTCGGCTCCGGGATTTACGGCTCCACGTTCTTCATGCTGACCGGTTTCCACGGTCTGCACGTGACGATCGGTGCGATCATCCTGACGGTCGTGCTGTTCCGCAGCATCCGCGGCCACTTCAGCGCGGAGCACCATTTCGCTTTCGAAGCCGCAGCGTGGTATTGGCACTTCGTCGACGTTGTCTGGCTCGGACTGTTCATCTTCGTGTACTGGCTCTGACACGAGCCGGCCTCAAAAAAACGCTGCTTCTGCAGCGTTTTTTTTTTTGCGTATCGGGAATCCGTACCTGTGGCTCTCTGCTGGAGACGGGATACCGATAAGCTTACTTGATTACCCAAAGCCTCAGCCAATTTGAGTAGCCTGCCGGGCATGGGCATAGTCCAGGCGGCGGCGTGAAGGAACCTTGACATCATCGCCCGCAGGTCGAACCGGCGGTTGAAGCGGTGGCAAGATTCAACCAGATAGCGGGGCAGATACTTGGGATTGATCGCATGGTAAGTGCCATAGATGGCGTTTTTCACATTGCCGATCATCGTGTTGACCCGGGTGAATTCCTCTCGGGTCACGCTCTGCGGCCCGCCACCGGTGACGATGCGGTAGTGGTGGCAGCCCGCACCGAGGACGACGGAAAAGCAGGCCAGCCCATCCGAATAGACCAGGCTGCCGAGCGCCAGGCGCTTTTTCGCCCAGCGTTCGATCGCGTCCGAACGGAAGCCTTGGACCACCTGCGGATTCATGGCGATGGGGTGGTGGTGTTCATTCAGGGCCACCGCCGCCACGATAAGGAGTCTTGTCTTCGGAGCCCCAGCCCGGTTTGCCGCCGCGGTGCTGGCTCAGCATCGCCAGGCATAGCCCAGCGGCGTTCTGCGCATCTCCATGCCCAATGATTTCGCCCATCTGGTGCTTGCGCCGATGCTTTCGGTGTTCGTCGAGCGTTATCCGAAAGTGTCGCTGGAAATCGATCTTTCGGCGCGGCGAACAGAAAGGGGAGGGGTTCCTCCGGGACGCGTCACGGCGAACTCGCCCGAACTGCTGGTGAGACTCGCTTGCCAGGGCTTAGGGGTCGTGGCCATGCCCGATCATGACGTGCGGTCTTACGTCGATACGGGAGCCTTGACGCCGGTGTTACCCGCTTGGCGGCTGCCGTCGGTCACCGGCTGGGCGGTGTTTGCCGGCCGCCGTTTGTTGCCTGTGAAGACACGGGCATTCCTGGACATGCTGGACACCTTGGCGGACGGCGCCGGTGTCGTGGGCAGGTGATTGGAGCGCGTGAATCGGCGCGCGTTCGCAACGGTGCGGAATCAGATCTCGAAGTCAGGAGCCGCTGCGCGGGGCGGATTCAATCGCTCGAGCACGGCCTCGATGTCGAGCTGATCCGGCGGAACGACCAGGTTGAGTTCATCCGCATCCGGTGCCAGGCCGGTATCGGCGGCGCAGAGGCAGACGATGCCGGCCTGGACGAAGCTGTCCGCGACCAGGGCGGTTCGATCGCCGAGCAGATCGGCGTCGACGACGGCGCAGACGTAGCCCCGTTCGAACAGCTGCCTTTCCAGCCGATAAGCCGTATCCAGGCGGCTTGCCCCGGTCAACCAAACAGTAACGGCCTTCTGGCCGAAGCGGGCGGCACGCTCCTCGGCGGTGACCTTGCGGAAGCCGGCCTCGCCCTGGACGGGTCCCACGATCATGCCGGCGCCGACGGTGACGTTGGTCAGCCGGTCGATGACGATGAAGGCGCCGGTGCCCTTGCAGCGGGCATAGGCGTCGAATGCCAGCGGGGCGCTCAGCGCCAGCTCGCACAGGCCGATCTCGTTGAGGTTGAGCTGGCCGGCCGGGTGCCGGTCCAGGGTGTTGACGTCGATCCGGTGGCGGATGGCGGCCACCGAGCCGGTCAGGGTCCGGGTGGCGTGCTTGAGGAGGTACTGCCGCCCGGGGATCAGCGGGGCCTCGGTCATCCACACCAGATGCGCTTCGAAGCGGCTGTCGAGGTGCGGCAGCCGGTCCGGACGCACCAAGAGGTCGCCGCGGCTGACGTCGATCTCGTCCTCCAGGGTGAGGGTGACGGCCTGGGGCGGGAAGGCTTGGTCCAGTTCGCCGTCGTAGGTCACGATGGACTGGATCCGGCTGGTGGTTTTGGCCGGCAGCACCAGGACCGGGTCGCCGGTCTTGAACACCCCGGCGGCGACGGTGCCGCTGTAGCCGCGGAAGTCGAGGTGGGGGCGGTTGACGTACTGCACCGGGAAGCGCGGGTCGTCGAAGTTCTGGTCCTGGGCGATCTCGAGGGTGTTGAGCAGTTCGAGCAGGGAGGGCCCGCCGTACCAGGGCATGGCCGCGCTCGGGTGCACCACGTTGTCGCCGTTCAGGGCGGAGATGGGGATGAAGCGCACGTCGTGCAGTTCGAGCTTGTCGGCAAAGGCGAGGTAGTCGGCGCGGATGCGGTCGAACACGGCCTGGGCGTGGTCCATCAGGTCCATCTTGTTGATGGCGACCAGGACGTGCTTGATCCCGAGCAGCGAGACGATGTAGCTGTGGCGCCGGGTCTGCACCTGCACCCCGTGGCGGGCGTCGATCAGGATGATGGCCAGGTCGCAGGTGGAGGCGCCGGTGGCCATGTTGCGGGTGTACTGCTCGTGGCCGGGGGTGTCGGCGATGATGAACTTGCGCTGCGCCGTCGAGAAATAGCGGTAGGCGACGTCGATGGTGATGCCCTGCTCGCGCTCGGCCTGCAGGCCGTCGACCAGGAGGGCCAGATCCAGCTCGCCGCCGGTGGTGCCGGATTTGAGGCTGTCGCGCCGCACCGCGCTGAGCTGGTCCTCGTAGATCATCTTGGAGTCGTGCAGCAGCCGCCCGATCAGGGTGCTCTTGCCGTCGTCGACGCTGCCGCAGGTCAGCAGCCGCAGCAGCTCCTTCTTCTCGTGCTGGGCCAGGTAGGCGTGGATGTCGGTGCCGATGAGGTCGGATTGGTGTGACAGATGGTTGTCCTCCCACCATTAGTAAATGGTAATCAAGTAAGGCGAGCAAACAGCTTTTGGTTTGCTTATCATGGTGCCTGATACGCGCGGGAAAGCAATGGAACTACTTACCTGCCTTATCCGGCCGAAGAAGCTTCTGCGTTATGTTTTGACCTTTGCTTTCCAAGAAGCGATTTCCGTGAGTTCGACTTTGATAGGTTCAGCGAACGGGTTCGACAACATTGAGACAACCTCTCCCCCCCTGCATATCTTTATCAACTTTCACGATATATATCCATGCCTGCTCACCCTTGGCGGTTAAGGTATCGAGCTCATTCTTAGTGATATAAAACTCATTTGGATATTGGGTTGACGACTTTACTTCGATGTAACGCTCCTGACCAGGATATAAGGACTCGATATCATATCCCGCACCCACATCCTCAATTGCCAACAACGTGACGTATTGAGCGGGGTCGGTACATCCAACATCTGTTAGAAGTCGCTGTTTTTCATACTCGAAAGCGATTAGCTCTCCGGCTCTGCCGACGGTAGCTTTAGCATCCTGCAAGCTTTTGAAGTCCACATCCGAAAGCTTGTGTTGCGTAGGTTTCCCGATTGGTTTGGGAGAGGTGGGAGGGCAGCTTGTGGCTACATAGGCCGGCTCCAAAGCCAGCAATCTTCGTATATCACCAGCATTAAATGCTGCCAATGCGCATTCCGCTACCTTCTCATATTTTGAGGACCAGAGCTCCTCTGAACCTACCATTAAGTAATGCCGCCCACCCCGATGTTTCAAAGTTGCCTGCTTAGGACGCAACAGCAGCATCTTTTCTGCAATCTTTTTTCTGTCATTATACCAGAACGTAGACTTTAGGTCAGACTTTAGGAGTACGGGAGGGCCTCCACTCTTACCCCAGGTACCCCAGTTTTTATGGTCCCAAGTCTCAATGTCGGAATAATCTATCTTCAGTTCATGGCTTGCTATCCATTCCACCCAGTTTTTAGTCTTGGTATTTTCGATAACCCAATCATATGGCTTTATTTCACTACTATTTTGTGGCATTTTTGCTCTCCATCTGGCGACGCTTTTCTTTTGGATTGGCCATTGCGGAAGAGAGCCAGAGTGAGGCTTAGAAATACCCTTCCTTCTTCTTTTCTTCCATGGACCCGGCCTGGTCGTGGTCGATGAGCCGGCCCTGGCGCTCGGAGGTCTTGGTCAGCAGCATTTCCTGGATGATCTCGGGCAGGGTGGTGGCGTCGGATTCGATGGCGCCGGTGAGGGGATAGCAGCCCAGGGTGCGAAACCGCACTTTCTTCAGCATCGGCACCTCGCCCGGTTCCAGCGGCATGCGCTCATCATCCACCATGATGAGCATGCCGTCGCGCTCAACCACCGGCCGCTCGGCAGCGAAATACAGCGGGACGATGGGGATGTGCTCCAGGTAGATGTACTGCCAGACGTCGAACTCGCTCACCACTTCGCGGATGATATGGATGCTCTCGGATTCCAGGTGCTTTAGGTGGGTCAGCCTGCGCTCGCGCGGCGGCCGAACGAGGGAGGCGTTGAGCGGCTTTCCCGGAACGGAATATTCGCGGAAAGCCGCCGAACGGAGTTGAGCGCTACGAGCCATATGTGACGTATACCTTAGGTTTCGGGTATGGATCAAGCGATGGCACGATCGGGTTCACGTTCCCCGGATTCCAGCCGTTCGTAATAGCCGCCTTTGACCAGGTCGGCGCCGACGATCCGTGCCAGCGCGGCGTCGGCCTCGTTTTCGACGCCTTCCAGCAGGAACTGGGTATCCAGCCCCCGCATCACCGCGGGCAGGCTCTGGCTCCTTTTCGCCCATTCCGGCCGCGTTTTCAAGCGTGCGAAGAAGGCGGTGTCGAGCCGCACGAAATCCGGCGCGAAGCGGTAAAGGAACTCGATGCAGTAGCGCTCGAGGAAGGCGTGGTCGGAGTGCTCGTCGAACTTGATGGCCGTGCCGTAGCCGTGATCGCGGTAGCTCTTCAAGCCTTCCAGCAGGCGGACGAACTGGCGGTCGTAGACCGGCGTCACCTGAACGGTGATGACCACCCGGCGCGGCGATAACCCGCAGCGGAAGATCACGTCTTCGAAATAGGCGCCGTGGTTGCGTTTCACACCCAGGATATGGCGCGGGTGGACATGCAGGAACAGGCTGCCGTCGTCATGGGCGATGGGCAGGAAATTCAGCATGTGAATGGTGCGGCAGAGCCGGTCCAGGTTGACTACCGGCGGACCGTCCTCGGCGAGGGCGTAGACCTGTTCGGTGGTGTCGCCGGATGCGGCGGTTTGGGAGGCCTTGAGTGATGCATCGTAGCCGACGACCATGGAAGGCGCGTGGGCCAACCGGATGGGGTGCAGTTCCGTGCTCAGCCGGGCGTCGCCAAAGCGTCCTTCGACGCGGTCGCCGTGGAGTTCCAGAGGGTTTTCGGAGAGCAGCTGCTCTTCCCTAAGCTTTTGGTTGAAGCAATTGACGAGTTCGAAAAGTGGCATGGTCGGTGTCCTCGATAGGCTGATTCTGTCCGGTGTCCGGCGGTTCGTATCGTTCCGATTGGGGAAACCGCATTCGAGGCGCGAACGCGGGATTCATCTGGAGCTGACATCGGTTGGCGCGGTGCATCGTGTTGACTCTGGTCCGGGGTTGAATGAGCGGTGGAAGAAAAGTGCGCTCCGATGACGGGGTGTCGAACTCCGGAGCGCCCAGTACCACTGCTGTCACTTGCTGCTATAAATCTGGTCGAAGACGCCGCCGTCGGCGAAGTGGGTCTTCTGCGCCTTGTCCCAGCCGCCGAAGACTTCATCGATGGTGAACAACTGGATCGGGGCGAAGTCCTTGGCATGTTTGGCCAGTACCGCCTGATCGCGCGGGCGGTAATGGTGCTTCGCCGCCAGTTCCTGGCCTTCCGGGCTGTACAAATACTCCAGGTAAGCCTTGGCGACGTCACCGGTGCCGCGCTGGCGGGCGATATCATCGACCACCGTGACCGTGGGTTCGGCCAGGATGCTGATGGAAGGTGCGACGAGCTCGAAGTTGTCGGCGCCGTATTCCTTCAGGATGAGGTAAGCCTCGTTTTCCCAGGTGATCAGCACGTCGCCGATTTCACGCTCGGCGAAGGTGATGGTCGAGCCGCGGGCGCCGGTGTCGAGCACGGCGGCATTCTTGTAGATCTTCCCGACCAGGTCCCGTGCCGCCTGCTCGTTGCCGTATTTCTTCAGGGCGTAGCCCCAGGCCGCCAGGTAGTTCCAGCGCGCGCCGCCCGAGGTCTTCGGGTTGGGCGTGACCACCGACACGCCGGTCTTGCCCAGATCGTCCCAGTCCTTGATGCCCAGCGGGTTGCCCTTGCGCACCAGGAATATCATGGTGGAGGTGTAGGGCGCGCTGTTGTGCGGCAGCTTGGACTGCCAGTCCGACGAGATCAGCTTGCGCTTCTCGTGGAGCTGGTGCACGTCGTAGGCCAGGGCCAGGGTGACGACGTCGGCGTCCAGGCCGTCGATCACCGCGCGGGCCTGTTTGCCCGAGCCGCCGTGGGACTGGCGAATCTCGAGCGTCTGGCCGGTTTTTTCCTTCCAGTGCTTGGCGAAGGCGGCGTTGTATTCCTGGTAGAACTCGCGGGTCGGGTCGTACGACACGTTGAGCAGGGTGAGGTCCGCGGCTTGGGCGGCGCCGAGGCCGAGCAGGGCCGCGATGGAGAACAGGGAGGCGATGGCGCCACCCCGGATCGATAATGTCATGATTTGCTCCGTTCGTTGGGTCGGTAAAACGTGCAGGTCCGTGTTGTTTGGGTTGCTGCTATCGGTTTAAAAGGAAACCTGTACCCGAGTGATGAAGGCTTTCTCCGTTTCGCGGTCGACGACCTCATGGGTCAGCTTGCCGGCGCTGTCGTAAACGCCACCCCCACCCTGGAAGGAGGTCTGCGAGTAGTCGGCCATGAGCTTCACGTTCTGATTCAGCCACCAGTTCACGCCCAGCGACCAGTTCGTCGCGTTCCGCACGGCCTGGCGTGGATCGGCATAGGCATATACCGGAGTCTTAGAACCCGCTTTCGCGATGTTTTGGAAGACGTTGTCGCTGAAGCTGATATCGGTCCAGCGCGCCGCGACCTGGAACGCACCCCAATTCCCTTCGAAGGGGTTGAAGGCGTGCCGTGGCCGGATGCCCTGGCCTTGGAACACATTGTCTTCCCCGGTCAGTACATAGGACGCGGTGACGTTCCAGGCGTAATCGTTTTCGATGATCTGGTTGGCGTTCTTGGTTCGTGGGCCTATCTGCCCGCTGGTCGTGGTCTGGTTGGCGACGCCTTGCTGAGAAACCGCATATTCGCCGATCAGGCCGAACGGACCCCAGTTCCAGTACATCTGCGGATAGACCCGGTATTGGGTGCCGTCGATGCGGGCGGCGGACACGTATCTGAACATGGTCTGCTGGCCTGGGGTGGCATAGGTCGGTGTTGAAGCGTCGTTCGGATGGCCCCAGGAGCCGGCGATGCCAACGCCCAAGCCTTCCACCGCCTCGTATCCGCTGCCTTGGAACGGGTGCGCGAAGATGCGGGCCTCCACCTGTTTGGCGTCGTTGTTCGCGCTGTCGATATTGCCGTTGTTGACCGTGCCGTCGAACACGCCGACTTGGTAGGCGAAGAATTCCGGGAATTGGTACAGGTTGGAGCTGCGTGCGGTTTCGGGACCGCCCGGGCGGTCGAATTCGCCGTGCAGCATGAAGCCGATGTCGCGGTTGGGCGCGAGCTGGGTCGGAAAGCCGCGCTCGGTGAACGTCAATGCCGAGGCGCTCTGCAGACGTTCGAGGCTGACCGGCGCCTTGAACTTGCCCGCGGCCAGGCTCGCCGAGCGGAAATAGCGCAGGTCCGTGTAGGCATCGAACAATCGAGTATTGCCCATGGCGAAATCCGGCATGATGCGCCAGTCCACATACTTCCACACGGTGCCGGTGAAAGTGGGACGGACCCGGCGCAGGTAGAAATTGTTGTTGAGATCGTCGCCGTTGGTATTGGCCGGATTGCCATTGTTGTCGTCGATAAAAAAGTCGCTGTCCTGCTGGATGGTGCCGCGTACCGACAGGCTGAAATCGCCATCCTGGCTTTCCACCTTCAAGCCTTGACCGCCGACTTCGACTTTGGGCAGCTTGGCCCATTTGCCGTCGGACACTTCCTTGTCCACTTCCAGCTTGCGCTCGATGAGCTTTACCTTCTGGTCGATTTTCTTGATGTCGGGGGCAGGGGCCGCGGCGGTCGTCTGTTTGGCCGTGGCCGCTTCCAGCGCATTCAAGGCCTTTTCCAGCTTCGATTCCAAGTCGTGGACACGCGCCTCCAGCACGTCCACGCGGTCGTGGTGGGTTTTGGCGTTCAGGGTAGGGGCGCTCAGGCCGGTCAAAATCGTCACCGCAAGCCTCAGGGCTTTTTTCTTGGACATGGGAAGTCTCTCCATTCGTCGGTTCGGAGAACTTCCGGTGTACCGGTCAGTTCCTTAGCGAATTCATGTTTTGGTTATACTGATGCGCCTCCGGAGGGCCGGTCGGCATCGCGATCGGTCGATCGCCGGTGGTTCGTTCAGCTTGCGGCTTGGGGACGGAATTTCTCCCGCCTTTCGATTTGCACGATGCGTCCTTCATGCACGGTGATCTCGACGGAGCCGAAGCGGATGCCGGTCAGCGCCTCGATGATCCGCGCGGCCTGAATCTCCGGCGTTGCCGACGCCAATTCGGATGGCGGTGTTTTCTGCGAATGCTGCGTCATGGTGGATCCCCCCGTTGCTTGTGCAGGCGCAAACGCTCGTTGCTCAGTTGGCACAAGTGTACGCATGCGAAACTATGACGAGAAAGAATAAAAAGAAATAGACATATATCCGTAAGTTTTTTGATCGCGACTCCTGTTTCCCGATTCCCGTTTGATTCGTCCTTCAATGCCTTTCTTGCTCTCGATCGCCGGTTTCTCAGGTGTTTTCGCCCTGGCTTTTGGTCTCACCGGCGTAGTCCGGCGCTACGCGCAACGGCGCTTGCTGGATATTCCGAATGCCCGCAGTTCTCATCGGCTGCCGACGCCGCGCGGCGGCGGCCTTGCCATCGTGGTGGCGTTCTTGGCAGGGGATGTGTACTGGCGCTGCGTCGTCGGCGAGCCCGTCGCCGGCTTCGCCATCCTGGCCGGTGGGGTGCTGGTCGCGGCGGTGGGGTTCTGGGACGACCACGGCCATCTGCCGGCGCGCTGGCGCTTGCTGGCGCATCTGGCCGCGGCAGCCTTGGCTGTGATGACCATGCCGGGAGATATGCCCTTAAGGTTGGGTTTCGTATCGTTCGGTTCCGGCGGATTCGCCGACTTCGTCGGCGTGCTGGTCATCGCCTGGATGCTGAACTTGTTCAATTTCATGGACGGCATCGATGGATTGGCCGGCCTGGAAGTCGTCTGCGTTGCGGCCGGTGCCTCCTTCCTGCTTTTGCTATCATTGCCGCTCGGCATTTTTCCGCCTCTCGCGCCCGGGTTGCTTGCGGTCGCAGCGCTGGGCTTTTTGATATGGAATTGGCCCCCGGCGAAGATTTTCATGGGCGATGTCGGCAGCGGCTTCGTGGGCTACCTGCTGGGCTGCGAGGCGATCGCGACGGCCAAGGCCGGGACGCTGAGCCTCACGGTCTGGTTGATTCTGGCCGGGGTATTCGTGGTGGATGCGAGCTTCACCTTGGCCCGCCGCATGGCCGGCGGCGAACGCTGGTACCAGGCGCATCGCTCGCACGCTTATCAGCACGCGGCGCGGCTACTCGGCGGTCACGCGCCGGTCGATCATCGCGTTCTGGCGCTCAACCTGCTATGGCTTTTGCCTCTGGCCGGCCTTGCGGCCTGGAAACCGGCCTGGGAGCTGCCTTTACTGATACTGGCTTACCTGCCGCTGCTCTACTTGGCGATCCGCCTGCGAGCCGGCCAACCCGAGCTTTAGTCCGTGATTCGAGCACACCTCGACAAACTGCGTTCGCGCACCGTCATTTTCCTGCACGATCTGCTGATGGTGCCGTTGGCATGGTTCGGCGCCTATTGGCTGCGCTTCAATCTGTCGGAAGTGCCGGAGCCGCACCTCAGCGTCGCGATCAAATGGCTGCCGCTGGTGGTGGTGATCCAGGGCGTGGTGTTCCGGCTGTTCGGCCTGTACCGGGGCATCTGGCGCTTCGCCTCCATGCCCGATCTCCTGCGGATCGCCAAGGCCTCGGCCAGCGGCATCATCCTGATCGTCGCGGTTTTGTTCTTCCTCGACCGGCTGGACGCCGTGCCGCGCTCGGTCATCCCGCTCTACACGCTGTTGCTGGTGCTGTTTCTGTCGACCCCACGCGCCTTGTACCGGATGTGGAAGGACCGCTCGGTGCATCTGATGAACGGGCGGCGGGCGTTGATCGTCGGCGCCGGCAAAGCCGGCGAAACCCTGGTGAGGGACCTGCTGCGCAGCGCCGAATCGGCTTTCGCACCGGTGGCTTTCGTCGACGACGATCCTCATAAGCGCGGCTGGGAAATTCACGGCGTGCGTGTGCGCGGCGCCTGCGACCGCATCCCCTCGCTGGTCGAAAAGCTGGACATCGAGGCCATCCTGATCGCGATGCCTTCGGCCGGCGACCGGGAAATGCGCCGCATCGTGGAAATCTGCGAGACCACCGGCCTGCCGTTCCTGACCCTGCCGTCGGTGCGGGACATGTGGAGCGGGCGCCTGTCCGATGCCTTGCGGGACGTTTCCATCGAGGACCTGTTGGGCCGGGCGCCGGTGCGGCTGGATTCCGCCGAATTGGCCGGCTACCTCGACGGCAAGTGCATCATGGTGACGGGTGGAGGTGGATCCATCGGATCGGAGCTGTGCAAGCAGATCGCGCGATTTTCACTGGGGCGTCTCGTCGTCTTCGAGCGCAGCGAATTCAACCTTTATCGCATCGAGCTCGAACTGCGGCGATCCTTCCCCGAGATGGAGATTCACGCCGTCCTGGGCGATGTCACCGACGCCGTCGCGATCAGGCGGGCGATCGATGTTCACGCGCCGGCAGTCATCTTCCATGCCGCGGCCTACAAGCATGTCCCCTTGCTGCAGCAGCAGGTCCGGGAAGCCGCCTTCAACAACGTGATCGGCACCCGCACGGTGGCGGAAGCCGCGGTCGAGCGCGGGGTCGGCGAGTTCGTGCTGATCTCCACGGACAAGGCCGTCAATCCGACCAACGTGATGGGCGCCACCAAGCGCGCCGCCGAGTTGGTGGTTCAGAGCTACAACGGCGAGGCGGCGACACGGTTCATCACTGTGCGTTTCGGCAACGTGCTCGGCTCCGCCGGCAGCGTCGTGCCGCTGTTCCGCGAACAGATCCGCAACGGTGGACCGGTCACCGTGACGCATCCGGAAGTCACCCGGTTTTTCATGACCATTCCCGAAGCCTGCCAGCTCATCATGAAGGCGGCGGCGACCGGGCAGGGCGGGGAAGTGTTCGTGCTGGACATGGGGGAGCCCATCCGCATCGGCTATCTGGCCGAACAGATGATCCGCCTCAGCGGCAAGCGCCCTGGCGAAGATATTGCCATCGAATATATTGGTCTGCGGCCCGGTGAGAAAATGCACGAGGAACTGTTTCTGGGTACGGAGCAGCTCCAGCCGACGGGCTACGCCAAGCTGATGCTGGCCCAGGCCACCTTCTGCGACCGCTCCGTCGTAGCGGCCCGGATCGCCGCCATGGACGCCGCCTGCCGCAGTTTCGACCAGGAAGCCGTCCGCCAGGAATTGTGCCAACTGGTACCGGAGTACCGCGAGACGGGGACGGAAAACTGAAATCCGCTTGTGTTTCACTGTCCATTTCAGTATGATCCCCGCTTTGAATTGGGACGCCAGAACGGAGCGTACAAGAATGAAAACCTTTAGCGCAAAACCGGCTGAGGTCAAACGCGACTGGTATGTCGTCGATGCCGAAGGCAAGACGCTCGGCCGTCTGAGCACGGAAATCGCGCGCCGCCTGCGGGGCAAGCACAAGCCTGAATATACGCCGCATGTCGATACCGGCGACTACATCGTCGTCGTCAATGCGGAAAAAGTGCGCGTGACCGGCAACAAGGAACAGGATAAGATTTACTACAAGCACACCGGCTACATCGGCAACATGAAGTCGATCAGCCTGGGCAAGCTGCGTGATCGCCGTCCCGAACTCATCATCGAGACCGCGGTGAAGGGGATGCTGCCGAAGAACCCTCTGGGCCGGGCCATGTTCCGCAAGCTCAAGGTCTACGCGGGGCCGAGCCATCAGCATCAGGCGCAGCAACCGAAACCTCTCGAAATCTAACGAATTAGTCAGGCACATGGCACAGACGCAGTACTACGGCACGGGCCGCCGCAAGAGCGCGATCGCCCGCGTCTACACCCGGACCGGCACCGGCCAGATCCGCATCAACGACAAATCGCTGGAAGAATACTTCGGCCGTAAGACCGACCGCATGATCGTCATGCAGCCGCTGGAAGCGGTCGAAATGACGGACAAGCTTGATGTCAACGTCAAAGTCGTCGGCGGTGGACCTTCCGGTCAGGCGGGCGCCATCCGTCATGGCCTGTCACGCGCACTCATCGAGCTGGACGAAACCATGCGTCCGGTACTGCGCAAAGCCGGCTACGTGACCCGCGACGCTCGTGAGGTCGAACGTAAGAAGGTTGGCCTCCATAAGGCGCGCCGTCGTCCGCAGTACTCCAAGCGTTAACCGAGTTCTGTTGGGGGATCGTCTAGCGGTAGGACAGCGGACTCTGACTCCGCCAACCGTGGTTCGAATCCACGTCCCCCAGCCAATAAAATCAAGGCCTCCAGCGATGGGGGCCTTTTTCGTTTGCGGTCGTGGCACACTGGCGGCACCGTTGACCGCAATGGCGGTGAGTGCTCGTGGGGACTTCCCTTTCATGGTGCACGAGGATACGGTGACGGCGGTGGTGTTCCGCGAATTCCTCGAGCGGCTGATGGCGGGAGCCAAGCCACCCATTGTCCTGGTCATCGATGGCCATCCGATCCCTGATGCCAAGCGGGTCAAGGAATACGTCGACCAACAGCGGGGGAAATTCAAACTGATCGACCTGCCGCCTCATTCGCCGAGGCTGGATCCAGACGAACAGGAGTGAGGCGCCGCCAAATAGCGCGTGGTCAAACAACCGCCGGCGAACAAGGAGGAATTGAAACGATGCCTCGCCGCAGTATTGCGACGGCTCCGGAAGCTACCGAAGATCGTCGGCGGATTCTTCCGGCACGCAGCATGCCGTTATGCCGAAGCATGACGATCTTTTTTTGACGTTTGGTAAGTTAATTCTTGGGGTTTTTATGTTGCTCTTTCTTTCTAAGAAAATATTGATACTTGCCTTTGTCATTGTCGGCCTTGCTGGTGGATGTGCCCAGCACGTCGATGTCTCTTATAAGCCGGCCAACCTATCGAAAGGAACAGGCGAGCTTTACGTCAAGACCTTTGAATATCTTCCTGCTGCGGTGGGTGATGTCGGGCCCGATGAGGCTCAGCAGGATAAGTCTGGCATGGCATACACCTATTTGTCAGAAAATGTTGATGCGCTGTTCACGAATGCTGTGAAGAAGGATCTTGCTTTTTCCGGCTATATGGTATCGGACGGCAGCCCTCATAGCGTGTCTGGTGAAATCCGCCGCTTCAGCTTCGATTGGGTCGGCATGACCGGGATGAGGTTCGAAATCGCTGTTTCTTTCGTGGTTACGAAAAATGGAAAGGTCGTTTACTCGAACGTCGTTGAATCGACTCAGGAAGCACGCAAGGAGGGCTCCAAGTTGGAGGATCCCTCGAAACTGATTGGCCTCGCGATGGCCGATTGTATCGGACGATTCATAAGAGATGCCCAGAAGAAAGGTGCGCTCTAACTGGGGAAAAATCCGGGCGATTGTCGTAGCCGCCTTGTATCTTGTCATTGCCGCCGCCATGCGAGCCTTCGGTCATCGCTGAGGGAGTGCCGAGCGCCCAGGCCGTGAGGTGTCCTGACCGCTTAGCTATTTCCCTGCAAGACTTCACCGAGGGCATTTCAAGGAACCGAATGCACCGATTCGTGGTCAAATTGATGCGCCTATCCGCCGGTACCCTGCAAGGAGAGGATTCAGTCCCTTCGCCGCAGTGCCTTACGAAGGGAACTGTGGTATTTCTCGTCGAATCGGCGACGGGCTTGGTTCCGCATAAAAAGCCGAGGCAACCGGCTTCCACATTCATCGAGGTCGCCCGCCATGTTCGAAAATTTCTTCGCTCAGTTCAACGCTTATCTCGTGGGGCATCCTGCATTTCTGGCCAAACTGAAGTTTCTGTTCTGGTTGAAATATTGGATTCTGACCTTGTTGATGGCGATTTTCGTCTATCTTCTTTATAAGGAGCGGGGTGTCGATGGCGGCCCGCCTGGCCGGAAGCCCGATGCTTTGCAGGGTTATGAATCCTTCGAAGCCTGACGGCAGGGTCGGCCGGAGCGCGAAGGATCGGTAGGGTGCTCTTGATGCTGAGTTGACCGGTGGGCAAGTTTATGCTGCTTGCCCTTACTATTCCGATTGAAAGGCGAGTTTCCGCTTCCTCCGGCAATCCCTCCCGAAGCGGGTCCCGTTTTTGAACGTAAAGAACGAGGAGGATCGACCATGTTTGCGAAATCTTTTCTGCTACCGGCCGCCCTGCTGGGCGCATCCCAAGCTGCTTTGGCCACCCCTAATATGTACTGGGACCACATGCAGTCCGCTCTGAGCCAGGCCGAATGCGTAAGCCGTGGTGAGTCGCTCATGACCGCGCAGACGACCGGCAAGATCAGTAAGGATGCCGATTCGGTGCGCTCCTGGAACGATAAGACTCTGGCGGTGATCGAGTGCATTCGCATGGGTGATCACATGACCGTGATGGTGTTGGTGGGCAGCGACGATGCGGCCGCCGGAAGCAAATTGCTCGACAGCTTGAAAAAAGGCATGCAATAACCCTTCTCATCGCGGGGCGGTCGCGCCACCGCTCCGGCCCGACATTTAATTTACAGCGGGCCAGGTCGGGAGCGGTGGACTCCGTTACCCGGAATCCCGTGGTTCAGGCCCCGAACCCGCCGGCCGGCTCCGTGAGGCCGGTCTCGGCCAGGCATGTCCGTGCACGGCACAGCCGTAGCGTCGCTCCAGCCGGTGTCCTTGCCGCGAGTCGTGCAATGCCGCCTGAGCATCGCGAGCGGGATGAGGTGAGATGCCGCTTGACGTGGCGCCTTCGACCTCATAGCTTCTCTGCCGCAGGTGCCGGCGACGGCTCTTGCGGATATCGAAAGCAGAGGATAGGTGCCGGCGTCTTATACGTCTGCGCTTGTGTTGTGCTCATAAAAACTAGAACGCATTGGCTGAGGCTGAAAATGAAAAAGTGTGAAACCTGTGATCCATCGGGGGCGGAAACGAGCTGCGTCGTTATTGGAAAGCACCATAAGGACATTTCGTATACGAAGCGTGTCCTGGGGGTATTGCTGATTTATGTGCCCATCCTGACGCTGCCTTTCGTGTTATTTAGCGCCTATGTCAGTTATTTCCATCTGAAGCTGATGGGGGCTGAAAAAGTCAAGACGCTGAAGGATTATCTTCCGGATCGTAATAGTTATAGATATAACTATTCAAGCCAGATTGTAATGCAGCCTGGTTATAGGCTCAGTCCTACGCAGTCAAAGCTATTCTGGATACTCAATTGTACATGGTATTGTCCATTCAGCGTGGGGTTGTTCGAATGGCACGCGTATCTCGTGAAGCTGGTGGAGAACTGGTGGTGCCCGTTCCATCATGAAAGAAAGGAGTCGCATTATCGGGAAGGCGCGATTGATCGCTCGTTCTGGCATATCTTCCCTGAAGATATCGTGAAACTCGACCCGCAAGACCGCGATAATCCGATCTGGAACGAAGACGCCAAAGGCGCGCCGGATCATTGATGCCTGACGACTGACGCGTCGAGCGTGGGGGTTAAGCGGCGGCGACCCGCGGATGAAGGGGTCCGCCGGCCGCCGCCAACTGGTTTCCATGACATGAAACTTGGGATTTCATATGACCGGGGAACCACCGCCGGCCACGGTTCCCAACATAACATAGTTCTGCTTCCCAAGCATATCCATGAGGTAAGTGTCTTGTCACACACTCCGCATCGAGCGGCTAACTATACAAGACTCAATGCGGTTGACATTATGCATCGGCGCTGCCGCAATGCTTTCATCACCCTGTTTCAGGGTCAGTTCGCCGAAGGATTTGTAATTTTGGGATTTTGCGAAGCAGGAATCGGACGGTCGGCCCTGCCGCGGCCAGACCGCCGGCGGGTGGCCTCGTCCAGTCGCAGGCACAGCAGGAATGCCAGAATCGCGACGTACAAGGCCGGCCCCGATGTGTCCCGTTTTACCAACCAGAAATAATGGAATACGCCGGCCGCTGCGGCGACATATGCCCACCGGTGTAGCCGACGCCAGTTGCCGCGGCCGAGACGCTGGGCCATGGCTTGGCTGGACGTGGCAGCCAAGGGAATCAATATCAGAAAGCTCCCCATGCCGGCGGCAATGTGCGGGCGACGGACAAGGTCCCGCCAGATTTCGCCTCCATCGAAAAGCTGATCGAACACCAGATAAGTCAAGGCATGCAGGCAGGCGTAGAAGAAAGCGAGCAGGGCGGCCGTACGGCGCAGGCGAATAAGCCAAGGTCCGCCAAGGAGTCTGCTCAGCGGCGTGATGGCGAGGGTGGCCAGCAGTAGCCTCAGTGCCCAAAGGCCGCTGCTGTGGGAAATGGTCTCCACGGGATTTGCGCCAAGGCCATGGTTGAAGGCGCCCAGCGTCAGATGGAGGAACGGTGCGACGCCTGCGAGGATGAGTCCTTGGTTCAGTAACCGGATCGCGGGTTCGGACGGGTTCTTCATGAGGGGAGAGGCGTTTCGTCTGGAAAAAGGTGGCGGGGAGGGGTGTCTTGCGTGCCCGGCAAGTTCCGGCGGTGGCTGAGGGATGTCGCATGGTTGAGTACGGCGCTCGGTTATTTTCTGTCGGCTTTCTTCATTTTGCAAAACGGCTCCCTCGTTCCCCGAAGGCGGGAACCCTTTACCCCGGATAGGTTTTCCGAGGGCGTCTGGCTACAATGCCGGGGCGCGCCGCCAACGGAAGGGCCGGCTCGGGTCGGAACTTGCGGGCGAGGGGTGCGCGATTCCCCACATTACCCATTCAACAAGGAACATCAAATGTACACTGCACGATACCTGTTCGCCGGCCTGCTGCTGGCGGCGTTCATGACGCAGCCCGCTTGCGCGGCGAAGAAGGCCGAAACCAAGGCAAGCCCGCCCCCCGAGCAGACCCAGGCCGATGACCTCGTGGCGACTTTCAAGACCGGCTGCAAGGCCGAGCTGGACAAATTCTGCAAGGATGTCATGCCCGGCGACGGCCGTCAGCTGGCTTGCCTCTATGCCTATCAGGACAAGCTTTCGACGCGCTGCGAGTACGCCATTTATGATGCGGCCGCCCAGCTCCAGCGCGAAGTCAATGCCTTGAGCTACGTTGCGGCGGAATGCGACGACGATCTGGAGAAGTACTGCGCCAACGTCGAGCCCGGCGAGGGGCGGCTGTTGGCCTGCCTGGAAAAGAACGAAGCCAAGGTCAGCTCGCGATGCGAGCAGGCGATCGAGGACACTGGGCTGAACAAGGTCAAATAACCGGTTGATCCGGCCTGTATCGGCGCAGAGGCATCCGCCGCGCCGATACGGGATTCGCCGGGAAACTACGACGCTGGTGTCTCGATTTCGTCGGATTCGATAGCGTCCCGTCGAATCAATGACTTGCGAGGATGTTCTGCAGGAGGCACACAGAATTATCCACAGATTCTGTGGATAAGCCGGTCGGGAGCGTTTCTGGTACGATAGCGCGCCTCGAATCGGGCCCGGAACATGCGGATTGCGTTAGGCATAGAATATGACGGCAGCGGATTTGCCGGCTGGCAACGGCAGAGCGGTAAGCGCACCATCCAGTCCGTGGTCGAGCAGGCTTTGAGCCGCGTCGCCGATGCTCCGATCCGGGTGGTCTGCGCGGGCCGTACCGACGCAGGTGTCCATGCCATCGAGCAGGTGGTGCATTTCGATACCGAAAGCCGGCGCAGCGAGCGCTCCTGGCTGCTGGGCGCCAATACCGCACTGCCGGACGATGTGCGGATTTTATGGGTGCGGGAGATCGAGCCCCGGTTTCACGCACGGTTGAGCGCGATCGCCCGCTATTACCGCTACGAGATACTGAACCGCCCCATGCGTTCCGCTTTGCGGCCCCGCCAGCTCACCTGGTGCCACGCGCCGCTGGATGTCGAACGAATGCGGGAGGGGGCGGTCCACCTGATCGGTGAACATGATTTCTCCTCCTTTCGCGCCCAGCAGTGCCAGTCCCGCAGTCCATTCCGCCGGGTGCATTTCCTGCACGTGCGCCGGGAAGGCGAAAGGGTGGTCATGGAAATTGCCGCCAACGCCTTCGTGCACCACATGGTGCGCAACATCGCCGGGGTGCTCATGGCGGTGGGAGCGGGCAAGCATGACCCCGCCTGGGTCGGCGAGCTTCTGTCCATGCGGGACCGCGCCCAGGGCGGCGTCACCGCCCCGCCGGACGGGCTGTATCTGGGAGGGGTGTGCTATCCGGAGGAGTTCGGATTGGCGCGCGATACCGTTTTCGAACATCTGCCGGCGGATGCCCGCCGCTACGAGCCGGATGACGAATCATGATGTCGGCGTATCTCTCACGGCGAACTCGGGTTAAAATTTGCGGTTTCACGCAGGCCGAGGACGCAGCTTGCGCGGTGGCTCTCGGCGCCGATGCGCTGGGCCTGGTGTTCCACGGTCCCAGCCCGCGCAACGTGAGCGTCGCCCAGGCGGGGGCCATCGCCTCGGCCGTGCCGGCATTCGTCACGGTGGTGGGCCTCTTCGTGGATGCCGACCAGGCGTGGGTCCGGGAAATCTGCGGTTCCGTGCGGATCGATCTGCTGCAGTTTCACGGCGAAGAATCCCCTGAGTATTGCGCTGGCTTCGGCCGGCCCTACATCAAGGCCTTGCGGATGAAGCCAGGTGTCGACGTCGGGACCGAAGCGCGCCGGTACGCCGGTGCCGCCGGCCTGCTGCTGGATGCCTACCAGCCGGGGGAGCCCGGCGGGACCGGCATGACGTTCGACTGGGGGCGGGCCGAGGCCGTTTGCGCGCTGCCGCTGATTCTGGCGGGCGGGCTCACCCCGGCCAATGTGAAAGAGGCTCTGGAAACGGCAAGGCCCTATGCCGTCGACGTATCGAGCGGCGTGGAGGGCGAGCGGAAGGGAATGAAGGACCACGACAAAATGGCGGCGTTTTTACGTGAGGTGTACGAATTTGACCATGCAAGACGAGATTCAGCCCTATAACCTGCCGGATGACCGGGGCCATTTCGGACCCTACGGCGGCATTTTCGTCGCCGAGACGCTGATGGCGCCGTTGGACGAACTGCGCGACGCCTATCATCGCTACATGAAGGACCCGGCGTTTCTCGCCGAGCTGGATCACGATTTGAACCATTACGTCGGCCGCCCTTCGCCGATCTACCACGCCGAGCGCCTGAGCCGCGTACTGGGCGGCGCGCAGATCTATTTCAAGCGCGAAGACCTCAACCACACCGGCGCGCACAAGGTCAACAACACCGTCGGCCAAGCCCTGCTGGCCAAGCGCATGGGCAAGCGGCGGGTGATCGCCGAAACCGGTGCCGGCCAGCACGGCGTCGCCACCGCCACCGTGGCCGCACGCCTGGGGATGGAATGCGTGGTTTACATGGGAGCGGTCGACGTTCAGCGTCAGGCCCTCAACGTGTTCCGGATGAAGCTGCTCGGCGCCACCGTGGTGGCGGTCGAATCGGGCTCCCAAACCCTGAAGGATGCTTTGAACGAAGCCATGCGCGATTGGGTCACCAACGTCGACGAGACCTTCTACATCATCGGCACGGTGGCCGGCCCCCATCCCTATCCCGCCATGGTGCGCGACTTCCAGGCCGTGATCGGGCGCGAGGCCCGCAGCCAGATGCTGGACCTGGCCGGGCGCCTTCCCGACGCCCTGGTCGCCTGCGTGGGTGGAGGGTCCAACGCGATCGGCCTGTTCTACCCCTTCGTCGACGACCGCGAGGTTGCCATGTACGGGGTGGAGGCTGCCGGCGACGGCATCGAAACCGGCCGCCATTCGGCGCCGCTGAGCGCGGGCCGTCCCGGCGTATTGCACGGCAACCGGACCTATCTGATGGAAGACGACGACGGCGAGATCATCGAGACCCACTCCATCTCCGCCGGCCTGGACTACCCCGGCGTCGGCCCGGAACACGCCTGGCTCAAGGATTCCGGCCGCGCGACCTATGTCAGCGCCACCGACGAGGAGGCGCTGGAGGCGTTCCACACCCTGACCCGGCTGGAGGGCATCATCCCGGCGCTGGAGTCCAGCCATGCCGTCGCCTATGCCCTCAAGCTGGCGCCGACCCTGAGTCCCGACAAGATCGTCCTGGTCAACCTGTCCGGCCGCGGCGACAAGGACATCAACACCATCGCCAGCCGGGAGGGCATCGTCCTGTGAGCCGTCTGACCTCGACGTTCCAAGCGCTGCGCCAGGACGGGCGCAAGGCCCTGATCCCCTTCATCACCGCGGGCGACCCGGAACCCGGCTTCACCTTGCCGGCCATGCACGCCATGGTCGAAGCCGGGGCCGACATCATCGAGCTGGGCGTGCCGTTTTCCGATCCCATGGCCGATGGCCCGGTGATCCAGAAAGCCAGCGAGCGGGCTCTTGTCCATCACATGAGCCTGCGCAAGACGCTCGACATGGTGGCCGAGTTCCGCCGCACCGACCAGGCGACGCCCATCGTGCTGATGGGCTATCTCAATCCCGTCGAATGCATGGGTTACCAAGCCTTCGCCGACCGCGCCAAGGCGGCCGGCGTCGACGGCGTGCTGACCGTCGACATGCCGCCGGAAGAGGCGGGCGAGTTCGTGCCGATGCTGCATGCGGCCGGAGTCGACCCGATTTTCCTGCTGGCGCCCAACAGCTCCGACGCGCGGATCGAGCGCATGGCGGCGCTGGGGCGCGGCTATCTGTATTATGTGTCCCTCAAGGGGGTGACCGGGGCCTCGCATCTCGACCTCGGCGAGGTCGAAAGCAGGATCGCCCATATCAAGTCGCTGACCGACCTGCCCGTCGGAGTCGGGTTCGGTGTCAAGAACGCCGAAACTGCGGCGGCCATAGGCCGGTTTGCCGATGCCGTGGTGGTGGGCAGCGCCCTGGTGGAAAAGATCGCGGCGGCTCAGGACAGGCCCGAACAGGCGCGCAAGGAGATCGTCGACTTGCTCGCCGCCATGCGGCGGGCGCTGGATGCCTGAATCCGAGAGAAATCATGACCTTGAGCTGGTTCCATAAACTCGTTCCTTCCAAGATCCGCACCGAGGCTTCGACCAAGGGCACCGTGCCCGAGGGGCTGTGGTGCAAATGTCCGAATTGCAACGCCATCCTTTACAGGTCGGAAGTCGAACGCAATCTCGAAGTGTGCCCGAAGTGCTCGCATCACATGCGCATTACGGCCCGCAAGCGGCTGCACCTGTTTCTCGATCCGGGCAACAGGCTGGAAGTCGGCGACAATCTGGCACCTCAGGATCCCCTGAAATTCAAGGACAGCAAGAAGTACAAGGACCGTCTGTTGCAGGCACAGAAGGCGACCGGCGAAAAGGACGCGCTGATCGTGGTGGCCGGCCAGCTGCTGGGTCGGCCCATCGTGGCGGGAGCCTTCAATTTCGAGTTCATGGGCGGCTCCATGGGTTCGGTGGTCGGCGAGCGCTTCGTGCGCGGCGTGAATCACAGTCTGGAGCATGGAGCCCCCTTCGTGGTTTTCAGCGCCAGCGGCGGCGCCCGCATGCAGGAGTCGCTGCTGTCGTTGTTCCAGATGGCCAAGACCTGCGCTGCCTTGGGACGCCTGTCCAAGGCGAGGATTCCGTTCATTTCGGTCCTGACCGATCCGACCATGGGCGGGGTTTCGGCGAGCTTCGCCATGCTGGGCGACGTCAATATCGCCGAACCGGGTGCCCTGATCGGATTCGCCGGGCCCCGCGTGATCGAGCAGACGGTGCGGGAGAAATTGCCGGAAGGGTTCCAGCGCAGCGAGTTCCTGCTCGAACACGGTGCCATCGACATGATCGTCGACCGGCGCGACCTGCGTGAGCGCATCGCCGCGCTTTTGAGCCTCATGACCCGCGACGGCCGGGCGGTTGCTCCCGCCGTGCAGAAGCCCGCGTCTCCCGCGATCGGGGAGACAGGCGGCGAGGCCGAGCTGGCCCGTTACCTTTCCGCGTTGCCGGTGGACGATCCGGAAGCCGAATAGCCGATGCGCTTCTCGACTCTCGGGGAGTGGCTGTCCTGGCAGGAAACCCTACACCCGCAGGTCATCGATCTCGGCCTGGAGCGGGTGCGCCGGGTGTACCGCGCGCTCAACCCGGCCCGGGACCGGCCCTTCACCGTCACCGTCGGCGGCACCAACGGCAAGGGCTCCTGCGTCGCGGCGCTGGATACCATCCTGCGCCGGGCCGGTTACCGTGTCGGCGCCTACACCTCGCCCCATATCCTGCGCTACAACGAGCGCATCTGCATCGATGGAATACCGGTCGATGACGCGGCCATCTGCGCTTCGTTCGAGCGGATCGAAGCGGTGCGCGGTGATACCACGCTGAGTTTCTTCGAGTTCGGCACGCTGGCGGCGCTGGACATCTTCCGCCGCGCCGAACTCGATGTGCAGATCCTCGAGGTCGGCCTCGGCGGGCGGCTCGATGCCGTCAACATCGTCGATGCCGACGCTGCGCTGGTCGCCAGCATCGGCATCGATCACGAGGAATGGCTGGGTTTGACCCGCGAAGCCATCGGGCAGGAGAAAGCGGGCATCTTCCGGCCGGGACGGCCGTGCGTCCTGGGCGACCCCGATGCGCCGGCCACGGTGCTGCGGCATGCGGAGGAGATCGGCGCCGAGCTGCTGTTGCAAGGGCGCGACTTTTCCTTCCGGCGCGAGGACACGAGCTGGACCTGGTACGGGCGTGGGGAAACCCACGCGGCACTGCCCGAGCCGTGCCTGCGGGGCGACCATCAGTATTTCAACATGTCCGCGGTGCTGCAGGTGATCGAGGCCATCAGGCCGCGGCTCCCTGTGACGGAGGCGGCCGTCCGGTCGGGGCTCGCGAACATCTATCTGCCGGGCCGGTTCCAGATACTGGAGGGTGAGCCGACCGTGCTGCTCGACGTGGCGCACAATCCCCATGCCGTCCGCGTGCTTGCGGAGTTCCTGCGGGAGTTCAAGCGGGAGCGCCCGGTGCACGCGGTGTTCGCCATGATGCGCGACAAGGATATCCGCGGCGTGGTCGGGTGCATCCGCGATCTGGTCGACGACTGGTATCTCGCGCCCCTGCAGCTGCCGCGGGCTGCGACGCCGGACATCCTGATGCCGGTTTTCGCCGGGCTCGGCGTGGAAGGCGTGCATCAGGGGTTTGCCGACGCCGCCGAGGCGTTTGCAAGGGTGCATCGAAATGCCGAGAATGAATCCATCATTCTGGTGTTCGGTTCCTTTTTCCTGGTCGCCGAGTATCTGGCCCGAATCGAAGCAAATCCGCTCAATGTCCGAGGAAATGTATGGATGAACAGTTGAAACGGCGGCTGATCGGCGCAACGGTCATCGTCGCCTTCGCCGTGATTTTCGTGCCCATGCTGTTCGACGAGAAACCGGATGAGCCTTCCCGTGCGGAAGTGGGCGAGATTCCGCCGATGCCGAAGGATATGGAGGAGCAGCCGGTGGAGCTGCCGCGCTCGGTTGACGAGGTCGCGACGGCCGAACCCGTGGAAGCCGAAGGGGCGCACCGCATCATTCCGATCACCGGCGGCGAAAACGGTGCCGGTGGGGAAGGCGCGGCCCAGCCTTCGCCGGCAGCGAAACGCGGAGCGGCGCCGCAGAAGGAGAAACCCGGACAGACCGCCGAACCGGAGGAAGCGCCGGCCGACGCATGGGTGGAAGAGGACATGTCGCCTGCGGAAGCGGCGCCGACGGTCAAACCCACGGCGAAGCCGGCCGCACCGAAGAAAATGCCCGCCGCAACCGCTCCGCCGGCCGAGAGCAAGCCGCCGACCGAAAAGGCGAACAAGCCTCAGGCGAAGGCGATGCCGGCCGAGCCTCCGGTCCGCAAGCCGGAAAACGCGCCGCTCGCGACGCCGGCCGCCGGTTCTTCGGTCTGGCTGGTGCAGGCGGGAAGCTTCGTCGAGGAGGCCAATGCCAAGGCGCTGGTCGAAAAACTGCGCCAGAACAAGTTGTCGGCCTATGCCGAAACCGTCCGCGGCAGCACCGGGAAGGTGACCTACCGCGTTCGGATCGGGCCGGAGCCCGACAAGGCCAAGGCCGAGCAGGCGCTGCGCCAACTCGAATCGGTCGCCGGCATCCGCGGCTATCTGGTGCCGTCCCGCGCCCGCTAGGCGATGTTTCCGCAGGGCACGGCGGTCGCGGGTGATCTGACCTGGGCCGATTATCTCATCATCGCGTTGATGGGCTTGTCCGCATTGGTCGGGCTGGTCCGCGGCTTGGTGCGAGAGGTGTTCTCGCTGGCAGCCTGGGCTGTGTCGATCTGGCTGGGGCTGCGGTTCAGCCAGGACCTGGCGGTCCATCTCGAGAACCTGATCTCGGTGCCCTCGCTGCGGCTCGGCGCCGCCTTCGTCGCGATCTTCCTGGTCAGCCTGATGGCGGGCGGCCTCACTGCTTTTCTGCTCGGGCGGCTGGTGACGGGCACCGGGCTGGGCGGCACCGACCGGCTGGCCGGGCTGGTGTTCGGGCTGGCGCGCGGCGTGCTGCTGGTCTCGGTGCTGGTGCTCCTGGCCGGGTTCACGCCGCTGCCCAGGGACCCGTGGTGGCGGGAGTCGCGCCTGATCCCGCCGTTCCAGTCCATGGCGTTGTGGATCAAGACGCTGCTGCCGGCTGAAATCGCAGGCCAAGTGGCCTATCCTTAACACCCCCTCGTTCCATTGCTCTAATTGCTTTACAGGTTCAGGCTATGTGCGGAATTGCCGGTATCGTTTCCAACGATGAAGTCAACCAGGAATTGTACGAGGCGCTTACCGTGCTTCAGCATCGCGGCCAGGACGCCGCCGGCATCGTGACCTGCGAAAGGGAGCGGCTGCATCTGCGCAAGGAAAGCGGCTTGGTGCGGGACGTGTTCCACACCCGCCATATGGTCGAGCTGAAGGGCTCGATGGGTATCGGCCATGTGCGCTATCCCACGGCGGGCTGTTCCAGCACCGCCGAAGCCCAGCCGTTCTACGTCAATTCGCCGTATGGCATCTCGCTCGCCCACAACGGCAACTTGACCAACGCGGAAACGCTCAAGCGTGAGCTGTTCCGGCAGGACCAGCGCCACATCAATACCGATTCGGATTCGGAAGTCCTGCTCAATGTCTTCGCCCACGAAATGCAGGGGATCGGCAAGCTGCGGGTGTCGGCGGACGACGTGTTCCGCGCCGTCTCCGCGGTGCACCGGCGCTGCCGCGGCGCTTATGCCGTAGTGGCGATGATCACCGGTTTCGGCGTCGTCGGCTTTCGCGATCCGCACGGGATTCGTCCCCTGGTGTTCGGCGAGCGCGACGGCAATGACGGCAAGGAATACATGATCGCCTCCGAGAGCGTGGCGCTGGACGTGCTGGGGTTCGAGCTGGTCCGGGACGTGGCGCCGGGCGAGGCGATCCTGATCGAGAAGGACGGCACCCTGCATACCCGGCGGTGCGCCGAACACGTCGTGTATTCGCCGTGTATCTTCGAATTCGTCTATTTCGCCCGGCCGGACTCCATCATCGACGACATCTCCGTCTACAAGGCCCGGCTGCGCATGGGCGACAAGCTGGCCGACAAGATTCTCCGGGAGCGCCCCGAGCACGACATCGACGTGGTCATCCCCATCCCGGACACCAGCCGAACGTCTGCGCTGCAGCTCGCCAACCGGCTGGGGGTGAAATACAGCGAAGGCTTCATCAAGAACCGCTACATCGGGCGCACCTTCATCATGCCTGGCCAGACCCTGCGCAAGAAATCGGTGCGACAGAAACTCAATGCCATCGATCTGGAGTTCAAGGGCAAGAACGTGCTGCTGGTGGACGATTCCATCGTGCGCGGCACCACCTCGACCCAGATCATCCAGATGGCCCGCGACGCCGGCGCCCGCAAGGTCTATTTCGCCTCGGCCTCGCCGCCGGTGCGCTACCCCAATGTCTATGGCATCGACATGCCGGCGGTCGAGGAACTGATCGCGCACGGCCGGACCGACGAGGAAGTGCGGGAAGAGCTGGGCGCGGATTGGCTGGTCTACCAGGACCTGGCCGATCTAATCGAATCGGTGCAGAAGGGCAACCCGTTCATCCCCCGATTCGACACGTCCTGCTTCGACAAGGACTACGTCACCGGCGACATCGACCAGGCCTATCTGGACCGTCTGAGCAAGCACCGCTCGGACGGGGCGAAGGCCCTGCGGGAAGCCGGCGCGACGGCCATCGATCTTTACAACACCGTCTAAAGGAGAGGGCCGTGGACGATCTGGACTGGAACGAATTCGCCATGGAAACCCGGGCCGTGCGCGCCGGGCAGCGGCGGACGATGGAGCAGGAGCACGCGGAGCCGATCTTCGCCACTTCCAGCTACGTATTCCGGAGTGCCGCCGAGGCCGCCGAGCGCTTCGCCGGCAAGGCGCCGGGCAACATCTACTCGCGTTTCACCAACCCCACGGTGCGCACCTTCGAGGAAAGGCTCGCCGCGCTGGAGGGCGGGGAGCGTTGCATCGCCGTCGGTTCCGGCATGGCCGCCATCGCCAGCACGGCGTTCGGGCTGCTGAAGGCAGGCGATCACGTGGTGTGCTCGCGCGGCGTTTTCGGGAACACCACCATGCTGTTCCAGAACTACCTGGCCAAGTTCGGGGTGCCCACGACGTTCGTCGGCCTCACCGATGATGAAGGCTGGGAGGCGGCCATCCGGCCCGAGACCCGTTTCCTGTTTCTGGAGACCCCGTCCAATCCGCTCACCGAAATCGCCGACATCCCAAGGCTCGCCGAAATCGCCCATGCCCGCGGCTGCCTGCTGGTGGTGGACAACTGCTTCTGCACCCCGGCCTTGCAGCGGCCGCTGGCCCTGGGCGCGGACATCGTGATCCATTCGGCCACCAAGTACCTGGACGGTCAGGGCCGCTGTGTGGGCGGCGCCATCGTCGGCGGGCGCGATTTGCTTGATGCCGAAATCTATCCCTTCCTGCGCACCGGCGGTCCCGCGATGAGCCCGTTCAACGCCTGGGTGTTCCTCAAAGGCCTGGAGACGCTGGGTCTACGGATGAAAGCCCACTGCGAGAACGCGCTCGGTCTGGCCCGCTGGCTGGAGGCGCAGCCCTGGGTGGAGCGGGTGCATTACCCGGGCCTGCCCAGCCATCCCCAGCACGAACTCGCCGCCAGCCAGCAGTCCGGCTTCGGCGGCATCGTCAGTTTCGAGGTGAAGGGCGGGCAGGAAGCCGCCTGGCGGCTGATCGACAGCACCCGGCTGCTGTCGATCACCGGCAATCTCGGCGATGCCAAGACCACCATCACCCATCCGGCGACCACCACCCATGGCCGCCTGAGCCCGGAAGCCCGGGCCGCCGCCGGCATCGCCGACGGGCTGATCCGCATCGCCGTCGGCCTGGAGAGCCTTGCCGACATTCAGGCCGATCTGGCCCGTTTCGCTTGAGACGGTCTTTCGTATCCCTCCCTTCTCGCTTCTTTAAGGAAACCGCATGAAAGTCACCATCTTTGGTTCCGGCTATGTCGGCCTGGTCACCGGCGCCTGTCTGGCCGAGGTCGGCAACGACGTCGTCTGCATCGACATCGACGCGGGCAAGATCCAGCGTCTCAACCAGGGTGAGGTGCCGATCTACGAGCCGGGCCTCGACACCATCATCAAGCGCAACATGGCGGCCGGCCGCCTGCAGTTCACCACCGACGTCGACCTCGGCGTGAGCCATGGCCTGTTCCAGTTCATCGCCGTCGGCACCCCGCCTGACGAGGACGGCTCGGCCGATTTGCAGTACGTGCTGGCCGTGGCGCGCAGCATCGGCGAGCGGATGCGCGACTACCGGGTCATCGTCAACAAATCCACCGTGCCGGTGGGCACGGCGGACAAGGTGCGGGGAGCCGTGGGCGAGGTGCTGGCCCGGCGCGGGGCCGCCATCGAGTTCGACGTCGTCTCCAATCCGGAATTCCTCAAGGAGGGCGCGGCCATCGAGGATTTCATGAAGCCGGACCGGATCGTGGTCGGCACCGACAACCCGCGCACCACCGAACTGCTGCGCGCGCTCTACGCCCCGTTCAACCGCAGCCACGACCGCATGGTGTGCATGGACATCCGCTCCGCCGAGCTGACCAAGTACGCCGCCAATGCCATGCTGGCCACCAAGATCAGCTTCATGAACGAGCTGGCCAACCTCGCCGAGCGGCTCGGCGCCGACATCGAGAAGGTCCGCGTCGGCATCGGCTCCGATCCGCGCATCGGCTACCACTTCATCTATCCCGGCTGCGGTTACGGCGGTTCCTGCTTCCCCAAGGACGTCAAGGCGCTCGAGCGCACCGCCCGTGACGTCGGCTATCCCGCCCCCTTATTGCAGGCGGTGGAAGCGGTGAACGACCGCCAGAAGGAGAAGCTGTTCGAGAAGATCAGCGCCTATTTCGGCGGCGATCTGGCCGGCAGGACCATCGCCGTCTGGGGACTGGCCTTCAAGCCGAACACCGACGACATGCGCGAAGCGCCCAGCCGCACGCTGATGGAAGCCTTGTGGCGGGCGGGAGCGAAAGTACGCGCCTTCGACCCGGTGGCGAGGGAGGAGGCGCATCGCCTCTACGGCGAGCGGGCGGACCTGATCCTGTGCGATTCGCCGGAATCGGCCCTGCAGGGCGCCGATGCGCTGGCGGTGGTCACCGAATGGAACGTGTTCCGCAGCCCCGATTTCGACGAAATCAGGCACACCCTCACGCGTCCCGCGGTCTTCGACGGCCGCAACATCTACGATCCCGCGCACATGAAGGCGCAGGGCTTCGACTATTTCGCCATCGGGCGAGGCACGGCCTAGGCTGCCGCCGCTGCGAGGGCGCCCGGGCTGGGCAGGAGCAGTGTCCGGACATGGGCCGCGACGCTGCGGCCCAGGGCCTCAAGGGCGTAACCGCCTTCGAGCACCGACACGACGCGCCCGCAGGCATGGCGGTCCGCCAGCTTCATGAGTTCCGCGGTGATCCAGGCGTAGTCGTCCTCGGTGAGCGCGAGGCCGGCCAGCGGGTCGTCGCGGTGGGCGTCGAAGCCGGCCGACACCAGGATGAGTTCGGGCCGGAAGCGGTCGATGGCGGGCAGCGCGGTGTCCGTGACGGCCTTGCGGTAGGCCGCGGAGCCCGTGCCCGCGGGCAGGGGGATGTTGACCAGGTTGCCGACGCCGGTTTCCTTGGCACTGCCCGTCCCCGGATACCAGGGATACTGGTGGGTCGAGACATACAGGACCGCCGGGTTGCGCCTGAAGGCGGCCTGGGTGCCGTTGCCGTGATGCACGTCGAAATCCATGATGGCGACGCGCTGCAGCCCGTGGTTGGCGAGGGCATGGGCGGCGGCGATGGCGACGTTGTTGAACAGGCAGAAGCCCATGGCCGCGTCCGGTTCCGCGTGATGTCCCGGCGGGCGCACCGCGCAGAAGGCGTTGCGCGCTTGCTTGCCCATCACCTGATCCACGGCCAGGCACACCGCGCCGACCGCGTGCAGGGCGGCCTCACCGGATTCGGGCGAGACCACCGTATCGGCATCGACGAAGTGATGGCCGGTCTGCGGAATCGCGGCGAACACCCGTTCGATGTGTCCCTTGGCATGGACCAGTTCGAGCCGGGAGATTTCGGCGCGCGGTGCTTGCAGACGCCGGAGGCCCTGGAATTCCGGCGCCGCCAGGGCGGTCTCGATGGCGGCGAGGCGCACCGAACCTTCCGGATGGCCGGGGCCGGTGTCATGGCGGAGAAAGACCGGATGGCTGATATAGAGCGTCGTCATTGTCTGCGCGTGCCGTTTCGGGGAGGTTATTCCCTATAATAGCCTCCCATGTTTCCCGCACGAATTCGAATTCTCCCGGTGGCTGGCCGCGAGGAGGGCGGGGTCGTTTTCCATCACCATCTCAAGGTTCGAACATGCTGACCCACTACCGAGAGCACGTGGCCGAACGTGCCGCACAGGGTGTCGTGCCCAAGCCGCTGACCGCCGAACAGACCGCCGCCCTGGTGGAACTGCTGAAGGCGCCGCCCGCCGGCGAGGAGGCGTTTCTGCTCGATCTCCTGAGCAACCGTGTGCCGCCGGGGGTGGACGAGGCGGCTTACGTGAAGGCGGGTTTTCTGGCGGCCGTCGCCCGGGGAGAGGCGGTTTCGCCGATCGTGTCGCCCAGGCAGGCCGTCGAGCTGCTCGGCACCATGCTGGGCGGCTACAACGTCGCGCCGCTGATCGAGTTGCTGGACCATCCGGCGCTGGCCCCGGTGGCGGCTCACGGCTTGTCCCGCACCCTGCTCATGTTCGACGCCTTCCACGACGTGCAGGTCAAGGCGGAAGCCGGCAACGTCCATGCCCAGGCCGTGCTGCGTTCCTGGGCCGAAGCCGAATGGTTCACCTCCCGCCCGGAGGTGCCCGAGAAGCTGACCGTGACCGTGTTCAAGGTGGCCGGCGAGACCAATACCGACGACCTGTCGCCGGCCCAGGACGCCTGGTCGCGCCCGGACATCCCGCTGCACGCCAAGGCCATGCTGAAGGTGCCGCGCGAGGGGATTTACGATGCCGAAGCGCAGATCGCCGAACTCAAGGCCAAAGGCTTCCCGGTGGCCTATGTGGGCGACGTGGTCGGCACCGGGTCGTCGCGCAAGTCGGCCACGAATTCCGTGCTCTGGTTCATCGGCGAGGACATTCCCCACGTGCCCAACAAGCGACAGGGCGGGGTCTGCATCGGCGGCAAGATCGCGCCGATCTTCTTCAACACCATGGAAGACTCGGGCGCCTTGCCCATCGAATGCGACGTCACCGCCATGCAGATGGGCGATGTGATCGACATCTACCCGTACGAGGGTGTGGTGCGGAGCCACGGTAGCGGCGCCGAGCTGTGCCGGTTCGCGCTCAAGAGCGACATCCTGTTGGATGAAGTGCGGGCCGGCGGGCGCATCAACCTGATCATCGGCCGCGGCCTCACCGACCGCGCCCGCAGGGCTTTGGGCCTGCCGCCTTCGGAAGTCTTCCGCCGGCCCAAGGCGCAGACCGATGCTGGCAAGGGCTATACCCTGGCGCAGAAGATCGTGGGCAAGGCCTGCGGCGTGGCCGGTATCCGCCCCGGCACCTACTGCGAACCGCACATGACGACGGTGGGCTCGCAGGATACCACCGGCCCGATGACGCGGGACGAGCTCAAGGATCTGGCCTGCCTCGGCTTTTCGGCCGATCTGGTGTTGCAGTCGTTCTGCCACACCGCGGCCTATCCCAAGCCGGTCGACATCGAGACCCACCATACCCTGCCGGATTTCATCATGAACCGCGGCGGCGTGTCCCTGCGTCCGGGCGATGGCATCATCCATTCCTGGCTCAACCGCATGCTGCTGCCGGATACCGTCGGTACCGGCGGCGATTCGCATACCCGCTTCCCGATCGGCATCTCATTCCCCGCCGGTTCCGGGCTGGTGGCCTTCGCCGCCGCTACCGGGGTGATGCCGCTGGACATGCCGGAATCCGTGCTGGTCCGCTTCAAGGGCGAGATGCAGCCCGGGATCACCCTGCGCGATCTGGTGCACGCGATTCCCTATGCGGCGCTGCAGCGGGGCTTGCTGACGGTCGAGAAGCAGGGCAAGAAGAACGTGTTCTCCGGCCGCATCCTGGAAATCGAGGGACTGCCGGATCTCAAGGTCGAACAGGCCTTCGAGCTGGCCGACGCCTCCGCCGAGCGTTCGGCGGCGGCCTGCACCATCAAGCTGAACAAGGCGCCGATCGAAGAATACCTGCATTCCAACATCACCCTGCTGCGCTGGATGATCGCCGAAGGCTACGGCGACGCGCGCACCCTGCGGCGGCGCATCGATGCGATGGAAGCCTGGCTGGCCGATCCGCAGTTGCTGGAGGCGGATGCGGACGCCGAATACGCCGAAATCATCGAGATCGACCTGAACCAGATCACCGAGCCCTTGCTGTGCTGCCCCAACGATCCGGACGACGTCAAGCCGCTGTCACAGGTCGCCGGCACCCACATCGACGAGGTGTTCCTCGGTTCCTGCATGACCAACATCGGCCACTTCCGCGCCGCCGGCAGGCTGCTGGAAGCTTTCGGCAAACCCACCCCGACCCGGTTGTGGATCGCCCCGCCCACCCGCATGGACCAGGCTCAGCTCACCGAGGAAGGCTATTACGCCACCTACGGCAAGGCCGGCGCCCGCACCGAGATGCCCGGCTGTTCCTTGTGCATGGGCAACCAGGCGCGGGTGGCCGACAATGCCACGGTGGTGTCGACCTCCACCCGCAACTTTCCCAACCGCCTCGGCGCCGGTGCCCAGGTGTTCCTGGCTTCGGCCGAACTGGCAGCGGTCTGTTCCATTCTGGGCCGGATTCCGAGCGTGGAGGAATACATGGCTTATGCCGGCAAGATCGATGAGGCCGCGGCCGATACCTACCGCTACCTGAACTTCGACCAGACGCCGGCTTATGCCGAGCGGGCGGCGGCGGTGAAGGCCGTGGAAGCGGCTTGAGGGCGGATCGCAGGGATTCGTCGCGGCGGTGGGCATGACCGGGAACGGATACGCGTATGCCGAGCGCTGCCTCGGCTCGCCCGACATCGACACCAAGCTGGCATTGTCCCGCGAAGCTTGGCAGGCCTGTCTGGCCGGCGAGCTTGATTTCGGAGCCGAAGGCGAGCCCCTGCCGATCGGCTTCGCCCGTTTCCCGGAGCGCCCGCCGCGGGTCGATCCGCGCGATCTGCCGCGTCGCGGTATCAACACCCTCCAGGGCCGGGTGGCGCTATTGCACGCGGTGGCCCACATCGAGTTCAGCGCCATCCAACTGGCCTGGGATCATCTCTACCGCTTCCGCGGGCTGCCGGAAGGCTATTACCGCGATTGGTCGAGGGTGGCGGCGGAAGAGGCGGAGCACTTCGCGCTGGTGCGGCAGCGGCTGAGGGAACTCGGCGCCGATTACGGCGATCTGCCGGCCCACGGCGGGTTGTGGAGCCTCGCGGAGGACACCGCCTACGATGCCGCGGCCCGCATGGCCATGGTGCCGCGCTTCATGGAGGCACGCGGGCTGGACGTGACGCCGGGCATGATCGAGAGGCTGCGGCAGGTCGGCGACGAACGGAGCGTCGCCATCCTCGAGCGCATCCTCCACGACGAGGTCGGCCACGTGGCCCTGGGCTCGCACTGGTTCCGGTGGCTTTGCGGGCAGCGCGGCGTCGATCCCGAAGAGGAGTATTTTTCCCTGGTGCGGCGCCATATGCGCGGCCAGGTCCGAGGACCTTTCAATGCCGAACTCCGCCGGCGCGCGGGGTTCAGTGCGCGTGAACTCGAACGCTTGGACGTTGATGCGGCGCCTGCTGCGGAGAGTTGAGGCGGCTCAGGCTTCGGCCCGGCTTCCGTAGTGGGATTCGATGTAGCGCTCGACCAGTTCCTGGAATTCCTCGGCGATGCGGTCGCCCTTCAGCGTCACCGTCTTGACGCCGTCCTCGAACACCGGCGCGACCGGTTGTTCGCCATTGCCGGGCAGGCTGATGCCGATGTTGGCGTTCTTGCTCTCGCCCGGGCCGTTCACCACGCAGCCCATGACGGCGACGTGCATGTCTTCCACCCCGTGATAGCGCTTGCGCCATTCGGGCATCTTGTGGCGCAGGTGCGACTGGATCTGCTGGGCCAGTTTCTGGAAATAGTCGCTGGTGGTGCGGCCGCAGCCGGGGCAGGAGATCACCATGGGGGTGAACGAGCGCAGACCTAAGGTTTGCAGGATTTCCTGGGCGACGATGACTTCCAGGCTGCGGTCGGCGCCGGGTTCGGGGGTGAGCGAGATGCGGATGGTGTCGCCGATGCCCTGCTGCAGCAGCACGGACAGCGCGGCGGTGGAGGCGACGATGCCCTTGGAGCCCATGCCGGCCTCGGTCAGCCCCAGGTGCAGGGCGTAGTCGCAGCGGCTCGACAAGGACTCGTAGACGGAGATCAGCTCCTGCACCCCGCTCATCTTGCACGACAGCACGATGCGGTCCTTCGCCAGGCCGAAGCTCTGCGCCTTTTCCGCGCTTTCCAGCGCCGAGGTGATCACGGCTTCGCGCATCACTTCGGGCAGGAGGCGGGGCTCGGCGAGCCGGGCGTTCTCGTCGAGCAAACGGGCCAGCACCGACGGGTCCAGGCTGCCCCAGTTGACGCCGATGCGGACCGGCTTGTCGTAGCGGCAGGCGAATTCGATCATCTGGGCGAACTGCGGGTCGCGCTTGGAGCCGCGTCCGACGTTGCCCGGATTGATGCGGAACTTGCCCAGCGCCTCGGCACAGGCGGGGTATTTTTCGAGCAGCTTGTGGCCATTGAAATGGAAGTCGCCTACCAGCGGCACGTTGCAGCCTTGGCGATCGAGTTCCTCGCGGATGCGCGGCACGGCTTCCGCGGCTTCCTCGTTGTTGACGGTGAGGCGCACCAGTTCCGAACCGGCCCGGGCCAGGTCGATCACCTGGCGAACGGTTCCCGCCACGTCGGCGGTGTCGGTGTTGGTCATGGACTGGACCACGATGGGCGCGCCGCCCCCGATCTGTACCGAACCGACGCGCACGCCGACAGTCTGTTTGCGATTCATCATGCGTTACCTGAAGAGATGGGGAATTGACTGGGCGATTTTACCAGTTGACGCGTGTCCGACTAATTTCCTAGTTCCTTACTCGGGTGTCAATCCCCGAATCCTGTCGCCCGAAGCCATCGAAGAATCCGTTTCCGGCCCCTGCTGATGCGCTGTGGCGCATGCATGACAAGGGCTGCGCCAGCTTGGCACGGCCTTGGCCTCATCGGCATCGCCGTTCCGGTGGGGCCGGATGACATCTCGTTCCTGCGCGGGTCATGACGCAGGAATCCCAGGTCTGGTGCTGTTCACGGCGATGATTTTTCCGGGGGAATGGCGGGCGGCGGTCGTGCGTTGCCTGGCGGCGCGGCTGATCCCGCCATCGAGCTTCCCCCTAGGGCGCCGGCCTGATGGCGGTCCTGACCTCCGCGACGGACTCGGAGACAAGCGACTGCGCCCATGTCGAAGTGCAGAACACGGCGCGGGTTCACAAGGTCTGGCACGTCGCCCTGCCGGTCGAGGGAACGGTGACCCGAGTGCGGAACGCCGTTTGTCAGGCCGGTGCTGCGCTGACGGTCGACGGCGACGGCTGGAACCGGGCGATACCGGTGGGCGGAGCGGCTCGTTTCGAAGACTGCCGCGCGCTGACCGGGTCCGGCATGGGCAGAGCGAGTGGCGCGGATTCACCGAATCCGGTTTAATCGCGGTTTTCCCGAATGACTCGTTTCGAGGATGTGCGTATGGACCTGGCTACCAAGGTGATGCTCTTAAGAATTCTGGTGGCATTCGCCGCCGTCTTTTTCGTCATCGGCATGATCATCAGCCTGATCAAGCCCAAGTGGGTGTTGTTCTGGGCGAAACGCCCGGACCGGCTGACGGCGTCGGTGACGGTATCGTCGATCGCAATGCTGATGTTCATGGCCGGCTGGACCGGCATCGCCAAGCTCACGCTCAAACCGAAGGAGCCGCAGCAGCGGTACGAAGAGCAGCGTGGCTCCAGGGACGACCAGAACATGCTTCAGCTCAATCGCTGAACCGAAGCGAGTTTTTCACCCTTCCCCTGATGTGCCGTCGAAGCGCGGAGGTGGACCGCACCGGCGGCGTAGTTCGACTTTCCCGCCGGAGCGCTTTATCATTCCGGCGTTTTTTCGCAAACCTGAAATTTCCCGCATGGAATCGTCGATCCCAGAGCTCTTGCTGGCCGGGAGCAGGCTCATGCTCATCGGCATGACCATCGTGTTCCTGTTTCTGGCGCTGTTGGTGGGAGTCATCCACGCGACGTCGCGGCTGCTCGGCCGTTATTCGCCGGAGGAGCCGATCGTGCTGAAGCCGGCGAGCACCGTACCCGTCAGGAATGTCGGGGGTGAGGACGAGGCGGAAATCGTCGCTGCGATCACGGCTGCGATCCACCGCTATCAAAACAAGCAAGGCACATTCTAAGGAGTTTTTGCATGGCAACCCCCTTGGGCATTACTGACGTCGTCCTGCGCGATGCACATCAGTCCCTGTTGGCCACCCGCTTTCGTCTTGAGGACATGCTGCCGATCTGTCCCAAGCTGGACAAGGTCGGATTCTGGTCCTTGGAAGCCTGGGGCGGTGCGACCTTCGATGCCTGCATCCGCTATCTGGGTGAAGATCCGTGGGTGCGCCTGCGGGCCCTGAAGAAGGCCCTGCCGAACACCCGCCTGCAGATGCTGCTGCGGGGCCAGAACCTGCTGGGCTATCGCCATTACGCCGACGACGTGGTGGAAAAATTCGTGGAGCGTTCGGCTGAGAACGGCGTCGACGTGTTCCGCATCTTCGACGCGCTCAACGACCTCCGCAACTTCGAAAAAGCCATCCGCGCCACGGTCGCCATGGGCAAGCATGCTCAGGGCGCGATTTCTTATACCGTCAGCCCGGTGCACACGATCGACATGTGGGTCGATTTGTCCAAGCGCCTGGAGGACATGGGCGCCCATTCGATTTGTATCAAGGACATGGCGGGCTTGCTCAAGCCTTACGTCGCCGAAGAGCTGGTCGGCCGCCTCAAGCAGGAAGTCGGCGTGCCGATCCACATGCAGTGCCATGCGACCACCGGGCTGAGCACGGCAGCCATCGTGAAGGCGGTCGAGGCCGGTATCGACAACGTCGATACGGCGATTTCGTCGATGAGCATGACCTATGGCCACAGCCCCACCGAGGCCGTCGTGGCCATCTTCCAGGGGCGCGAGCGTGACACCGGTCTCGATATCCGCTTGCTGGAGGAAATCGCGGCCTATTTCCGCGAGGTCCGAAAGAAGTACGCCAAGTTCGAGGGCAGCCTCAAGGGTGTCGACAGCCGCATTCTGGTGGCGCAGGTGCCGGGTGGGATGCTCACCAACCTGGAGAGCCAGCTCAAGGAGCAGGGCGCGCTGGACCGCTTCGACGAAGTGATGCGGGAGATTCCGAAGGTCCGCGAGGATCTGGGCTTCATTCCGCTGGTGACGCCGACCTCGCAGATCGTCGGTACCCAGGCCGTGTTCAACGTGCTCGCAGGGGAGCGCTACAAGACCATCACCAAGGAAACCGCCGGTGTCCTGAGGGGCGAATACGGCGCCACCCCGGCGCCGGTCAATGCCGAACTGCAGTCCCGTGTGCTCAAAGGCGACGAGCCGATCACCTGCCGCCCCGCCGATCTCCTGGAGCCCGAGCTCAAGAAGCTGACGGACGAATTGAAGCGCCTGGCCAAGGAGCACGGCATCAAGCTTTCCTCCCCGCAGGTCGAGGACGTGCTGACCTACGCCCTGTTTCCCCAGGTCGGCTGGCGTTTCCTGCAGAATCGGGGCAATCCGGCGGCCTTCGAGCCGGCACCCGGCGCCGAGCCTGCCGCTCCCGTGGCCGCGGTGACCGGCGAGGCGGTGTCGCCCGATGGGGCCAGGCTGTACACGGTCACGGTCAACGGCCGCAGCTATCGGGTCGAGGTGGCTCCGGGCGGCGCCATCGGGGCGATCAATCCGGTGACCGGCGCCGCTTCGCCGTCCACGGCGGCACAGATTCTCGCTTCCCAGGTCGTCAGCGAATCGGTCAACGCGCCGATGGCGGGACATGTGCTGCGCATCAATGTCACGGAAGGGCAGAAGGTGGCCGAAGGTCAGGTGGTCGTCGTCATGGAGGCCATGAAAATGGAGACCGAGGTGAGGGCGCGCGGCGGCGGCGTCGTGGTGGGCATCGCCGTGAAGCCGGGCGATACCGTCAACACCGGCGACGTGCTGGTCACTCTGGGCTGAGGCGGGCCGATCCATGAACGGATTCGTCGAATTGTGGAGCAGCACCGGCCTGTCCAATTTCCAGTGGGGACAGGTCGTCATGATGACGGTCGGGTTCCTGCTCATCTACCTGGCCATCCGCAAGGGCTTCGAGCCTCTGCTGCTGCTGCCGATCGGGTTCGGCGCGGTGCTCAGCAACATTCCCGTGGCCGGGATCGCCGAAGAGGGAGGGCTGCTGTCCTATCTCTATTTCGGCATCAAGTCCGGGATATTTCCGCTCTTGATCTTCATGGGCGTGGGAGCGATGACCGACTTCGGCCCCATGCTGGCCAATCCCAAGACACTCCTGCTGGGAGCGGCTGCCCAGTTCGGCATCTTCGGCACCCTGTTCGGCGCGCTGGCGCTGAACCTGGTACCCGGCCTGCAGTTCAGCTTCAAGGATGCCGCGGCCATCGCCATCATCGGCGGCGCGGACGGTCCAACCGCCATCTACGTCGCCTCCAGGCTGGCACCCGACCTGCTCGGGGCCATTGCCGTGGCGGCCTATTCCTATATGGCCCTGGTGCCGCTGATTCAGCCGCCGATCATGCGTGCCCTGACCACGCCGGAAGAACGTCTGATCGAGATGACCCAGTTGCGCGTCGTCGGCAAGACCGAGAAAGTCATTTTCCCGGTCGTGTTGCTGATCCTGACCGCCTTGCTGCTGCCGTCGGCCGCGCCCCTGATCGGCATGTTCTGCCTGGGTAACCTGATGCGCGAATGCGGCGTGGTCGAACGGCTGAGCAAAACGTCCCAGAACGAGCTGATCAACATCGTCACCATATTCCTGGGGCTTTCGGTCGGCTCCAAGCTGAGTGCGAATGCCTTCCTCCGGCCGGAGACCTTGGGGATCCTCGTGCTCGGCGCCATCGCCTTCGGCTTCGGCACGGCCTCCGGGGTGCTGATGGCGAAGCTGATGAACCGCTTCACTTCGCACCAGATCAACCCCCTGATCGGCGCGGCCGGTGTCTCCGCCGTCCCGATGTCGGCACGGGTGGCCAACAAGGTGGGCCAGGAGAGCAATCCCCACAACTTCCTCCTGATGCATGCCATGGGACCGAACGTGGCCGGCGTGATCGGCTCCGCCGTGGCCGCGGGCGTTCTGCTGGCGCTGGTGCAGTAAACGGCGTTTCCGCTTCCGGGCGCACGGGATGCCGCTGAAAACGGCGCCTGAAACCCGCTTTATTCCTAGCGGAATACTCGGAAAAGGCGGGGAGCTGATACACTTGGGCCATTCCCCTCATCCGAAACGCCGGCCGCGCATGCGCAACCAACAGCACGCCAACCGCCTGAAAGGCGAGACCAGTCCCTATCTGCTGCAGCACGCCCACAATCCGGTGGATTGGTATCCCTGGGGGCCGGAGGCGCTGGAGGAGGCCCGCCGTTCCGACCGGCCGATCCTGCTGTCGATCGGCTATTCCGCCTGTCACTGGTGCCATGTCATGGCGCACGAATCGTTCGAGGACGGGGCGACGGCGGAAGTCATGAACCGTCTGTTCGTCAACATCAAGGTGGACCGCGAAGAGCGGCCCGATCTCGACCGCATCTATCAGACCGTCCACCAGATGCTCTCGCGGCGGGGCGGGGGCTGGCCTCTCACGGTCTGCCTGAATCCGCACGATCTGGTGCCGTTCTTCACCGGCACCTATTTCCCCAAGGAACCGCGCTATGGCATGCCGGCCTTCGTCTCGGTGCTGCACCAGCTGGCCGCCTTCTATGCCGAGCACCGCGGCGACCTTGCCCAGAACGGCCAGGTGTTGCGCGAGGCTCTGGCGGCCATGGGCCGTGAAGGCCACGGCGCTGAGCTGCCGGATGCCGAACTGCTGGCGCGGGCGAGGCATGCGCTGCGGACAAACTTCGATCCCGTCCACGGCGGATTCGGTTCCGCACCCAAGTTCCCGCACACAGCCGATCTCGAATTCCTGCTGCACTCGGATGGCGAGGGTTTCGAGATGCTTCGCACGACGCTCGACGGCATGGCTCGCGGTGGCATCTACGATCACCTCGGCGGCGGCTTCGCCCGCTACTCGGTGGACGAACGCTGGGAGATTCCGCATTTCGAGAAGATGCTCTATGACAACGGTCCGTTGCTTGAGCTGTATGCCAGGATGGCGGCGCACACCGGCGATCCGGCCTACGCCGCCGTCGCGATCGAAACCGCCGAATGGGTGATCCGCGAGATGCAGTCCCCGGAAGGCGGCTACTACGCGGCTTTCGACGCGGATTCGGAGGGTGAGGAGGGCAGGTTCTACGTCTGGGATCGCCTGCAAGTGCGGGCGCTGCTCACCGAGGACGAGTACGCGGTGTTTTCCCGCCATTATGGCCTGGACGAGACCCCGAACTTCGAGGGTCATTGGCATCTGCACGTGGCCGAACCGCTGGAGGCCGTCGCCGGCGCCGTGGGGAAATCCCCGGACCAGACCGCAAGGCTCCTGGCCTCGGCTCGCGCCCGCTTGCTTTCCATGCGGGATCAGCGGGTGTGGCCCGGTCGGGACGACAAAGTCATCGCTTCCTGGAACGGCCTCATGATCCGGGGCATGACCGTGGCCGGGCGTTTGCTGGGACGGGACGATTTCGAGGACTCCGCGGCCCGGGCCTTCGAGTTCGTGCGCCGGACCATGGACGTCGATGGCCGGCTGATGTCGGTCTACAAGGACGGGCGGGCACGGTTCGATGCCTATCTCGACGACCACGCCTTCCTGCTGGATGCGGCGCTGGAACGCCTGCAGACGCACTGGCGCACGGACGATCTGGACTGGGCGGCCGACTTGGCGGACCGGTTGCTGGAGCGTTTCGAGGATGCCGAATACGGCGGGTTCTTCTTTACCTCGGCCGATCACGAAGCGCTCATCCAGCGTCCCAAGCCCTGGATGGACGAGTCCATGCCGTCCGGCAACGGCGTCGCGATCCGCGCGCTGATCCGGCTCGCCGGCCTGACGGGGGACCTGCGCTATGCCGATGCGGCCGAACGGGGCCTGAGGGCGGCGCGGCGGGCGATGGCCCAGTACCCCCATGCCCACGGCGCTTTGATGAATGCGGCGCGGGAATGGCTCACCCCGCCGCCGCTGGTCATCCTGCGGGGCCAAGGCGAGGCGCTGGCCCCGTGGCGCATGCGGGCGCTCGAAGCTTGTCCCGATGCCCTCGTCTATGCGATTCCCGCCGATGCGGACGGGCTGCCGCCGGAACTGGCGGCACGGGTTCCGGGTTCGAGCGGGCCGCTGGCCTATGTCTGCCGCGGGCGGGTCTGCGCGCCACCGGCGGCGTCCCTCGAGGCGCTGAATGACATCTTGTCGGCCTGCTGATCCCACGTCTAGGCCCATGCGCTTGGCATGCATTGCCAAACTTGTGTATAAGCGTAGATTTTCATCTTGAGCGAAGCCTCGGATCGTCGGTTCCAGCGCCGCTCAGCCGCACTCTTTCGGAATTCACCGCCTGCATGAAAACCCGGACTTCCTCCGTCGTTCACGCGCTCGTCAGCACCCGTCTTCCCAACCGCTTCGGCGATTTCGTCATCCACTGCTACGGCGGCGCCCAGGACGACAAGCAGCATCTGGCATTGGTGAAAGGTGAGGTCAGGGGGAGGGAGAATGTGCTGGCCCGCGTCCATTCCGAGTGCCTGACCGGCGACGTGTTCGGTTCCCGCCGCTGTGACTGCGGCGAACAGCTCGATCTGGCGCTGAGCGCAATCGGTGAGGCGGATTGCGGCGTGCTGCTGTATCTGCGCCAGGAAGGGCGCGGCATCGGCCTGGTGCAAAAGCTGCGGGCCTATAACCTCCAGGACGAGGGGCTGGATACGGTGGAGGCCAATCTGCGCCTGGGCCATCAGGCCGATGAGCGCGACTATTACGTGGCCGCGCGCATCCTGGAAGACCTGGGCGTGAAGAGCGTTCGGCTGATGACCAACAATCCCAAAAAGCTGGACGAACTGCGCCGCTACGGTATACCCATCGGCGCTCGGGTGCCGATCGAGGCGCCCAGTCATCCGGAGAACGTCCGTTACCTCCGGGCCAAGGTCGAGAAAATGTCGCATATGCTCTCGTTCGAGCGGAAGCGGCCCCGTTTTCCGTTCCTCGCTGCCCTGTTCGAACGCCTGGCTGAAGGCCCGCTTTCGCCCGGCCGGCCGTTCGTGACGCTGAGTCACGCCCAGAGCCTGGGCGGAGGGGACGCGCAGGTTTCCGGGCCGGAGGCGTGCGAGCTGTCCGCTGCCCTGCGGGCCGCTCATGATGCGGTATTGAAACCGGCCGGGCCGGCGCTGCGGCTCGCTTGGCACGATGGTTCGAAAGCGCCGGTGAGGCTCGCCCTGGCCGGCACGCCGGCAACCGCCGGTGATGTCGTTGCGGTACCCGCGGACGCCCGAGGCGACATCGACCTTGCGGCAGCGTTGGCGGCGATCCTCGGTCTCGGGGTGCGTTCCCTCCTGGTCGACGGCGATGCAGGCTTGATCGGCCGTTTCCTCGAGGGTGCGCTGGCGGACTACTGCGTGATCACCGTCGTGCCCCAGTTTCGGGGCCAAACCGGGACCGGCGGTTCCGGGCTGGAATCCGCCAGGATCGCCGACTGCGGCTGTCAGCCGCTGGGTCGGGATCTGGTCGTGTACGGCCCGTTGCGCATCGATGGCTCAGAAGCGCCGGCAATAACGCCCGCCGGTTGACTCTGGCCGGTCATAGGGCGCCAAGGCCTGGACTTTCAACAGCCGCAGGGCGGTCCGGTCGCCATACCAGGCGCCGGAAGCGGGGTCCTGCCATTCGATGCGGTATGAGGTTGCTGAGGGGAGCTTTCGGCGTTTCCAGCCGCAGCCCCACAGCACCAGGAAGGTCTTGGCCTTGTGCAGGCGGCTTGCGATGGGCGTGGTCATCGGCATGTCCTCCGGTCATCGGTGAGGTCGAAGCCGTTCCGTAGCGCGGGGTCCTTGCCCTGTATCCAGCATATCCCGTGCCGTCCCAGCCAAGCCTTGAAAATCATGGCCTAGGCGCCATCGAGGCCGTCGCTCGTGAAGTCATCGCACCCGAATAGTGCGGCGATTTGTCGGAAATCCGACAAGGGCACGGGCGGATCAGGCGGTTTCCTTGAGGCCGTATTTGCGGATGCGATAGCGCAACGTCTCGCGGGTGGCGCCCAGGGCCCGGGCCGCGGCGGTGACGTTGCCGCCATAGCGATCGAGCGTGGTGCGGATGATGTAGCAGTCCATGTCGTCCAGCGCCATGCTGCCGTCCAGGGGCAGCACGATGCACTCGGTTCCGGCCGGGACCGCGGGATGGGCCGGCGGAATGTTGAGCTGGCCGGGCAATTGCAGCCATTGCGTGGGGAATACCGGGCCGTCGGCGAACAGCACGCAGCGCTCGATGACGTTGCGGAGTTCACGGACATTGCCGGGCCAGTCATAGGCCTTGAGCAGGCTCCAGGCGTCGTCGGGAATGACCTTCACCTGCTTTCCGGCTTTGGCGTTGAATTCCGCGATCAGCAATGGCACCAGTTCTTCCAGGTCCTGCTTGACCTGGCGCAGCGGCGGCAGTTGCAGCCGGAAAACGCTCAGCCGGTGAAAAAGGTCGCCGCGGAAGCTGCTGTTGCGCACCATATCTTCCAGGTCGCGGTTGCTGGCAGCCAGGATCTGGACATCGACGCTGATTTCCTTTTCCGAGCCCAGCCGGCGGATCTTGCGGTCTTCGATGGCCTTGAGCAGCTTGGCCTGCAGGTCGAGGTGCATTTCCCCGATCTCGTCCAGGAACAGGGTGCCGCCGTCGGCCTGTTCGATGAGTCCGCGATGGCGGCCGATGGCCCCGGTGAAGGCGCCGGCCTCGTGTCCGAACAGCTCGGATTCGAGCAGATCGTGGGGGAGCGCGGCGCAGTTGAGTTCGATCAACGGGTGCTGGGCGCGCTTGCCCGAATAATGCAGGATGCGCGCGACCAGTCCCTTGCCGGTGCCGCTCTCGCCGCCGATGATCAGCGCGCTGAAAGGCACCCGGGTGAGGCGCTCGAGCATGTCGCGCACTCGCTGCGCGGCTTCGCTGCGGCCGACATAGGCCTCGGGCGAATATCGGCGGTGCCGTTCCTGCGCCTGTTCGAGCAGGCGGCGCTGCGCCTGGGCGGAACGCGTGGCGCTGGCGACCACCAGGTCGAGGCGCTCGAGTTCGCAGGGTTTCTCCAGGAAGTCGTAAGCGCCCAGGCGCAGGGCGCGGACCGAATCCGGCACGCTGCCGTAGCCGGTCAGCAGCAGCCATTCCGAAGTGTTGCCTTGGCCGCGCATTTCCTCCATCAGGTCCAGCGCGTTGCCGTCCGGCAGACTGCGGTCGGAGAGCACCAGCAGGGGGTCGACCGCCTTCTTGGTGAACAGGTTGCGCGCCTCGGCCAAGGTCTTGGCCCAATCGACGTCCCAGCCGGCCCGTTCGTAATGCCGGACCAGTTCCGAGCCGAGCAGTTTCTCGTCTTCGATGATCAGCAAGCTATAGGCCATAAGTGGGTATTTCTCCGGCAGAAGCGGTGTGGCGCGGGATGATGAGCGTGCAGCAGGCGCCGCCCTGGCTGCGGTTGGCCAGATGCATCTGGCCGTTCACCTCGCGGATGAAGCGCTGCACCATGGCGAGGCCGAGGCCGGTTCCGCCCGGCCGGCCGGTTCCGAACGGCCGGACACCGTGTTTCAAAATTTCGTCCGAAAACCCGGGACCATTGTCGCAGACTTGGATGATCAATTGCTCGCCCTCGGTATGGACCTCGACGTCGATCTCGCCGGGCGCCGGGCCGATGGCTGCCGCGGCATTCAGGATCAGATTGAGCAGGGCTTGCCGCAAGCTGCCGTCCGGCAAGTGGCAGGTCAGCCCCTCGGGCACCTCGTAGTTCAGCGCGATATGGGAGGGAATCTGATAGCGCGTCAACGCAGTGAGGTCGCGAACTAGCGCGGCGAGGTTGAAGTCCCGGGCAGGCGCCGGCGTGTGCTGGCCCTGCGCGAGCAAGTCGTTGAGCAGCCTGGCCATCCGCTTGAGTTCGTCGATGATGAGATCAAGCCGCTCGGCCTGTTCCGGGTTGCTGACCTCATGCCGGAGGTTGGTGCAGCTCATTTGGATGCCCGCCAGCGGATTGCGCAATTCATGCGCGATGCCGGCGGCGAGTTCGCCCAGCGCAGCGAAGCGCTCGGCTCGCGCGAGGCTGTATTGCTGCTCGAGCAGGGCCTGGGTGGCCGAACGCACGTCCGCTTCCAAGGCCTCCGCATAACGCCGCTTGGTTTCCTGCAGTTCGGCGAGCTGGCCCACCATTTCGTTGTAGCTGGTGAAAACCGGCAGCAGCACCGGGTCCAGGTTGTGGGTGGCGATCGGCGAGAAATCCTCGATGGCGATGCGCGACAGCAGTTCCCGCAGATTCCGCAAGGGCTTCAGGATGCGGCGGGTGAGGAACAGCATGGTCACCAGCAGGATGGCGGCGAGCGTGAGGCTGGCCAGAGTGATCTCGCTGCGGGTATTGGTGCTGATGTCTTCCAGCAACTCTTCCCGGCGGGCGGTTTCCGCGTCCAGCATTTCGCTCATCACATGGAGCGCCAGCAGCAGGCGCGTTCGCCGCGGGCGCGCGCCCATCTGGCCGAGGAGAGGATCGGCGAGATAGCCTTCCACGATTTGGAGCTTGCGCGGCGTATCGGGATCGAAATGCTGGTCGGATTGGCGGAGCTGGTTGAGGTCGCGGGCCAGGGCATCGAAGCGTCCGGGCTGGATTGCTTTTTCATTGTCCTGCAACGAATCGGTCAGGGCCTTTTGAAGGTCCAGGCCGGTCTGCATGATGCGGTGGGCGTAATTGACGTGGGCGCGGATGGTCTCGAACCGGTCCAGGTTGCGCCAGATCATGCCCACCAGCACGGCAAGGATCAGCACGAGCAGGCCGAGCAGGGCCCAGCCGCGAAGCTGGGCCGCACGGTAGACCAGAGGTTTCACGACGGACATGCGGAATAGGCGGGGAAGCGGGCATTATAGCCCAGACCCCGTGCCGTTCCAGGGCCCGCGCCTGCGCTGGCCTCAGCCGGCTTGCCTGCCCAATTTGACTTTGCCGGAGTCCTTCGCCGGCGATTTGCGTTTTCTTGCGGCCAGGGGATGGCTCGAATACGGTACGTGGGATTCGAGGCCCCGTATTTCGCAATGGCCGCCTCGCTGCACGTAGTCATGCCGGAAATGGTCGATGAATTCCATCACGGTGTGGTCGATGAAATCGGCATTCGACAGGTCGAAGATCACGGTCTTGCCGACGGGAAAATCCGCGACTTCGCTTTTCAGGGCGATGAAATTGGAGAAGATCGCAGAGCCGTCGACGTGGATCACAAAGGTGTCGGGCGGAACCTCTTCTATCCGATAGGAAATCTTGAGCAGGTGTTTCGGATCAACGCCCCGCAGCATGTGGATCGCCAGCTTGGCGAGAATGCCGATGGCAACGCCGATCAACAGATCCGTGGCGAGCACGCCGAGAATGGTGATCACGAACAGCGTCAACTGTTCCCAGCCGATATCCATGGTCTTGGCGAATTCCCTGGGCGAGGCCAGCCGGAAACCGGTATACACCAGCAGCGCTGCCAGCGAAGCCAGCGGAATCTCGTGAATGACGTGCGGGAACAGCGCGACGAACAGCAGCAGGAAGGCGCCGTGGAAAAAGTTGGCCCAGCCGGTCTTCGCTCCGTTGGTGATGTTGGCCGAGCTGCGCACGATTTCCGCGATCATCGGCAGTCCTCCGATCAAGCCGCAGATCAGGTTGCCGGCGCCGACGGCGGTGAGATCGCGGTTCAGGTTGGAGCAGCGCTTGTAAGGGTCGAGTTTGTCCACCGCCACCGCGCTGAGCAGCGTTTCCAGGCTGCCGACCAGGCAGATGCTGATCGCGGCGCCCCAGAAGTCCGCCGTCCAGACCTTGGAAAAATCAGGGAGATAGAAACCCGCGGTGAAGTCCTCCGGAATGGTCACCAGGAACTTGGGGCCGACGGTGTATTCGTGGTGCGGCAGAATCGGGTTGTCCGGATGGAACATATAAATATGTTCATGATCCAGATCGAAATATTTGCCGAGCGCCATGCCGGCGAGCACGACCAGCAGCGGTGCCGGCACCATCTTGAGATAGCGGCTTCGCATCAGCGACCAGGCGATGAGGATCAAAAGGCCCACGGCGCCGATCAGCGCGATTTCCGGGTTGGGGTCGAGCAGGCTGTGGGGAATCTCGGCAATCGTCGCGAGCAGGTCGTCGCTGGCGGCCTCCGGTTTGACGCCCACCATGATGTGGAACTGCTTGGCCATGATGATGATGCCGATCGCAGCGAGCATGCCGTGGACCACGGAAGCCGGGAAATAGGCGTTGAGGCGTCCCGCCTTGAGTAATCCCATCGCGATCTGCAGTGCCGAGGCCACCACGATGGCAGCCAGCGTGCAGCGATAACCCTGCATCGCGTCGCCCTGGCCCAATGTCTGGGTAGCGGCAAGAATGACCACGATGAGTCCGGCGGCAGGGCCGTTGATGGTCATGTAGGAGCCGTTGATCCGGGAAACCAGGAGGCCTCCGACCACGGCCGAAATGATCCCGGCCATGGGCGGGAAGCCCGAGGCCATGGCGACTCCAAGGCAAAGGGGCAGGGCGATCAGGAAGATTAGAAAGCCCGAGACCAAGTCGCTTTTCCAGTGTGCTCGCAGGCCGGCCATGCCGTCCGGCGGGATACTCTCGGCAATCGTCGCTGTGTTCATGGCGGTCTCGCATTGGGTGATGGATGTCGTTGATTCAGACAAGCGAGAACCGTGCCATTGACGGTGGATCGACAAACGGCCTACTGGCGGCGCCTTGGCGAGGGGGCAGCCGATGATGGTGGTTGACTCCACCCACAAGCGGGGGTTATCCACCATCGGCCTCCGACCGCTCCTGCGGTTTTTCGCGTAAACTTTGGCTGAACGTTAGAGAGGCCCGACCGGAAAATGTTTCCCGAAATCGCACTCCTGGAGGCATTGCTCAAAGACGTCGCGCAGAGGGAGTTGCTCCCTCGTTTCGCCCGCTCCCAGCGGTCGGTCAAGCCCGACGGCAGCATCGTGACCGAGGCCGACCTGGCCGCTCAAGAGCGGCTGGTCGCAGAACTCCGCAAGCTGACGCCAAGTTTCGAGGTGCTCGGCGAGGAAATGAGCGGGGAGGAGCAACGTGGACTCCTGATGCGCGCCGGGCCCGGCCTGTGGTGCCTGGATCCATTGGATGGGACCAGCAATTTCGCGGCCGGCATTCCTTTCTTTTCGATTTCGCTGGCCCTGATCCGGGAGGAGCGTTCGGTGCTGGGGTTGGTCTACGATCCGGTGCGCGACGAGCTTTTTCATGCCAAGGCCGGCGGCGGCGCATGGTTGAACGGCGAGCGTCTGATGCCGCGGCGTGTCGGTCTGCCCTTGCGGCGCTGCATCGCCGTGGTCGATTTCAAGCGTCTCGATCGCGCCTTAAGACGCCGGCTGGCGGACGAGCCACCGTTCAGCTCGCAACGCAACTTCGGTTCGACGGCCCTGGAGTGGTGCTGGCTGGCCGCGGGCCGTTACCATCTTTATTTGCACGGCGGCCAGAAGCTGTGGGACTACGCCGCTGGAATGCTGATCCTGGGCGAAGCCGGCGGCCGGGCAACGCGCCTCGCCCATGAGTCGTCGACCGCGGGGGACATGGGCATGCGTTCCGCCGTGGCCGCGCTCGATCCCGATTTGTTTGCCCAGTGGGTATCGTGGCTGGGCGCGGCGCCGTTGGAGGGATAGTCTAGCCAGGTCATTCGGCGTTTTGGGAAAACGTGGGCACACATGTAAAATGCGTGCCCACGATGCGGGACAGGGCGCGGCCGTTCCCGACATGCCAAGGTTTCACTCAAGCGAACGACTTTTAGGATTGCTCAGATGACTTTTGTTGTGACTGAAAACTGCATCAAATGCAAATACACCGATTGCGTTGATGTCTGTCCGGTGGATTGTTTTCACGAGGGCCCCAATTTTCTCGTCATCGACCCCGATGAATGTATCGATTGCACGCTGTGTGAACCCGAATGCCCCGCTCATGCGATCTATTCGGAGGACGAACTGCCCGAAGGGCAGGAGCAGTTCATCCAGTTGAACGCCGAGCTTTCCAAGATCTGGCCCAGCATTTCCGAAGTGAAGGATGCCCTCCCCGACGCCGACGAGTGGAATGGCAAGCCGGACAAGCTGCAGTATCTTGAGCGCTGACCGTCCCGGCCAAGCACCGGCTTCGCTGTACCGGCGCGCGTCTTCGCTTCCTCGGCGCGACGCGCGTGCCGGCTCGATTCCCGGAGTAGCGACGTGAAGCTGCAGCAGCTTCGCTACGTCTGGGAAGTCTCCCAGCACGATCTCAACGTTTCCTCCACCGCGGATGCCCTGTTCACCTCCCAGCCCGGCATCAGCAAGCAGATCAAGCTGCTGGAGGAGGAACTCGGCATTTCCATATTCTCCCGCAATGGCAAGCATCTGACCGAGATCACGCCGGCCGGAAAACACGTGGTCGAACTGGCAGGGCAGATTCTGAGCAAGGTCCAGGACATCCGCAGCGTTGCCCAGGAGTTCCGCGACAACCGCGTCGGCTCGCTCTCCATCGCGACCACCCATACCCAGGCCCGCTATGCCCTGCCGCCGGTGGTGCGCGAGTTCATGCTGCGTTATCCCGGCATCAAGCTCAACATGCATCAGGGCACGCCGCTCCAGATTGCCGAGGAAGCCTCGCGCGGTTTGGTGGATATTGCCATCGCCACCGAGGCGATCGAGCTGTTCGGCAACCTGGTGATGCTGCCCTGCTACAAGTGGAACCGGATCGCCCTGGTGCCGAAGGGCCATCCCTTGGCCGAGAGGCCCAGCCTCACCCTGCAGGATATCGGCGAACATCCGTTGATCACCTACGTCTTCGGTTTCACCGGCCGTTCGCAACTGGATCAGGCTTTCAACACGGCGGGCATCAAGCCGCGGCTCGCCTTGACCGCGGTCGACGCCGACGTCATCAAGACTTATGTGCGGCTGGGGCTGGGAGTGGGCATCATCGCCAAGATGGCCTACAACCCGGAGACGGACGCGGACCTCGTGGCGCTGGATGCCTCCCACCTGTTCGAATACAGTGTGACCAATATCGGGCTGAGGCGCGACGTCTTCGTTCGCGGTTTCCTCTACGATTTCATTGCACTGTTCGCACCGCACCTGACCCGCGAGGTGGTGGATCGGGCGCTGGCTTCGCGCGAACCCAAGGAGCTCGAAACCCTGTTTGCCGGCCTGACTTTGCCGGTCCGGTAGCTGCGGCCGCTCAGTCCTTGGAGGAGTCGCCGATGTGCAGGCCGCATTCCTTCTTGAGCGCATCCTCCCACCACCAGCGGCCCTCGCGTTCGTGCTGGCCGGGGCGGATCGGGCGGGTGCAGGGTTCGCAGCCGATGCTGACATACCCTTTGAGGTGCAAGGCATTGAACGGGATGTCGCAGGCGGCGATGTAATCCCACACCTGGATCGAAGTCCAGCCGGCCAGCGGATTGAACTTCACAAGGGGATGGTCTTCGCTCGCAAAGGCCGGATCGGCTTCCACTTCCGGTACCGCCTGCCGGGTCGGATTCTGATCCCGGCGCTGGCCGGTGATCCAGGCATCGAGCGTCGCCAGCTTGCGGCGCAGCGGCCCGACCTTGCGGATTCCGCAGCATTCCTGGTGGCCGTCCCGGTAGAAGCTGAACAGCCCCTTTTCCCGCACCATGGTTTCCAGTTCCGCCGCATCCGGAGACAAGACTTCGAGCCTGATCGGAAAGCGCTCGCGCACTTCTTCGAGGAAGCGATAGGTTTCGGCGTGCAGGCGGCCGGTGTCCAGCGTGAATACCTCGATGCCGGGACGGAGGCGCGAGGCCATGTCCACCAGTACAACGTCTTCCGCCCCGCTGAAGGAGACGGCGATCCGTTCGAAGCGCTTCAATGCCGCTTCCAGCACGGTGCGCGGCGAACGGTCGGCCAGTTCGGTCCGGAGTGTTTCGATGTCGGCGTGTGTCATGGGGGCAGAGTCTATGACGTGCTTTCAGGTTTGGGCGAAGTAGCGCTGCAGGAACTCGGCGAAGGCGAGAGAATCGCTTGCCTCGATCGCTTCCTGTTCCGCCAGGGATTCTTCGGCCATGCGCCGCATGCTGGCTTCCGTTTCGGGCGCGAGGGGATGGCTGCGCATGGCTTCGGCGTGCTGCACCGAGAGCCGCTGGGCGAATTCGGCGAACGATTCGCGGTTGCTGCGCATTTCCCGCAGCATGCGGGCCGAAGGAAGGTGCTGTTCGGGATCGGCGATAGCCACATATTGGTGCTCAAGGGCGAGGGAATAGGGGCGGTCATTCGAATCGCCGTCCAGCGCAGCGGCGATCGGCTCCATGGATTCGCACAGCTCCTTAGCCCAGGCTCGAAGGTCCACCGCGCCATCGCCCCTCATCAGTGCCATGCCCGGCGTGCGGCCGCAACAGGCGGTGGCCAGCATGTTGTTGGCCGCGGTTTTCTTCTCCTCGGTGCTCATCGGCGGGCTGTCGGCGAGCAAGGATAGCAGCATGAAGGTCTCCAGGAACCTCAATTGTTCGGGGCTGATTCCGGCCGGGTGATAGCAGTTCAGGTCCACCGAGCGCAGTTCGAGATAGCTGATGCCGCGTTTCTTCAGGGCCAGGGTGGGCATTTCGCCGGAGCGCGTGATCTGCTTCGGGCGCACGGTGCTGTAGTATTCGTTTTCGATCTGCAGGATGTTGGCGTTGAGCTGGCGGTATTCGCCGTCCACTTCGATGCCGATGGCCTGGTAGGGCGCATAGGGCGTGGAGATGGCGTGGCTCAGATCGCGGACGTAATCATCGAGCCGGTTGAAGGAAATGTCGAGGCTGGCCTGATTGTCATTGCGGTAGCCGATGTCGCTCATGCGCAGCGAGGTGGCGTAGGGACGGTGCCAAGTGGTCGGGTCGAATTCGGCGAAACTCGAAGCCAGCGGCGTCTCCCTCCCTGTAAGGAAGGACTTGGACATGGCGGGCGATGTGCCGTACAGGTACAGGATCAGCCAGCCGAAGCGCTGGATGTTGCGCACCATCCCGAAATAGCGGTCTGCAACGAACTGCGGGAGCGGCCGGCGGTCGCCGGCCAGTGCCTGCAGCACCGGCCATAAATCCTCGTTCACCGAATAATTGAAATGGACGCCGGCGATGGCTTGCATGGCCCGGCCATAGCGGTAGCCCAGGCCGCGGCGGTAGACGTGCTTCATCTTGCCGATGTTGGAACTGCCATAGACCGCGATCGGGATGCTCTCGTCGCCCTCGATCCGGCAGGGCATCGAGGTCGCCAGCAGCAGTTCGCCGTCGATATTGGCATGAACGAAGCGATGGATGTCTTCCAGCGCCGCCAAGGTGTCGGCGCTATCCTCGAAAGGCGGGGTGATCAGCTCGATCAGCGCTTCGGAATAGTCGGTGGTGATGGCGGGATGGGTCAGCGCCGATCCCAGGGCCTTCGGATGCGGGGTTTGCGCAATTTCACCGGAGGTCGTGATGCGAAGGCTCTCCTTTTCCAGTCCCTTCAATCCTTTTCGCAGCAGATGCGCCTGCCCGGCGCGGGCGAGCTGCTCGAGCCGCGAGTCGATGAGTTTTCTCAAGCGCGGAAATCCTGAAAGTTTGTTGCCGTGAGCGCAGGCGGCGGTTTACCAGCTGAACAGGACCCATTGCGGGATGTCCATACTGCGGGCCATGTCGGTCGTCCGGACGTCCATGTTGCCGTCGCCATCCTTGTCCATCATGACGTAGGGCGGGCCGATCTTGGGTTTGACCTTGATCATGTAGAGCCTGCCGTTGATGCGGTATTCCTCGTAGAGGTCTTCGCCCTTGCGCATGATGGTCACGTCCGGCGCCAGCTCCTCCCCGCTCTGGACCGGCCCCGGGATGTCCGGCGGATCGGGCACGGGCTGGAGGTTGCCATCCTCCGGCGAATCAATGCCCCAGGCAAGCGGCGTGAGCAGCAGGAGCAACATGGGAAGTCGTCGGGTCGGGAATGGCATGGACGCTATGAGGTCTGAAGTCTTCAGGGCGCTAATCATATTATAGATTCGGCCCGCCCGCCCCTCTGCCGTGGCGTTGTCAGGTATCCGTCAGGTTTCGGGGAAGCCGGACGGCTATTCTCGCGACGAATACGAGCACGATGGCGCCCATGACCAGCAGGACCATGACCGGATCGGCGCCACGAGCGGCAGCGGCGGTATAAAGACCGACAGCGACGAGCATGGCGGCGTTCAGGAAGAAATTCTGGATCGCCACGGTGATCCCGGCGCCGACGCCGCGGTGGCCTATATCCTGGATGGCGGCATTGAGCGGTACCACGAAGAAGCCGCCGGCGACGCCGATACCGAGCAGGGCGGTGCGGGCCGGCCAGGGTTCGGACGAAGCCGCAAGCAGGCCGAACATGAGCGCGATGGCGTAACCGGCATAGCGGGTACGGCGGATCGCCGAGAGCGGGATCCAGCTCGGCGCCAGGGCGGCGCCGATCACGATGCCGATGGCGGTGAACAGAGTAAGCTCGGCGATATCGGTGGCGGTCTGGGTGTGGAGTACCGCGGGCGCCCAGGCGACCAGAACGACGCGCAGGGTCGCGGCGGCGGCCCAGAACATGGCCAGGCCCAGCAGCACCAGCCGGGCGCGTTGCGACTTCAGCAATATTCTGCTCTGCGTGACCAGTTGCTGGACGGCTGGCGATCCGTCGTGGCGGCGCGCGGGCAGTCCTGGCAGCGTCAGGCTGACCAGGGTTGAAAGCAGAAAGCAGCCGCAGATGACGAACAGGGCCGCCGGGATCGACTGGTCGGCGATCCTGGCGCCGCCGACGGTCCCGAGCAGAATGGCGGCGATGGTGGCGCCCTCCACCCATCCGTTGGCCTTGACGAGCTGATCCTCGTCCGCGATTTCCGGCAGGATGCCGTATTTGGCAGGGCTGTACAGCGCAGCCCCGGCACCGACCAGCGAATAGGCGATCAGAGGTTCGATGCCGGCCAGCAGCAGGCCGCCTCCCGCCGTCTTGATGAGATTGGCGATGATCAGCACCTGTGGCTTGGGGAGGCGGTCGGCCCAGATGCCGACCCAGGGTGCAAGCGTGACGTAGGCGACCAGGAAAACGCTCTGCAGCGCCGGGATGTACCACTCCCCGCGTTCTCCTCCCTGCAGCACGATGGCGATGACGGTGAACAGGATCGCGTTGTCCGCGAAGGCGGAGAGGAACTGGGCGATGACCAGTGGAACGAGCCCCTTGATCATGCGCTGTTCTCCGCCGACAACAGGGCCGCGAGCGAGGGGTAGTCGATCTTGCCGGAGCCGAGCAGCGGCAGGGCCGGCAGGATCCGGATCTGCTTGGGCAGGTAGAGTTCGCCCAGCCCCTCGGCCCGTGCCCGTTCGAACAGCGGCGTCCGTTCGGCTCGAGCGTGGTTGGTGGCCAGTACGATCTGTTCGCCCTTGCGCGGGTCGGGCAGGCTGATCACGGCATGCTGCGCATCCGGCCACACCTTGGCCGCCAGTTCTTCGATGACCGCCAGCGAGATCATTTCTCCGCCGATCTTGGCGAACCGCTTGGCCCGCCCCTTGATGGTGACGAAGCCGTGCTCGTCCACGCTGACGATGTCGCCGGTGTCGTACCAGCCGGGACCGAAGCAGGAGGCTGGCGGCTCGATCCGAGCCGGCGCGTGGGCTTGGAGATAGCCGAGCATGACGTTCGGCCCTTTCACGTGCAGACGGCCGCCGTCGGCGATGCCCTCGACCGGTTCCAGGGCGTAGTCGATGCCCGGCATGAGGCGGCCGACCGTGCCTTCCCGGTAATGCATCGGGGTGTTGACCGTCAGCACCGGGCTGGTTTCGGTGACGCCATAGCCTTCCATGATGCGGATGCCGAACTTTTCGGCCCACAGCTTGCGGGTCTCGGCCTGTACCTTTTCGGCGCCGGCGAACACGTAGCGGATGCTGTAGAAATCGTAAGGATGGGCATGTTTGCCGTAGCCGCTCAGAAAGGTGTTGGTCCCGAACAGGATGGTGGCGTTGATGTCGTAGGCGACCTCGGGGATGATCCGGTAATGCAGCGGCGAGGGGTAAAGGAATATCCGGGTGCCCGACAGCAGGGGCAACAGGGTGCCGGTGGTGAGGCCGAAGGAATGGAACAGGGGCAGGGCGTTGAGGATCACGTCCTGCGGCCCGAAGTCCACGCGCGCGGCGAACTGCTCGCGGTTGGAGAGCAGGTTGGCGTGCGAGAGCGCGACGCCCTTGGGCGCTCCTTCCGAGCCCGAGGTAAACAGGATCACGGCCGGCGAATCCGCCGAAACACGGTTGCGGTAGCCGTAATCGACCGCGCGTCCTTTCGCCAGCGCCCGCAGTTTGTCCAGGGCCGACACGTCCCGGAAGACGTCGTCCAGATAGATCACCTTGACCTTGGTTTCAAGCTGGCTGATGGTATCCTCCAGTTTTGCTCCCTCGACGAAGCGCCGGGAGGTCAGGACCGTCCGGATCGCCGCGGTTTCGCAGGCCGCCAGCAGAACGGAGACGCCGGTGCTGAAATTGAGCATGGCGGGGATGCGGCCGGTGTGCTGCAATCCGAGCAGCGTCGCCACCGTGCCGATGGCGGTGGGCAGCAGTAGGCCGACCGTTTCACCCGCTTCGGTCAAGCGTTCGAGTCGCTCGCCGGCGAACAGGGCGCGGGCGATCAGCTGGTTGTAGCTGGCCGGCTTGCGCTCGGTGTCTTCGAGCACGAGAGTCTTGCCGCCGTGCACCTTGCGGGCATCGAGCAGGGCCGAGAACAAGGTGCCGTGGTGGTTGCCGGTGGCGAATATCATCTCGCTCATGATGTCCGACAGCGCGAGACCGGCATGGCGGCGGCGTTCCTCGCCATGGATGTCAGGCGGTGGGCTGATCTTTCGCGATGGCAGGATGTTGATGGTGATCCGGGGCAGCCAGCGCAGCCGGACCACGCCCTTGAGGCGGGAAAACGGTGAGTACTGGGCACCGTCGATCCGGATCGGCAGCACCACGGCGTCGGCCTTGTCCGCGACCATGCCGGACCCGTCGTAGATCTTCATCAGCGAGCCGGTCACGGTGATGCGGCCTTCCGGGAATACCACGGCTTTCAGGTCCCGGCGCAGGTGATGGGTCAAGGCCTTGATCGACATGGGATTGATGGGGTCCATCGGGAAGGTGCGGACCCAGTGCAAGGCAGGTTTGACCCACCAGGATCGGGCGATATGGGTGTTGATCGCAAAGGTGATTTCGTCTGGGAGAAAGGCCCAGAGCAGCAGGGGATCGAGGAACGAGGTGTGGTTCGAGACGATGAGCACCCGCTTTCCGGCGCCGTGATAATGTTCGATGCCCTTGACCTGGACCCGGTACAGGGCCTTGAGTACGAGTCGGATTATCGGCTTGATCATTTCGAAGGTGGCCTTGTTGCCGGCTGTAATGAACCTGTTGGATTCCGGGAAAAATGAAAATGTCGCTGTTCGCCTATGGCACCCTGCAGTTGCCGGGCGTGATGGCCGCCGTGGCGGGACGGAGTTTCGAGACCGTGCCGGCCTGGCTCCACGACCATGCGCGCTATCGCCTGCGCCGCCGCAGCTATCCGGGATTGCGGCGTGAAACCGGAGCGATCACTCAAGGCACCTTGTTTCTCGGCCTCGACTCTTGCGCTCTCGCTCGGCTGGACCGGTTCGAGGACGCTTTCTACACACGGACTGAGGTCATGGTTTCAACCGCCGAACTGGGGCGCAAACCGGCCGAAGTCTATCTGATCCCGCCCCGCAACGTGCATCTGCTGATTGACCGCGACTGGAAACTGGATGATTTCATCAAGGCGCACGGCCCGGCCTACCTCCGGCGCTGCCGCCGGCAGTTTCGCTGAGCGCAACTCACATCTTCGAATAAGGCGCGGCCGCGGGGGCCGGTGCGGGCTTCGGGTCCTTGAAGGTCCCCGAGGCGAATGCCGGGCCGTAGGTCGTTTCTTCGGAAAATTTCTGCCACACGAATTCCGGATGGGCGATCGGCTGGGTCGGAACCGGGAAGGTGACGAAGTCCACGGCGCCGGTGAGCGTGCGTCCGACCGTGTGCAGCAGACCCTTGAGCAGGCCGCCGGAGATGCCGAACAGGACGTTCGTCTGGTTGCTGGTGTTGATCATGTTCTTTGGTATCTCCAGCCAGCCCATGGCCAGGTTCGACAGGCCGCTGCCCAGCTTGAGCGATGTGGTGGTGCCGTAGTCGTCGGCTTGCGCTGCCGGGATGGCGGCGCCGAGGCCCGTCAGCAGGAGCAGGGTCGGGAGGGCGAGTGCTTTGTTCGGCATGGCGGGGTCCTTAAGACTCGAGGATGGGTTACCACGGCAATTCCCTGCCGTCGAAATTCATCAAGCGCCCGGACAGCGCCGGCGTGTATTCAGCGATGATTCGCCGCATGCCGCCGACGCTTCGCTCCGCGGTCGTCGGCGCCTGGGGGCCGCCCATGTCGGTCTGCACCCATCCGGGGTTGAGGAGCAGCACTCCGATGCCGCGCGGCTTGAGGTCCAGGGACAAGCTCTTGAACGTGGCGTTGAGTGCCGCTTTGCTGGAGCGATAGTAGAGCGCGCCGCCGCTGGTGTTGTCTCCCATGCTGCCCATCAGGCTGGTTATGCCGACGATCAGCTTGCGGCTTCCGCGTTCGAGATGCGGCAGGAAGCTTTCCGCCATTTTCACCGGCGCCATGGCGTTGGTTCTGAGGACGTCCTGCCAGAGTTCGTAGTCGATGGCCCCGAAGCCGTTGCCGGGTTCGTCGCCGTAGACGCCGGCGTTGTTGATGAGGACATCGAGCGGCTGGCCGGCCAGCGCCGAGGCGAACTGATCGATCGAGGTGAAGGTCCGCACGTCCAAGGCGTGGATGGCCAAGTGCTCGTGACGCTTGGCCAGGTCGCGCAGTTCCGGGGCGTCGTGGGGATGGCGGCAGGTGGCGATCACTCGCCAGCCGGCATCGAGGTACTGTCGGGTGAATTCGAGGCCGAGGCCGCGGTTGGCGCCGGTCACCAGAACGGAAAGCACGCTGGGTCCCTCAATCGGAGGATGTCTCGGAGGCGAATTCTATTATATCCACGGGTGGACATGAAAAAGCCCTTGCCCGGCCTGGGCAAGGGCTCCGGCGTTCGCCGGGGAACGGCTTTAGCCGGCGAAATTGGCCGCGGCGAATTCCCAGTTCACCAGGTTCCAGAACGCTTCCACATATTTTGGGCGGGCATTCCGGTAGTCGATGTAATAAGCGTGCTCCCACACATCGCAGGTCAGGAGCGGAGTCTGGCCCGAGGTCAGCGGGCAGCCGGCGTTGGCGGTGCTGACCAGCGCCAGGCTGCCATCGGCGTTCTTGACCAGCCAGGCCCAGCCCGAACCGAAGGTCGTCACCGCGCACTTGGTGAATTCTTCCTTGAATTTCTCGAACGAGCCGAAGGTCTTGACGATGGCTTCGGCCAGCGCACCGGTGGGTTCGCCGCCGCCGTTCGGGGACAGGCTGTTCCAATAGAAGGTGTGGTTCCATATCTGGGCCGCGTTGTTGAAGATGCCGCCGGCCGGCGCCTTGCGGATGATCTCTTCCAGGGACAGGTTTTCGTACTCGGTACCCGGGATCAGGTTGTTCAGATTGGTGACGTAGGTCTGGTGGTGCTTCCCATGATGGAATTCCAGCGTTTCCGCTGAAATGTGTGGTTCCAGGGCATTCTTGGCGTATGGCAGGGCGGGTAGTTCATGGATCATGACTGGTCTCCTTGTTGGGTGGATGGTGGCAAATCGCCCGAACGGCGAGGATGCCTCCGGGCAGATGAAATCCCGGGTATTTTACTAGGAAAAGCCGGGGTTGGCATCGACCGTCGGGGCAAGAAACCGGGCGGTGGACCGAGCGGCCGGGGAAAGCACGAACGAGCTTCAGGGGAAGCTCGTTCGGGGCAGGGGCTTACACGGCCCGGGCAGGTGCCGGCGCCGATCGGCGGCGTTGCCGATCTCAGCCACGGGCTCGTTCCGACCACTGCTGGACCTGGGCTTTCCAGCTGCCATCGCTCTGGCGTTTCAGCACGCTGTAGAGCACGCCGTCGTAGTGGTACCTCAGCGTCTGGTGCGAATCCTGCAACGTCTTCAGGTCGGACAAGGTCGTGGTGGTGACGATGGTGTCGTCTTTTTCGCCTTTAACATCTACGATATCGATTTTGAAGGCGCCCTGGTCGATCAAGGTCCGCCAGAAGTTGCGGATTTCGCCCGGATCGCGGGAGACTTTTCCGTTCGGCTGCACCAAAATGGCGTCCGCCGTGTACAGCGAAACGATTTCATCGACCTTGCCGTCCGCGAACGCCTGATTCCATTCGGCAGCGTTGTTCGCGGCGATGGTCCGGATGTCGTCCTGCGCCCATCCAGGGGTGGTCAAGAGGCCGAAGGCGGCCGTCAGCAAGAGGATTTGAGTACGCATGGGGGTTCTCCATTGTCGATAGGGTTTGGACTGACTATAGGAAACCACGTCATGGTTTACAATATCCAATAAATTTTACGAATTGTTTCAATAAATAGAACTTTAGTCGGAAAAGGACATGGACAAACTCACGAGCATGGTCGTTTTCACCAAGGTCGCGAAAGCAGGAAGCTTCGCGTCTGCCGCCAAGGAAATGGGGTTGTCGCGGGCCATGGCGACCAAGCATGTGATGCAGCTCGAAAACAGCTTAGGGGTCCGGCTGCTGAACCGGACCACGCGTCACTTGAGCCTGACCGAGGTCGGCATGGTCTATCTGGAGCGTTGTCTGCAGATTCTGGACGACCTGGAAGAGACCGAACTCGCCGTGACGCGCCTGCAGACCGAGCCGCGAGGGACGCTCAAGCTCAATGCCACACCGTTTTTCGGCGCCTACCATCTGGCGCCGGCGATCGCGGCGTATCTGGAAATCTATCCCGACGTCAACGTCGAGCTGGTGCTGCAGGCGGGCTATGTCGACCTGGTGGAAGAAGGTTTCGATCTCGCCATTCACCTGGACGAGTTGCGCGATTCCAGCCTGATCGCCCGCAAGCTCGGCACTTCCCAGCGCATCGTCTGCGGCGCGCCGAGATATTTCGAGAAACGCGGCGTGCCCAACACCCCCGAAGATCTGAAGAAGCACAATTGCCTGAGCAATTCGAGCCTGCCGCCCCGCGATCAGTGGCAGTTCGTATCGCAGGACGGCAAGGCGACCGTCATCAAGGTCTCCGGCACCTTGGAGGCGAACTCCGCGGATGCCTTGCGCATGGCGGCGATCAGTGGCCTGGGACTGGTCCTGCTGCCGACCTATATGGTCGGACAGGACATCCGCAAGGGCAGATTGCAGGCGGTCTTGACCGACTATGTGCCGGCGGCGGCAGACATTCATGCCGTTTACCCGCACCGCAAGCATTTGTCGGCCAAGGTGCGCACTTTCGTCGATTTCCTCCATGAGCGCTTTCATCCCACACCTTATTGGGAGGAGTGGATGCATCCCGAGGGCGGCGAATGAATCCCGAAGGTGCGCAGGGTTTGACGTCTTTGTCCGGCACGGGCCGAAGGGGGTAGGCGATGGACGAGCATGATCGTCTGGTGGCGGCACTGAAAGACATCATCGTGCTGTTTTCGGTCATGGCGGCGGTGGGCTCGTTCTACCACGGCAATTGGCTGGCGGGGAGCGGCTATTTCGGATTGGCGCTGTTGTTCTTTAACGAGAAAGCATTGCGCCGCTGGTGGCGCGGTAAGCGGGGGCGGTGGTGAGGCATGGCGCTTGAAATCGAACGGAAATTCCTGGTGCGGGGCGAGGGCTGGCGCAAGGCGGTGAGCGATTCCATGCGTATTTGCCAGGGCTATCTGAACGACGAGCAGCGCTGTTCGGTGCGGGTCCGCATCAGCGGCGAGCGGGCTTGGCTCAACATCAAGAGCGCGACGATCGGAACCCAGCGCCACGAGTTCGAATACGAAATACCGGTCGCCGACGGCGAAGCCTTGCTGAGGGATATGAGCTGCAAGCCGCTGATCGAGAAGGTGCGCTATTTCGTGCCGGTGGCGGGCAAGCTGTGGGAGGTCGATGTCTTCGAAGGGGAGAACGCCGGCCTGGTGGTGGCCGAGCTCGAACTCGATGACCCCGACGAACCCTTCGAACTGCCGGCGTGGGCGGGCGAGGAAGTCACCCATGATGCACGCTATTACAACACCTGCTTGTCGACGCTGCCGTTCAGCCGGTGGCCTGAACAGGACCGGAAACCGGCTCTGGCATGATCGCGTTGCTGATCGTCATCGGTTTTCTGCTGCTGGCGGTGGCCGCCCTGTTCCTGCTCGGGATGCGCTTGCCGAAAACCCATCAGGCCGCGAGCCGCATCAGGTTGCCGGCGCGGCCCGAGCGGGTCTGGGAGATCATCAGCGATTTCGGGGGCTTTCCGCACTGGCGGCCCGGCCTCGCCGCTGTGGAACGGGCACCGGATATCGAGGGGTTGCCCAGTTGGTACGAGGTATGTGCGGGGGGCGCGAAGGTCCGGTTCCGGGTGCTGGAAGCCTCGCCGCCACGGCGTCTGGTGACCGCTCTTGCCGGTGAACATCTGCCGTTGCGCGGCGTCTGGGTCTACGAACTCGAGGCGGACGGCGAGGAGGCCACGGTGCTGACGATCACCGAACGCGACAGCATCTTCCACCCGGCATTCCGGTTCTTCGTGCGTTATGTGCTGTCCTACCACGGCGTCATGGACGTGTTCCTGCTGGCGCTGGCGGGGGTTCTGGACAGCGATGCAAAGCCGGAGCACCTGAGTCTTCGGATAGAGGATGGCGATGCCGGCGGGGCGGGTGCGTGAGGACGCGCCGAGGCGGTTTTCTCAAGTTCGCGGCCGTTTTCGAGGGCAGCCTGCTGCTGCTGGCGTTCGGCTTCGGCGGTCTGGCAGGGATCGATCCGGTCGCCGCGCTGCGCTTTGATCTGGAGGGCTTGGCCTACGGCGTGGCCGGAACTTTGCCGCTATGCCTGGTGTTCCAGTGGTCCTACGGCACCCGCCTCGCCGGCCTGCGTGAAATCAAGCAGGTCCTGGTGGACAAGCTCGGGCCTTTTCTCGCCGCCTGCGGAATCGGCGACTTGTTTTTTCTCGGCTTCCTCGCCGGCATCACAGAGGAAGTCTTGTTTCGCGGATTTTTCCAGCCCTGGTTCGAGGCCAACTGGGGTTGGCTGGGAGGCCTGGTCTTCAGCAACCTGGTGTTCGCACTGGTGCATTGGGTTTCCCCTCTGTACGCCCTGCTGGCCGGCCTGACCGGTATTTACCTCGGCTTCGCCCTGGATGTCGGCGGCGAACGCAATTTGCTTGTTCCCATTCTGATTCATTCGCTTTACGACATCGTCGCGTTTTTGGCCGTGGCCGCGAGCTATCGGGCGGGGACGGCCCGCTGAGCCGTTTTCAGGCGCTGCCTCGGGCGGCCAGTTTGCGCTCCCAGTCCAGCGACGTCCGGACGATCAGTTCGATGTCGTCGTAACGTGGCGTCCAGCCCAGGGTTTCTTGGATGCGCCCCACGCCGGCGATCAAGCGAGGGGGGTCTCCGGCTCGGCGCGGCTGCTCTTCCACCGCGATGGGGGTGCCGTTGACCCGGTTGATGGTGTCGACGATTTCCCGCACGCTGTAGCCGTGGCCGTAGCCGCAGTTCATCGTGGTGGATGCTCCGCCGCGGCGCAGGTAGGCCAGGGCGGCGACATGCGCCGCGGCCAGGTCCGATACGTGGATGTAGTCGCGGATGCCGGTGCCGTCCGGTGTCGGATAGTCGGTGCCGAAGATGCACAGGCGGTCGCGCTTGCCGGTGGCGACTTCGGCCGCGACCTTGATCAGAAGGGTGGCCTTGGCCGTGCTCTGGCCGATGCGGCCTTCGGGGTCCGAGCCGGCGACGTTGAAATAACGCAGCACCACGTGCCGCAAGGGGGTGGCGGCCGACAGGTCGCGCAGCATCATCTCGCTCATCAGCTTCGAGGTACCGTAAGGATTGATCGGCGCGAGCGGCGAGGTTTCCAGCGCGTATTCGCCTTCCGGGATACCGTAGACGGCGGCGGTCGATGAGAAGATGAAATGGCTGACCCCGGCCCTCTGGCAGGCTTCCAGCAGGGTGCGGGTCTTGCAGGTGTTGTTGCCGTAATACTTCAGCGGGTTTTCGACCGATTCGGGCACGATGGTATGGGCGGCGAAGTGCATGACCGCCTCGACCTCGTAGTCCCGCAGGATCGTGTCCAGCAGGGCGCCGTCGCCGGTATCGCCTTCGACGAAGTCGCCGTACAGGACGGCGTCACGGAAGCCGGTCGACAGGTTGTCCAGCACGACCAGGCGTTCGCCCGCTTCGCCTAGCGTCTTGACGACATGGCTGCCGATGTAGCCGGCGCCGCCGGTGACGAGTATGCCTTTGCGTTTCATGGGGTCTCGGGTCTCAGGGGTTGATTCGAACCGCTGCGCATCCGCAGCCAGTCCAGGATGAAATCGGCGATCTGGCGGGGGTCGTTGATGTCGAGTCGCGGAATCGGGACAGAACCGGGGAAGGTCGCGCCGTCCGTTGCGAGGGCGATGATGGAGTCGTCCTCGGCGAACAGCAGGGGCTTGCTCAAGGCTGTACGATGCAGCTCGATCTTGGGGTAGCGCTCGTGCTTGAAGCCTTCGACCAGGATGAGGTCCAGTCCGGCGGCGTCGAAATGAGCCAGTTCGTCGGCGAGGCGGGGCTCCTGCGGCGTCTCGCGCTCGGTGATGATGGCCCGTCGTTTCGACGAGGTGATCATCACCGGCGTGGCGCCGGCCGCGCGCAGTTCGAAACTGTCCTTGCCGGGTTGGTCCACCTCGAAGCCGTGGTGGCTGTGCTTGATCGCCCCGACCTTCAGGCCGGCTTGTTTCAGCAGCGGGATCAGGCTTTTCAGCAAAGTCGTTTTTCCAGTGCCGCTGAAGGCGGCGAAACCAAGAACCGGCGTGTTCATCGGCGTCCGCGAACTCCGTAGTAATCCCTGTACCACTCGACGAAGCGCGCGATCCCGGTTTCGATCGGGGTGCCCGGGCGGTAGCCGGTGTCGCGCATGAGGTCGTCGACGTCGGCATAGGTGTCGGGCACGTCGCCGTCCTGCATGGGCAGCAGGTTCATCTGGGCCTTGCGGCCCAGGCATGCCTCCAGCACTCCGATGAAGCGCAGCAGCTCGACCGGCTCGTTGTTCCCGATGTTGTAGAGCCGGTAGGGCGCCCGGCTGGTGCCGGGATCGGGCTCGTCGCCGCGCCATTGGGGGTTGGGCGCGGCGATTTTGTCCAGGGTCAGCACCACGCCTTCCACGATGTCGTCGATATAGGTGAAATCCCGCCGGTGGTGGCCGTAGTTGTAGACCTCGATCGGCTGTCCCGCCAGGATGCTGCGGGTGAACTTGAACAGGGCCATGTCCGGCCGCCCCCACGGCCCGTACACCGTGAAGAAGCGAAGGCCCGTGGTGGGCAGGCCGAACAGATGGCTGTAGGTATGGGCCATCAGTTCGTTGGCCTTCTTGGTCGCAGCATACAGGCTGACCGGATGATCGACGTTGTGATGCACCGAAAACGGCATCGCGGTGTTGGCGCCGTAGACCGAACTGGACGAGGCGTAGACCAGATGTTCTACCGCATGATGCCGGCAGGCTTCCAGGATGTTGCAGAAGCCGACCAGATTGGCGTCGATGTAGGCATGCGGGTTTTCCAGCGAGTAGCGCACGCCGGCCTGGGCGGCCAGGTTCACTACGCGCTCGGGCCGGTGCCGGGCGAAAGTCTCGAACAGCCGCCCTCGTTCCTCCAATGCGATCCGCACCTCGGTGAAGCCGGGGCGAGCCTGCAGCCGGGCGAGCCTGGCTTCTTTGAGGCCGACGTCGTAGTAGTCGTTGAGGTTGTCGATACCGATGATTTCATCGCCCCGGTCCAGAAGCTTGTGGGCCAGGTGCGATCCGATGAAGCCGGCGGTGCCAGTGACCAGGACTTTCATATTACCGGCGTGAGCTGGTCAGACGGCGCCGCTTTAACGAAAACGTCATATTTTCCGAGGTCTCCAGGTTTTTCGGGTATTGTACGCAGAGGGCGTCAGATTGACGGGGGAATGGGGCCAGGTTTTCTATGGATGGGCTGGATTTTATAGGATAGTCGTGAATTCCCGGAAGATTGAGAAATGCTTCAAGCCTCGTCGTCTTTTACCGCGTGAGCCGAGTTGGTAGAATCACTACCCATTCGTCCGCAGTTCCGTCGTCCGAGACAGCCCCCAGTCGAACCATGCCTTCCTTCATCGACCCTGAACATCAGCACCAGCATACCTCCAAGCAGTTCGACCATGAGTTGCTGGACATCCGCAGCCGGGTTCTGGCACTGGGCGGACTGGTGGAAGAGCAGGTGGCGTCGGCGGTGAAGTCGCTGCTGGAGGGTAATGTGGAACTTGCCGAGCGTGTCATTGCGGACGATTACAAGGTCAACACGCTGGAAGTTTCCATCGACGACGAATGCACCCAGATTCTGGCCCGGCGCCAGCCGACCGCTCGGGATCTAAGGCTCGTCGTGGTCGTCATCAAGACCATCACCGATCTGGAGCGGATCGGTGACGAGGCGAAACGGATCGCGCGCCATGCCCTGGATATGGTCGGACATTTCCCCCGCAGGAACCAGCTTTCGGAGATCGAGGAACTGGCCAGGTACGTACGCAACCTCCTGCGCGGCGCCCTGGATTCGTTTGCGCGCATCGACGTGGATGCCGCCCTCCGGGTGGTGCAGGACGACCGTCTGGCGGACCGCGAGTACGAGACCATCCTGCGCCAGCAGATTACCTACATGATGGAAGATCCACGGACCATCCCCGTGTCCCTCAACATCATGTGGTCCGCGCGGGCGCTCGAGCGCGTCGGGGACCGGGCCTGCAATATAGGCGAATACGTCATCTACTACGCCAAGGGGAAGATCATTCGGCATATCAGCCTCGAACAGCTCGAGGAAGATCTGCGAAGCGAATGACCGACGGCTTCCGACGTTCCGCATGCCGCATCCCACCGCTTCCGGCCAGGCCCTTGAACGATAGTTTTGCTGCCTTTTCCGGGACGGCCGGCGGCCGCTCGTGCAGGATCACCTTGGCAAGACACGTGCGCAGCCTGTACGCATGTTTGCTGATCCTGACTTGGCCGTCCCTGTCGTTTGCATTCGAGTCGTTCGTCGTCCGGGATATCCGAATCGAAGGGCTGCAGCGGATTTCCGAGGGCACGGTCTTCAATTACCTCCCGGTTCGAGAAGGCGATACCCTGGATGAAAAACAGTCGGCCGAGGTGATCAAGGCGCTGTTCAAGACGGGGTTTTTCAAGGATGTCCGGCTCGAAGAAGATGACGGCAGATTGATCATTTTCGTCGAAGAGCGGCCTTCCATTGCCAGCGTCAAGATCGACGGTAACCACGATATAGGGAGCGAGGATCTGCTGAAGGCCCTCAAGGGGATCGGTCTGGCGGAGGGCAAGGTATTCGACCGGCAGATTCTCGACAAGGTCGAACAGGAATTGCGGCGCCAATATTACAGCCGCGGAAAATACAGCCTGAAAATCGATTCCCAAGTCACAGAGCTTCCCCGCAACCGTGTGGCAGTCAATATCAATATCGCCGAAGGCCGCGTTGCCCGTATCAAGCAGATCAATATCATAGGCAATAACGCTTTCAGCGACGAAGAGCTGATTCAGGACTTCGAGCTGAGTACCTCCAATCTCCTGTCTTTTTATACCAAAGACGATCAGTATTCCAAACAGAAACTGTCGGCGGATCTCGAGCGGCTGCGCTCCTATTATCTCGATCGCGGTTACATCAATTTCGAAATAGAGTCCACTCAGGTTTCGATCACGCCGGACAAGAAGGAAATATATATCACCATCAACGTCAAGGAGGGCGAAATCTTTCAGGTGGAACAGGTCAAGCTGACCGGCAAAACCATCGTGCCGCCGGAAGAACTGGTCCCCTTGGTGCGTATTGGACCTGGAGACACCTTTTCCAGGAAACTGGCCACGGAAACCCAGAAAGGCATATCGGACCGTCTGGGCGAGGAAGGGTATATTTTCGCCAATGTCAATATGGTGCCGGATATCAACCAAGAGAGGAAAACGGTAAACATCACCTTCTTCGTCGATCCGGGCAAGCAGGTCTATGTAAGGCGAATCAATTTTCAGGGCAACACGAAGACTCGGGACGAGGTGCTGCGCAGGGAAATGCGCCAGATGGAAGCGGCTTGGGCGTCGACCACGAAGATCGAACGCTCCAAGACCAGGCTGGAGCGTCTCGGCTACTTCCAGGAAGTCAATGTTGAAACGCCGGCGGTGCCCGGGACCACCGACCAGATCGACGTCAACTACAGCGTGACGGAAAAATCCTCCGGCAATCTGACGGCGGGCGTCGGCTATTCGCAATTCCAGGGCATCATCTTCAACGCGGCGGTGACTCAGGACAATATCTTCGGCAGCGGCAAGCGCGTGAGTTTCAACTTCAACAACAGCCAGATCAATACGATTTACTCGTTGGGGTATTTTAACCCCTATGCCACGCTGGATGGCATCAGCAGCGGATTCGATATAAGCTATCGCGATACCAATACCGGATATTCCAATTATGTAGCCAATTATATTACCAATGTGTTCCAGGTGGGGGGCAACTGGGGCCTGCCCATCGGCGAGTTCGACAGTATTCGAACAAATCTTGACTACAGTAATACCAAGCTCAAGACGACGAACCAGTCGTCTACCCAGATCGTCGAATTTATCGATGAGCACGGTAGCGAATATTCAACCTATTCATCCTCTCTTGGCTGGACCCACGACACGCTCAATCGAGCGATATTCGCCACCAGTGGCGGCGCGCAGCGTTTGACGGGGCTGTTTGCGCTGCCGTTCAGTACGTTGCAGTATTTCAAGGCGAATGTGCGGCTGGAGCAGTATTTCCCTCTGACCCAGGATCTGACGCTTTGGCTGAACGGCGATATCGGGTACGGTGGCGGCTACGGCGGCGGCGGCAACAGCGTTCTTCCTTTTTGGGAGCACTTTTACGCCGGCGGTCCGAATTCCGTGCGCGGATACCAGCCCAACTCACTGGGGCCGAGGGACAGCCGGGGCTATGCCTTTGGAGGCAACAGCAAGCTGACCGGCTCGGTGGAGCTGTTGTTCCCGGTGCCCTTCGCCGGTGAGAAGCTAAAGAGCGTCCGGTTGGGCACTTTCGTCGACGGAGGCAACGTATTCGCCAATTCGCCGGAACTCTCGAATCTGCGTTTCTCGACGGGAATTTCGGCCAAATGGCTGTCACCGTTCGGTGCGCTGATGTTCTCGATCGCCCAGCCGCTCAACTCCCAGGCGGGGGACCGGGTCCAGCATTTTCAGTTCAATTTCGGCTCCGGATTCCAGGGGATGTGACCCTGTATTTCGGGAAGAGGCGAGTATTTTTGTATAATGCGGCGGGTTTCCCGGCGTTTGTGAAAGCCCGATCCGGCCCCTGGCAGCTTTGGGGGGGCGGGCAGGTTCCCGACTCAGCGACATTTCGGTCCCGGTCAACATTCATCATCGGAGAGGAGTATGGTACGGAAAGTTCTATTGTCTTTGCTCGTGTCGGCGGCGGCGTTTGCCGAACCCAGCGCGGCTGACATCAAGATCGGCTTCGTCAATGTGGGTCGCTTGTTGGAGAAAGCGCCGCAGGCCGAAGCTGCCAAGAAGGAGCTGGAGAAGGAGTTCTCCGGTAGGGATAAGAAGCTGGTGGCGGAGCAGAAGGAGATCAAGTCTCTGGAAGAGCGTCTGGCGAAGGGGGGGGAGATTACCAAGGAGCAGGAGCGCGACCTCATGAACCGCAAACGCGAGGCCAAGCGGGCGCAGGATGAATTCCGGGAGGACTTCAACTTGCGGAGAAACGAAGAACTGGCGCAGCTTCAGAAGGAAATTTTCGAGGCGATCCAGTCCCTTGCAAAGGAGGAAAACTTCGACTTGCTGCTGACCGACGGTGTGGTCTACGCGGCCGAGAGCATCGACGTGACCGACAAAGTCGAGAAGAAGCTGGTTGCAAGTTACCGCCCATCGGGCAAGAAATAGTCCGGATTCGGGTTGATGGCCTGACAACGAAACCCGAGAAGGAAAAAGTATTGGATATTCAAGCTATCAAGGATTTTTTGCCTCATCGTTACCCGTTTCTTCTGGTGGACAGAGTGCTGGAGTGCGAGCCCGGAAACCGGCTGCTCGCCATCAAAAACGTCACCTATAACGAACCTTTCTTCCAGGGGCATTTCCCTCACGTCCCGATCATGCCAGGGGTGTTGATCATCGAGGCGCTGGCGCAGACGACCGGCTTGCTGGCCTCGGAGACGGCGCCCGATGTCCTCGGCAAGGGGGCGACTTATTATCTGGTCGGGCTCGACAAGGTGCGTTTCAAGCGCCCCGTCGTGCCGGGCGACCAGCTTCGGCTCGAGGCGAGATACTTGCGCCACAAGCGCAATATCTGGGCCTTCGCCTGCCGCGCCGAGGTGGAAGGCGAATTCGTGGCCAGTGCCGAGATCATGTGTGCAGCCGCGGAGCAGGGCTCTTGATCCATCCAACGGCGATCGTTGATCCGACGGCGGATATTGGAGACGGGGTTGAGATCGGCGCCTATACCATCGTCGGGCGCGGCGTCAGTATCGGGTCGGGTACGGTCATAGGGCCACATGTGGTCATCCAGGGCGCGACCCGGATCGGCAGCGACAACCGTATCTTCCAGTTCGCTTCGGTCGGCGAGGATCCGCAGGACAAGAAGTACCGCGGCGAGCCGACCTCGCTGGAAATCGGCGACAGGAACATCGTGCGCGAATTCGCCACCCTCCATCGCGGCACGATGCAGGACAAGGGCGTCACGCGCATCGGAGACGACAATCTCTTCATGGCTTATACCCATGTGGCCCACGACTGCGTCATCGGCAACCGGGTCATCATGGCCAACGCCGCGTCGCTGGCGGGCCATGTTCGGGTCGACGACGACGCCATCCTGGGCGGTTTCTCCTTGGTCCACCAGTTTTGCCGGATAGGGCAGCACAGCTTTTCCGCCATGGGCAGCGTGATCTCCCGCGACGTGCCGCCCTATGTGATGGTGGGCGGACGCCCGACCAAACCGCATGGCATCAATGCCGTCGGTCTGGAGCGGAGCGGATTCGATTCGGTGGCAATCCGGCAGATCAAGAAAGCCTACAAGATCGTCTACAAGACCGGTTTCAAACTCGAGGAAGCGGTCCGCCTGCTGGACGAGATGAGCGAGGACGGGCCGGAAGTCGCCTGCATGGTGGATTTCCTGCGGGCGAAGGGACGCAGCATCATCCGCTGATCGCTGCGAGGGGGCATTCGGTGGTCCGGCTGGTTGCAGGTGTCGACGAGGTCGGGCGTGGTTGTATCGCAGGTCCCGTGGTGGCCGCAGCCGTCGTCTTCGCTCCCGGCCAGGATATCGGAGGCTTCGACGATTCGAAGCGGCTGAGCCCGGCGCTCCGGCTAAAGCTGGCTCGACGCGTCCGGTCCGAGTCGCTGGCTTGGGCCGTGGGGCGCGCCGAGGTGTCTGAAATAGACCGGCTCAATATCCTGCAAGCCACACTGCTGGCCATGTGCCGGGCCGTCGCCGCGCTGCCGGTCCGGCCAGACTGGGTCAAGGTGGACGGCAACCGTTATCCTCCGTTGGACTGTCCCGGGGAGGCCGTTGTCGGCGGGGATGCATCGGTGGCCCAGATCGCGGCCGCGTCGATTCTTGCCAAGGTCTTCAGGGATCAGGAAATGCAGGTGCTGGATCGGCTTTATCCAGGCTATTTCCTGGGTGTCCACAAGGGTTATCCGACGCAGTTGCATGTCGATCGTTTATCCAGTCTGGGCGCGAGTTTTTGCCACCGGCGCAGCTTTGCGCCGGTTCGGGACGCCATGGGTGGAGGTTCTGGTTCATGAAAATCGTGGGCATCAGCATCGGCAGCGAACGCCAGATCGAACACGCCGGCCGCCGCGTCGGGACGGGAATCTACAAGATGCCGGTCGACCATCCCGTCAGAGTCGGAGCGGCCGGCATCGAGGGTGACGTCCAAGTCGACCGGGAAAACCACGGCGGGCCCGACAAGGCGGTTTACGCCTACAGTGCGGACAACTATGGCCACTGGCGGGAAGACCTTGGCATCGAAACCCTGCCGTACGGTTATTTCGGGGAGAACCTGACCCTCGCCGGCGGTGGCGACGACGAGGTGCATATCGGCGACAGGTTCCGGGCGGGGCCGGTGCTGTTCCAGGTGACCCAGCCCCGGGTTCCCTGCTTCAAGCTCGGCCTGAAAGTCGGCGACAACACCTTCCCCAAGCGCTTTCTCGTTTCCGGCCGGGTCGGGTTTTACCTGCGGGTGCTGGAAGAAGGGGAGCTTCGGGTCGGCGATCGGCTGGAGCGCATCGCGATGGGCGCAGGAGGCGTCAGCGTGCGCGAAGCCATGCTGGCTCTGGTGAAAGGGCCGCGGCAGCAGGAAGTCATTTCCAGGCTGTTGAGCCTGGATGCGCTGTCCGAGGCTTGGCGTCGGAGCCTGCTCGAAAAGCTGACATGACGCCTCAAGGGAGGGCGACTGGCGCGGCCGGTTCCCAGCCCGGCGCACGCCGTTCCGCTACGACCGTCGTATGGATGCCGCCGCGTACGTTGAATCTCGCGGTAACGCGCATGAATCGCGGAGTGCAGGCGCGGGCGAGATCATCCAGAATGGCATTGGTGACGGCTTCGTGGAAGGCTCCTTCGTTCCGGAAGGACCAGACGTACATTTTCAGCGACTTGAGTTCGATGCAGTACCGATCGGGGACATAGTCCAGCAGGATCGTCGCGAAGTCGGGCTGCCCGGTCTTGGGGCACAGGCAGGTGAATTCGGGGATTTCGATTCGGATCGTGTAGTCGTGTTCCGGACGGGGGTTGTCGAAGGTTTCCAGGGTCTTGCTTGGTTGGGAAGGCATCAGGCGTCGTTCGTGTGTTGCGGTGGTGCATCTCGTGCCCACCGTTCGGGCGGGCGCAGGCTTTGCCCGGTATAATAGCGTGTTGATCCAGCCCCGAACAGTCGCCCGTCCTTACGCCCTTCCAGTGTCATCTCCCTGAATCCCCCATGCGACTGGAAAAGCTCAAGATCGCCGGTTTCAAGTCCTTCGTGGATCCGACGACCATTCCCTTGCCGGGCAACCTGGTGGGGGTGGTGGGGCCGAACGGCTGCGGCAAATCGAACGTCATAGACGCGGTGCGCTGGGTCATGGGGGAAAGCTCGGCGCGCCATCTGCGCGGCGAAACCATGGCGGACGTCATATTCAACGGCTCCAGCACCCGGAAGCCGGCGAGCCTGGCTTCGGTCGAGCTGGTCTTCGACAATTCCTCCGGGCGCGCCGGGGGCGAATACGGGAAATATCAGCAGATCGCCATCCGGCGCCAGATCGCCCGCGACGGCCAGTCGAGCTATTTTCTGAACGGAACGCGCTGCCGCCGCAAGGACATCACCGATCTGTTCCTGGGCACGGGACTGGGTGCGCGCAGCTATGCCATCATCGAACAGGGCACGATTTCCCGGCTGATCGAAGCCAAACCCGACGAGATGCGCGAAGTCATCGAAGAGGCCGCCGGCATTTCGAAATACAAGGAGCGCCGGCACGAGACGGAGCAGCGGATGCGCCATACCCGCGAGAATCTCGAGCGCCTGGCTGATCTGCGTGAAGAAGTGGGCCGGCAACTGGGGCATCTGCAGCGCCAGGCCAGGAAAGCCGAGAAATTCATCGCCTTGCGCGACGAGGAGCGCCGGCTCAAGCTCGAGCTGCTGGGACTGCGCTGGCGCGCGCTGGAGCAGCAGCTCGACCGGCTCAAAGCCGAGCTGGCGGACTCGGAGGAGCGATTTCGTCGGCTCAGCGGCGAGGAGCATGCCTGCGAAGGGCGATTGGAGGAGCTCGGGCAGCACCGGTCGGCGGCCCAGGAAAAACTCGACGCCCAGCAGGGCCGGCTCTACGAGCTGGGCGCGGAAATCAGCCGTCTGGACCAGTTCATACGCCATACCCAGAAGTCGAGGGAGGAGCTGGTTCTGGAGCGGGAGCGGGTCGCGGCCGAGTTGCGGAAAGCCGAATCCGACCGCGATGAAGACCGCCTCCGACTCGAAGAGATGCGTGCGGAGGGGCGCGAACTTCTCGAAAAGCTGGCCTTGCTGGAACGGCAGGAAATGGCGGCGGCCTCGGCCCGGCAAACCGCGGAAGCGAAGCTGAACGCGTGCCGCGACCGCTGGGAAACGTTGACCGGCGATCAGCACAAGCTCGAAGGCCAAGTGGCCTTGCAGCGTTCGCGGCTGCATCAGTTGCGAGAGCAGGAGCAACAGCTCGGCGGGCGGCGTCAACGCCTCTTGCAACAGCAGGCGGAACTGGAAAAGGCGCTTGCCGGCCTCGATGTGGAAACGCTACGCATGGACGCGGCCGGTCTCGAGGCGGAACGGGAAGAGATGCTCGCCGCCACCGAAGAACTAGGCCGGGCGGCGGAAGGGGAACGGGGGCGGTTGCGCGCCTCGCGGCAGCGGCTGAACGAGATTCGGGCCGGTCTGCATGCCTTGCAGGGGAAGGTCGCTTCGCTCGAAACCCTGCAGCGCCATGCGATGGGGCGTGACCGGAGCGCTTTGGACGAGGTCCTCGCGGCATGGCGATTGTCGGAGGCCGATCGCTTGGGCGAACGGATCGAAGTATCGCCGGGTTGGGAGACCGCCGTCGAAACCGTGCTGGGGCTGCACATCGAAGCGGTATGTGTCGACGATCTGGCGCCTTATGCGGAGAATCTCCAGACGCGGCAGCCGGCGGAGTCGCTGGCGTTTTGCGAATATCGCGAAGGGGTGGCAGCCGATGGGGCCGGCGGGGGGGAGCGTCTGCTGGATCGGGTCCAGTCGCCGTTGGCTTTGGAAGGGCTGCTGGGCGGTGTGTATTGTGCTTCCGATCTGGTCGCGGCGGTAGGGAAGGCGCGGTCGCTGCGGCCGCACGAGTCGGTGGTGACGCCCGAGGGCATCCGCATCGGGGTGGGCTGGATGCTGGTGCACAAGCCCGACGCCGGCCATGCGGGGACGCTCGCCCGCGAACGGGAACTGCGCGAATGCCGGCGGCGGGCCGACGAGCTGAGGGCGCAGGCCGAGGTCCTGGAAGCCGAGGCTGGCCGGGCCGAGACCGAACTCGAACGCTTGGAAGCGGCGCGGCGAGAGGCGAGGAAGAAGGCTGACGAGTTTTCCGCACAGGTTTCCCGGTTGCGGGCGGAGCTCGCCGCAGCCGAGGCACGGCGCGAGCAATTGGGGCATCGTCTGGCCCAGCTCGGCCACGAGCTCGATGAGTTGGCCGATCAGGGCGTCGAACTCGCCGAGAAGCGCGCCGAGGCCGATGCAGCCTTGTCGGCGGCTGAGCGCGATTCGCTCCGGCTGCAGGACGCGGCGGCGCAGCTGATGGCAGAGCGGCAGGTGCTGGAAGAGGCGTTCGCCGGAGCCGAAGCGGTGGAGAAGTCATTGCACGAGGAAGTTCGCACGCTCCGCAGCCGGGCCGCCACGCTCGAATCGAACGAATCGCTGACCCGCTCCCATCTGCAGCGGCTGGAGCAGCAGCACGGCCAGACTGCGGACCGGCTTGGTGCCATCGTTCGGAAGCTGGAGGAATCCGAGATTCCCCTGGAAGACGAACGGTTTCGTCTCGAGGCATTGATGGAGGAGCGCGCCGCACTGGAGGCGGAAATGACCCGGCAGCGCCGCCGGCTCGCCGAGCTCGAATCCGACATCCGGCGCGTTTCGGGGGAGCGCCAGCGTGCGGAGCACGAACTGGCGGCCTTGCGGGACGGCGTGGGCCAGATCAAGCTGGCCTGGCAGACCGCGGAGGTCCGCCGTCAGGGCATCGAGGAGCAGTTTGCGGAATTCGGTGCGGCGCCCGCGGCGATTGTGGCGGCGTTGCCGGAAAGCGCCGAGGAAAGCGTCTGGCAAGCCTCGGTGGCCCGTCTCGGCGAGGAAATCGACCGCCTCGGTCCGGTCAACCTCACGGCGATGCAGGAATATCGGGAACAGGAGGAGCGCCAGCGCTATCTGGAGGAGCAGGAGCGGGATCTCACCGAGTCGCTGGCAACCCTGGAGCAAGCCATCGAAAAGATCGACCGCGAGTGCCGGGCGCGTTTCAAGGAGACGTTCGAAAAGATCGACACCGGTTTTCAGCGCATGTTCCCCAAGCTTTTCGGCGGCGGGAAGGCAACCCTGGAACTCACCGAAAACAACCTGCTGAGCACCGGGGTGAGCGTCATGGCCCAGCCGCCCGGCAAGCGCAACAGTTCGATCCATCTGTTGTCCGGGGGCGAGAAGGCGCTGACGGCGGTGGCCCTGGTATTCTCCATCTTCGAGCTGAACCCCGCGCCGTTCTGCCTGCTGGACGAAGTGGATGCGCCGCTGGACGATGCCAACGTCGGACGGTTCAGTCAATTGGTGAAAGAAATGTCCGAAAAAGTACAATTCCTCTTCATTACCCATAACAAGGTCACGATGGAAATCGCTCAATATCTGGCGGGAGTCACCATGCGGGAGCCTGGCGTGTCGCGCATCGTGGCGGTGGACATCGATGCGGCGGTTGAACTGGCTTCGGTTTGAGGGGCGAAATGGATAGAGACACAGTCCGGGTCATCATCCTGGTCGTCGGCGTGCTGGTCATTGCCGGCATTTATGTCTGGGGCCGTTACAAGCAAAAGATCCTCGATACGCTGGAACGGTCCAGCGATTTCGACGTTTTCGAGAGCGAAGAGGAAACGGAGGCGTTGCCCTGGCCGGCCACGGAACAGGCAGAGGCGACAGGCGGTCGGTTCGCCGAAGCGGCGGAGCGGCCAGCGCCTGCCACCGCAACGAGTGGGGCAGCTGCGATGGAGGCGGTGGCTGGGTCCCCGCCGGAGCCGGCTGAGGAGCCGCCGGCAAGGGCCTCGGCGGCTTTGGGAGCCCCCTTTCTCATCCAGTTCAGTGTCGTCAAGGGGGGCGGCGCCCGGTTTCCGGGCGAGAGCCTGCGCGATGCTCTGATCGATCTGGATCTGGTATACGGCGAAATGGGGATATTCCATCGCTACGACAGCGCTTATCGCGAGCCTCTGTTCAGCGTGGCCAGTCTCGTCGAGCCTGGCACGTTCCCGGTTAACGACATGGAAAATTTCCGCACGCCCGGTGTCGTCTTCTTTTTCCAGCCCGCCAAGGTGCCTGATCCCCTGGAAGTTTTCGACGACCTGGTGGACACCTGCCGCGGATTGGCGAAGGCGCTGGACGGGACCGTGCTGGATGAACGCCGCGCCGAGCTCACCGAGGCACGGGTGATGGAAATGCGCGAAATTCTGGCGGAGGCCTGCGAACAGCCGTGAGCGCCCCTGCCGAACTGATCGAGAAAGTCAACAAGCTGCGCGAGGAAATCGAGTTTCACAACGTCCGCTATTACCAGCTCGACGATCCCCTGATTACCGATGCCGAGTACGACCGCCTGATGGCGGAATTGCTCGCCATCGAGGCACGATACCCGGAACTCGTCACCCCCGATTCGCCGACCCGCCGGGTCGGCGCCCCGCCGGTCGAAGCCTTTGCCGAGGTTCGCCATGAAGTGCCGATGCTGTCGCTGGAGAACGCGTTCAGCGACGAGGACGTCGCCGCTTTCGACAGGCGGGTGCGTAAGGAGCTGTCCCGGGATGAGGTCGACTATGTCGCAGAGCCCAAACTGGACGGCCTCGCGGTCAATCTGCTGTACCAAGACGGTGTCCTGGTCAGGGCCGCCACCCGCGGTGACGGCGAGGTCGGTGAGGATGTGACCCACAATGTCCGGGTCATCCGGGCGATTCCCCTGCGGCTGAGGGGCGACGGTTTCCCGGTTCATTTCGAGGTGCGGGGCGAGGTCTTCATGCCCAAACGGGGATTTCTCGCTCTCAACGAGCGCGCCCGCCGCAGCGGTGAAAAGGTGTTCGCGAATCCGCGCAACGCCGCGGCGGGTAGCCTCCGCCAGCTCGATGCCCGGGTCACGGCCTCGCGCCCGTTGTCCTTTTATGCCTACGGCATCGGTGCTTTTCCCGAAGACCGTTTGCCCGCCACGCAGCACGAGCTCATCGAATCCTTGAAGTGCTGGGGCCTGCCGGTGTCGCCGGAACTTCGCGTGGTTCGGGGAGCCACCGGCTGCCTCGAGTACTACCGTGCGCTGGCGGAGCGCCGCCACGGCCTGCCTTACGACATCGATGGGGTGGTGTACAAGGTCGACGGCTTGCAGCTTCAGCTCGAGCTGGGATTCGTCTCGCGCGCGCCGAGATGGGCCATCGCGCACAAATTTCCCGCCGAAGAGGCGAGGACCCGGGTACTGGCGATCGACGTGCAGGTAGGTCGTACCGGCGTGCTGACCCCTGTGGCGCGGCTGGAGCCGGTATTCGTCGGCGGTGTGACCATCACCAATGCGACCCTCCACAATGCCGATGAAGTTCGCAAGAAGGATGTCCGGCAGGGAGACACGGTGATCGTGAGGCGGGCTGGCGATGTGATCCCCGAAGTCGTACGGGTCATTCCCGAGCTGCGGGCGCCGGGGGCGGAGCCGTTTCACATGCCTGAGCGCTGTCCCGAATGTGGCTCCGCCGTGGAAACAGAGCCGGGCGAGACGCTGGCCCGCTGCAGCGGCGGCCTGTATTGCCCGGCGCAGCACAAGGAATCCATCAAGCATTTCGCGTCCCGGCGGGCGATGGATATCGAAGGCCTGGGCGACAAACTGGTGGATCAGCTGGTGGACAGGAAGCTGATCGGAACAGTGGCTGACCTTTACCGCCTGAGCCTGGACCAGCTTGCGGGGCTGGAGCGGATGGGAACGAAATCCGCGGCCAATCTGCTGCAGGCGCTGGAGCGCAGCAAGCGCACCACACTGGCGCGCTTCCTTTACGCGCTGGGCATCCGCGATGTCGGCGAGGTGACGGCCAAGGCGCTGGCGGATCATTTCGGCTCTCTCGATGCCTTGATGGCGGCCACGGAAGACGAACTTCTGAAGGTCGCGGACGTCGGTCCGGTCGTGAGCCGCCATATCCGGCTGTTTTTCGCACAGGCGCACAACCGTGAGGTGATCGCGCAACTGTTGGAGCGCGGCGTGAGCTGGGAAAGGCCGGCAGCGGCGCCTGAGGCCGGCGAGTTGCCGCTGCGGGGACTGGTCTTCGTGCTCACGGGGACGCTCGCCACGATGAGCCGGGACGAAGCGCGTGCCCGGCTCGAGGCCCTCGGGGCGAGATGCACCGGCAGCGTTTCCAAGAACACCAGCTATGTCGTCGCGGGTGAGGAACCGGGCTCGAAGCTGGCCAAGGCTTCAGAACTCGGCATTCCGGTGCTGGACGAGGACGGCTTTCTGGCGATGCTCGAACGCGGACGGCCATAGTTTTCCTCCTGTTTTGGTGTAACCCAGCTCCACGCGGCCGAAACGAACTTCCCCATCCACCCTTCCTCGTTCCGGATTTCCGACCCTTGCCGTTTCAACTCCCGTGCGGTCCGGAATTCCAGATTTCGCAGTGCTTCTCCAATCGATCCGTCCATGTTTTCGATGTCCTGGCGTCCCAGCTTTCGCCCTGCCGAGACGCGGCGTCCGAGGGGGTTGCCGGCGCCTCGCCCGGCTCGGTCGAAGCTACGAAAAACCTCTGCCAAACAATGCCGTGAGTTTTTTTTGCGACTCATCTTGACTTGCCTTGAACGCGTTTCTATAGTGCTTCTCAGGTGGTGGAAAGTGGTTTTTTCTGGAGGAATGTGGGGCTTGGGGGCGGCTTGTTCAGAGGCGTTAATTCCATCAGCCTGGACGAAAAGGGGCGCATGGCCGTGCCTACCCGTTACAGGTCCGAACTCCGCGAGTCCTGCGAGGGACAACTGGTGGTCACCGTTGGAACCGATACCTGTCTGCTGCTTTTCCCTTTGCCTGAATTCGAGGAACTGGAACGGAAGCTGGTGAAATTGCCGGCCTTGAACAAACAGGTGAAGCGGCTTCAACGGCTGCTGATCGGCCATGCCACCGAGTGTGAGCTGGACGGCCAGGGGCGTTTCCTCATACCCGAGCCGTTACGCCGGTTCGCAAGTCTGGACAAACAGGTCGTCCTGATCGGCCAAGGCAACAAGTTCGAAATCTGGGATGAAGGACTCTGGGAGCGCTGCCGCCAGGAATGGCTGGAAGAAGCGAGCCTGGAAGGTCTCGAAGACATGGGGCCGGAGCTCGGGGCGCTGGCGTTTTGATGGCGGAAGCCGAAAGCGGACACCGTCCCGTCATGTTGGCCGAGGTGCTCGAGGCGCTGGCGATCCGGCCGGCCGGCATTTATTTGGATTGCACCTTCGGTCGAGGGGGGCACAGCCGGGCGATTCTGGAGCGATTGGGCGCGGAGGGGCGTCTTCTGGCGATCGATCGGGACCGGGAGGCCGTGGCGGCGGCCGGCGCTTCCGGCCTGTCCGGCGACGCCCGGTTCGCCATCGAGCACGGCCGCTTTTCGGACCTCGTCAGATTCGTCGGTGAAAGAGGATGGGCGGGCCGGGTAGACGGCATCCTGATGGACCTGGGTGTGTCCTCGCCACAGCTCGATGAAGCCCGGCGAGGCTTCAGTTTCCTGAGAGAAGGGCCGCTCGACATGCGGATGGATCCGAGCCAGAAGACCGGTGCGGCGGATTGGCTCGCCGAGGTTCCGGAACGGGAACTAGCGCGGGTGTTGCGGGAATACGGCGAGGAGCGCTTTGCGGGACGCATCGCCCGCGCGGTGGTCGAGGAACGGAGACGCCGGCCGATCGCCACGACAACCGATTTGGTCAGGTTGATCGAGGCCGCGATTCCGTTCGCAGACAAGTTCAAGCATCCGGCGACCCGCACTTTCCAGGCGATCCGGATCGCTGTCAATGATGAGTTGAGTGAGTTGGAGCGAGGATTGAACGAAGCGGTAGAGGTTCTTGCCGCGAGGGGACGCTTGGTGGTGATCTCTTTTCATTCGCTCGAAGACCGGATCGTCAAGAGGTTCATGCGGGAGGAGGTGCGCGGCAGGGAGATGTCGGGGGGAATCTTCGAATCCCGCTCGACGCCGCGCCTCATCGGCCTGGGCAAGCCGCTCAAGGCGGATGAGGACGAAATCCGGGTCAATCCCCGGGCGCGGAGCGCCATATTGCGCGCAGCCGAAAAGCGGGCGGCATGACACGGATACTCCTGCTCTCGGTGGTTGCCGTTTGTTCGGCGCTCGGCGTCGTTTATGCGAAGTACCGCACGCGCATGCTGTTCGCTGAGGTTCAGCGTCTGGAACTGGCCCTGAATCAATACGATGTGGAGCTGGGCCAGCTTCAGCTGGAGCAGAACACTTGGGCCGAGCATGGCCGCGTCGAACGTCTGGCCCGCAGCAGGCTGGGGATGACCCTGCCGGCGCGCGAGTCGATCATTTACATCAAACCCTGAGCTCATGTGGGGATGAGGGGGTGTCTGCGATGATGTACATAACGAATCCGCAAAGAGAGAGCGATTACGGGGCGCGCTGGTCGCTATTGCTGATCGGCATGATGGCGGCCATGCTCGTCCTGGTCGGGCGCGCGGTCAACCTGCAGGTCGTGGATCGGCAGTTTCTCAAGCACCAGGGCGACTTGCGCCATATGGGCGTGGTTCCCGTGCCGGCGCATCGCGGCCGGATCCTGGACCGGAACGGCGATTTGCTCGCGACCAGCTGTCCGGTGAAATCGATCTGGGTCAATCCCAAGGAGTTCGAGGCAAACGAAGCGCAGTACGAGGCCTTGGCCGGGCTGATCGGAGATACGCCGGACGATCTGAAACGGCGCCTCGGCGACCACGGCGCCCATCGGGCTTTCGTGTATCTCAAGCGCCGTGTCAGCCCCGAGCTTGCCGACCAGGTGATGGCGTTGGGCTTGCCCGGTGTCTACGCCGAAGAAGAGTACCGGCGCTATTACCCGACCGGCGAGGTTACCGCCCATGTGCTCGGTTTCACCGATATCGACGACAAGGGACAGGAAGGGCTGGAGCTTGCCTTCGATGCGCATTTGAAGGGTATCGAGGGGGTCAGGCGCATCATCCGGGACGGCAAGCGCCGGGTCATCGAGGATGTCGACAGCGTGCGTCAGCCGGTGGCTGGCAAGGACCTGAGCATCAGCATCGACCAGCGCCTGCAGTATCTGGCCTACCGGGAGCTGAAGAAGACGGTGCAGCAGCACCGGGCGAAGGCAGGCGCCTTGGTCATGCTCGACGCCAAGAGCGGCGAGGTGCTGGCGATGGTCAATCAGCCGTCCTTCAATCCCAATGGCCGCAACGGCGCCGTGCCCGGGTCGACCCGCAACCGCGCAATCACCGATTTGTTCGAGCCGGGTTCGACGATGAAGCCGTTCGCGGTGGCCTGTGCCTTGGAAATGGGGGCTTTTCGAGCCAACGCGGTGATCAATACTTCGCCGGGCGTCATGCGCGTCGGTTCCAACGTGGTCAAGGACGTGCACAACTACGGCGTGCTCGACGTCGCCGGAGTGCTACGCAAGTCGAGCAACGTGGGGGTCACCAAGATGGCTTTGGCCTTGCCTCCCGACAAGTTCTGGGGGTTTTACCGCGACCTGGGATTCGGCCAGGGGCTGGGTACCGGTTTTCCCGGCGAAGCGCAAGGGCGCATGCCGGACCGGAAAGGGCTGCGGCCGTTCGCGCAGGCTACGCTCTCCTTCGGCTACGGGGTGTCGGCAACGCCGTTGCAGTTGGCGCGGGCTTATTTGGCGCTGGCAAACGACGGCGCGATGCCGGCCGTCAGCATGCTGAAGCTGGATCGCCCGGCGGCGTCGACCCAGGTGATGTCGAAAAAGACTGCCATGGCGGTGCGCAACATGCTGGAAGGCGTGGTTTCGGCCGATGGCACGGCGATCAAGGCCAGTATTCCGGGTTTCCGGGTCGCCGGAAAAACCGGGACGGTGAAGAAAAGCGCCGGACGCGGCGGCTATCAGACCTCGCGCCACATCGCCGTGTTCGCAGGCATGGCGCCGGCAACCGATCCGCGGCTGGTCACCGTCGTGATGATCGATGAGCCTTCGGCCGGCGAATATTATGGCGGCGCAGTGGCGGCGCCGGCTTTTGCCGCCGTCATGGAGCCGGGACTGAGGTTGCTCAACGTCCTGCCGGATCAGGACATGGGCCCGTCCATCCTTTCCGCCCAGAAGGACGAAATCTTTTGAGCGGCGGCGATGGTGCCGGCGCTTCCCTGCGGAGGCTGTTGGATGGCTTGACCGAGGCTCAGACCGTGCCGGATATTCCGGTATTCGGCCTGAGCCTCGACAGCCGGGCGGTGCGCACCGGCGATGCCTTTTTCGCATTGGCGGGGAGCCATGCGCATGGGCTCAGGTACGCGGAAGATGCCTCCAAGCGGGGGGCGGTGGCCGTCGTCTACGATCCCTCGGGCGGGGCCGGCGCCTGTTTGCCGGTACCGGAACTCGATTTCGCCGTCCCGGTTCCCGATCTGGGGCGCCACTTGGGCAGCGTCGCTGCCCGTTTTTTCGGCCATCCCTCGGAGACTTTGAACGTCGTCGCGGTCACCGGGACCAACGGCAAGACCTCCTGCACCCATTTCATCGCCGATGCCTTGCGGAATGAATATCCGACGGCTGTCATCGGGACCCTGGGCTGGGGAAAGCCCGAAAGGCTGCGGCGGATCGCTCATACGACCCCTGATGCCATCGAGATTCATGCCATACTCGCAACCCTCAAGGCGCAAGGGATCGGGCTGGTGGCTTTGGAGGCTTCATCGCACGGGCAGGCGCAGGGGCGCATCAACGGCGTCCGTTGCCGAGGCGCGCTGTACACCCGCGTTACGCGGGATCACCTCGATTATCACGGCACTTTCGAGTCCTATCTGAATGCCAAGCTGGGCCTGCTGTCCAATCCCGCATTGGAGTTCGTCGCGCTCACCCTCGACGATCCTTCCGTGGATACCCTTCGGGCGAGCGTCCCCGAGGGGGTGAAGGTCATCGGCTACAGCCTGCAGGGCGGGAGATCGGCGGATTTTCCGGTGATTTCTGCAGAGGCCCTGGAGCAGACGCCCGAGGGACTGCATTTGCGGGTCAATTGGGAGGGGCGCGCCGTCGACGTGGATGCCCCGGTTTATGGCGATTTCAACGCCGAGAATCTGCTCGGGACGATGGCGGTTCTGCTGGGGCTGGGATATTCCGTCGACGCTGCCGCCTCGCGGGTCGGCAGGGTCCGTCCCGTTGCCGGGCGCATGGAGCGATTTAGCGCGGATGGCGTGACCGTGGTCGTCGATTACGCCCATACCCCGGACGCATTGCGGAACGTGCTGACGAGCCTGCGCCGTCATTGCCGGGCCAAGCTGCGGCTGGTGTTCGGCTGCGGTGGCGATCGGGACAAGGGCAAGCGCCCGGAAATGGGCGCCATCGCCGAGCGCCTCGCGGACTGCGTGATCGTGACCGACGACAATCCGCGGTTCGAGTCGGGGGATGCCATCGTTCAGGACATTCTCAAAGGTTGCACCGGTTCCACCGTCACCGTCGTGCGCGACCGCCGTGCGGCCATCCGTCAGGCGATTGTCCAGGCGGGGGAAGGCGACATCGTCCTGGTGGCAGGAAAGGGGCATGAAGCTTTTCAGGACGTCGGCGGCGTGGCCCACGAATTTTCCGATCGGGAAGAGGTCGGGAAAGCGCTGTCGGCCCGGCACCGCGGCACCGAATAAGGTTACAGAGGCGACACGCCCTGTATCGGAAGCAGTTTAAGGAAATACGATGCTACTGATTCTAGCGAACTGGCTCGAGCATTATTTCGATGTCTTCAGAGTCTTTCACTATCTCACTTTCCGCGGGATCCTCGGTGTCCTGACCTCGCTCGTGATCTCCTTCATCGTCGGCCCGGCGATGATCCGGCACCTGGGAAGCTACAAGATCGGGCAGATGATCCGCGACGACGGCCCGCAAAGCCATCTGTCGAAGGCCGGTACGCCCACCATGGGCGGTGCGCTGATCCTGGTGACGATCACCATCAGCACCTTGCTGTGGGCGGATCTCGGCAACCGCTACGTCTGGGCGGTGCTGCTGGTGACCCTGGCTTACGGGTTCATCGGCTTCATCGACGATTACAAGAAGCTGGTTCTGAAAAACAGCAAGGGGCTGGCGGCACGCCACAAATACCTGTGGCAATCGGTGTTTGGCCTCGGGGTGGCGTTGTTTCTCTATCACACCGCGAGTTTGCCGCAGGAAACCCAGTTCATCGTGCCGTTCTTCAAGAATGTCGTACTGAACATGGGATGGCTGTACATCCCCTTGGTCTATTTCGTGGTCGTGGGGTCGAGCAACGCGGTGAATCTGACCGACGGTCTGGACGGCCTGGCGATTCTCCCGACGGTGCTGGTCGCGGGGGGGCTGGCGATTTTCGCCTATGCTTCCGGCCACAGCGAGTTCTCGGAGTACCTGGGAATTCCTTATCTGCCGAAGGCGGGGGAACTGGTGGTGTTTTGCGGCGCCCTGGTCGGGGCCGGCCTGGGGTTCCTCTGGTTCAACACTTACCCGGCCCAGGTATTCATGGGTGACATCGGAGCCCTGGCACTCGGTGCCGCATTGGGGATGGTGGCCGTGCTGGTCCGGCAGGAAATCGTGCTCATGATCATGGGCGGAATTTTCGTCATGGAGACGGTCTCGGTCGTGCTGCAGGTGCTGTCTTTCAAATTGACCGGCCGGCGCATCTTCCGCATGGCGCCGATCCATCATCACTTCGAATTGAAAGGATGGCCCGAGCCGCGGGTGATCGTGAGGTTCTGGATCATCTCCGTCATTCTGGTGCTCATCGGGCTGGCGACCTTGAAACTGCGTTGATGAACACGAACCCCCGCGCCGTTGCTGAAAAACTGCCCTGTGAATTCGCCGGTCTCGGCCTGGACGTCCGTTCGCGCGTGCTCGTCCTCGGCCTGGGCGCGACCGGCCTGGCGACCGTCCGCTTCCTGCACCGGCATGGCTTCGAATGCGCAGTCATGGACAGTCGGATCGCTCCGCCGGGTCTGGGAGAACTGCGTGAGGCATTTCCCGATGTCCCCTTGTTTCTCGGGGAGTTCAGCAAAGATGCGCTGGCAGCGGCGACGCATCTCGTCGTCAGCCCCGGACTTTCCCTGGAGCGGGACGAAATCCGCGATGCCCGGCGGCGCGGCGTGCGCGTGTTCGGCGATCTGGACCTGTTCGCCTGCTGCGCGCGGGCGCCGATAGCGGCCATCACCGGCGCGAACGGCAAGAGTACGGTAACGACCCTGGTGGGCCTGATGGCGAAGGCGTCCGGAATCCGGGCGGCGGTGGGCGGCAACCTGGGCACGCCGATGCTGGACCTGCTGGACGCGGCTGCGGAGCTGTATGTCCTCGAACTGTCGAGCTTCCAGCTCGAACGCTCGGAGTTGTTCGAGGCCGATGTCGCGACCGTACTCAATATCAGCCCGGACCATATGGACCGCTATCCCGACGTGGCGGCCTATGCCGAGGCGAAGCGGCGCGTGTTCCGCGGCGATGGGCTGATGGTGCTCAACCAGGATGACCCTCTCGTCGCCGCAATGCGTGAGCCGGGAAGGCGCGCCGTGCGGTTCGGTTTGGGGAACGGCGCGGGCTTGGACTATACGCTCGGCCTCAACGAAGGGAGGACCTGGATTCTGGCGCAAGGGATTCCGCTAGTCCCGGCCGACGAGGTTCGCATCAAGGGCCGGCACAATCTGGCCAACGCCCTTGCCGCCGTGGCGATCGCAGATGCCTGCCAATTCGACCGTGAAGCCGTCGCGCAGGTGCTGCGGACGTTTCCGGGACTGGATCACCGCATGCAATGGGTGGCCGATATCGACGGTGTCGCTTATGTCAACGATTCCAAGGCGACCAACGTCGGCGCCTGCATCGCAGCGCTGTCCGGGCTGGACGGCAAGGCCGTCCTGATCGCCGGGGGCGACGGCAAAGGCGCCGATTTTTCGGCCCTGGTGCCGGTCGCGGCGGAAAAGCTGCGGGCCGTCGTCCTCATGGGGCGGGACGGGCCGCTGATCGAGCAGGTGCTCAAGGACATCGTGCCCGCGATCCGGGTCAACACGATGTTCGAGGCGGTTCGGGCCGCCCGCGGGGTAGCCCGGCGCGGCGATACCGTGCTGCTGGCACCGGCGTGTGCCAGCCTCGACCAGTACAAGGACTATCAAGAACGCGGAAGGGATTTCGCTGCAACGGTGAGGACCATGTCATGACTACGCGAGCGATTCGCGGCAGCCGGGGTCTGGTGCTGAAATGGGGCCCCAACCGCTTTTATCTGGACACCATCCTGCTTTCGGTATCCTTGGGGTTGATGCTTTTCGGTTTCGTCATGGTGTCCTCCGCCTCGCTGCATCTCGGCGAAAAAATGGCGAGCGACAGCTTCTACTTTCCGAAGCACCAGCTCGCGCATATCGTGCTGGGGCTGGTGGCGGGATGGGCGGCGGCGAAGGTCCGGCTGGACACGCTGGAGCGGCATTCCAGGTCGCTGTTCTGGGTGGGCATCGCCTTGCTGGTCCTGGTTCTCATTCCGGGCATCGGCAAATCGGTGAACGGCAGCGTGCGCTGGATCAACCTGTTCGGGCTTCGTGTCCAGGTGTCCGAGGTTTTCAAACTGGTGGCCGCGATCTACGTGGCCGGTTATATCAGCCGCCATCTGGAAACCGTCAGGACCTCGGTGAAAGGCATGCTTTTCCCGTTGAGCCTGCTCGCCATCGGCGCGGTCCTGCTGCTTAAGGAGCCCGATTTCGGCGCTACCGCGGTGGTCATGGCGACGGCCTTGGGGATGCTGTTTCTGGCGGGGGCTCGGCTTTGGCCCTTCGCCCTGCTGTTGGGCCTGGTCGCCTGTGCCGGCACGTTGTTGATCTGTACGGCCGAGTACCGGCTCAAGCGGGTGCTCAGCTTTCTCGATCCCTGGGCCGACCCGCTCAACTCGGGGTTTCAGCTGACCCAGGCGTTGATCGCTTTCGGCCGGGGTGACTGGCAGGGGGTGGGGCTGGGGTCCAGCGTCCAGAAACTGTTCTATTTGCCCGAAGCCCATACCGATTTCCTGTTTTCGGTCATCGGCGAGGAATTGGGGCTCTGGGGGGCGACGACCGTCATCGTGCTGTTCGCCATCGTAGTCTGGCGGGCACTGGCGATCGGCCGGCTGGCCGAGCGCAGCGGCAAGCTGTTCGCCGCCTTCCTCGCATACGGCATCGGCATCTGGCTGGGCCTTCAGGCCTTCATCAATATGGGGGTAAACATGGGAATGCTCCCGACCAAGGGTCTGACCCTGCCCCTGATGAGCTACGGCGGCGGCAGCATGATGGTGGTCTGCGCCGCGATCGGATTGCTGTTCCGGATCCGCAGCGAGGCGGTGGCGAGCTTCCTGGGCAACGGCCGGAAGGGTGTATGGCCAAGCGAGTAACGATCCTGGCCGGGGGGACCGGCGGGCACGTGTTTCCCGCGCTCGCGGTCGCGGACAAGCTTCGCGGTGCGGGCGCCGAAGTCTCCTGGATGGGGACCCGAGCCGGCCTGGAGGCCAGGGTGGTGCCGGCGGCCGGCTATCCGATCGATTGGCTCAGCGTCAGCGGAATACGCGGCAAGGGCCTGGCTGCCAAGATCAAGGCGCCGGCCATGCTGGGCTTGGCCTGCCTGCAGGCACTGCGTATACTTCGCCGCAGAAGGCCGGACGTCGTACTGGGCATGGGCGGCTTCGTCGCCGGTCCGGGCGGACTCATGGCCCGGGTGCTCGGAATGCCGCTGGTGATCCACGAACAGAACCGCATTCCCGGTACCACCAATCGCCTCTTGTCCCGCATTGCAAACCGGGTGCTGGAAGCATTTCCAGGCGCCTTTCCCGAATCCGCCGGAGCGGTCTGCACCGGCAATCCTCTGCGGCAGACGATCGAATCGTTTCAGGAGAGTGGGCCCGTCCGGCACGGGCGGCGTGTGCTGGTCCTGGGCGGCAGCCTGGGCGCTCAGGCTTTGAACCGGGTCGTTCCACGGGCTTTGGCGGCTCTGGGCGAGGAGCCGGTCGAGATTCGGCATCAAACCGGGCAGGCCATGCTCGAGGAAACCAAAGACTTGTATCAACGGCTCGAATTACCGGCGAAAGTGGACGCCTTCATCGAGGATATGGAAGAGGCCTACGGCTGGGCCGACGTCGCGGTGTGCCGCGCCGGTGCCATGACCGTGAGCGAGCTGGCGGCGGCGGGGCTGCCTGCCATCCTCGTGCCGTTTCCCCATGCCATCGACGATCACCAGACCGCGAACGGCGGCTATCTGGCGGAGGCGGGTGCGGCGGTGCTGATGCCCCAGTCGGCGCTCGACGAAGAATCGCTGGCGGAGGAGCTCCGCGTCTTGCTGGACGAGCGCGGCCGGCTGCAGGCGATGAGCGCGGCGGCGCGGAATCTGGCCCGCTATGATGCGGCTGAGCGCGTCGCGCGGATCTGCCTGGAGGAGGCCGGCGCATGACGCCTCGAACCGAAGGCATGAAAAAAATCACCCGCATCCATTTCGTCGGGGTAGGCGGCGCCGGCATGAGCGGGATCGCCGAGGTGCTGCTGCACTTGGGCTACCGGGTGTCGGGTTCCGATTTGCAGCAGAACGCCAACACCCGCCGCTTGCAGGAGCGCGGCGCGGTGATTTCGATCGGGCACCAGGCCCGGCATGTCGAGGCGGTGGATGTGGTCGTCGTCTCCAGCGCGGTGGACCAGACCAACGTGGAAGTCGATGCCGCCCGGGCCGCCCGGATTCCCGTCATCTCGCGCGCGGAAATGCTGGCGGAGCTGATGCGCTTCCGCTACGGCGTGGCGGTGGCCGGTACCCATGGCAAGACCACGACGACCAGCCTGACCGCCAGCATCCTGGCCGAGGGCGGCCTCGACCCGACCTTCGTCATCGGTGGCCGGCTGAACAGCGTGGGGGCAAACGCCCAGTTGGGAAAAGGCGAGTATCTGGTCGCCGAAGCCGACGAGAGCGACGCCTCGTTCCTGCACCTGCAGCCCATGATCGCCGTGGTGACCAACATCGACCAGGACCACATGGGCACCTACGGCAACGATTTCGGCAGGCTCAAGGACGCGTTCGTCGAATTTCTGCACCATGTGCCGTTCTATGGCGTGGCGGTGCTGTGCGCCGAAGATCCGGGCGTTTGCGACATCCTGCCGCGGCTGAGCAAGCCGTATCGCACCTACGGTGAGCGGGAGGGCGTCGACATTCGCGCGGTCGGCATCCAGCGTCTCGGCCTGCAAAGCCGGTTCAGCGTGCTGCGGCTGGGCGCCGATCCGCTGGAGATCACGCTCAATCTGCCGGGCTACCACAATATTCTCAACGCGCTGGCAGCGATCGGCGTCGCCACCGAGCTGGGCGTCGCCGACGCGGTGATCCAGCGGGCGCTGGCGGGATTCGGCGGCATCGGACGGCGGTTCCAGATCAATGCTCGCCTACCGTTCGGCGGCGGCGAAATCACCTTCGTCGACGACTATGGCCATCACCCGAGCGAATTGGCGGCGACGCTGGATTCCGCCCGCAATGCCTGGCCGGCCCGGCGATTGGTCGTGGTGTTCCAGCCCCATCGCTATACCCGGACTCACGATTTGTTCGAGGATTTCGTGCAGGTGTTATCCCGGGTCGACGTACTGGTATTGCTGGACGTTTATTCCGCCGGCGAAGCGCCCATAGCGGGCGCCGACGGGCGCGCCTTGAGCCGAGCCATCCGCGTGCGGGGGCAGATCGACCCCATCTTCGTGGAAACCCCGGATGAGGTCTTCGATATCCTGCCGAACATTTTGAAGCCGGGCGACGTCGTAATGACGTTGGGCGCAGGCAGCGTCGGCGCTCTCGCTCAGCAGTTGCCCGAGCGCCTGGGCGCGGAGCCGGCACGTGACTGTCCGTGAACTCGCCGCCGCGTCCTTGCGCGGAATCCGGCTCGAACGGGAGCCGCTGGCCAGGCACACCAGCTGGCGGGTGGGCGGTCCGGCCGAGCGTTTCTACCAGCCGGCCGACCTCGACGATCTGGTTGAATTCCTGCGCGCTCTGCCGTCCGACGAGCCGCTGTTCTGGCTGGGGCTGGGCAGCAACGTGCTGGTCAGGGATGGCGGCATCCGCGGCACCGTCATCTGCACCAAGAACCGGCTGCGGACCATTGAAGCCCATGATCCCCATTGCGTCTACGCCGAAGCCGGCGTTCCCTGCGCCCACATCGCCCGCTTCTGCACCGACCGTGACTGGGTGGGCGCCGAATTCCTGGCCGGGATTCCCGGCACCCTGGGCGGTGCCCTGGCGATGAATGCCGGGGCGTTCGGGGGCGAGACCTGGAGCCTGGTGCGGCGCGTGCTCACGGTGAATCGCGCCGGCCGGACGATCTGGCGGGCGCCCGACGAATTCGAGGTGGGCTACCGCCATGTGCACGGTCCGGAAGGTGAGTGGTTCCTGGCCGCCGAGCTTGAGCTTGCGCCCGGCGACGGGCGCGCTGGGCGAGAGCGCATCAAGGCCCTGCTGGCGCGGCGCTCGGCCACCCAACCGACTCATCAGCCGAGCTGCGGCTCGGTGTTCCGGAATCCGCCCGGCGATTTCGCGGCGCGCCTGATCGAAGCCTGCGGGCTCAAGGGGCATGCCGTTGGCGGAGCCCAAGTGTCAGCGAAGCACGCCAATTTCATCGTCAACTCAGGGAACGCGACTGCGGCCGACATCGAGACGTTGATCTCGGCGGTGCGGAACCGGGTAGCCCTGCAGTCCGGTGTATGGCTCGAGCCCGAAGTCCGGATCGTGGGCGAATCCCTAGTGTAGAACCCTTCTTAAAGAAAGAGGAACTGAGTGGAAAAACGGATTCAGCAGGCATCGGAGTTCGGCAGGGTGGCGGTCCTGATGGGCGGCGCCGCGGCCGAACGGGAGATTTCGCTGAAAAGCGGCAAGGCCGTCCTGGAAGCGTTGCAGGCCGGCGGGATCGATGCCGAAGGTTTCGATGTCGGGCGCGACATGATCGCCCCGTTGCTGGAGCGCCGCTTCGATCGCGTGTTCAACATCATCCACGGCCGCGGCGGCGAGGACGGCGTGCTGCAGGGGGCATTGGCCTGCTTGGGCCTCCCCTGCACGGGCAGCGGCGTCCTGGCCTCTGCGCTGAGCATGGACAAACTGCGCACCAAGCTGTGCTGGATGGGAGCCGGCCTGCCGACTCCGCCCTGGCTGCGGCTGGATTCGTCCGCCGATCTCGATCGCTGCCGGCAAGCCTTGGGCTTTCCGGTGATCGTCAAGCCGGCGGAGGAAGGGTCGAGCATAGGCATGAGTCGCGCGGCCACGGCCGAAGAACTGGCGCAGGCCTGGGAGCGCGCGTCCGGCTATGGCTGCGCCGTCTTCGCCGAACGCTGGATCGAGGGTGTGGAATACACCGGCGGCATGCTCAAGGGGATGCCGCTGCCCCTCATTCGCCTGGAGACCCCGCACGCTTTCTATGATTTCGACGCCAAATACCGCGCCGAAACCACCCGTTACCTCTGCCCTTGCGGACTGGATGCCGAGCGGGAGGCCGAGTTGCAGGCGCTGGTGCTGCGCGCTTGCCAGATCGTCGGCGTCAGCGGGTGGGGTCGGGTCGATCTGCTGGTGGACCGCAGCGGCCAGCCCTGGCTGATCGAGGTCAACACCGTGCCCGGAATGACGGACCACAGCCTCGTACCGATGGCCGCGAAGGCCGCCGGCATCGATTTTCAGGAGCTGGTGTGGCATATCCTGGAAACCAGCTTGGCGTGAGCTCGGACGGGCGGAATCGCGCCGGGAGCAGGCCTGCTCCCGGCGCCGGTGGCAAATTCCGCGCGTCCTTTGAGGCGCTGCTGATGCTTTGCCTGATATGGGCTACGGTCGCCTGGGGGGTGCAATGGTTTGCCGAACGGCAAGTGCAGACCGTGCGCGTGAAGGGCGTCTTCCGGTATATCGATCCGGCGGCGGTGGAAAGTCTCGTCAGAGAAGAACTGGCGAGCGCCAACACTTATTTCGGCATCCCCCTGGCCGGAATAAGAGAGGCGGTCGCGACGATTCCCTGGGTGGCCGACGTTTCGGTGGAACGCCGGTGGCCGGACCGCATCGAGGTGGAAGTCCTGGAGCATCGCCCCATCGCCCGTTGGGGGGATGCCGACTTCATCGATGACAGGATGAACCGCTTCCATATCGGAAGCACCCAAGGGTTCGAGCATCTGCCGTTGCTGACGGGGCCGGACGGGCAGGAGCGCCGGCTGGTCAAGGTGTTGGTCGGACTGAATGACCGGTTCGAAACCTGGGGAACGCGAGTCGCCGAACTCAAATTGACCGACCGCTGGTCATGGTCGCTGCGTTTGGAATCGGATGTCCGGATCGAGTTCGGGCGCCAGGAGCCGGTCGAGGCGATCGCCCATCTGCTGGGGCTTCTGCCGCTCCTGGGAAAAGAACGCATGGCCCTGCTCCAAAGTATCGATTTGAGGTATCCTTATGGCTTCGCGGTGGTTTGGAAACCGCATCCGCCCGACGCGGAGGTTCCCCCGGAGCAGTCCCGGGAGCTTTCTCCCGCATGATGAGGAGGCGGCCGCGCATGACGATAGGGACTATTTTTTTCCGCACAACGCGCCCGGTCGGGCGGGGAACGGCAGATTCGGCTATTGAACGCAATAAGCTGGGCATGCCTCTGAAACATCCTTCGAATATGACTCCATGGGCAAAAAGTCAGACAAGAACGTAATCGTAGGGCTGGACATCGGCACTTCCAAAGTGGCGTGCCTCGTGGGCGAAGTCAACGAGGATGGTCAGATCGAAATCGTCGGCCTGGGCACTCACCCCTCGCGCGGACTCAAGAAAGGTGTCGTCGTCAATCTCGAAACCACCGTTCACTCCATTCAGAGGGCGGTCGAGGAAGCGGAGCTGATGGCCGGTTTCCGGATCCACTCGGTCTACGCGGGCATTGCCGGCAGCCACATCAGCAGCATGAATTCGCACGGCATCGTGGCGATCCGGGACAAGGAGGTCACCCAGGGGGACGTCGACCGCGTCATCGACTCGGCGCGGGCGGTCGCCATTCCCGCCGATCAGAAAATCCTGCATATCCTGCCCCAGGAGTTCGTCATCGACCGGCAGGAAGGCGTCAAGGAACCCATCGGCATGTCGGGCATCCGCCTCGAGGCCCGGGTGCATATCGTCACAGGCGCGGTGAGCGCGGCCCAGAACATCCAGAAGTGCATCCAGCGCTGCGGGCTGGAGGTCGATGACATCGTGCTCGAACAACTGGCGTCGAGCCAGGCCGTGCTGACCGACGACGAGAAGGAGCTCGGCGTGTGCTTGGTGGACATCGGCGGCGGTACCACGGACATCGCGGTGTTCACCAACGGTGCCATCCGCCATACCGCAGTGATCCCCATCGCCGGCGACCAGGTGACCAACGACATCGCCGTGGCGCTCCGCACGCCCACGCCCCATGCCGAGACGCTGAAGCTCAAGCATGCCTGCGCGCTGACCCAGCTCGCCGACATCGAGGACACGATCGAAGTGCCCAGCATCGGCGACCGGCCGTCCCGGCAGATTTCCAGGCTCAATCTCGCGGAGATCGTGGAGCCGCGCTACGAAGAGTTGCTGCTGCTGGTGCAGTCGGAACTGCGCAGGGCAGGTTTCGACGATCTGATCGCGGCCGGCATCGTGCTGAGCGGCGGCAGCTCGCGGGTCGAAGGGCTGGCGGAGCTGGCGGAGGAGATTTTCCATATGCCGGTGCGGCTGGGCGTGCCGTATACGGTCTCCGGCCTCAACGACGTGATTCGCAACCCGGCCTATGCTACGGGGGTGGGGTTGTTGTTGCATGGGCGGCAGCATTTGTTTTCCGGGGAGCGCCCGATGCTGGGAGGCGGCGGCTTCAGGAGCATCTGGCTGCGCATGAAGAATTGGTTTCAGGGAAATTTTTGAAATCTTCGGTTTGTTTTTCCGGATAGCCCGTATTCAGAAGGGGATGGGAACATGAAATTTGAACTTGTAGATTCGTTTAGCCCGAACGCGGTCATCAAAGTGATCGGCGTCGGTGGCGGCGGCGGCAATGCCGTCAATCACATGGTAAGCAGCCAGATCGAGGGCGTCGATTTCATTTGTGCCAATACCGATGCCCAGGCGCTACGGAATCTCGGTGCACGTACCGTCATCCAGTTGGGCAACAATTTGACGAAGGGGCTGGGCGCCGGGGCGAATCCGGACATCGGCCGGCAGGCCGCGCTCGACGACCGCGAGCGCATCCTCGAAGTGCTGGACGGCGCCGACATGGTGTTCATCACCGCCGGCATGGGTGGCGGCACCGGCACCGGCGCGGCCCCCGTCATCGCCGAAATCGCCAAGGAAGCCGGCATCCTCACCGTGGCGGTGGTCACCAAGCCGTTCCCCTTCGAAGGCCGCAAGCGCCGTCTGGTCGCCGACAAGGGCATCGCGGAGCTGAGCCAGTTCGTGGACTCCCTCATCACCATTCCGAACGAGAAGCTCCTGCCCGTGCTGGGCAAGGACGTGAGCCTGATGGCCGCGTTCGCGGCGGCGAACGACGTGCTGCTCGGCGCGGTGCAGGGCATCGCCGAGCTGATTACCCGTCCGGGTCTGATCAACGTGGACTTCGCCGACGTGCGCACCGTCATGTCGGAAATGGGCGTTGCGATGATGGGCACCGGCGTCGGCAGCGGTCCGACCCGCGCCCGGGACGCCGCCGAACGGGCCATCGCCAGCCCGCTGCTGGAGGACATCAGCCTCTCCGGCGCGAAGGGCATCCTGGTCAACATCACCGGCGGTCTCGATCTCGCCATCGGCGAATTCGACGAGGTGGGTAATGCGGTCAAGGACTACGCCTCCGACGAGGCGATGGTCGTCATCGGCACCGTGATCGATCCCGAGATGCAGGACGAAGTCCGCGTCACCGTGGTGGCGACCGGCCTCAGCGGCCAGTCCCAGATGGTCTCCGAAGCGCCGCTGAAGCTGGTCCACAAGCAGACCGGCGAAATCGACTACGAACAGATGCAGCGCCCCACGGTGCTGCGCAAACAGCCCAAGCATGAGTCGCGTGGCGAACCCAGCAAGGAAATGGATCTCGAATATCTCGATATCCCTGCATTCCTGCGCCGCCAGGCCGACTGAGTTTCCGATACCGGCTCTTTCTCCACTCTATTCTCATCCGGGAAACACGCGGACCGTGGCCCGGATGACGCATCGATCGACCTACCGGATTGGCCGCCGCGCGGCGGCCCCTTTAGAAGGGGGACACCTGCATGATCAAACAAAGAACCTTGAAAAACGTCATCCGCGCCACCGGCGTGGGGCTTCACACCGGCGAAAAGGTTTATCTCACGCTCAGACCGGCGGCACCCAATTCAGGCATCAAGTTCAGGCGGATCGATCTGGCCGAGCCGGTGGTGATCGACGCCCGGCCCGACAATGTCGGCGACACCACCCTGTCGACGACGCTGGTGAAGGGCGACGTGCGCATCTCGACGGTGGAACATCTGCTTTCCGCCTTCGCCGGCTTAGGGATCGATAACGCCTACGTCGACGTCAGCGCGCCGGAAGTGCCGATCATGGACGGCAGCGCCGGGCCCTTCGTGTTCCTGATCCAGTCGGCCGGCGTGCAGGAACAGGAGGCGCCGAAGCAGTTCATCCGCATCAAGCGCCCGCTGCAGGTCGAGGATGGCGACAAGTGGGCCCGGTTCGAACCCCACGACGGTTTCAAGGTGACTTTTACCATCGCTTTCGATCATCCGGTGTTCGACAAGGATTCGCAGACCGCCAGCGTCGAGTTTTCCTCGACCAGTTTCGTCAAGGAGATCGCCCGCGCCCGCACCTTCGGCTTCATGCGCGACATCGAGATGCTGCGCAAGAACCGTCTGGCCCTGGGCGGTTCCATGGACAACGCCATCGTCGTGGACAAGTTCCGGGTGCTCAACGAGGATGGCCTGCGCAGCGGCGACGAGTTCGTCAAGCACAAGATCCTCGACGCCATCGGCGATCTCTATCTCCTGGGGCACAGCCTGATCGGCTCGTTCACCGGCTACAAGTCCGGCCACGGCCTCAACAATCACCTGCTGCGCGAACTCCTGAAGACGCGCGATGCCTGGGAAATGGTGAGCTTCGAGGACGAAGGGTACGCCCCGATTTCCTATATGCGGACGGCGCCGGTGGCGCGCTGACCATTCAGCGCGGCAAGCGGCGCAGGGTGCCGCACAAACGAACCAGGGCGGCGCCGATTTCGCCTTCGCTTGCCCGCGCCGCCGCTTCGAGCGCAGCGATCGTTGCCGGAACGGGCCGGTTCGGGCCTGGCCGCGGCGGTGCGGCACGTGGGGCCGCCAAGGCCAGGGGCAGGGTCTTGACCTTGCCTTGGCGGAACCGGCCCTGGCCTTCCTTCGCCAGTTCTTCGATGATCCGAGGCAGGTAGAAGCGCAGCTGCGAAGCCCAGGCCGCCGACTCGGCATAAAGCACCAGGGTGCCGTCGCTGGCCACGCAGTCCAGGCAATGGGTGGCCAATGGCGGGGGCAGCCCCCGCCGTATCGTTTCCAACAGTTTCCGGTGGTTTTCGAGGCGTACCAGACAGGCGCCCAGAGCTTTGCGCGGGATGAGTTCGGAAACACGGTTGGGCTGAGAATGGCTCATGGGCCTTACAGGGTCCGGTGCACTTGCACGACGGAAGCATCGTCCGCCGCAGGGTTCGCCGAGAATCCGAGCGCTTCCATGAACCGCAGCATCTTGCCGTTGCCGGCCAGAACTTCACCCTGCAATTTTTGAATCCCCATTTCGCGCGCGGCATCGGCCAGCATGGCCATGAGGCGCGCGCCGATGCCGCGGCGCTGCCAGGCGTCGGCGACGACGATGGCGAATTCGGCGGTTTCTCCCCCCGGATCGCTGAAAAAGCGCGCGACCGCCACTTCGGTCTCCCGCCCTTCCGCCTCGACGGTCGCGATCAGGGCCAATTCCCGGTGGTAATCGAGCTGGGTCAGGCGTACCAGCATGTCCGGGCTCAATTCCTGGACCGACTGCATGAAGCGGAAATACTTGGCCTCCTCCGACAGGCCACGGACGAATTCCTGCTCCATCGCCGCGTCCTCGGGCCGAATCGGGCGGATGGTGACGGAGGTGCCATCATGGAGCTGGAGCCGGCTGACCCACTGCGCGGGATAGGGATGGATCGCCATGTGATCGTAGCGCCTGCGTCCGGGCGGCGGGTGGCGCACGACGATGCGGGCGTCCAGCGCATAAACCCCGGTTTCGTCGGCCACCAGCGGATTGATGTCCATTTCGCGGATCTGCGGCAGCTCGCACACCATTTCCGACACCCGCTGCAGAATCTGGACCAGCGCTTCCATACGGACCGGCGGCAGGTTGCGAAAAGGCCCGAGGGCGGCGGAGATGCGGGTCTGGCCGATCAGCGTGCGGGCGATAGGGGCGTTGATCGGCGGCAGGCCGATCGCCCGGTCGCGGTTGATCTCCACCGCCGTGCCGCCTGCGCCGAAGCCGATCACCGGCCCGAAAACCGGATCGTCGATCACGCCCACCAGCAGTTCACGCCCGTTCCGCCCCGTGTACATTTTTTCCACCGACACCCCGTCGAGGCGGGCATCCGGCTTGCGCAGGCCGACCCGCGCCAGCAGTGCGTTGTAGGCCTGCCGCACCGATTCGGCATGCGTCACGTTGAGCATCACCCCGTCCACGTCGGACTTGTGGGTGATGTCCGGCGACAGCACCTTCAGGGCGACCGGAAATCCCAGGCACTCCGCCGCCGCCAGGGCTTCGTTGGGGGAATGGGCGGAAAGGGCCGGCAGCATGGGGATGCGGAAAGCGCCGAGGATGGCGCGCGTTTCCAGCGGGGAAAGCAGGCTGCGCTTGTCCCCCAGCGCGCCTTCGACGATCAGGTGGGCACCGGCGACGTCGGGCGGTTCGAGTTCGGCCAGGGGGCCGGGTGCCTGCAGCAGCATGTGCTGGTTGCGATGGTGTTCGGCGAGGAAGCCGAAGGCTTCGGTGGCGCTTTCGGGGTTGGGGAAGGAGGGGATGCCATGTTCGGTGAACAGCGCCCGGCCCTCCCGGACCTGGGTTTCGCCGAGCCAACAGGCCAGCACCGGCTTTTTCGAATCGCCGATCGCCGCGATGGTTCGCTGGGCCGCTCCGGTGGGATCGGTCATGGCCTGCGGCGTGAGCATCACCAGCAGGCCGTCCACCCCGGGATCACCCAGGCAGGCTTCGACCGCCGAGGCATAGCGCTCCGGCGTGGCGTCGCCGAGAATGTCGATCGGATTGCCGTGAGACCAGAACGCCGGCAGGGCCTGGTCGAGGCGCTGCAGCGTGCTCTGGGACAGTTCCGCCAGGCGTAGCCGCCGTTCGACCGCGGCGTCGGTCGCCATCACGCCGGGGCCTCCGGCATTGGTGACGATGGCCAGACGCTCCCCCTGGACGGGGTGGGCGCCTGCGAGCAACTGGGCGGCGGCGAACAACTGCTCGATCGTCTTGGCACGGACCACGCCGGCGCGTTTCAGGGCGGCGTCGAATACGTCGTCGGCGCCCACCAGGGCGCCGGTGTGGGAGACCGCCGCGCGCGAGCCTTCGGCGTAGCGGCCGGCCTTGATGACGATGACGGGCTTGAGTCGCGCCGCCGCCCGCAATCCGCTCATGAAGCGGCGGGCGTCGCGGATGCCTTCCACATACAGCAAGATACTGCGGGTCTCCTGATCCAGTGCCAAATAATCCAGGATGTCGCCGAAATCGAGGTCGTAAGCCGAACCGATGGACGCGACCACGGAAAACCCGATGCGGTGGGCGCTGGCCCAATCGACGATCGCCGTGCATAGCGCACCGGACTGGGACACCAGGGCGAGCCCACCCGGCAGGGCCACATTATTGCTGAAGGTGGCGTTGAGATTCAGGCTGGGCCGCATCAGCCCCAGGCAGTTCGGCCCGAGCAGCCTTATGCCATGATTTCTGGCTTCCGCGAGAAGCGACTGGGATAGGCGGCGGCCCTGGCTGTCGCCGTCCCCGAAACCGGCGGAGAACACGATCGCGGCCCGGACGTTCTGCTCGCCGCAGTCCCTGAAAATGGCCGGCACGGTCGGCGCCGGCGTGGCGATCAGGGCCAAGTCGACGGCGCCTTCGACTTCGCTCAGCGACTTGTAGCAGCGCTGGCCCAGGATCTGTTCGTGCTTGGGATTGACGGGATAGACCGGGCCGCGGAAACCGCCTTCGAGCAGATTGCCGAAGATACGGAATCCCACCGAATCAGGGCGCTCGCTGGCGCCGAACACGGCGACGGCGCGGGGCTGAAAGAGTGTGTCGAGGTAGGGGCCGGCCATGCCGTCACGCCGTGCCGGGCAGTAGCGGAACGAACACGGCCGGTTCCACGGACTGCGCGGCAAAGCCCGAGTCGGTACGGACGATGCGTTGCAGCATCTGCTCCCGGCCTGCTCCGACGGGGGCGACCAGCACGCCGCCGGGGTTGAGCTGGTCCAGCAGCGCGTCTGGCAGGCGGATCGGGGCGGCGGTCACGATGACGCCGTCGAATGGCCCGCATTCGCGCCAGCCCAGGGAGCCGTCGCCGTGTTTCAGCCGCACGTTTCCAAGCTTCAGGTCGGCCAGACTGCGGATGGCCCGTTCCTGCAGGGCCTGGATGCGCTCCACCGAATAGACGGTGCCGACCAGCCGGGCCAGGACGGCGGTCTGGTAGCCGGAGCCGGTCCCCACTTCCAGCACGCGCCGCAGCGGGCCGGCCTCGACCAGCAATTCGGTCATGCGGGCGACCGTGTAGGGCTGCGAGATGGTCTGGCCGAATCCGATCGGCAGGGCCATGTCCTCGTAGGCCCGGCTGGCGAAGGCTTCTTCGACGAAGATGTGGCGGGGGACGTTCAGCATGGCATCCAGCACCCGCTCGTGGCGAATGCCCAGTTCCTGCAGCCGGTTGACCATGCGCTCGCGGGTGCGCGGCGATGTCATGCCGATGCCCCGCAGACGGACATTCATGCGGCGACTCCGCCGGGCAGCCAAGTCCCCAGTTGGCTGAGTCGCTCGTAGCGGGTGAGGTCGATCTGCAGTGGCGTGACCGACACGCATTTCTCGCGGATGGCGTGGAAGTCGGTGCCGGGCCCGGCGTCGGCCTCGGGACCGGCGCAGCCCACCCAGAAAATCTCCCTCCCACGGGGGTCGCGGCTGCGGATGACCGCTTCCGCCTTGTGGCGGGCGCCCAGCCGCGTGGCCTGGTAGCCGCGAAGCTCCTCCAGGGGGATGTCGGGGACGTTGACGTTCAGTATGGTGTCCGCCGGCAGCGGCTTTTCGCGGATGCGCCGCAAGAGTTCGACGGCTACCTGGGCCGCCGTCTCGAAGTGCTCCGGATTGTGGGCGGCCAGCGAGATCGCCACGGCCGGCAGTCCGAGGAAGCGGCCTTCGGTGGCCGCTGCGACAGTGCCGGAGTAAATGACGTCGTCGCCCAGATTGGCGCCGTGATTGATGCCGGCGAACACCATGTCCGGCTCGCTGTCCAGCAGCCCGGTGATGGCCAGGTGCACGCAGTCCGTGGGGGTGCCGTCGACCCGGATGAAGCCGTTCTCGGCGCGCGAGGCGCGCAAGGGGCGCTCCAGGGTCAGGGAGTTGCTGGCGCCGCTGCGGTTGCGTTCCGGCGCGACGACCGTGATCTTCGCCAGCGGGGAAAGGGCGGCTGCCAGCGCGCGGAGACCGGGAGCGGCATAGCCGTCGTCGTTGCTCAGGAGTATATGCATGGAGGGCGGAAGGATCGAACCAATGCCCGTCATTCTACCCAGAAAACGCACAAGCCGGTTGAGCATCCTGGCATGAAGGTATAATCCGCGGGAAACCGGGGCAGGGTCCGTCGGGACCGTGGTTCGGCGTCAAACATTTTTCGGCATCGGGCGGGAGCGAGCATGGCGGCGACTGTTTTCAAGCAACTGAGTGAGCGGATCGGTACTTGGCCCCTGACGCAGCGGTACCTCGCCCTGCCGCCGCTGATGCAGCGGTTGGTCGCGGTCGCTTCGACGGTCATCTCGCTTACCCTGGCTCTGGCCTTGGTCTACATCTACGTCAGTCCGGTGATCGCCGCCGGGATTCTCGCCAGCATCCTGGCGGGACTTGCGACCGGGGCGGGGGCGTTGCCCGCGCTGTTCGTCCGCGACTTTTCCCACCGCACCCTCTACATCATGCTGGGCGGGGCTGCCGGCGTCATGCTGGCGGCGACGGCGTTTTCCCTGATCGTCCCGGGCATCCAGTACGGCAACCAGATCTGGCCCGGAAAAGGCATCTTCGCGGTGGCGCTCGGCATGATGATCGGCGCCCTGTTTCTGGAGGCGGCGGACCGCCTGCTGCCCTATGAGCGCTTTCTGGCGGAGAAGGGCGAATTGATCGGTTCGCTCCGGAAGATCTGGCTTTTCATCGTCGCCATCACCTTGCACAACTTTCCCGAAGGCATGGCGGTCGGCGTCAGCTTCGGCGGCGGCGACTGGCACAACGGCGCCACCCTGGCGATCGCCGTCGGTCTGCAGAACATTCCCGAAGGGCTGGCGGTCGCCATGCCCCTGGTCGGCATGGGATACGACCGCAGGCAGGCCGTGCTGATCGCGACGCTGACCGGGCTGGTGGAGCCGATCGGCGGGGCCGTGGGACTGGGCATGGTCTCGGCCTTTTTCCCGCTGCTGCCGCTAGGCATGGCGTTCGCCGCCGGGGCGATGCTGTTCGTAATCAGCGACGACATCATTCCCGAGACCCAGTCCCGCGGCAAGATGCGCGCGGCGACCTTCGCCGTCATGATCGGCTTCATCGTCATGATGATCCTGGATAACCTGTTCAGTTGACATGTCCTGTTTCTGGTCCTGGAGCCTGCCCGAGTGGGCGAACTCACCTTCGCTGCCGTCCGGTGCCCTGGCATGGGCCACGGCCTCCGCCACCACTTTCGCCCTGATCGCCGCCGCCGAGATCGGCGACAAGAGCCAGTTGGTCTGCATGACGCTGGCGGCACGCCACCGCGGCCTGCCGGTGCTGCTGGGCGCAACGGCCGCCTTCGGGCTGCTCAACCTGGCGGCGGTGCTGTTCGGCGCGGCCCTGGTCCACTGGGTTCCGCGGCCCGTCGTGGCCGGGGTGGTGGCCCTCCTGTTCCTGGGCTTCGGCCTGAAATCGGTGCTGGCGCGGGAAGAAGCGGCGGATGAATCGGTCGAGGAAAAGCCCGGACACGGCGTCTTCGTCACGACCTTCCTGATGATCGTGTTCGCCGAGTTCGGCGACAAGACCCAGCTGGCCGTGGCCGGGCTGGGCACTTCGGTCTCGCCTTCCGCGGTGTGGACCGGGGCTTCGCTCGCCCTGGTCCTCACTTCCGTGCTGGGGATCTGGGCCGGGCGCACCGTCTTCCAGAAGATCCCGCTGGTCTGGCTGCACCGGCTCAGCGGCGTTCTGTTTCTGGCGCTGGCGGTTTACGCGGGCATGGAGGCCCTGCCGGCGTTGCCGGAGATCATCCGCGCCTTCCGCTGAAGGCTGAGCGGATTGCCCTCATGCAGACGCTTGCCAGCGGATCCCGCCACATCGTCCTGTTCGGTCCGAGCTTCGGCGAAGGGGGCGTCGCGCGCGACATCGTCAATCTCGCCAATGGCTTCGTCCGGGCCGGCATGGAAGTCAGCGTCCTGGTGAACCGTCCGAACGAGCTGTTCATGGAACAGTTGTATCCGCAGGTGCGCCAGGTGGTGCTGCCGAGCCGGAGCGACAGGGGCTTGGCGCGCGAGCTGCTGGCCTTCATTCGGGCGCATTGGCCGGATGTCGTCCTGACGACCGAAGAGCGCGACGACGGCATCGCCGTGGCCGTGCGCGACGAACTCAAGGATGCGCGGGTGCGTTTCTTCCTGCGTATGGTCACGACGCTGTCGGTGCGGCTGGCGAACCAGTACCGGTTCCGGCTGAACCGGGCGCTATACCGCCGCAAACTCCGGCAGATCTACACCCATTGCGACGGCGTGATCTGCAATTCCGAAGGGGTGGCGGACGATCTGGTGGCGTTTCTGGACCTGCCCCGCGACGAGATCGCTGTGCTGCCGAATCCCACCCTAACGCCCGAGCTGCTGGCGGCGGCCCTGGAGCCCATCGAGCATCCCTGGTTCGCGCCTGGCGAGCCGCCGGTGATTCTCGGCGCAGGCCGTTTGGGGCGGGCCAAGGATTTCGGGACGCTGCTCAAGGCCTTCGCCTTGCTGCGGCGCAACCGCCCTTGCCGGCTGATGATCCTCGGCCAGGGGCGTCAGAAGGAGCGCCTGGAGGCCCAAGCCGGGGAACTGGGGGTCGAGGCGGATTTCGAGTTGCCGGGTTTCGTGTCCAACCCTTACGCCTACATGGCGCGGGCCGGGCTGTTCGTGCTGTCCTCGCTATGGGAGGGCTGCCCGAACGTGCTCATCGAGGCGATGGCGGTCGGTACGCCGGTGGTCGCCACCGACTGCCGTAGCGGACCTAGGGAGATTCTGCGGGGCGGGCGGTTCGGCCCGCTGGTGCCGCTGCGCGACGCGGAAGCGATGGCCGAGGCGATGGCGGCGACGCTCGCTCGTCCTTTGCCGCCTGACATGCTTCGGCAGGCCGTGCAGGGGTATACCCTGGACAACAGTATTCGGCTGCATCTGCAAACGTTCTTTCCCTGACCGGCCGTCACAGCCAGCCGCAGACCCGAGCGATGTTTTCTTCCCGTTTCTCCCAGGAAAAATCGCGAGCGTGTTCCGCGGCGGCATGGGCGAGCCGGACGGCCAAGTCGCGGTCGGTCTGCAGCCGCCGGACGGCGGCGATCCAGGCTTCCACGTCTTCCGGGTCGACCATCAGGGCGGTCTTCTCGTGTTCCAACAGTTCCCGCAGTACCGGCAGGTCGCTGGCGATGATGGGCCTTCCCGCCGCCAGCGCCTCGAACAGCTTCATCGGGCTCATGGAATCGGCGGTGGCGAGCTGCGGTGGGTAAGGCAGCAGGGTGATGTCGGTGCGGCCGTACCAGCCCGGCACCTCGTGGTGCGGCACGAAGGGGTGGGATTCCACGCTGTCCGGCACGGCGAAATCGGAGCCCGGTTCGACCTCGCCGATCAGCATGGCTTTGCCGATGCCGCGCCGCGCCAGGGCGTCGAAGATAGGCAGTCCGCGATCCGCGGCCAGCGTTCCCAGATAGACGAAAGTCGGGTGATCGAGCCGGGCCGGGTCGAATTTCGGCAGTCTGGCATAGGCTTTCAAGTCGACCGCGTTGGGTGCGACCAGCACGCGTTCCGGATCGGCGCCGGATTCTATCAGTACCTTGGCGGCGGCGCGGCTGACCGGCACCAGCCAGTCGATGATCCGGCTGCGGTGGCAGCCCACCACGTGATCCATCCAGCCGCCCTGGATCAGATCGCGGTCGGCGTCGTGGATTTCCAGTACGTGGCGCAGCCCGAACCGCGCCAGCCAGCGGCTGACGATCAGGTTGTGGGTAAAGATGCCGCGGGCCCTGCGCAGTTCGCCCAGACGGCGGACGAAGAACGGCCATAGGCCGAAGCGGGTGTGCAGCCAGGGGTCCAGCCTCAGGTCGATCTCTTCGTCGATCCCGAAGTCGCGCAGGCGCGCCGTCACCTCGACGCCTTTGGCCGGCGGCAGGTACAGCCGGGTCGGCACGCCAATCCGGTCGAAGCTTTCGACCACATGCAGCGCCTGGATCAGGTTGGCGCCGTTGCGGTGCAAACGGCAGCGGGCGACATAGATCAAAGGCGTGTCGTTCATCGAGAGGACTTCCGTTGCCGGCGGCGGGTGCGCAGTTTGTAGAGCGGCCGGGTCAGAGCCGGCTGTCGGGTGAGCCAATAGACCGCCGCGCGCCAGTAAAGGTCCAGCCGCTTGCCCAGATGCCAATACCAGGGGCGCGCCGGCAGCACCAGGGCGCCGCTGTCGTCGGGCGTCACGCCTTCCAGCTCGGCCAGCCAAGCCTTATCCTTTTCGTAGCCGAGTTCGATCAGAAGATCGGAAATGTCGCCGTACTTCGCCATCTGCGCCGCCAGATGCGGCTTGTGCTGGCGCCAATTGCCGACGCTGCCGGGATCGATCGGCCGCAGACTCCCTAAGGCATCGAGCGAATCCTGGGAGGGCCGGGCATGGCGATGGAATTCGCTGAAGGGATGGCGCAGGCGCAGGAACGGCATGCGTTCCATCAGGCTCCGCTGCACCGCGTCCGGATCGGACACCAGATCCTCGTAACGCACGGTGAGGAAGCGGGGATGGCGCATAAGCCGGGTTCCCGCGCCATGGAGTTCGCGCCAGAGGCCGAGGTTGCTCCAGTAGCGCCGGGTGTCCTTGCGGTGGCTGCGGCTGGAGACGGCGTCGCGCGGATCGCGCAGCAGGTAGATCACCCACAGGGCAGGGTCGACCGCCAGGAACGGGGCGATCACGGTGGTCTGCAGCGGATACTTGGTCAGCAGGATCTCGTCGCTGTAGTCGTACGGCTTGTAGATGCTCTGCTCGTGCTCGGCATAGCCGCCGATCTCGAAGCAGGTCACCATGAGTTCGTTGAGCAGGGTCGTGCCGCTGCGGGGCGAGCAGCCGACGATGTGGATGCGATGGGTCATTCGAGGTCTCGGGTCGGAAAAGCCACCGGCGCCCCGTCCTTGAACACGATCAATTCGCCCGGCGCCATGGCGGTCCAGGTTTCGTTGTCGGTCAGTGGTTGGGTCGCGATGACCGATACCCGGTCGTCCGGGGTGGTGAGATCGGCGAAATCGACCGTGAGGTCGTCGTCGACCAAATGGGCATGGCTGAACGGCGCCTGCCTGACGATGTAGTGCAGCTGGCTGGCGCAATGGACGAGCATCAGCTCGCCGTCGGACAGGATGTAGTTGAAGGTGCCGTGTCCGGCGATTTCGCGCGTCACCTCCACGATCGTGCGGACCAGATCGGTGCTGCCGGGCGGCTCGGGATAACGTTCGCGTAGGGTTTCCAGGATCAGGCAGAAGGCGTGCTCGCTGTCGGTGGTGCCGACCGGGCGGTAGTAGCGCTGGCGCAAGGGAGGCAGATTTTCCAGGTTGCCGTTGTGCGCGAAGATCCAGTTCCGCCCCCACATCTCCCGTTGGAACGGGTGGCAGTTGGCGAGCGTGGTCTCGCCGACCGTGGCCTTGCGGATGTGGGCGATGACGTTGGTCGATTTGATCGGATAGTTCCGGATCAGCTCGGCGATCGGCGATCCGGCGGAGGGCTCGTAGTCCAGGAACACCCGGCAGCCCCGCTCCTCGAAGAAGGCGATGCCGAAGCCGTCGGTATGATGGCCGGTGCGCCCGCCGCGCAGGGTGAAGCCGCGGAACGAGAAGCAGATGTCCGTCGGCACGTTGCAATTCATGCCCAGTAATTCGCACATGAGGTGGGGGAGTCCGCCAGTTCTGAAGGGACGTATTCTACTTCAGACGCCGATCCTGCATCGGCAGAGGCCACCCGCTCCCCCACCTGAGGCTTGGCAGCCGGAACCGACGGTCAGGGAGGGCGGGTTTGGGGAGGGCACAGACCCGGTACAGAACGGCGGTGGTTTCCGGCGGGAATGAGTGCGGCATGACAGCAATCTTTGACTCACTTTTCAAACCCAGCCTGTCTTGCGTTCGCTGCCAGTTGGCCAACGCGACCCTCCCCATCCATCCACAACGCCGGCAGCCCCAGGGTCCGCAGCCATTCGGGGCCGTCGGCTGCCTTCAGCATGGCGATGGTGCAGGCGCTGCCGGCGACGAGGGCGTGCGGGGCGGCCACGCTCACCGAGGCCAATCCTTCGACCGGCCAGCCGGTCCTGGGGTTGAGGATATGGCCGTAGCGTTTGCCGTCCACGACGATGCAGCGCTCGTAGTCGCCGCTGGTGGTCACCGCGCCGGAGCGGACGCTGAGGGTGGCAAGGAGCTTTCCGGGTTCGCGCGGGTGGTTGATGCCGACCTCCCAGGCCGCGCCGTCCGGGTGCGGGCCGATCACCCGCAGGTCGCCGCCGAAATTGACCACGCCGGCCGTGATGCCGCGTTCGAGGCAGCGCGTCGACGCCCGGTCGGCCGCGTATTCCTTGCCGATGCCGCCGAAATCCAACTCCATGCCGGGCACCTCGAATTTCAGCACCGGCCGTTCCCACCTGAGCTTGTCCCAGCCGACCCGTTCCAGCAGGGCATCGATGTCGCGCTGCTCGGGCAGCCGGTCGCTCGAGAAATTCCAGGCTTGGCGCAGGATGCCGGAGGTCACGTCGAATAGCCCGTCGCTCTGTTCGTAGCAGGTCCGGGCATAGTCGAGCAGGGCCGCCAATTCTTCATCGACAGCCACCCCGCCTTTCCGGCCGGCTAGGCGATTGACCCTGGACAGCAGGCTGTCCGGCCGGTAGCGCGAGTAGCGGGCTTCCAGGGCTTGCACATCCTCGATCACTTCCCTTGCCACGGACTGCGCCTCGGTTTCGCTTGCGGCGTAGAGGATCAGATGGCAGGGCGAACCCATCGCCCGGAACGGGAAGCGGAAGGGATGCAGGTCCAACGGCTCGTCAGAACTTCAGGCTCAGGTTGACCGAATACAGGGCGAAGCTGAAATTGTCCACGTGGCTGCCGGTGCCGCCCATGAATCCCATGCCCTGGGTGCGCTGGTACAGGTCCACCCCGCCGCCGATCTGCAGCATCCCGAAGAAGGTCTTGTTCAACTGGAGCCCGCCGCCGACCGCGCCGAAGCTGGCGAGCCGATAGTCGGAGGAATACAGGCCGTCGGCGGTCGGGTTGTCGTAGACGGTTTGATAGAAGTACGAAGAGCGCTGGGTGTAATACCTGAGGCGGAACGTCAGCATCGTCTCGTAGGGCAGCGGCTGCAGCCAGCCGGCTTCGAAGGTGTGCGAGTCGATGTTCCAGTTGTCCGAATAGAAGCGGTAATCCAGGTGCAGCGCGGCCGCATCCAGCTCCGGAATGTTCCGCACATAGCGCAGCAGCACCGCGGACTGGATGCGCGATCCGGGGCGGGTGTCGGCGCAGAGGTTGGCCTGGAAGGAAAAGGGCACGCTCTGCCGGCAAAAAGTGTTGACCGGTGTTTCGGGAACCTCGACCGGCTGGTCGGGCGAGGGACCTGGCGTCGGCGACGGCTCAGGGTTTCCGCCGCTGGCCCCGCTGCGCGTCGACATGTCCGGAGCGTTTTGCGCCGATGCGGAGCGGGTGGAGGACGAGCGGGCCGCGGGAACGTTGTTCACCCAGGCCGACTTGTACGGATCGGACAAAAAGCCGGAACTGTTGCTGACGGTCAGATTGACCTGGATCAGCGAGTTCTTGTCCAGCACCTGGGTCAGGCCCAGCAGCCCCTGGTAGGTGTTCTTGTCGCCGCCGATCACCGTGCCGTCGGTGTATTGCTGGTGAATGCGGCCCTGGTGGCCGCCGTCCGCCCAGACGGTGTCGGAGGCATAGCCGAAGCCGGCGGCGAGGGTCGTCGCCTTCCGGTTGAGGTCCCAGCGCGCGTCCAGGTTGAAGAAGTTGGAGAGGTAGTCCCACTCCGTGGAGTTGCCACCGGCGACGCCCAGCGTCAGGTCGTCCAGCGCCACACTCAGGGCGCCGTCGATGGCCAGACGCTGGTCGTGGATCCCGCCCTGCCGGCCCTGCTGCGGGCCCTGGGTGGCCTGCGACAGCTCCAGTTCGCCGTATTTTCTGCCGTAGTCGTTGTTCCGCCCCCAGTAGAAAGTGGGGGAGGCGCCTCCGATCTGGTTCAGGTTCATCGGATTCGAGCCGCCGCCGATGAAGTCCAGCGTACTGTTCACCCGGAAATGGACGTCTTCGCCCAGCCGGAGCGCCGCGTCGTTCTGGAACGCCTGCACCGACATCCGCCCGTTGCTTTCCTGGTAATTCGAATAGCTGCCGTCGATCGCCAGGGCTTCCGGGGTGAGCTCCATCCCTTGCGCGGCCGCCATGCCCGGCAGGGCCAGGGCCGCCGCCGTGAAGGCCGCCAGCCGGTCAGTTGCAGCCACAGCCCCCACCGCCCACGCCGTAGCCACCCGACGAGGTCTCCTTGGAACTGTAGGTATGCAGCATGAGCGCCGAATGCTGGACGTCCGGCACCAGCGCCATCTGCGGTTTGGCGAGCGTGCCGCGCTCCCAGGGGGCGACCGTCTGTAGGCAGCCGGACAGGAAGGCGAGGTGGCAGGACAAAAGCATCACCCGTTTCATCCAGGTGTCCCACCCTTGCCGTCGAACTCGGCAAGGGCTTCGTTGTCGTATCCTGAGGAGAGCGGTCACGGCTCGTTGAGCAGCGCTTCGATCTGGGCGCGGATTTCCGCCTTGTCCTTTTCCCGGAACCCCAAGTGGACATGGCGGATGTTGCCCTTCCGGTCGATGAGGAACGATGATGGCATCGCCTGGACGTCGAACTGTCTGGGACAATCGCCCTCCGGGTCGGACGCGATGGTGAAGTCGACAGGCTGTTTCGCCAGGAAAGCATCCGCGCCCTCCCGCTCCTCGTCGAGGTTGACCGCGATCAGCTCGAAGCCTTTCGGCTTGAAATCCTTGTAGGTTTCGGCCATGAACGGGAACGACTGCAGACAGGGGCCGCACCAGGAGGCCCAGAAGTCGACATAGGCCACTTTGCCCTTGAAACCGGCGATATTCAGGGGTGCTCCGTCCTGGTACCGGCTCAGCCGGCAGTCCGGCGCGGGGTTGGCTGAGACCGTGGCGGCGAAAAAGGCGGCGAGAAATCCGGAAACGAGGTGTCTGTTCATGGTATTCAAGGCACGGAAAAAGCGGGGCGCGGAATTTGAGGGTGAGTAGCCTGAACCATTTTGCGGCAGGGCGCAATTGCCGCCAAGGTTACGCCCAGAACCATAGGAGATGTAATGAAAAAGAGCGGAACAAACGGCTGGCTCGTGGCGACGGGTATCGCCGGTTTTACCGGCGTCGCGATGGGAGCCTTCGGCGCCCATGGCCTCAAGGCCGTCATCGCCCCGGAGATGCTGGCGGTCTACCAGACCGGCGTGCAGTACCATGTCTGGCATGCGCTGGGGTTGGGCTTGGTCACCCTCTTGAGGCGTCAGGCTCCCCCATCCCGGCCGTTGGCCTGGGCGGCATGGCTGATGCTCGCGGGTATCGTCCTGTTCTCCGGCAGCCTGTACCTGCTGGCTGTCTCCGGCATCCGCTGGCTGGGCATGATTACGCCCTTCGGCGGCATGGCTTTTCTCGCAGCCTGGGCCTGTGTATCGGTTCATGGCTGGCGGCAACCGTGAGCCGGGATTCCAGAGCCCGCTGACGGAATTTGCATAAAACCACGATTTAAGAGGTCGTTCGATGTCACGATCAATGCATATCAGGCGCTTGTGGATGCCCCTGAGCGGCGCGGCTGCGTTGTTGGCCGTGGTAGGCACATTGCAAGCAGAATTCCTGGCTTACGACGCCGTCGCCCGTGCCACGACTCCCGTGGCGACGCCGACGCCCCAGCCGCAAGCCCAGCCCTTGGTGACCCTGGCCAAACAGAAGCAGGATGGCGCCGTGCTGACGGTGAAGCGAACCTGGTGGTCCGCCAAGAAGGACCAGATCGAGGCTTCCCTCACCGTCAAAATACCGAACGGGGCTTTGAGCCTCGCGACAGCCGATGATGCGAAGAATCGCCATGACTTCCTGCTGGAATTCCGGCACTCCGATGGAACCGCGTTTGCCGAATGCGACCTCGACGTCAAACGGGTCAAGAAGAAACAGGCGGTTTTCGCCGCCAAGGAAATCTATCGGCGCGGAATACTGCAGATCAAGTCCGGTGTATGTGATCCGGATACGGCGACCGAAGTCGCCGAGCAGACGATACCCGACGTGAGGCCTGGCGACGTCGTGATATTGAAAGATGCCACCGGCAGCGAATTGCTCAGCGCAACGTTCATTAAGACTAAATGATGATGGGACTTGATTTGGGTTGTTGAGACTGAAGATACCCTCATTTATGTTGGTAGCTAACCCGTGTTGCCGGTTTCTATCCGCTCCCGGCTATTGAGCCGGGAGATACTCCCATCCCGGGTCCGGATAGGCAAGCGAACCATCAGGTTTCAATCCACTCCCGGCTATTGAGCCGGGAGATACTCGTCCATACCAGCCGCGGGGCGCGGTCATTGATGTTTCAATCCACTCCCGGCTATTGAGCCGGGAGATACCTTTGATCGCCGTTTCGGCAATCAATTTTCCCGCGTTTCAATCCACTCCCGGCTATTGAGCCGGGAGATACCGCTCTGGGTGGCTCCGGTGTTATCGGTATAGGTGTTTCAATCCACTCCCGGCTATTGAGCCGGGAGATACGTTGATGGTGCCGTTGACGTCGAGCGCAACCTCGGTTTCAATCCACTCCCGGCTATTGAGCCGGGAGATACCCTTGTTGATCTGCCAGCCTGATGCGCCGCCGCTCGTTTCAATCCACTCCCGGCTATTGAGCCGGGAGATACGACGACGAGCCGGTCGACGTCCCGTTTTTGGCGGTTTCAATCCACTCCCGGCTATTGAGCCGGGAGATACAGCCTATCGGCCTGCTCGGCAGTAGCATCGATAGTGTTTCAATCCACTCCCGGCTATTGAGCCGGGAGATACGTCTTGGGGTTGATATGGAAATGAAGGTAGTAAAGTTTCAATCCACTCCCGGCTATTGAGCCGGGAGATACCCACCGCCACCAGGTTGAGCATCAGCCCCATGAGCCGTTTCAATCCACTCCCGGCTATTGAGCCGGGAGATACGCTACTGATGTTTTCGCGGCTACTGACTATACGCCGTTGTTTCAATCCACTCCCGGCTATTGAGCCGGGAGATACGCTTTACATTGATCCGGCGGGCAATCAATCAACCGTTTCAATCCACTCCCGGCTATTGAGCCGGGAGATACACCCACAGGACACGTGTTACCAGTACCATACCAGTGTTTCAATCCACTCCCGGCTATTGAGCCGGGAGATACAGGAACCAGCCAGGTACTTGCCCGGCTCACGCAAGTTTCAATCCACTCCCGGCTATTGAGCCGGGAGATACGATGGCGGTACGTGTCCTATTTATACTATTTCAAGTTTCAATCCACTCCCGGCTATTGAGCCGGGAGATACGCACCTTCGCCGTCGCCTTCTCCGGTCGCTGTGTCGTTTCAATCCACTCCCGGCTATTGAGCCGGGAGATACAGCTTTACATTGATCCGGCGGGCAATCAATCAACCGTTTCAATCCACTCCCGGCTATTGAGCCGGGAGATACGTCCAACTTTTTATACGGCGACTTATCTTTCCCCGTTTCAATCCACTCCCGGCTATTGAGCCGGGAGATACGGGCAGCATCATGCTGAAACGCCTACTCTTTAGCATGTTTCAATCCACTCCCGGCTATTGAGCCGGGAGATACATGTGCATCGCCATTTACAACCACCTGAAACGGTTGTTTCAATCCACTCCCGGCTATTGAGCCGGGAGATACATTCACGCAACGATCTAATAACAGCCATTTTTACGTTTCAATCCACTCCCGGCTATTGAGCCGGGAGATACATTCACGCAACGATCTAATAACAGCCATTTTTACGTTTCAATCCACTCCCGGCTATTGAGCCGGGAGATACGTCGACACGAACGTTTTATCGACCAAATTACGCACAGTTTCAATCCACTCCCGGCTATTGAGCCGGGAGATACTCCTCAGCTCGAACGCAGGATCATCAAGTACTACGTTTCAATCCACTCCCGGCTATTGAGCCGGGAGATACCGACACGCGCCGAGCGTACTGGGAGAGCATCTTCAGTTTCAATCCACTCCCGGCTATTGAGCCGGGAGATACCCTCGGAACTGGAACTCCGAGAAGGGCGTACCGTTGTTTCAATCCACTCCCGGCTATTGAGCCGGGAGATACCATGTCTGAGAGATACGTCGGGCACGTTTTAGCGGTTTCAATCCACTCCCGGCTATTGAGCCGGGAGATACGGATGATTCGCCATCGCATGGCTGCCCGAACTTCAGGTTTCAATCCACTCCCGGCTATTGAGCCGGGAGATACCGCCTACAACGAGCGCGAAGCCCTGCTGGACGCCGTTTCAATCCACTCCCGGCTATTGAGCCGGGAGATACCTCCAAGCATGGCGCCTGGTGCGAGTATCGGATTGTTTCAATCCACTCCCGGCTATTGAGCCGGGAGATACCGTTCAGCCTGGGAGGGCTGTTCCACATCCTGACCGTTTCAATCCACTCCCGGCTATTGAGCCGGGAGATACCATGTCTGAGAGATACGTCGGGCACGTTTTAGCGGTTTCAATCCACTCCCGGCTATTGAGCCGGGAGATACGGATGATTCGCCATCGCATGGCTGCCCGAACTTCAGGTTTCAATCCACTCCCGGCTATTGAGCCGGGAGATACCGCCTACAACGAGCGCGAAGCCCTGCTGGACGCCGTTTCAATCCACTCCCGGCTATTGAGCCGGGAGATACCTCCAAGCATGGCGCCTGGTGCGAGTATCGGATTGTTTCAATCCACTCCCGGCTATTGAGCCGGGAGATACCGTTCAGCCTGGGAGGGCTGTTCCACATCCTGACCGTTTCAATCCACTCCCGGCTATTGAGCCGGGAGATACCGCGCACCGTTTATCCTCGCTTCTGCCTCATCGAGGTTTCAATCCACTCCCGGCTATTGAGCCGGGAGATACGCGAAAATCCCACGGCGGAATCGGATTGGGTTGTGTTTCAATCCACTCCCGGCTATTGAGCCGGGAGATACCCGATCACGTCATCCATATGAACGCAGATGAACAAGTTTCAATCCACTCCCGGCTATTGAGCCGGGAGATACCGATCGAGGAGGCCCGGCCAGCTCTACCAGGTGGAGTTTCAATCCACTCCCGGCTATTGAGCCGGGAGATACCGGCAAATCCGTCCTGGTCGCGCTTGGCATAGTCCGTTTCAATCCACTCCCGGCTATTGAGCCGGGAGATACCGACGGTGCCCAAACTCATTGTCCGCATTGCAGGCGTTTCAATCCACTCCCGGCTATTGAGCCGGGAGATACCGCACTGATGAAGGCGTTCGAAGGTGCCACGGAAGTTTCAATCCACTCCCGGCTATTGAGCCGGGAGATACACATCGATTCCTGCCGCATGCTGCATGTGATGGCGGGTTTCAATCCACTCCCGGCTATTGAGCCGGGAGATACTTGTCTTCATTCTTTGTTCTCCGCGATGTCGTTTGTTTCAATCCACTCCCGGCTATTGAGCCGGGAGATACTTCTGCGAACAGATGGCGCAAGAGGGCATCGGTGTGTTTCAATCCACTCCCGGCTATTGAGCCGGGAGATACGATAGTAGGCGGGATCATGGGCGTACTGGCGGTAGTTTCAATCCACTCCCGGCTATTGAGCCGGGAGATACCAAATTCGCTGTCGGTCAGGTTGGCCTTGAACGCTTCGTTTCAATCCACTCCCGGCTATTGAGCCGGGAGATACCCGCCATCGCCATCGTTCCGGCCGAGGGTCGATAGAGTTTCAATCCACTCCCGGCTATTGAGCCGGGAGATACGCCCAGTTCGGCATAGAGTTCCGCGAATTTCCCGGTTTCAATCCACTCCCGGCTATTGAGCCGGGAGATACTGTAGGTATACCCGTAGCCCGTGCCGTCCACGATGTTTCAATCCACTCCCGGCTATTGAGCCGGGAGATACAGCCTTTCGGCAACTCCATGATACATCGTCATTTTTCTGGCAAAAAGCGCGAGGTCCAGGAGAAAGCGGTCAGATGCTTGGCTGTGTTGGGCGGAAGCGGTGGTAGAGGTGAGAAAGAACAGAGGGTTGGCATGTGCGCGAACCTGCCGGGTGTTTCCCATCGCTCGAGGTTCGCGCGATTCGGCGGTCATACGATGAGGGTGTCGTCGAAGTCGGTGGCGCGGAAGCGGCCGAATTCCATCACGTGTTTGCCCAGCGGTTCGGGAATCCGGTAGATCCTCAGGTTGTCTTCGGCCTCGTTGATTTCGTCGAGCAACTGGAATTTGAGGGTCTCGAGCTGGGCCTGGTCGACTCGGCATTCAAAAACCGATTTTTGGACGCGTTGTCCATGGTTCAGGCAGATTTTCGCAACCCGTCGCAGCCGGCGCCGGCCTGCGGAAGTTTCAGTCGATACGTCATAGGACACGAGTACCAGCATGGGTTTTCTTCACCGCTGAAGATAAGGGACGTAGGCGCGAACGTCCTGCCGCAGGAAGCGCGCCAATAATCGGGCCTGGATGTGCGGCAGTAGGCCGATCGGTGTGTCCTGCTGGAGCAGGGGATGAGTCAGGGTTTCCTGTTTGCGTTCCTGATAGGCGGTGATCACGGTTTTCCGTCCCTTGTCGTTCAGCAGGACGGCGCCGCCTTCGCGGCAGTCGAAATCGCCGGGCTGGATCTGGCCGCGGTTGATGAGAGTGAGGGCAAGGCGGTCCGCCAGCGGGGCACGAAATTCTTCGAGCAGGTCGAGGGCCAACGCCGGACGGCCCGGTCGCACGGCGTGGAGAAAGCCGAGCTGGGGATCGAGCCCAACGGTTTCCAGCGCGGCGCGGCAATCCGCCAGCACCAGGGCATACAGAAAGGAAATCAACGCATTGAAGGCATCGCGAGGTGGCCGCCGGCTGCGGGCTTCGAAGGGAAACTGCTCCCGAACGGGCTCGCGCATCACGGCGGGCAGCGATTCGAAATACAGCCGGGCTCCGTCCCCTTCGAAGCCGCGCAAAGCATCGAGGGTTTCCGCCTGGGGCAGCTTGCGAATCTGGATGGCCAGGAGGCGGGCGGCTTTCACCAAAGTGTCGCGGTCGGCGCCGGACTTGGCTTCCCGCGCGCCCCGCATCAGCACCTGCCGGCTGTTGCGCAATTTTCCCGCGACCGTGGCGCGGGCGAGGACGAGCGCGGCTCGGCCATCCTCGGCAGTTCGGAACTGCGCCTGCCGCAGCAGGATGTTGCCGTTCACCGGCCCTTCGAGCCTGGCTTGGAAGCGGCCCGAGCGGTTCAGCCAGACCACGGACCGGCCGTCCTCGGCGCAGCGCCCGAGCAGGGCGGGGCTGAGCATGACGTGATCGAACAGGACGAGCGCGCCCAGATGATGCAGCGGCACTTGCAGGCGCCTCTGCTGTTCCACCATGACGCACACCGTTTCGCCTTCGAGGCGAAGATAGGCGTCTGGTGTGGTGACGTAGAGGGTGTTTTGCAGCAGCGTCATGGAAGCTCCTCTTCCGGTTCGAATAGAGTCTGTGACAACTGTTCGAGCTCACGGTCTGAACCAATCAACTCTGGCTGGCAAATGCCCCGCAGGGAACACTCGCCGCAGCGCCGCGCATCAATGCCGCACAAGGGCGGAGGGCAGGCTGCCGAGGACAACAAGGCTTGGACCGCCACGACTGCGGATTTCACGGCCCGACGCAAATTGTCGTCGAAAGCTACTTCCCGTCGCCGCTTCGACTGCTGGTGGAAGATCGCGCCCGTGGTTACTGGCTTGCCGGTCATTTCCTCCAGGCACAATGCTTGGGCCGTCAGTTGCAAGTCGTCGTTATCCCATTGCTTGCGTTTGCCATGTTTGTATTCGACCGGATAAATGGCTCCGTCCGGATGGAATTCCACCACGTCGCAACGGCCGCTCAAACCGAGTGCATCCGACCAGACTGGCAGGGCGTATTCCACCCTAACCCCAGCTTTGGATTCACCGGCTTGCCGGTCGACTTGCTCGTGTTCAAGGGTGCCGCTGACGGTATGCACGTTGTCCCGGAATTCACCTTCGCCATGGATCAGAAAACAGCGCCGTGGACAATAGGCATATTGATTGAGGGCCGAAAGGGGGATTTGTAGTCTGTCATCGCTGGGCCGTTGCATGCATTCTCCAGATTTGGCGTATTCGCGGCTATCGATGAATGCCCGACGGGTGGCAGCCCATCTTGCCGCGGATTGCCTGTCGCGCCTGCCGGATGACGTCTTCATTGGCTTCGCCGACGTTTTTGACCACCCGTGCCAGATTCAAAGTGAAAACTTTGTCCGTGCGTATCCAGATGGGTTTCGGCAGGCTTTCCGATTTCATCTTAGTCTGGGTCAAGGCGACGATCCTTGCAGTTCCCCCTCTGACTTCTGGGCATCAGATCGCCGCAGGTCTTTAAATTTCGTGCCGTTTATGTAAACGAACGCCTGCCGGCAGTGGCTTGTCATCCCAATCGCAGATCACACGATAGTCAGCGAATGATTCGGGAAACCCCTTGCTCCTTGCTTCGTCGGTGAGTTCGACTTTGATGCCGTCGAACAGCATGTGTGCATGGGCACATCCCAGCCGTGCTTCACGCCGATTCTGCTCGGCATTGTTTTCGTGCTGAGTGCCGACATGTTCGAAATCGTAGAGTCCCCGGACGACCATTTCGCCCCGTGCCGCCGAACGGTCGTGCTCGAACATATGAAGCAGGGCTTCGAACAGCAAATCCAGGTCGGCTTGAGTGAAGCCGGTGCGTTCGGCGAAGGCGGGTGAAACATACCCTTTGGCGGCATAGAGGGCATAGGGGACGATATATTTGTGACCCTGAATCCCGGTCTGCTGTTCGATTGGCTTACCTTCGAGGCGTGCCGCACAAACGGTCATTGTAATTTCCAGTGGATTCACTGGATGAAAGGACTGCCCGAAGGTGAATTGCGCAGGTCCTCTGACTTGGCCCCAAGCAGAACCTTTCATCACGTCGTCGCCCGTGGATAGCACGCCACCGAAGGTTCGGACATCGAAGAACTCCCGGCATAACCAGCGCATGGTAGCTTCGGCTTGTTTGTCCTTTTCCTTGTGTAACTGCTTTGCTGCCTCAATCCCCTTTTTCTGCTCCGTTTCGATCACCGCCCCCTGTTTGATCAGGATATTGAAGCCGTTTTCTTCCGCCGAAGTGCGCGCTGGTGGGAATAGTTCGATGTAATTCCTGATTTTCCGCTTCAAGCAGACATCAGAAACCAAACCCTTATTGGTGTTCGGATCAAAACGTGGCATGTTGCCGGCGTCCGGGTCGCCGTTGGGGTTACCGTTGGTGACTTCGAACAGAATCAGGAAGTCGTGACGGTTGGTCAGTGCGGTCTTGTTCATATTTCTCTCCTTGCTGTTAAAGTTGGCTGGATTCGTGGTTTGCGGTCAATTCCAGTTCGTCGTCAATGTCCTCGGGCTGAATTTCCCCCGCCTTTTTCCGGCGAACATACTCGTCGATGGCAGCTTTGCGTACCGCCATCTGCTGATAAAAGCCCAGCGCGAAGCGGCCTTGTTCCACCAGATTGAAATGCCGGGGGAATTGCGGAGCTTCGCCGGGATTTTCCGGTTGAAACAGGGCGACGGTCTCGGTAATGGTGTTCTTGATCTTGTTGGCGGCTGCCTTGCCCTTCTCCCCCTGCTGGCGCAGTTTTTTAAGATGGTGGGTATGCAGTTTCCACAGCAGCGAGAAAGCGGTGTTCGGCGTCGTCGAAGCCGAACCGAAGTAACGCTCGGAAACCGTGGCGCCATCGAATCCGGCGCCGTGCGCCGAACGCTGCAGACTGTCGAAAATGGCGAGCAGCCGGCCGCAGTTGTAGGCGGGATCGCTGGTCTCGAAAATTTGGGGTTCGATCATGGGCACATCATCCTTTCGATTACGGTTGACAATTAAACGCATCAGGGCAAACCGGGAAGGATTCGCCAGTACACTCAACCCATGCTTGGGCAGATCGACTTGTAGCCGGTACAACATGGGTTTCAGCAGCATGGAGGAAAGCGATGCGCCTTCCAGGGCAGCGCGGTAAAGTTGGGTCAGTGTTTCGGACTGCAAGTCCTTGGGATCACGTACGGTGCTGCAAGCCAGACGGAATAAAGCCAAAGGCGGCATCGAATCCTTATCCTTGGTTTTGCGCTTGCCGTTGTCATAGACGCTTGGATCGCCATAGGGCGTGACTTCAAGATCCTTGAACCATCGCTGGAAGTTTTCCATCGCTTGTTCCAAAGTGATGTGCAGCCAGTGACGCACGACGATTCGCCCGGCGTTACCGGAAAGCGTGACGCTGTAGAACCGGTCCCTCTTCACCAACTCCCTATCGATCCCTGCCCATGGCGCGGCAAGAAATCCTCTGATACTGGCCGGATCAGGACGGTTGAACATTTTCGCGATCAATGTCGAAGCCTGGCGGGTTTCCTTGGCCCAGAAACACACGCTGGTTTGGCCGATACGGAGATAGTGGTCATCCTGTTTCAACAGATAGTTGAGCGCGTTACAGTAGGCCGTGGCCGCCTTGGTCGAACTCGGCGCGTTCTGACTTTGATCGAAACCGTAAGAAGTAAACGCAGGCTTGTCGAAAGACACGATCGCGGCCCCGAAGGACTGGGTATTAGGAACCCCTTTAATTTTCTCGCTATGAGTGGCGGCTATGGGTACATCGGTATCGCCGGTGATGAGGCAGGTTCCCCGTTTGGCGGTCGTGTCCCGATCGTCTATTTCCTTCTGGTAGACCCGGCGCCAATAGGGGCGCAACTGGGTTTCGTCATTCAGTAATAACCCGTCGAAACCTTCGACTTCGAAGCTAAAATTATCCAGCCCGAGCTTGGTTTCCGTGCCTACGGCTGTGGTCAACCACCATGCGGGCTTTTCGTTAGGCTTTTGCTCGGCGGCCACTCCCCAGCGCAAAAAAGGTGGTGGGATTTGCGTTTTTTCGTGGTAACGCAGTAATGCGTGTAATGCAGGGCATTGGGTGGCATCGAACGCTTTCACGATTTGCCGCCAGAAATCCATACATTTGGCTTGATTGTTGGCATCGCGCTCCCGCCTCTTTTGGGTGTTCTCCTTGTCCTTTTCGGGGTCGGTATCCAATCCGAATAAACCGGTCAGATTGTCTGCCAAGAATTCCGCAACGCCCCCAGCGTTTTTCACCCGGCTGGTTTGCGGCGCGGAATACTCCTTGCCCCGGTTCTTCTCGCCAATAGTTTCCCTTGGCCCAGCACCAATCAGGTTGCCGTCGACGTCTAGGGAAATGATCCAGCGTACGGCCTTGGGCGAGAACGCCAGATCGTCCAATAAATTGCGCGACTCCGCGAAATCGTTCAGCAGTTTCAGCAGCATGGCTATGCCTCCATTGCCGGCTTGACGGCGAACTGGGCGCGGCTGGGATGGCAGTCGAGTTTGCCGTCACGGACGTCGGCGAAAAAGAACAAAGCCTCTGGTCTCACCAGAACTCCGGTGGAGCGCGGCGTCAATGCCTTCGACTTGCGCTTCTTCGCAGGTTCCAGACGGATAGGAGAATCCACCGCCGCATTATCTTCCTGCAGCCAACGAAAACCGTGCGCTCGTAATTCCGGAGCAAAAACGTCATACAGCATCAGTCCGATGTTTTCGTCGTAACGGCGCCACTCCGAGCCGAGTTCCTGTTGACGCCGTTCGAATGCGGCTTCGGCATCCTCCTCCCACTCGAAATCGCAGGCGAACTCGCGCACGCCCAAATATGGCCGGTGATAACACTTACCATTGCGCGCCCGGCGCCGGATTTCCTCGACATAGGTCTTGATGCCGTGGCGGCTGCCAAGTCCGCTGGGCCTCACCTCGGCGGTGATCAGATATTCCACCTCCTGCAAGGCCAGCATGTTGCGCTGGGTTCCGTCCGGCGCGCCGCCGCCCGCCTGGATAGGCGACACCTCCTCCGGCGACGTCATCCAGGTTTTCGCGCTGACCAGGCTGATGACGCTGATGACTTCATTGCGACGGAAGGAAAACCAGTTTCCGCGTCGTATCACATGTATGGCGTCGATCAGGTAATAAATTTCCGGTTCCCAGAACACGGCTTCGAGCACGCCGCGCGCAGCGGACGGCGTCATGACGGGATAGCTCACCCGCTCCACCTTCATTTCCGGACGGGTGAAGCAGGCGTAATCGCCCCAGACCCGGAGCGTGATACGGTTGTCGGTCATAGCAGGAAATCCTCCGTGGGGCGCTGATCGATGAGTACGCCGAGGTGGTCGTGATACCAACCTTCCTCCAGCACTGGAATATCAAGGTTGGGGAGCAAGGGCCGTATGGCCTTGAGGGATAGCAAACGCTGGTGATCGCGCGTATGCAGATTGACCATGTAGCGCTGCAGTGCGCGGAGGTCGTCGCGGCTAATGCGGGGCTTCCCGGGCTCGACTGGCCGCTCGCGGATGGTGCGAACAATATCTATCGCTTTTCCATAAGGCACGACGGCCGCTTGGGTATCATCCTCGATGACCCGGGCCAATCCGGCGACTTTGCGAAAATGCAGCTTTTCGCGCTCCTCCTGAATTTTACGGTCGGTCGGGACCAGTTGATAGAGCTGATCGAAATAGCGATCGAACAAGGCGGGGTCCGTCGTCAGTTTTTCCATGTCCATTCCATCCAAAAGCGTTGCCGTCAAACCGGTGGCCGTTTTGTAGATTCCGGCAGGAAGGCTGTGAGTTTCAGGCCGGAAGACGATGACTTTTCCTGGTATGGCATTACCGTTTTCATCCGTCAACAAGTTCTCCCGGTTGCAGCGCCCCGCCGTTTGCACGATGGAATCCATGGGAGCCAGCGCCCGCCAGACGGCAGGAAAGTCCACGTCGACCCCGGCTTCGATCAATTGGGTAGATACCAAACGGCAAGGCTGCCGGTTACGCAAGCGCCAGCGGATGGTGCCGGGTGCGGGATCGCGGTCTTCGCCCAGTATCGCCAGCCGATGCTCGGCGCACATGGCCGAGGAGAGATGAAACACCGAATCCTTGTCCCCGACCGAGTTACGCAGTTTCTCCCAGAGTTCGAAGGCATGGCGGCGCACGTTGACCACGCAGAGCACCTGATCGCACTCGGCCATGCTTTCAGCCAAGGTTTCCCAAGCCAAGGTTTCGTCGGGACGCGGAAACGGCTTGAAGGCAACCCGATTGAGCCGCCGGAAAACCGCCTTGGCAACGTCGTCATCAAGGATCGGCTTGATTTCATCCGGCGAAAATCCTTCCGTCAGCGACAGAGGCCGGCGGCGGAATGCGGGCTGGGTCGCGGTCGAAAACACGAAACTGGTTCCGTAGTGTTGGCGCAATTCGCGGAACACGTTCAGCAAGGGGTTGAGCAGGTGCGAAGGCAGGGTTTGCACTTCGTCGAAGATCACCACGGAACGGGCGATATTGTGCAGCTTGCGGCAGCGGGAGGTGCGGCTGGCGAACAGGGTTTCGATGAATTGCACCGAGGTCGTGACGATAACCGGCGCATCCCAGTTCTCCACCGCGTATTCCGCCGGGTGTTTCTCGAAAGGGGACAGTGGCCGCGATTCGTCCACGTCTTCCGGCACGGGTATGGCGGAATGGTGCTCCACGACGATGCCTTCGTCATCCGGGTCGAGAATGCGCCGATACTGTGCGGCGTTCTGCTCGATGATGCTCAGGTACGGGATGACTACGATGACCCGTCGTAGCTGGTGGTGCGCGGCGTGGGCCAAGGCGAAAGCCATCCCCGAGAGTGTCTTGCCTCCACCGGTAGGTACCGTCAAGGAGAAAAAGCCCGGAGCTTCGTTAGCGCGATCAAGGCACGCCTGAAAAATGCGGTGCCGCAAGGCGTTGAGTTCACCTTCGCTGGATTTTGCGTTCTTTTCGTCCATCAGGCGCTGCAACAGTCCAGCGGCATCCAGTTTGGGAGCCAAACGGCAGAATCCATTGGCATGCGCTTCGGTATCGAGCCGGTCCGCGTCGATCAGCAGGGAGAACAACATGCGGATGTAGAACTCGACAGAATATGGGCTTGTTTGTATGAAGTCGGGGTCGGCGATGCGCTCCGGTAGTTTTCCCAATTCACGCTCGAAGCGGGTCAGCAACGGAGGAACACGCGTTTCCGCCTGGTATTTGGACCCGAGCAACAGTTCTTGCAGGGCATCGCGATCATGTAGACCCGCATGATGTCCGGCGATGGCGAAAGCCGGCCCATTACTTTCCCGCTGAAATGCCGCTGCCGCACCGTAGACGGCGTGATGGGTTTCGGTGCTGCTATCGCGCTGATTTCGCAAGTAAGACTGAAACTCGTCCCGGTACTTGCCCAGGTCATGCAGCCGCCCTGCCCAATCGGCCGATTCATTTAAAGCCGGACATGCCTTTTCGGAAAAATGCCGAGCCAACTTACCGACGAAATAGAGATGCTCTCGCAGCAAGTGCGGTACGCCGGAAGCGTTTTCCGTATGAGCTAAATAAGTAGTTTCTAATTTTTCTTGCACCATCAAAGACGCCATGACGGATTCCTGGCTATGGAAACGAATGATTTTCTAATTGCGCCAAAAATCAAAGAGCTAATCCTGGGGGATCGCCATATCGGCGCAGATCCGCTCACATTGGCGAGCCTCTCGTTCTGTGTTGTGTTCCCACTTCACGCCACGCCGGCCTGGTCCCACGCCTGATGAACGTCGGGATGTCGTAGTCATTCCAGCGATCGGTGAAATTCGTGCCTCGGGGACTGGAAGCTGCGCAGGCCTGGGCGCAACAGGGAAGGGGGGTCCGACGGTACGGCGGGACATGCGTTTCATGGCCGCAAGACATTGCTTTCATCGTTCTGCTCCTGGTTCAAGGAAAGCGGCAGGATGGAAGATACGGCGCCTACTGCCTCATGGCGTGAGGCAGTGAAAAATTTTTTTCAATCCCGGTAGAGCGATGCCATGTCGGCGATGGCTTCTTGAACCTTCTGGCGCAGGGGGGGTGGTTCGAGCACTTCCACTTCGGCGCCGTGCTTGAGAATGTCCATGACCAGCTCGCGGTCGTCGGCATAAGGAACCGTCAGCAGATAGCGTCCGGCCTCGTCCCATTCGCCGTGCTGCCGGGGATGCCAGGTTTCTCGGCTGACCCATTGGGCCCGTTGGGGCGTGAAGCGCAGCCGGGCGTATTGTCCGGCCGGGCCGGAGAAGATGCCGTAGCCGCTGTCCAGATGGGCGTCGAGTCTGGCCGGGTCGATGTCCACGGCCGGCTCGGGGAGCGCTTCGACGGTGGTCAAGGCATCGATTGCGAAGCGGCGGAGGGCGTCGCGCAGGTGGCACCAGCCGTCGAGGTACCAGGCGCCGCGGTGATGGGTGAGGCGCTGGGGCGAGACGACGCGGCTGAGGGTGGCACCGGTTTCCCGATTGAAATGGCCGATGTTCAGCCGGCGGCGTTCGAAGAGGGCGGTGGCGACCGGCTCGAAGTGGCGCAGCTCGACGGCGCGCTGAGCGGTCTGGATGATGCGGACCCGCTTTTCGATTTCGCCCACGCTGCGATCGCCCTGTTCCAGCAGGCCGTTGAGGCGGTCGAGCAGCGGGCGCACGTGTGGTTCGAGCAGGCCGGGCTGGATCTCGGCCAGCAGCCGGCGCATGGTGAGGAGGGCATGGATTTCCGAGGCGTTGAACCACAGGCCGGGCAGTTCGTGGCCGGTCCGTTCGCCGGGTTCGCCGAGCCGGTAGCCGCGCCGTTCGCGGTCCCATTCGATGGGGGCGTTGAGCCGCTCGCGGAGATATTCGAGATCGCGGACGAAGGTGGCGCGCGAGACGCCGAGGACGTCGAGAAACTCCCCGAGCGGCACGGTGCGCCGCTCGCGCAGCATCTGTTCGATCCGGTAGAAGCGCTCGGTGCGGTCCATGGGGTGGCCGGAGCCCGGGTCCGCGAAGGGTGCTTCGGCTCAGCCGAAGGTGTAGTGCTTTCTCACCGGCACGTGCACATCCCAGGTGCAGGACAGGCCGGCGGGGAACGTGACCAGGTCGCCCTTGCCGAAGCGGACCGGCTCGCCGCCGTTGGGGGTGACGGTGACCTCGCCTTCGAGGATGTAGCAGGTTTCGCTTTCGTCGTAGGTCCAGGGGAAGGACGAGACGCCGCAGCTCCAGGTCGGCCAGCGCCTGACACCCAGTTCGCCGAGGCGGGTTTCCGGGGGATTGTTTTCGACTTTGATGGTGGACATGGGGTCGGCTCCTGTCATCGAGTGGGACGGAGCGGAAAATCTAGCCCAAAGGTCAGGGGCTCGTCGAGATTTCAGAGGGCGCGCCGGGTTTTTAGCCTGCGGCCGATCGAGTGCTGATGCCCTCTCCCACGAAGGGGTTGGAGCGCCGCTCCTCGCCGAACGTCGAGGTCGGCCCGTGGCCGGGAATGAAGGTCACGTCGTCGCCCAGCGGGAACAGCCGCTCGCGGATGGAATGGATCAGGGTGTCGTAGTCGCCGCGGGGGAAGTCGGTGCGACCGATCGAGCCCTTGAACAGGACGTCGCCGACCAAGGCCAGCCGCTGGCCACGATGGAAGAACACCACATGGCCGGGCGTGTGGCCGGGGCAGTGCAACACCGCCAGGGTCTCCGCGCCGAAGCTCACCGTGTCGCCGTGCTCCAGCCAGCGGTCGGGGGTGAAGACCGTGGCCCGCGGCAGGCCGAACATCAGGCATTGCTGGGGCAGGATTTCGATCCAGAACGCATCGTCCCGATGCGGGCCTTCGATCGGGATGCCGAGGCGCGTGGCGAGGGCGGCGGCGCCGGCGGCGTGGTCGGCATGGGCGTGGGTCAGCAGGATCTTGCTCAGGGTGAAGCCGGCGTCCTCGGCCGCGGCCATGATCCGGTCCAGCTCGCCGCCGGGATCGACCACGGCGCCCAGGCCGGTGGCCTCGCAGCCGAGGATCGTGCAGTTCTGCTGGAACGGGGTGACGGGGATGACGACGGCTTTCATGCGGCTGTTTCCAGGCGGGTCCGAGGAAGCCATGGTAATCGAAAACGCGGCCGACATGGTTTCGATCCGGCGGTGCACGCATAATGCACGGTTTACTGGTCCTTGGAGCCTACGAATGATCCTGAAGCGCCTGTCGTTCATCGCCGGCTTGCTCGGCGCATCGTTTTCCCTCATCGCCGCCGAGCCGGCGACCGTCCGCATCGGTACCTTGGCGACCGGAACCGTCCACTGGGAAGTGGCGGCGATGCGCCATGGCGGGCTGGATAAAGCCAATGGCGTGGTGCTGGACGTGACGATGCTGGCAGGTCCTGATGCGGGCAAGATCGCCCTGCAGGGCGGCAGCCTCGATGTGATCGCGACCGACTGGATCTGGGTGGCGCGGCAGCGGGAGAAGGGGGCGGATTACAGTTTCGTGCCGTATTCCAGCCATCAGGGGGTGCTCATGGTGAAGGCGGATTCCGCCATCCGGACCCTGGCCGATCTCCAGGGCAAGCGGCTGGGCGTGGTCGGCGGCGGCCTGGACAAGAACTGGCTGCTGCTCAAAGGCGCGGCCCAGCAAAAATACGGCCTCGATCTGGCGGCCCAGGCCGAGCCGGTGTTCGGCGCCCCGCCGCTGCTGGCCCAACAGCTCAAGCAGGGGCGGCTCGATGCGCTGCTCACCTACTGGCATTTCGCTGCCAGGCTGGAAAGCGAGGGCTTCCGCCGCCTGATCGACGGCAGGGAAGTCCTGCGGGACCTCGGCGTCAATTCGGAGATGGCCAGCCTTGGCCTGGTATTCCGCGAAGGCTGGGTGCGCCGCAACCGGGCGGGGCTGGAGGGGCTGCTCAAGGGCATGGATGGCGCGCGGGAAGCGCTCTGCACCTCCGATGAAGCCTGGGCGACGGTCGCTCCCTTGAGCGGCGAAACCAGGCCGGAAGTGCTGGCGGCCTTGCGCCGGGGCTACTGCGAGGGTCGGATTACGGAAACCGGCGCGGCCCAGGCCGCCAGCGCGGAAAAGGTCTATGCGCTATTGCGCAGGTTCGGCGGAGCCGGGTTCGCACAGGGTGGAGGCGGCCTGCCACCGGGAGTGTTCTGGTCCGCGCCGGCCCGGTAGTTCAGCGCTTCCACAGCCAGGCCGCTCCCCGTACCCCGCTGGAATCGCCATAGCGCGGCGGCACCAGCTTGGTATCGACCCGGTCGGAGAACACGTACTGTCCCCACAGCCGCGGTACGTTGGCGTACAGCCGCGAGCAGTTGGAAAGCCCGCCGCCCAGCACGATGACGTGCGGGTCCACGATGTTGATGACATGGGCCAGTGCGCGGGCCAGCCGGTCCTCGTACAGCGCCATGCTGCCGCGGCAGGTCGAATAGCCGACTTCCGCGCGTTCGGCGATGGTCTTGGCGTCCAGGGATTCGCCGGTTCGGCGCTCGTGGTCGCGGGCGAGTCCGGGGCCGGACAGGAAGGTTTCGATGCAGCCGCTCCTGCCGCAGTAGCAGGGCGGGCCGGGACGTTCGACGCCTTGCGGCCAGGGCAGCGGATTGTGGCCCCACTCTCCGGCGATGGCGTTGGCGCCGTTGAGCAGCTTGCCCCGCACCACGATGCCGCCGCCCACGCCGGTGCCCAGGATCACCCCGAACACGATTTCGGCACGGGCCGCGGCGCCGTCCACGGCTTCGGACAGGGCGAAGCAGTCGGCGTCGTTCGCCAGCCGCACCGGCCGCCCCAGCGCCCGTGCCAAGTCTTCCCGCAGCGGCATGCCGTTCAAACATACCGAGTTGGAGTTCTTGAGCCGGCCGGTCGATGCCGACACCGCGCCCGGCGTGCCGATCCCCACCGTGCCTTTCTCGGCCAGCTCGTCTTCGGCCTCCTCGACCAGTTTCATGATGGTCCGGATGGTTTCCGGGTAATTGCCTTGGGGGGTGTCGGCGCGGCGCCGGAGCAGTTCCCGGCCGTGGGAGGTCAGGGCGATCAGTTCGACCTTCGTTCCCCCGAGGTCGATGCCCAGCAGCAAACTCATGCAGTCAACGGATCCGTCATACAAAAACCGTGAGAGTAGCCATTAGGACCGCGCAAGCGCAAGCGGCACAGGAGAAGACGTAGCGGTCGTGTAGTACCATTCCGCTCAAATGCCCGGCGGGGCACACAAAATAACTACAAGAACTTAAGGGAGGGGGAGATGCAGCACTTGCGCGAATGGCTCAGCGACTGGTTCAGGCGGATACTTCCCAACGCCCAGGCCGTCTCGTTTGCGATTCTGCTGGTGGTCGGCTTCATCGTCGTGGTCAGCCTGGCCAAGATGCTGATGCCGGTGTTCGCCGCCGGCGTCATCGCCTACCTGCTGGAGGGCATCGTCGAGATCGGCGAGCAAAGGAAGCTCCCGCGGCTGGTCTCGGTCATCGTGGTTTATGTTCTGTTCCTGACGCTGCTGCTGGTCATTTTCATCGGACTGCTGCCGCTGCTGTACCAGCAGACCCTTCAATTGATCGAGCAGGCGCCGAGCTGGGTCAACCGCGGGCAGGTGCTGATCATGGAATTGCCGGAGCGCTATCCGGACTACGTCACCCAGGAGCAGGTGAACGAGCTGATCGGCGTGATCCGGCAGGAGCTGATCTCGTACGGGCAATCCATGCTGACCTATTCCTATGCCTCGCTGGTCAGCCTCATCACCGTGGTGGTCTATTTCATCCTGGTGCCGCTCCTGGTGTTCTTCTTCCTCAAGGACAAGGATCGCATCCTGGGCTGGTTCACCCAGTACCTCCCGCGCGACCGCAACCTCTCCAACCGGGTGTGGAAGGAGGTCGACATGCAGATCGGGAACTATGTGCGGGGCAAGTTCGTCGAGATCGTCATCCTGTTCGCGGCGAGCTTCGTGACCTTTTCCCTGATGGGCCTGAACTACGCCCTGCTGCTGGCAGTGCTGATGGGACTTTCGGTCATCATCCCCTACGTCGGCGCGACCCTGGTGACCTTTCCGGTCATGATCGTCGCGTTCTTCCAGTGGGGCGTCTCCGACGATTTCTGGTACCTGATGCTGGCCTACGCCATCATCCAGGCATTGGATGGGGTCATGCTGGTGCCGCTGCTGTTTTCAGAGGTCGTCAATCTCCACCCCGTGGCCATCATCGTGGCGATCCTGTTCTTCGGCGGCTGGTGGGGATTCTGGGGCGTGTTCTTTGCCATCCCGCTGGCCACGCTGGTGAAGGCGGTGCTCAGTGCGTGGCCGCGGTTGGGGGAAGGCGAAATGCCCGCCGCCGGTGGACGGTAAGTCCGGGGGTCAGAGCGTGTCCGAAGCGAAATCCGCCAGCCGCGAGCGTTCGCCACGGCGCAGCGTGATGTGGGCTGCATGCGGCCATTGCTTGAAGCGGTCGACGACATAGGTGAGGCCCGAGGTGGTGCCGGTGAGGTAGGGCGTGTCGATCTGGCCGATGTTGCCGAGGCAGACGATCTTGGTGCCGGGGCCGGCGCGGGTGATCAGGGTCTTCATCTGCTTCGAGGTCAGGTTCTGGGCCTCGTCGAGGATGATGTAGCGGTTCAGGAAGGTGCGGCCGCGCATGAAGTTGAGCGAACGCACCTTGACCCGGTTGAGCAGCAGGGTGTTGGTCGCCGCCCGTTCCCAGGCGCCGGCGTTCTCGTGGCTGCTGAGCAGTTCCAGGTTGTCGAGCAGCGCGCCCATCCAGGGCGTCATCTTCTCTTCCTCCGTGCCGGGCAGGAAGCCGATGTCCTCGCCCAGCGGAATCGTCTCCCGGCTCATGATGATCTCGCGGTACAGCTTCTGGTCCAGCGTCATGACCAGGCCGGCGGCCAGGGCCAGCAGGGTTTTGCCGGTGCCGGCGCTGCCGAGCAGGGTGACGAAGTCGATGTCCGGATCGAGCAGGACGTTGAGCGCGAAATTCTGTTCGCGGTTGCGGGCCTGGATGCCCCAGACGGCATGCTGCGGCGTGCGGAAGTCGCGGGCCAGCTCGATCACGGCGCTGCCGTTCTCGCGCCGGCGCACGATGGCTTCGAACTGGGATTCGTCGGCCAGATAGAGGTACTGGTTGGGGAAGAAGTCCTTCACCAGCGGGCCCTGGACCCGGTAGAAGGTGCGGCCTCGCTCCTGCCAGGACTCCATCTTGCCGCCGTGGGTGTCCCAGAAGTCGGGCGGAAGTTCGATAGCGCCGCTGTAGAGCAGGTTGACGTCGTCCAGCACCTGGTCGTTGTGGTAGTCCTCGGCCCGAAGGCCAAGCACCGTGGCCTTGATGCGCATGTTGATGTCTTTCGACACCAGCACCACCTGCCGGTGGGGGCATTCTTCGGACAGCGCCAGGAGCGTCGCCAGGATCGAGTTGTCCGGAATGTCGCCGGGCAGGCTCACGGGGAGGGAGGCCGCGAGGCGGCGCGTCTGGAAGAACAGTCGGCCCTGGCAGCGCTCGTCGATGCGGCCGGCGTAGTCGGTCCGCGTCAGCGGGATGCCCTGGTCGATGTCGTCCAGGGCGGTCAGGTGGACCAGTTCGTCGAGGAAGCGGCTGGCCTGGCGGGCGTTCCGCGCCACGTCGGACAAGCCCTTCTTGCCGTGATCGAGCTCTTCCAGCACGATCATCGGGATGAAGATGTCGTGTTCCTGGAAGCGGAACAGCGAGGCGGGATCGTGCATCAGCACATTGGTGTCGAGCACGAACAACTTGCGATCGGCGGCGGACGTCATGTGCGGTTTTCCCTTTCCGAAGGGGTCAAGCGGAGCTCTTCGCGGCGAGCCCTGCGACGGCCCGGAGCACCGCCTCGGCATGGCCTTTGACGCTGACCTTGCGCCATTCGGCGGCGAGCCGTCCTTCGGCATCGATCAGAAACGTGCTGCGCTGGATGCCTCGCACCTGTTTACCGTACAGGTTTTTCATGCGGATGACATCGAACATCTGGCACAGCGTTTCGTCGCCGTCGGAGAGCAGTTCGAACGGGAATTCGTACTTGCAGCGGAAGCGCTCGTGCGATTTCAGGCTGTCGCGGGAAACGCCCACGATGTCCGCGCCGAGCTTCTGGAATTCGGGATAAAGGTCGCGGAAATCCTGGCCCTCCTGGGTGCATCCCGGCGTGCTGTCCTTGGGATAGAAATAAAGGACCAGGTAGCGGCCGCGCCGTTCGGACAGTTGGAACGGCCGGCCCGCGGTCGATTCGGCCCGGAAGTCCGGAACGGGCTGGCCGATCGTCGGTGTGCTCATGGGGAGGCTCCTGTGGGAAAACGGGTCAGCGTTTGACCGGCTCCAGGATGGCATCGAGGTTTTGCCGGTCGCAGAATTCGACGAATTCGTCCCGCAACGGGATGATTTTCAGGTCCGGCGGGATCATCACGGTGAGGTGGCCGATGAACATCGGCGTCCCGCTGTACGGCGCGGGTGGACGGCTGGTGCTGACGTCCAGGATCTTGATGTTGCGGGCGACGAAGAAATCCGCGAGTTCGAAGAGGTGGCTGCCGTTCTCTCCGGCCACCACGTCCACGGCGTAAGGAATCGCGTCGTCTTCCCGCGGCTTGTCTTCGGGGGCCCGCAGCATGTGGATCTTGAGCGCATAGCGGGCGGCCAGGTTTTCCAGCGCGCTTTCGAACCGGGCAATGTGGTTCCAGTTGCCTTCCACCATCAGATGGCCGGCGAATTCGGTGCCGAGTTCGGTCATCCGGCTTTCGAGCAGGGTACATCGGCATTCGCTCACCACCTGGCTGATTTCGGCGATCAGGTTCAGGCGATAGGCGCCCAGTATGGTTGCGACGATTTGCATTCGATGAGGACTGGGGTTGTTGGGCGGGAGTTTGGCGGAAAGTTTATCACGTCAGGCCCGGCGCTCAGGCGCTCCAGGCGACCAGCCCGTAATGGGCTGTAGCCAGCACGACCAGGCCGAAGGCAATCCGGTACCAGGCGAAGGCGGTGAAATCATGTCCGCCGATGTAGCGCAGCAGCCCCCGCACGGCGAGGAAGGCGCTGACGAAGGCCGCCGCGAAGCCGATCCCGAAGGAAGAAAGGTCTTCCACGTGGAGGATTCCTCCGGTCTTGTAGAGGTCGTAGGCCGTGGCGATGAACAGCGTCGGGATGGCCAGGAAGAACGAGAATTCGGTGGCGGCCCGGCGCGAAAGCCCCAGCAGCAGGCCGCCGATGATGGTGGCGCCGGAGCGTGAGGTACCGGGGATCATCGCCAGGGTCTGGAACAGGCCCAGCTTGAGCGCCAGGCGCCAGTCGATGTCGTCGATGGATGCCACCCGCGGGGGGCGTTTGCGCCGTTCCACCCAAAGGATGACCAGCCCGCCCAGGATGAAAGTGGTCGTCACCGTGGCGGAGTTGAAAAGGTGAGCCTTGATGGCCTTGCCGGCCAGGAATCCCACGACGCCGGCGGGGACGAAGGCGATGATGAGGTTCATGACGAAGCGGCGGGCCTGCCGGCTGTGGCCGAGGCCGAACAGCAGCTCGACGAGCTTGCGCCGGTATTCCCAGCACACGGCGAGGATCGCCCCGGATTGGATGACGACCTCGAAGAGTTTGCCGCGGTCGTCGTTGAATTCGAGCAACTCGCCCACGAGGATGAGATGGCCGGTGCTCGACACCGGCAGAAATTCGGTCAGGCCTTCGACGAGGCCGAGGATCAGGGCATTGAGCCAGTCGGGAAGCAGCATGGGGGAACCAGATGGATGTGGAAGGGCGTGTCGAAATGACTTGGGTCAGCTTTTCCGGGCGGGTGCGGCTTGGGCCGAGCGCTCGCGCAGATAGCCGATCACGAGGGGGAGCACCGAGACGGCGATGATGGACAGCACCACGACGCTGAAATTGTCCTTGACCCAGGGGATGTTGCCGAAGCCATAGCCCGCCCCAACCAGGAGGCCCACCCAGAGCAGGCCGCCGATGATGTTGAAGGTGGCGAATACCACGTACCGCATGCTGCCGACGCCGGCCAGGAAAGGGGCGAAGGTCCGCACGATCGGCACGAAGCGGGCGATGATGATGGTCATCTTGCCGTAGTGCTCGAAATAGCTGTGCGTGCGCTCGATGTGTTTCCGGTCGATGAAGCGCAGGAAATCGCGGTCGTGGAGCTTGTATCCGAAGAAATAGCCCACCAGGTAGTTGACGGCATCGCCCACGATCGCCGCCGTGGCGAGGACGAGGCCCAGGGTCGAAACGTCCATGGCGCCGGTAGCCGCCACCGCGCCGGCGGCGAACAGCAGCGAATCGCCGGGCAGGAAGGGGAGGACGATGAGGCCGGTTTCGCAGAACACGACCAGGAACAGGCTCAGGTAGATCCGGCTGCCGTGGGCCGCCGCCAGCTCCGGCAGATGCCGGTTGAGATGGAGGATGTAGTCCAGATAACTGGTCAATTCAGGCATGATGGTCCGAGTAGGGGTAAGGTCTTGAAGATAAGCTTGATACGGTGGATTTGCGGTGGGAGTCGCGACTAGGAATCGGTATCGGAGACCCTGTATGATAGTTCATCTCGTGTGGTTCCGATCCTTCTCTTGTCCGTTCTCCGCCCCTTGCCCCCAACGACCGAATCCTTCTATCGACCGGGCGCGGTGATCCTGCTGCTGGTTTCCGTGGCGCATCTCGGCCTGTGGCTGGCCTGGCGGGAGATGAAGCGGCTGGAACCGGCGCGCGTGCCGCAGCAGGCCATCGAGGTTTCCCTGCAGATGCTGGCGCCGAAGGCACAGGAACCGGCGGCATCTCCCGCGCCGGCGCCGACCGCGCCGCCGAAGCCGGTGACTCCGCCCAAGCCGAAACCCGTCGCCAAGCCCAAACCGGTGGCCAAGACTTTGCCCAAACCTTTGCCGGTCCGGCCCGCCGAAGAGGCGTCGGCCAAGAGCGAGCCCGCCAGCGCGCCGCCGCCCGAAAGCGCTCCGGCTGCGCGGGCCGAGGGAGGCGGCGCTGTGGGGGCGCCGGCCGTCCCGCCTTCGACGCCTGCGAACTTCAGCGCCAATTATTTGCACAATCCGCTGCCCGACTACCCGGTATTCGCCAAGAAGCAGCGCTGGCAGGGCAAGGTCATGCTCAAGGTCCACGTCTTGCCGACGGGCCTGCCGGCCGAAGTCGAGCTGCAAGCCAGCAGCGGCCACGACATCCTCGACGAGTCCGCGATGGAAACGGTCCGCCGCTGGCGCTTCGTCCCGGCGACCAAGGGCGGCAAGGCGGTGGCCAGCTGGGTCGTGGTACCGCTCGAATTCTCTCTGACTCATTGACAGCACTCGGCAGGAATCATGGTCACCGATACGTCCACCCTCATCATCAACGTCACCCTCTGGGTACTGATCTCGTTTTCCGTCCTCACCTGGACGCTCATCGTTCTCAAGGTCTGGCAATATTGGCGGCAGAGCCTCGCCAACCGGAGTTTCGAAGAACGGTTCTGGGGCGCCTCCAGCCTCGACGAGGCCCGCGGGGAAATCGCCGCCGGCAAGACCTCGCCCGTCGTCCGGCTCGCCAGCGCCGGCTTCGATGTGCTCGACAGCGCCAGCCAGAACCATCCGCCGGCCCTCAAATACAGAGGCGATCTACTCGCCACCCTGGAGCGCAAGCTCAAGCGGCAACTGGAGCGCGAATCGCGGCTGTCGGACATTGGGCTCACGGTCCTTGCCAGCATCGGGTCGACGGCGCCTTTCGTGGGCCTGTTCGGGACCGTCTGGGGCATCATGCATGCCTTGCAGGACATCAGCAAAAGCGGCAAGGCCAGCCTCGAGGTGGTGGCCGGTCCGATCGGCGAGGCGCTGATCGCCACCGCCATCGGCATCGCCGTCGCGGTGCCCGCCGTGCTGGCCTACAACTTTTTGATGCGGCAATCGCGGCGCCGGCAGCAGGCGCTGGAAATCTTCGCCGAAGACTTCCTGCACCTGGTCAGCGCCGAGACCGCCCACCGCCCCGTCGGCTACGCTCAGGGCGAGTGAAGGAGACCGCCATGGCCATGAAAACCGGGGGCGACAACGATGAAGTGATGAGCGAGATCAACGTCACCCCGCTGGTCGACGTCATGCTGGTGCTGGTGATCGTGTTCCTGGTGACGGCGCCGCTGCTGACCCAGAGCATGAACGTCAACCTGCCCAAGACCGGCGCGGTGGCCGCCTCGGACGACAACAAGTCGACCCCGATCGGCATCGACGCCCAGGGACGCATCGTGCTGGACAAGACCGAGATCGCCGATCTGGCGCAGCTGGAAGCCAGGCTCCGGGAAGCGGTGCAGCAGAATCCGGACGCCCTGTACATCGTCCATGCCGACCAGGCGGTGAGCTATGCCGTCGTCGCCAAGGTGCTGGCCACCGCCCACAAGGCCGGGGTCAACCGGCTGTCCCTGGCGACGGTTCAGGAGTAGCGGTCTGGCGACGTCGTCCGGGGCATTTTCCAAGCCGTTCCGGAATGCCCTTTCCCGTGTTGTCAGTGATAGGGGCGACACGCTACCATCGACACTTTTTAGCGGATGCATCGAATGATTCAAGGCAGTATCGTTGCCCTGGCAACTCCCATGGAGCCCGATGGGGGGCTGGACATCCCCGGCCTGAGGCGGCTCGTCGAGTTCCACATCGAACAGGGAACGGACGCCATCGTGGCGGTGGGGACGACCGGTGAATCGGCGACGCTGGACGAGGAGGAGCACACCGAAGTCATCCGGCTGGTGGTGGAGCAGGTGGCCGGCCGCATTCCGGTCATTGCCGGTACCGGCGCGAATGCAACCACCGAGGCCATCAGCCTGACCGCCAAGGCCAAGGCCGTCGGCGCGGATGCCTGTCTGCTCGTCACACCCTATTACAACAAGCCGACTCAGGAGGGCCTCTACCGGCATCACCGGGCGGTCGCCGAGGCGGTGGACATTCCGCAGATTCTTTACAATGTGCCCGGCCGTACCGGCTGCGACATGCTGCCGGCCACGGTGGGGAGGCTGGCCGAAGTTCCAGGCATCGTCGGCATCAAGGAAGCGACCGGCAAGCTCGAACGGCTGGCCGAGATCCGGGCGCTGTGTCCCGAGGGCTTCGCCCTGTATTCCGGTGATGACGCGACGGCTTGCGAGTTCTGTCTGAGGGGCGGGAGCGGGGTGATTTCCGTCACGGCCAACGTGGCGCCCCGGCTCATGCACGAAATGTGTCGGGCAGCCATCGCCGGAGACCGGACCAGCGCCGAGGCTTTCAACCGGCGGCTCGAAGCCTTGCACCGCGAGCTGTTCATCGAGTCCAACCCCATACCCGTGAAATGGGCATTGTGCGAGATGGGGCTGATCAAGGAGGGTATCCGCCTGCCGCTGACCTGGCTGGACGAGTCGTGCCGGGAGCCGGTGCGCCAGGCGCTGCGCCAAGCCGGCGCGATCTGAGGATCATCCCATGGGCAAAGCATTCAGGTGGCTGGCTCTCGGCGGCGGGTTCTGGCTGCTGGCCGGCTGTACTTATATCGCCAGTTTCTTTCCGGACAAGCAGAAGCAGTACCGCTATCATTCGGAAATTCCGCCGCTGGAAATTCCGCCGGATTTGAGCTCGTCGACCATCGAGGGAGCGGTCGCCTCCGCAGCCCAGACGGAAGCCCTTCAAGCGAAAGAGGATCAGGATCGAGCTCCTCGGGCGGTTTCCGAGCCCGAGCCCGAGTCCGACGCGCCCGATCCGAAGACCACGCTGGCCCAGGACTTGAGCGACGTGCCCCTGATCGAGGTGGAGGCGCCGTTCGAGGACGCGTGGCGCTCGGTCAACCGTGCGCTGGGCCGCGCCAAGCTCGAGGTGGTCGGGGAGGACCAGGCGAAAGGCATATTCGAGGTCTATTACAACGGCACCGGCCAGCGCGCTCCGGAAGACGTGGGGCTGTTCTCCGGCTTGTTCGGCGGCGGCAGCGACAGCACGGCTTCGGCGTTCCGGGTCCATGTCGAGCAGAAAGGCAAGATTACCCAGGTTTTCGTGACCGATGGCCGGGATGATCCACAGCAATCCGGGCTGGGGCTCGAACTGCTGAAAACGATACACGCGCAGTTCCAGAAATCCGCAAGCGCTCCGCCGGCGTCCGGCAAGGAGAATGACGCCGGGCAGCCGGAAGAATCCGCCCAGCCCGCCGAATAAGGCGGTTTTCGAACTTTTTCCACAGTCTGCGAGCCATAGCCATGGTTGTCTGTATTCCGGGGCCATCGGCCTTGTCCGTATTTCGTGCCAATCGCCTGCTGGCTTCCTTGCGCGCCGCCGCTCCGATCGTCCGCAAGGTCGACGCCAGATTCATCCATTTCGGGGAACTGGCGCGCGACCTGGACGAGGCCGAGAACCGGCTGCTGCGGCAAGTCTTGCATTACGGCGCAATCGAGAGCGAGGCGGAGGCGGGAGAAACCTTCCTGGTGACGCCGCGGATCGGGACGATTTCGCCCTGGTCCAGCAAAGCGACCGAGATCGTTCGCCGCTGCGGGTTGGAAGCGGTCTGCCGGGTCGAGCGAGGCATCGCCTACGCGCTGCAGCTCGACGGCGAGCTGTCCGCCATGCAGCGCGATGCCGTCAAGGCCCTCCTGCACGATCGCATGACCCAGACCGTCCTCAGCCGCGGGCAGGAAGAGATGCTGTTCCGCCACCGCGAGCCGGAGCCGCTGCAATACGTTCCGCTCATGCAGGAGGGCCGGTGGGCGTTGGTCAAGGCCAATGCCGGTCTGGGGCTGGCGCTCTCGGAAGACGAACTGGACTACCTGGAAACGAGCTACAGGGCGATGTCGCGCAATCCCAGCGACATCGAGCTGATGATGTTCGCCCAGGCGAATTCCGAGCACTGCCGCCACAAGATATTCAACGCGCAATGGCGGATCGACGGCGAGGCGCAGGATCAGACCCTGTTCGGCATGATCCGCCACACCAGCAAGGCGAGTCCCGAGGGCATCGTCTCGGCCTACAGCGACAACGCCGCGGTCGTCCGAGGGGCGCGGGCCGAGGTGCTGCTCCGCGAGCCCGACGGCTTCGCCTACGGCTACCGGGAAGAGCCGGCGCATCTGGTGATGAAGGTGGAGACCCACAATCATCCGACCGCGATCTCGCCCTTCCCTGGCGCCGCCACCGGCGTCGGCGGCGAGATTCGCGACGAGGGCGCCACCGGGCGCGGTTCGCACAGCAAGGCCGGACTCACCGGATTCTCGGTCTCGCATCTGCGCATCCCGGATTTCGTCCAGCCTTGGGAGATCGACAGCGGCAAGCCGGGCCGCATCGCCTCTCCCCTGCAGATCATGCTGGAGGGGCCGATCGGCGGCGCGGCATTCAACAACGAATTCGGCCGCCCCAACCTGTGCGGCTATTTCCGCACCTTCCAGCAGCTTTCGCCGGATGGCGCGAGCCTGTACGGTTACCACAAGCCGATCATGCTGGCCGGCGGCATGGGCAACATCCGCGAAGTCAACCTGGGCAAGAGGGACATTCCGCCGGGCGCGCCCATCGTGGTACTGGGCGGGCCGGCCATGCTGATCGGCCTGGGCGGCGGGGCGGCATCGTCGGTGGCTTCCGGCGAAAGCGCCGAGGATCTCGATTTCGCCTCGGTCCAGCGCGACAACCCGGAAATGCAGCGGCGCTGCCAGGAGGTCATCAACCATTGCGTCGCCCTCGGCGAAGACAACCCGATCCTGTCGATTCATGACGTCGGCGCCGGAGGGCTGTCCAACGCCGTGCCGGAAATCATCCACGACAGCGGCCGGGGCGGGCGTTTCGAGCTGCGGAACATCCCTAGCGCAGAACCGGGGCTGTCACCGATGCAGCTCTGGTGCAACGAGTCCCAGGAGCGTTACGTGCTGGCCCTGCGCCCCGAACTGCTGGAACGCTTCCAATCCCTGTGCGAACGCGAGCGCTGCCCGTTCGCGGTGATCGGTCATGCGACGGCGGACGAAGACCTGGTGGTCAACGACTTGCGATTCGCCAACCATCCGGTGGCGATCCCGATGTCCCTGCTGTTCGGCAAACCGCCCAGGATGCTGCGCGATGTCCGCCGGCTCCGCCCGGCCTTGAAACCGCTGGACTTCCCCGGCTTCGACTGGCGCGACGCCGTCAAGCGGGTGCTGCGCCTGCCCGCGGTGGCGGACAAGAGCTTCCTGATCCACATCGGCGACCGGTCGGTGGGCGGGCTGGTGGCGCGGGACCAGCTGGTGGGTCCGTGGCAGGTGCCGGTGGCTGACGTCGCGGTGACCGCATCGGGCTTCCGCGCCGTGACCGGTGAAGCCATGGCCATGGGCGAGCGCTCGCCCATCGCCGTCATCGACGCGCCGGCATCCGGCCGCATGGCGGTGGGCGAGGCGCTGACCAACATCCTCGCGGCCCCGATCGCTGCGCTGCACGACGTGAAGCTGTCGGCCAACTGGATGGCAGCGGCCGGCGCCCCCGGTGAGGATGCCCGTTTGTTCGACACGGTGCGCGCCGTGGGCCTGGAGCTGTGCCCGGCGCTGGGTGTCGCCATTCCCGTCGGCAAGGACTCTCTGTCGATGCGCACCGTCTGGCGGGAGAGCGGCAAGGACGTGGCCATGACATCGCCGCTGTCTCTGATCGTGTCGGCGTTCGCTCCGGTGACCGACGTGAGGCGGACGCTGACGCCGGAGCTGCGCCTTGACGTCGGCGACTCGGTGCTGGTCCTGATCGATCTGGGCCAGGGGCGCAACCGTTTGGGTGGCTCGGCGCTGGCCCAGGTTTATGGGCAAATGGGCGAGACTTGCCCGGATCTCGACGACCCGGCCCTGTTCCGGGCATTTTTCGGCGTGGTTCAGTCGCTCAACGCGGACGGACTGATCCTCGCCTATCACGACCGGTCCGACGGCGGCCTTTTCGTCACGGTCGCGGAGATGGCCTTCGCCGCGAGGACCGGTGTCGACCTGCAGCTCGATCATCTCGGCGATCCCGTGGCGGCCTCCTTCGCCGAAGAGCTGGGTGCGGTCATCCAGGTGGCCAGCGAGGATCTGCCCGCCGTGATGGTGCGGCTGGAGGATGCCGGGCTGGGTGCCTGCAGCCAGGTGATCGGGGCGCCGCGCTCCGACAGCCGGATCGTGGTGCATCACGGCGGCGTACCGGTGTTCAGTGCCGGCCGCGCCGAACTGCAGGGCATCTGGTCCGAGACCAGCTACCGTATGCAGGCGTTGCGGGACAATCCGGAATGCGCGCGGCAGCAGTACGAGGCCCTGTTCGATGACGGCGACCCGGGTTTGCATGCCAAGCTAAGTTTCGATTTGAACGCCGATGTGGCAGCGCCCTATCTCAACCTCGCCCGGCCACGGATGGCGATCCTGCGGGAGCAGGGCGTCAACGGCCACATGGAAATGGCCGCGGCGTTCGACGCCGCCGGCTTCGCCTGCGTCGACGTGCACATGAGCGATCTGGCGGAAGGCCGGCTCGACCTGGCGGGCTTCCGGGGGCTGGCGGCCTGCGGCGGGTTCTCCTACGGCGATGTGCTCGGGGCGGGTGGCGGCTGGGCCAAGTCGATCCTCTACAACCCGCGGCTGCGGGAGGCGTTCTCGGCCTTCTTCCACAGGGAGGACACGTTCGGGCTCGGCGTCTGCAACGGCTGTCAGATGCTTTCGCAACTGCACGATCTGATCCCCGGGGCGGAGAACTGGCCCCGTTTCGTCCGCAACCGGTCCGAGCAGTACGAGGCGCGGGTCGCCATGGTGGAAATTCAGCCGTCCCGTTCGATTTTCTTCGACGGCATGGCGGGGTCGAGGCTGCCGGTCGTGGTCTCGCACGGCGAGGGCCGGGTCGAATACCGTGCCGGAGCGGGCGATGCGCGCCAGCTGGTGGCGGCGGCCTTCGTCGACAACTACGGCAGGATTGCCGAGGTCTTTCCGTTCAATCCCAACGGCTCTCCCCACGGCATCACCGGACTGACCACGCCGGACGGGCGTTTCACCATCATGATGCCGCATCCGGAACGCTGTTTCCGCAGCGTGCAGAACTCCTGGCGGGCCAGGGATTGGGGGGATTATGGCCCGTGGATGCGAATGTTCCGCAACGCCAGACGTTGGGTGGGTTAGCGCGGCTTCGGTTCATCATCCGGCATTGAAAAGGTCTCACACGACGGTATAATCGACCAATTTTTCCGAGGAGTCGGGATTGATGCGTCGTCCTCTGGTGATTGGAAACTGGAAGATGAACGGCAGGAGCGCGAGCGTGGCTCGCCTGCTGAACGACATTCTGGCCGGCATCGGAGATTGCAAGGCGGAAGTCGGGGTGTGCGTCCCGTTCGTCTACATTCCCCAGGCATCCGAGATACTCAAGGGAACCAAGGTAATGCTCGGCGCCCAGAACGTCGCGGACCACAACTCCGGGGCCTTCACCGGCGAGATTTCGGCCGGCATGCTGCGCGAGTTCGGCTGCGAGATCGTCATCGTCGGACACTCGGAGCGGCGGCTGCTCTACGGAGAGTCCAACGAACTGGTGGCTTCCCGTTATGAGCAGGCCATCCAGGGGCATCTGAAGCCGATCCTCTGCGTCGGCGAAACGCTGGAGCAGAGGGAGCATGGCAGGACTCTCGCGGTGATCGGGGCGCAGATCGATACGGTGTTCGAATTCGCCGGCGTCCAGTCCCTGGAGCATGCTGTGATTGCCTACGAGCCCGTTTGGGCGGTAGGGACGGGCCACAGCGCGACCACCGGGCAGGCCCAGGAAGTGCATTACCACATCCGGAGCCTCATCGGCCGGTGGAACCCGGAGGTGGCTCAGGCGGTACAGATTATCTATGGCGGAAGCGTCAAGCCGGAAAATGCCGCCGAATTGTTTGCGATGCCCGATATCGACGGCGGCCTGATCGGTGGCGCCTCGCTCGATGCGCGGGCATTCCTGTCGATCTGTCATTCAGTTTCAGTTTAGGTATTTTTATGATTCAAGCGTTGACTGTCTTTCATGTTCTGCTCGCCTTGAGCATCGTCGGATTGGTGCTGCTGCAGCAGGGGCGGGGGGCGGATGCCGGTGCCGGTTTCGGCGGCGGTTCGTCCGGCAGCCTGTTCGGCGCGCGCGGCGCGGCGTCGTTCCTGTCGCGGACCACGGCCATTCTGGCCACTCTGTTTTTCGGGACGAGCCTTACCCTTGCTTATTTATCGGGCCATGTGGATAATAAACGGCTCGACATCATGGACGTACCCGCGGCGCAGCAGTCCCAGCCGGACATGCCCGTGATAGCTCCGGAACCGGCCAAGAGTGAGTCCGACGTGCCGGGACAACCCGCGCCGTAATGTCCGTTCCCGAATACCCAGCCGATGTGGTGGAATTGGTAGACACGCCATCTTGAGGGGGTGGTGACGCAAGTCGTGTCGGTTCAAGTCCGACCATCGGCACCAATTTGAATATCCCTAAAGCCGGCCTCGACGTGTTTGCGTTCGGGCCGGCTTTTTTTCATTCAGGCCAAGAACCCATGGAATTCGCTGTCACATGCTGCGACGGTCCGGCTCGCCGTGGCGAACTTTGGTTTCCGCGAGGCCGGGTGCAGACGCCGGCCTTCATGCCGGTGGGTACCTACGGCACGGTCAAGGCCATGACGCCCGAGGAGCTGCGCGAGGGCGGGGCGGAGATCATCCTCGGCAACACCTTCCATCTGATGCTGCGTCCGGGCGTCGACATCATCCGGGCCCACGGCGACCTGCACGGGTTCATGCACTGGGACGGACCGATCCTGACCGACTCCGGCGGCTTCCAGGTGTTCAGCCTGGGCGCGATGCGCAAGATCAGCGAGCAGGGCGTGTGGTTTCGCTCCCCCATCGACGGCAGCCCGGTGTTCATGGGGCCGGAAGAATCCATGACCGTCCAGCGCGCGCTTGGCTCGGACATCGTGATGATCTTCGACGAGTGTACCCCGTATCCGGCGGAATACGGCGAGGCGCGCGCCTCGATGGAACTGTCACTGCGCTGGGCGGAGCGCAGCAAGGCGGCGCATTCGGACAATCCTTCCGCCCTGTTCGGCATCGTCCAGGGCGGCATGTACGAAGACCTGCGGGCCCGTTCGATCGCGGGTTTGCGGGAGATCGGCTTCGACGGCTACGCGATCGGCGGCCTTTCGGTCGGCGAGCCCAAGGAGGACCGGCAGCGGGTGCTGGAGGCCCTGATGCCGCTGATGCCCGTCGGGCGTCCCCGCTATTTGATGGGGGTGGGCACGCCGGAAGACATCGTCGATGCGGTGATGCGCGGCATCGACATGTTCGACTGCGTGCTGCCGACCCGCAATGCCCGCAACGGCCATCTGTTCACCCGCTTCGGGGCGGTCCGTATCCGCAACGCGCAGTACCGGGACGATCTGCGGCCGATCGACGGGGAGTGCGGCTGTTATACCTGCCGTCACTATTCCCGCGCCTATCTGCGCCATCTCGACCGGTGCGGCGAGATTCTCGGGGCCCGCTTGAACACCATCCATAACCTGTTCTATTACCAGGAACTGATGGCCGGTCTGCGTGCCGCCATCGAGGAAGGAACCCTCAAGCGGTTCGTCGAGCGATTCCACGCCCTCCGCTCCACGGGTAACGCATTTGTGTGATAATGCGCAACTTTGAATTCGTCAAATAAGAACTAGAGGTTGACCATGAGTTTCTTTATTGCCGACGCCTTGGCGGAGGCCGCTCCCGCGGCGGCGCAGGAACCCGGCGCCGCCGGCTTGATTCTGCCCATGGCCGTTCTCGCCGTGTTCTTCCTGCTGTTCGTGCTGCCGCAGAACCGCCGCCAGAGGGAACACAAGAAGCTGCTGCAGTCGCTCGTCAAGGGGGTTGAAGTGGTCACGACGGGGGGGGTTCTGGGCCGGGTGGTCGAGGTCGACGATAATTTCGTCACGCTGGAAGTGGCCGAAAATGTTCAGATCTGCGTACAGCGCAACGCCGTCGCTTCGCTGATGCCCAAGGGCACTTACAAAGCGGCGAAGCGCAAACCCGAATCCAAGTAAACCCGCCTCTCCGGCGGGCCTGCAAACCCGCCGGAAACTCCCGTTTCCAAATAGGTTCCGAGCATGCGAAACCGTTTTCCCTTATGGAAAAACCTGATGGTCGCGGCCGTGTTGATCCTCGGGATCATTTACGCGCTGCCCAATTTCTTCGGTGAAGACCCCTCCGTCCAGTTGTCGGCGGTTCGTGCGGCGAAAGTCGACGACCGCCTGAAAGTACAGGTGCAGAGCCTGCTGGATGCCGCCGGGCTCAAGGCGAAAGCCGTGGAGATGGCCGATAAGCGGATGCTGGTCCGGTTCGGCGATACCGATTCGCAGCTCAAGGCATCCGACATCCTGAACGAGAGGCTGGGGGATGCCTACACGGTGGCCCTGAACCTGGCGCCGTCGACGCCGTCGTGGCTGCGCGCCTTCGGCGCCAAGCCGATGTATCTGGGGCTCGACCTGCGGGGTGGCGTGCATTTCCTGCTCCAGGTCGATATGGATGCCGCCGTCAAACAGGCGGAAGACCGCTACGCGGAAGACGCCCGCAGCCTGCTGCGCGAAAACAAGATCCGCTACCAGTCGGTGGAAAAACAGAACGGCGTGATCCAGGTGCGCCTGCCGGATTCAAACACCCTGTCCCAGGCGCAGGTGCTGCTGAAGCGGGAACTGCGCGGCTTGCAAATCGATGTCAAGGGCAGCGAAAACCTGATCGAAGGGCGCTTGTCCGAAGTCGAGCGGCGCGAAATCAAGCGCTTCGCCGTCGCCCAGAACATCACGACGCTACGCAACCGCGTCAACGAGCTCGGGGTGGCGGAGCCCGTGATCCAACAACAGGGCGAGGACCGTATCGTGGTCCAGTTGCCCGGCGTCCAGGACACCGCGCGGGCCAAGGAAATTCTCGGCGCCACGGCGACCCTGGAATTCCGGCTGGTCGACAACGAACATCCGGTGCCGGCCGAGGGCGAGAAAGCGCCTCTGGGCTCGCACCTCTATCGCGACCGCCAGAACCGTCCGGTCCTGCTGGAACGCAAGATCATCGTCACCGGCGATCAGGTCGTGGATGCGGCTTCCGGCATCGACCAGCAGAGCGGTGCGCCCGCGGTGTACGTCACCCTCAACAGCGTGGGTGCCAAGAAGATGGGCGACATCACCCGCGAAAACGTCGGCCGCGCCATGGCAGTGGTTTATATCGAGAACAAGTCCGAGACCAAGGAAGTCGGGGGCCAAAAGGTGACGACCAAGAAAAAGGTCGAGGAAGTCATCAACATCGCGACCATCCGCGACCGCTTCAGCAAGCGCTTCCAGATCACCGGATTGGACAGCACCGAGGAAGCGCGGAACCTGGCCCTGCTGCTGCGCGCCGGTGCCCTGGCCGCACCGGTGGACATCGTCGAGGAGCGCACCGTCGGCCCCAGCATGGGCAAGGAGAACATCGACCGCGGCATCAAGTCCAACGGCTACGGGTTCGTCGCCATCGCGGTATTCATGATCCTTTATTACCGGGCATTCGGGGTGTTTTCGGTCCTGGCGCTGGGGGCCAACGTGCTGTTGCTGGTGGCCGTGCTGTCGCTGCTGCAGGCGACCCTGACCTTGCCGGGCCTGGCCGGTATCGCTCTGACCGTCGGCATGGCGATCGACGCCAACGTGCTCATCAACGAACGCATACGCGAGGAGCTACGGGCCGGGAGTACTCCCCATGCGGCCATCCATGCCGGCTATGAGCGCGCGTTCTCGACGATTCTGGACTCCAACGTCACCACCTTCGTGGCCGGTATCGCGCTGTTCCTGCTGGGCGCCGGTCCGGTCCGTGGTTTCGCGCTGGTGCTGTGCATCGGCATCCTGACCTCCATGTTCAGCGCCGTCCTGGTCTCCAGGGCGCTCGTCAACTTCACCTACGGCCGGCAGCGCAAGCTGGTCAAGATCGCAGTCTGAGGACAGCACCCATGGAATTTTTCAAAATCAAGCGTGACATCCCGTTCATGCGCTATGGGAAGCTCACGACGACCATCTCCCTGGTGACCTTCATTCTCGCCGTCCTGGCTTTGGGATTCAAAGGACTCAATCTCGGCATCGACTTTACCGGCGGCATCCTGATGGAGGTCAGCTACCCTCAGACGGCGGATCTCGAAGCCATCCGCAAGACGTTGGAGGAAGAGCGGATCACCGAAGCCGCCGTGCAGAATTTCGGCACCTCCCGCGACGTACTGATTCGCCTGCCGCTACGGGAGGATACCGGCGCCAAGCAGAGCGACGAGATATTCTCGGCGCTGAAGGCGCAGAACCGCGCGGCCGAGCTTAAGCGTGTGGAATTCGTCGGACCTCAGGTCGGCAAGGAAATGTATGAAAGCGGTGGATTGGCCCTCATGCTGGTGGCCGCCGGCATCATGGCCTATCTGGCGATGCGCTTCGCCTGGCGATTCGCCGTCGCCGCGATGATCGCCAACATGCACGACATCGTCATCATCCTGGGAATGTTCGCGTTCTTCGAATGGGAGTTCACCCTCAGCGTACTGGCCGGCGTGCTGGCGATCCTGGGTTATTCGGTGAACGAGTCCGTGGTGGTGTTCGACCGGGTGCGCGAGAACTTCCGCAAGATGCGGAAGGCGGCGGTGACCGAGGTCATCGACAACGCCATCACCGCCACCATGTCCCGCACGATCATCACCCATTCCATGACCCAGTTGATGGTGCTGGCGATGTTCTTCTTCGGCGGTGACGCCCTCCACAATTTCGCCCTGGCGTTGACCATCGGTATCGTGTTCGGCATCTATTCCTCGGTGCTGGTCGCCTGTCCCGTCGTGCTGGCGCTGGGCGTGAGCCGGGCCGATCTGCTGCTGCCGGAGAAGGAAGGACTGGTCGATAACCGGCCCTGAAGCCCGGTCGTCCCCCCTGCCGGAGGCCGCCTTGCGCGGCCTCTTTACCGTCAGAAGATGTCGAGATAGTTGACCGGCGGCTCGGGCGTGTCCTTCTCCTCGGGTTCGGTCGGTTGCTCGGCGCCGGCGGGTTTTGCGGGCTGGCTGGATTCAGGGATCTCGCCGGCCTGTGAAAAGCGGGCCGTCGGTGCGACGATGATGAGCGTCCGGTAACCGTTGATCTTCTTCCTGGTTTTTCCCGCCATCAGGGGGCGTCCGCTCCGGCGGTCGATCCGGTCGATCAAGCCGTAGCCGCTCTGGCCGATCAGGTGGTACAGCTCTTCTGCGCGATGGTCCTCGATATGGACGCAGCCGTGCGAGTCGGCGGCCCGCCCCAACTGGTGCAGCGCATCGCGATCCAGCGAAGAATGCAGGGCGATGCCGCCATTGAAGAAGACCGACCACAGCATTGGCGCATCGTAAGGGCCGGACCAATGGCGGTAGGAGAAGCCCTGAGGGATGAAGTAGCCGGAAGGCGTTTCGAACCCCGGTACCCCCGTCGATATCAGCCAGTAATAGAGCAGCCCCTCTCCCTGCCGGTACACCCGCAGAGTCTGGCCTCTGCCCCAGAATGCATCATCCGATTTGTTGACGATGACGATCAGCCGGTAGCTGCTGAAGGCGGGATCGAGCAGCGGATTGGGCAGCGATTCGGCTTCGCTTCTGTCCGGGTCCCGGTAGGGCGTAAAGGCTTCGTGCACCCCGAATCTATACTGGAAATCCGCTCCTTCGTCCTGTTCATAGCGGGGCTTGGGCACGCTGCGGCCATAGCCTTCCCAGGCATCGGACCGGGCTTCCGGTGGCGTGGCCGATCCAGCCCAAGCTAGCAGGACCAGAGCCCCGGCACGGAGGATGCCTGGAACGAAGGGCCTCATTCTCATGATGTGCTCCCTGGCAGGGGGGAACTTCCTGGGGGCTATGTTAGCCCATGCGGGGGAACGTTGCTCAAGGCATCGGGCGGGATCAGTCCTCACAGGCCGGCAGAGTGGCCCGCTCGAGCCATGTCAGCGAAGCCATGGCATACAAACGGTCGTCTCCGCACATTTCGGCGGAAGGCCGGAGCCCGGAACAACAGCCGGGACGCTCGGGTTTGCCGAAAATGGAGCATTCCATGTTGTCGCGGAGCTGGATGCAGGGAGTCCCGGCGGGTTTGCCCTGGGGCATGCCCGGTATCGGACTGGAAATCGAGATGGCGATGCAGCAGGCGCCGCAGCCCGGCCGGCAGTTCACGGAAGCGGATTTGCCTCGAACCGGGGCAACCGTTCCAGCAGTTCCCGCAGTCTGTCATCGAAGGGATCGGCGTAGGGCACCGGATCGAAACGGCCCCAAACGACGCCGGGCCAGGCGCGGTCGTCCCGGTAGCGCAAGACGTGGTGCAGATGGAGCTGCGGAACGAGGTTGCCGATCGCCGCGATGTTGAGCTTGTCCGGGCGGTAGATGTCGGCCAGCAGTGTGGACAGCTGGGTCGATTCCTCCCACAGGCGCACCTGGTCAGCTTCGGCAAGCTGGAATATCTCGCGGATGCCGTTGCGCTCCGGCACCAGGATGAACCAAGGATAACTGCTGTCGTTCATCAACAGCAGCCGACACAGAGGGAACCGGCCCAGCGAAAGGCAGTCCTGCGCCAAGCGCTCGTGCAGGGCGAAATGAGGAGCGTATTCGTCCGTCACGGGCCGACGTTCGGTTTCTTAGGGGTGACGAACATGGCGTCGCCGTAACTGAAAAAGCGGTAGGCTTGCGCCACCGCATGGCGGTAGGCGGCGAGCGTTTCGCGATAGCCCGCGAAGGCACAGACGAGGACGAGCAGGGTCGACTCGGGCAGGTGAAAGTTGGTTATGAGCGCATCGACACAGTTGAACTGGAAGCCCGGCTTGATGAACAGACGGGTATCGCCGGCATAGGGCCGCAGCTCTCCGCTGCTGGCGGCGGTTTCCAGGGTACGCATCGAGGTGGTGCCCACCGCGATCACCCGGCCGCCCCGGCTGCGGGTGCGCCGCACGGCATCGACGACGTCCACCCCTACTTCGCAGAATTCGGCATGCATCCGGTGATCCTCGAGGTTTTCGGCACGCATCGGTTGGAACGTGCCGGCCCCGACGTGCAGGGTCACTCGCGCCATGGCCACGCCGGCATCGCCGAGCCGTTCCAGCATGGCGGCATCGAAATGCAGACCGGCGGTCGGGGCGGCCACTGCCCCCGGCTTAGCCGCATACACCGTTTGATAACGCTCCAGGTCGGCCGGCGTGTCGGCACGGCTGATATAGGGCGGAAGTGGCATATGGCCGATCCGCTCGAGCACGGTTTGAAGTGACTCTTCGCCTTCCATTTCGAGATGGAAAAGATCGCCCTCGCGGCCGAGCACCGTTACGCGGTGGCCTTCGTCCAAAAAAATCGTGGTGCCGGCCTTTGGCGACTTGCTGGCCCGCACGTGTGCCAGCATGTGCCGCGCACCGAGGAGGCGCTCCAGCAATATCTCCACGCCGCCGCCGGTATCCTTGCGGCCGAAAAGGCGCGCGGGAAGGACGCGGGTATCGTTGAATATCAGGAGGTCCCCAGGGCGCAGAAGCGCATCCAGGTCGCGGAAGAGCCTGTCTTCCAGGGCGCCGGTCGCGCCATCGAGGCAGAGCAGACGGCTGGCGGAACGTTCCGCCAGTGGTGACTGGGCGATCAGCGTTTCGGGCAGATCATAGCGGAACTCGCTTTTCAACATCGCCGCATGTTAACAGAAATCGGGCGGAACCAGACCATCAGCAATGGCTGCAAGCTGGCGCCGGCGCCGGAATTTCCTTATACTAAGCCGCCCTGATTGCCGGGATGGCGAAACTGGTAGACGCGCCAGACTCAAAATCTGGTAGTGGAAACACTGTGTCGGTTCGATTCCGACTCCCGGCACCATCGCCTATAGGAATTGCATGCCTTCCGGCGGATCGTACACCGCTGAGTTTGGGCCATGGCAACTTGTCCGAAACGCCACGGCGCCGTCGTCCGCATTTCCGGGCGCACCCGCACCACCACATTCATACCGAAACCGAGGCCCGCGACTGGGCGGCCCGGGTCGAAGCCAGGCTGCGCCGATCATCTCCCAAGCAGGTCGCGGCCTACAACATCCGCACCATGCACGAGCCGTTCGAGCGCTATCGCTACGAGATCGCCCCGACGGAGCGCGGGCAGAGGTTCGAGGTCATCCGTCTCGATGCATCATGCCGTGGCTCGCTGGCCGAGTTCGATCCGGTGACGCTGGATGCCGGTCATATCCGGGCCTAGCGTGACGAGCGCCTGGAGTCGGTAAGCACCGGGACAGTGCTCCGCGAGCTGACATAGATCAGTTCCGTCATCAGCCCACCCGGTTGCGGAGACTCGCAAGCCGTCCGCGCCGCTGCCGGGTCCCACGCCCAGGTTCCTTGCTCCGGCCGCAGGCCAGGGCTGCACCGCCCGTTCCGAGGCCGGCGGGGTGTGTTGCGCGGGTTCGTGGGCCCAGGGGCATCCTCGAAGGCCCATTCGCTGTCGAGTGATCCGAAACTGACAGCCTTGCAATTTGGCGGGATCGCTCTTGCAGGTATGCGTAGGGGACGAAAAAACGACAAATTCAGGACCGCGTCGGTGTGTTGGTTGGTGTGTTGACACGACGACCTGGCTGGAACAGCCATTCGAGCGGCCTTACTCTTTGGAGAGATTCTTGCTTATCCAACAATCAAGGCAAGCGATCGCGTTGATAACGCCCGCTGCAGTTTTGTCCGGATGGAGAGCAGCATCATGACTCAGAACACCGAAAGCACGGCCATCATCCTCGCAAATGTGTTGAATTTGTCCGCCGACGCAGTCGCCAGTATTTCGGAGCGAGAGCAGCTCAGTCTCGCCACGAAGTCGTTAGAAATGTTCACCGAACAAGCCAGGCGCGCGCAAGATCTGGCCAACAAGGCCCAGGATCAGACCGACGCTGTGCTTCTGGAACTGGAGGAAAGTCGCCGCCAGATTCGCAAACTGTTGGACGCCTGCCAAAAGTGGGAAGCCATTGCCAATGGCCTTTTGGCGCAGCTCGTCATGGTGACTCGCCCACCTGGACAGTCGGAAAGGGTGCATTGACCCGATGAGCCTTTGGATTCCCCCTCGCACCCCAGGTCAGATACCAGGAGCAACGGCGCCCCCGAGTTGCCAACCGATCTGCTTCGGCCCAAGCCAGGCGGAAGGCAGGATTCCTTTCGGTGGCGGGGAGGGCCGGCCGCCGCTCGATAACGCTTCCCTTCAATTCGGCGCCCCGGCGCCATATGATGCGACTACCCGGGCGGATTGTATCTCGGGGCCACAGTGACCCCGATTGGAGGGTGATATGAACGCGGAGGAATTTCTGCTTGCGCTGGGACTCATTCAGGATGGCAGCGCTTGGCGAGACGGGACGGATGGCAGGATGGCTGGCGAGAATGCCGAGGCGGCGCTGATCGCGATGAAGGGGGAGATAGTCCGCATGGCGTTCGAACCGGGAGTCGATGAACCCCTTTCCATGAAGCAGGCCATGGAGGCGTTGCGGCTCATTTCGGACTTGGAAAAGCGATGATCTGCGCCCCGCTGTTTGGCTCCAAGGGGCGGAATCCGGCGACTCTCATGGCTTCGAAGGCGGTTGTCCCCCGCGGGCGCCGTCCTTGTGAAGCACGTGCTTACCGCCGGTACAGCCGCATGAAAGACGACGCGGCATAGATCATCACGGCGAAAAGAATCCATTCCTCGACCGATACCGAGGTGGGGTCGTCGTCGACCATGACGATGCCGGCGAGAGCGGCGGTTACGATGATTGCGTAGTTGACCATCGGCGCACCTGGGCAGATCCAAGGCAAGGGAATGGAGACAATCTACAGCATTCGGGTAGGTTTTTTACAGGAGGTTCCCCGATGTGCCGCAGATGTTCGCCGGCTTGCTACGAATCGATCCTCGTCCAAACGGCGGTCTCCCGGCGACGGGGTTATTGCCGGGGGATCATGAGGGACGGTCTGGCCGCGGCATTTCTTGCTGGCCGGAGGCGGCCCTAGCCGGCTTCATGCCTGGCATCGAGCCAGGCTTTCAGCAGGGCATGGCTCACGGCCAGGAGGGTGGAGCCGATGAAGATGCCGATGAAGCCCCAGGCCAGCATCCCGCCGATCACGCCCAGGAACACGATTGCCAATGGCGTGCCGCTGCCTTGGGCAATCAGATAGGGCTTGATGACATTGTCCATGGTGTTGACGAACAGGCCCCAGACCACCATGAAGATCATCCAGCCGGTCTGGTCCTGGATTTCCAGCCAGACCGCTGCCGGAATCCACACCAGTCCGGTGCCGAGCTGCAGCGTGGCCAGCAGGAAACTGGCGAACCAAAGGAGCAGTGCGCCCGGTACGCCGGCCAGCAGCAAACCGAACGCGGTCAGCACCGACTGGATCAGGGCCGTGCCCATGACCCCAATGGTGACGCTGCGGATGGTCAGCCCGGCGATGCGCACCAGTTCCGTGCCGCTTTCGCCGGCGATGGTGGATGCGAACCGTTCGAGCAGGCCGGCGAGCGATTTGCCGTGCACGAACAGGAAGCCCGCGAGTATGGTAGCGAGCAGGAACTCCAGCAGCGACAGAGTGAGATGGGCGCCCTGGCTGACGGTCCAGGCGGCGGCCTTGCCGATCCAGGGGCGGATCTTCGTCAGCGTCGTTTCGAGATTTTCGATCGCCGCCAGCCAGCGTGATTCGATCTCCGGTCCCGCCAGTGGAATACGGTTTATCCAGGCGGGCGGGCCGGGCAGGCGCAACGCCGAAACGTCCTCGGTCATGTGCAGGACGCCCTGGACATGGTCGGCCAAAGAGTTGATCAGCAGAGCCACCGGCATGGCGATCACCAGGAGGATCACCGCGGTGATCAGCGCGGCGGCGATGCCGGCGCGGCCGCCCAGTCGCTCCGTCAGGCGTTCGAACACCGGCCAGCTGGCGACGGCGATGATCGTGGACCAGATCAGGGCGCCGGTGAAGGGCGCGATTATCTTGATGCAGGCGGCGATCAGCAGGCCTACGGTCAAAAGGCCGATTGCACGTTCGAAAAAGCGGTCCGCGGTCATGGGCGTTCAGGGTTGGCGAAAGGTTTCCAGGGCGCCGCCGGCCTCTCGGGCGAAGGCGGCAAGCAGTTCGCTCTGCGCCGAAACCAGCGATTCCGTGTCGCGCGGTTGTGCGGTGGCCTGGTAGTTCGAGCGCTTGCGGTACACCGTGGTGCCTCCCTTCGAGATGCTCCAGGCGATGTCCAGCACGCTGACGCCGCTGCCGTCGGTGTGGAAGCGGTCGATCCGGGCTTCGAGCTGCAATTCGGGTGCGTCGTTGCGACGCCAGGGATAAATGATGACATGGTCCGCCGGATGCAGCCGGGACAGGTTTTCCGCCAGGACCCGGGTCAGATTTTCCTGCAACGGTTCCGACCAGCGCTGGAATTCGTCGAGCTGCAGCCGGTTCCGGCCCGCCGCGACGACGATCTGGGGCCGGTCCAGGTAGGATGCCAGCTTGATCGGTCCGACGCCGACCACCGCGGGTTTGACGTTCGCCGGCTGTTGCCGGGACGCGGTGAGCGGCTGCAACTGGTAGAAATTGGCCGGTTCGGTGCTGCGCAGGCAACCGGCGGAAGACAAGGCGGCCAGCGTGAGCAGCAGGAACGGAAACGGCTTGTGGGCGCGGCGCATCGGGCTCAGTCTCCGTCGTTTTCCTTGCCCACGATCAAGGCATTCGGGTTGCGCTGGATGAAGTCGCTCAGCACTCGGATGGCCCGCGCCGCCTGGGAGATTTCTTCGATCGCCGCATCGAGCGTATGCTGGAGTACGGGATCGTTGACGCTGCCGGCGGCGCCATCGATCTGGCGCATGGCGGAGGTGGTGGCAAGCAGGGTCTCGTCCAGACGCTTGAGTGTCGGCTGAAGCTGGCTGTCCAGATCGTTGGTCAGCCGCCGGTGATCGCCGATGGCGCCGTCCAGGTTGGCGAGCATGGGGCTCAGGCGGGCCCGCGATTCTTTGAGCGTGGCGTTGATCTGCTGCAATGCCTGGTCGGTAGAGGTCAGTATCGACTCGATTTTCGGCGAATTGAGCAGCTCCTCCGCCCGCCGGATGGAAGCGACCAGCGCGGCCGCGATCTCGTGCATCGGCAGTTGGCGGAACTCGGAAACCACCTCGTCGATGGTATTGGTGATCTTTTCCTTGCTGGAGGGAATGGCCGGGATTTCCTCATAGGGGTGGAAGTCCAGGGTGTTTCCGACCAGATTGACGGGCGTGTAGGGAAGGAAATCCAGGGCGACATAGAGCTGACCGGTCACGAGGCTTTGCACTTGAAGCTGGGCCCGCAGCCCGCGTTCGATCAACGGCTGGATGCTGCGGTGGCGCTTTTTCGCGACATGGCCGGAGCGGTCGACCATCTTGTTCGGGTCCACCTCGATCACCACCGGCGTCAGGACCCGGCTGCCGTCCATGTCGGCGAGCACGCGAATGTCGACGACATTGCCTACCGCGACGCCCTTGACCTTCACCGGCGCCCCCACGTTCAGCCCATTCACGGATTCGGTGAAGTACACCACGAACCGCATGGTGTCGCTGACTTTGAGCTGGGTGAACAGCAGCACGCAAACCACCAGCAGTACGATGCCGCCCACCACGAAGCCGCCGATCAGGGTGGGATTAGCCTTGTTCATCTGAATACCATTGAACTTCCGGGGTTTCGGGTTCGAGCGCTGCGAGATCGGCCGTGGTCGTGGCCTCGCCGCGGGTCAGGAACGCCAGCACCCGCGGATCGTCGCTCTCGGCCAACAGTTTACGCGGATCGCCCGAGGCGATCATGGTGTGCGACTCGGCATCGAGGAAAACGGAATTGTTGCCGATGGCGAAGATGCTGGCCAGTTCGTGGGTGACCACGACGACGGTGCTGCCCAGGCTGTCGCGCAGGTGCAGGATCAGATCGTCCAGCAGCTTGGCGCTCACCGGGTCGAGACCGGCGGAAGGCTCGTCGAAGAACAGGATTTCCGGGTCCAGCGCCATGGCCCGCGCCAGACCGGCCCGCTTCTGCATGCCGCCGCTGATTTCCGAAGGGTAGTAGTCCTCGAAGCCGGCCAGCCCGACCAGGGCCAGCTTGAGCGAAACCAGTTCGCGGATCTCGGCCGGGCCGAGCCGGGTGTATTCGGTCAGGGGCAGCGCGACGTTTTCGGCCAGGGTCATCGAACTCCACAGGGCGCCACTCTGGTAGAGCACGCCGAAGCGCCGCATCAGCCGCGCCCGCTCGACCTCGGAGACGTCCCACAGTCCTTGTTCGCCATAATGGATGTGGCCGGCGGCCGGCTTCTGCAGGCCGATCATGTGCCGCAGCAGCGTGCTCTTGCCGCAGCCGCTGCCGCCCATGATGATGAACACGTCGCCGCGGTCGACCGTGAAGCTCAAGTCCCGCTGGATGACGAAGTCGCCATAGGCCAGGGTCAGGCCGGTGACGCGAATGTGGGGCTCCGCCATAGGCCGGTTTTCTAGAGATGCAGGATCGTCGTGACGACCGTCATGACCGCATCGGAAGCCACGATCAGCGTGATCGCCGTGACCACCGCCGAGGTCGTGGCCAGGCCGACGGCGGCGGAACTCCGGCCGCATTCCATGCCGCGCAGGCAGCCCGCCAGCGCAACCAGCACGCCGAACACCGTACACTTGAAGAGGCCCACCGCGATGTCGCCGAAATGGACGAACTTCTGCAGCTCGTTCAGGAACTCCGCGCGGGAAATGCCGTAAGTGCTGATCCCGACCAGCGCGCCGCCGGCGATGCCCATGATGTCGGCATAGATGCACAGGACCGGCATCATGAGGACGAGGGCCAGCATGCGCGGCAGCACCAGAAAATCCATGGGGTTGATGCCCATGGTCTTGAGCGCGTCGATTTCCTGGTTGACCTGCATCGTGCCGATCTGGGCGGCATAGGCGGCGCCGGTGCGTCCGGCCATGATGATGGCCGTCATCATGGCCCCCATCTCGCGCACCATGCCGATACCCACGGCGCCGGCGATGTAAATCTCGGCACCGAACATCGACAACTGGTGCGCACCCACGAACGCCAGGATCATGCCCACCAGCAGGCTGATGAGCATCACGATCGGCAGCGCCCGCGCCCCTGCCTCTTCCACGAACTGCCAGAAATCGACCGGTCGAAACCGTGCGCGCCCGCCGAACAGGCGGAGGACGCTGAGCGAAGCCTCGCCGATGAATCCGAGCAGGCTGCCGGTTAGATGCCAGACCGTCAAGGCGCGCAAGCCCACGCTTTCCAGAAATCCGGGATTGGCCTCGGTCCGGCGCGCGTCCTGGCGCTCGGGCACCGCGTAAGCCAGTTTCAGCAGCCCTTGCACGCCGGCGGGCAGGCCGTCCGGCACGACGGCGATACCGCGTTGGCGGCAGGCATCGAGGACGCGTACCAGGAAGGTGAGGAGCGTGCTGTCCCAAGCCGCCAGGTCGTCGGTTCTGAAGGAAACCGTCGCGGATTCGGGCATTTGTTCGGCGATGCCGGTGAGTCCGGCATCGCCGTCCCCCATGCCCTCGCGCGTCCAATTGCCGCTCAGAGCGAGGATCAGGATGTCACCCTGGCGTTCGATGCTCAGTTTTCGGCCCGGTTCGGGTTCCTTGGACATGCACACAGGTTGAGGCGCGGAGCAGGCAGGAAGTCGGCCGATTATCGCAATATCGGAGGGCGGTCGCCATGTCGCCGGTTACGATTGATCTGGCAAGAGTTTTCCGGACACAAAATCAGGCAGCTTTTCAGTCTATCTTGGTATGAAGGGATGATGGACACAAGAATAGACCAAGCAACTCAGGGCGTCTTGTCAAGGGTCAGGCGGCATGATAAGAATGGCCGGAAGCTATACGGAAATGATTCAATCAATTGTTGGGCGTCAGAATATTTGATGCGAGAAAGTAGATGAAGTGGGATGAACTGAGAGCTGATACATACAGACAATACGGAAGCTTTAACTGGGGAAACGTTATCAAGGGGATGCTTTTCCGTAGAACCTTTCGCCCCGTGGTTACTTTGAGACTTTGTCAAGCTGTGGCGGCTGGCCGTGGCCCACTCCGATTTATGCTTCTTCCATTGAAAGTGCTTCATCGCCTTGCTACGCATCTGGCAGCGATGGATTTTTCGTGGAAAACAAGAGTTGGGGGAGGTCTCGCCCTTACGCATGGATGGGGCCTTGTCGTTAATCAGGGCGCGGTCATTGGCAGAAACGTAACTCTATTTCACGGTGTTACTCTCGGAAGACGTGATCGCATCGCACCCGACGGGACTCGCCTGACTGAATATCCTGTGATTGAAGACGAAGTATGGATTGGTCCACATGCAATCATTGTTGGTGGTGTGACCGTTGGTCGAGGAAGCAGAATCGCTGGAGGCGCATTTGTAACAGAAAGTGTCCCACCATATTCGGTTGTCGCAGGCAACCCAGCATCAATCGTAAAAAACAACTGCACACCCGATGTTATGAATCCTGCGCCACTAGAGTTGTTGCTGCGTTAAATTTAGTATAATTTCAGCCTTTCTCAAAATTTCGACTTTATTAGAGTTGCTTCCAATGATAACCATATGGTCACAAAGACATTTTCAGGCTCCAAAGGCCGGCGGCAAGGTCTAAAAAAGCCATCGATGAATAAGTCGAGTCGGTTTCTGATGCGATGCATCAAGCAGTCCTGAATCCGTATTCGTCCCCATGAGTCTCTATAACAAATCCACTTGTATCAACGGAGGCAACTCTCATTTTTCGGCGCCTGTCCGGCGCAGATGGCGATTGGCGTCATGGCGAATCACACATCGTTGGCGATGCCAATGCTCCACCGGTTGTGTTGCTCGATCACCGGCATCAGGTCCACCGTGGCCATGCGGCCCTGATCGACTACCACCCTTCCGTTGACGACCGTGTAACGGGCCTTCTGCGGGGCGCAGAACACCACCGCGGCGACCGGATCGTGGAGGGCGCCGGCGAAATCCACGGTATGCAGGTCCAGGCTGAAGAAGTCCGCGCACATGCCTTCGGCGATCGCCCCGATGTCGCCGCGCCCCAACACCCTGGCGCCGCCCAGCGTCGCCAGTTCCAGCGTTTCCCGCGCCGTCATCCATTCGTTCGAGCGCTTCGGGTGCGAGGGCGAGAGGTGCATGTATTTCGCCGGACCTTCCGGCGGCCGCAGGCCCATCTTCAGGCGGGCCAGCAAAAAGGCGGCGCGGACTTCCTGCATCATGTTCGAGCTGTCGTTGCTGGCCGATCCGTCCACGCCCAGCCCGACGTTGACCCCGGCCTCCATGTACTTCTTGATCGGCGCGATGCCGGAAGCCAGCCGCATGTTGGAGGAAGGACAGTGCGCAGCGCCGCAGCCGCAGCGGGCGAAGTGGCGGATCTCGTCGTCGTCGACATGGATCGCATGGGCGAACCAGACGTCCTCGCCCAGCCAGTCCACGGTTTCCATCCATTCGACCGGACGCATGCCGAATCGGCTCAGGGTATAGCGTTCCTCGTCGAGGGTCTCGCACAGATGGGTGTGCAGGCCGACCTTGTAGTGGCGGGCCAGCGCGGCGGATTCCTTGAGCAGCTCCGGCGTCACGGTGAATGGCGCGCAGGGGGCGACCACGATTCGGGTCATGGCGCCGTGGGAGGCGTCGTGATAGGTCTCGATGACGCGCTGGGTGTCCTTGAGGATGAAGTCTTCGTCCTCGACGCAGTCGTCCGGCGGCAGGCCGCCTCTGGATTCGCCCAGCGACATGGAGCCGCGGCTGCAATGGAAGCGGATGCCGATTTCCCGAGCCGCGTCGATCAGGCAATCGGCGCTGTTACCATTCTTGAAAAGGTAGGTGTGGTCGAACACCGTGGTGCAGCCGCTCAGCGCCAGTTCGGCCAGTCCCACCAGCGCGCTCAGCCGTGAAGCCTCGGGCGTGATTCGGGCCCAGATCCGGTACTGCGCCTGCAGCCAGGGAAACAGGTTGTTGTTCTGGGCGGCGGGGAGGCAGCGCGTGAGGGTCTGGTTGAGATGATGGTGGCAATTGACGAAACCCGGCAGCACGATCTGGCCGGACAGGTCGATGACCGTGTCGGCCGCCTGCGGCAGCTCGCCGACCGGCCCGACCTTCTTGATGATGCCGTCCTCGGCATAGATGCCGGCGTTTTTCAGCTCCCGCCGTTCGGTGTCCATCGTGACCAGGATTTCTGCGTTGGTGGCGAGCAGTGTTTTCATGGCGTGAGCCCGGTGTTCCCAGATTTGCGGTGTTGTCCACCGATGACTTCGAGCGGTACGCCGTGCCGGCGGCTACTGAAGCTTATGGGCTCCCTTGAATCGGGTCAATCGGCGCCGCTTCCGTTCCGGGCATACGTCTTGCCTGGAACAGGCGTAAACTTTTTGTCGCATTACCATCCCAGGGATATATCCGCTATGGCCAGTTTTTCCCCGCAACATTTGTTGAAACGCCTCGTCCTGCTGGCGGTGCTGTGCGCCTCCGGCCTTGCCGGGGCCGACGACCGCGACAAGGCGAACGATCTCCTGCGCGACGCCACCATCACCTTCAACGAATTCGTCGCCGACCCCAACATGGGCTGGTTCCGCGACAACGTGAAGGATGCGAGGGCTCTGGTGATCGCACCCCAGGTGCTCAAGCTGGGTTTCATTTTCGGCGGTTCCGGCGGCAATGCCGTGGTGCTGGTCAAGGACAAGCAGACCGGCGAATGGGGGTACCCGGCGTTCTATACGGCCGGTGCCGTGACCGCGGGTCTGCAGATCGGCGGCGAGCTGACCGACGTCATCATGATGGTGATGACGGAAGGTGGCATGAATGCGCTGCTCATTCCCGTAGGGCGGATGCCGGCGGTCGATTCGCCGCATCCGGCGGAACCCGAAAAGACGGTTCAGCCCTGGTCGGGCACCCTCGCTCCTCTCCTTCACCCCGGCCCAGAGGGCGGGGCTATAGCATCCGCGCCATGACCAGCGCGTCTTCCCGGCCGTTGCGCGCCGGGTAGTAGCCCTTGCGGGTGCCGACTTCGTTGAAGTCGAGGGCGCGGTAGAGCTTGATGGCGTTGTGGTTGGAGGGGCGCACCTCGAGGAAGACGACTTCGGCGTCGCGCCTCCTGGCTTCTTCGACCAGGTGTTCGAGCATGATGCGGCCGTAGCCCTTGCCCTGGGTGTGCGGGGCGACGCACAGGTTGAGGATGTGTGATTCGCCGGCGCCGGCCGAGACGATGCCGTAGCTGACGATCCGTCCGGCCTTTTCGCCGACGAAGCAGCCGTAGTTCACGTTGAGGCAGTCGCGGAAGGTCGGCGGCTCCCAGGGAAACTCATAGGCGCTTTTCTCGATGGCGATGACGGTCCCGAGGTCGATTTTCTTCATCGGCCGCAGCCGGTACTCCGCCTGTTCTGCCAGGCTGGGGTTGTGTTTGTAGTAGAACTCGGTTTCGGCGTCGTAGCTCATCCACTTCTTGATCTGGTCGAACAGGCTGGCCATGGTCTAGCTCGATAATGGGACTTGTGACTTGTTCAGGGTTTCGACGGCCAGCAGCAGGTCCTGCCAAGCCTTGCGCTTCTCCAGGGGGGAGCGCAGCAGGTAAGCGGGGTGGTAGGTGATCACCAGCGGGATGCCTTCGTACTGGAATACCCGGCCACGCAGCTTGCCGATGGCTTCGTTGGTTTTGAGCAGATTTTGCGCGGCGATGCGGCCCGCGGCAAGGATGACGCGCGGCCGAAGCAGGGCGATCTGGCGCTTGAGATAGCTTTCGCAGGCTTCCGCTTCTTCCGGCTTGGGGTCGCGGTTGCGAGGCGGGCGGCATTTGAGGACGTTGGCGATGTAGACGTCTTCGCGCTTCAAGCCGATGGCCCGCAGCATCTCGTTGAGGAGTTGGCCGGCACGGCCCACGAAGGGTTCGCCCTGCAGGTCTTCCTGTTCGCCGGGGGCTTCGCCGATCACCATCCAGGTGGCGCGGCGGTTGCCGACGCCGAACACGGTCTGGGTGCGGGTGCAATGCAGTTCGCAGCGGGTACAGGCGGAGACTTCCGCCGCGAGGCTGTCCCAATCGTCCGTTGCCGGCGTTTTGGAAACGGGCGATTCCCGAGCCGGCATCTCCGGTCCGCATTCGGTCGCCGCCGGCGGGGGAGCTGGCTCCGCGCTCAGCTCGGCCGGCGGACGCCGCAGCTCCCAGACCGGGATGCCCATGGCGTCCAGATACTGGAGGCGGAGCCGCTCTTTCAGGTCCGTATCGTCACACATCCCCGACTTGCGGGTGGGTGCGCCGGTTGGGCGCCAGCAGCTTGTTCACGGCGTTGATGTAGGCCTTGGCCGAGGCGATCACGATGTCGGTATCGGCGCCCTGGCCGTTGACGATGCGCCCGCCTTTCTCGAGCCGCACGGTGACCTCGCCCTGCGCATCGGTGCCGCTGGTGATGTTGTTGACCGAGTACAGCGTCAGCGCGGTGTCCGTGTGCAGCAGCGATTCGATGGCCTTGAGGCTGGCGTCCACCGCGCCGCCGCCGGTCGACGAGCCGGTGCGTTCCTCGTTGTCGACCTTGAGGGTGACGCTGGCTTCCGGAATCTCGCCGGTTTCCGAGCAGACCCGCAACGCGACCAGCTTGACTCGTTCGTCCTCGGCTTCGGCACCGGCCTCGGTGATCAGGGCCTGGAGGTCCTCGTCGAAGATTTCGTGCTTCTTGTCGGCCAGCACCTTGAAGCGCTGGAACACCGAATTCAGCTCCTCTTCCGAGGCGAACTCGATGCCGAGTTCCTGCATCCGGGTGCGGAACGCGTTGCGGCCGGAATGCTTGCCCAGCACCATCCGGTTGGCGCTCCAGCCCACGTCCTCGGCGCTCATGATCTCGTAGGTTTCCCGGCTCTTCAGCACCCCGTCCTGATGGATGCCGGATTCGTGGGCGAACGCGTTGGCGCCGACGATGGCCTTGTTGGGTTGGATCGGGAAGCCGGTGATGCTGGACACCAGCTTGGAACAGGCGACGATTTCCCGGGTGTCGATGTCGCTGTGGCAAGGGAAGATGTCCTTGCGGGTGCGAACCGCCATGACGATTTCCTCCAGCGCGGCGTTGCCGGCCCGTTCGCCCAGGCCGTTGATGGTGCATTCCACCTGGCGTGCGCCGTGCAGGACGGCAGCCAGAGAGTTGGCGACCGCGAGTCCCAGGTCGTTGTGGCAATGGACCGAAAAGACCGCCTTGTCGGCGTTCGGTATCCGCTCGATCAAGCGGCCGATCATGCGCCCGAACTGCTCCGGGAAGGCGTAGCCCACGGTGTCGGGGATGTTGAGCGTGGTCGCCCCGGCGTCGATCACGGCTTCCAGGATGCGGCAGAGGAAATCCTCCTCCGAGCGTCCGGCGTCCTCGGGCGAGAATTCCACGTCGTCGGTGTACTGGCGGGCCCGCTTGACGGCCTTCACTGCGTATTCCACCACCTGGTCGGGCGACATCTGCAGCTTGTGCCGCATGTGGATGGGGGAGGTGGCGATGAAGGTGTGGATGCGGGCGCGCTGGGCGTCCTTGAGGGCTTCGCCTGCGCGGTCGATGTCGCGGTCGAGGGCGCGGGCCAGGCCGCAGACCCTGCTGTCCTTGATGGTCCGGGCCACGGCCTGGACGGCCTCGAAATCGCCGGGGCTGGCGGCGGGAAAGCCCGCCTCGATGACATCGACCTTCAGGCGCTCCAGCGCCCGGGCGATGCGCACTTTCTCATCGCGGGTCATGGACGCGCCGGGGCTCTGTTCCCCATCGCGCAAGGTCGTGTCGAAAATGATCAGTTTGTCGTGCATGCGAAACTCCGCTAGGGCCGCCGGTTCGATGCGGACGGCAGGTTCTGTTCGTCCGGAAATAGGGGGGTGTATCGAAAAGATCGCGTGTTCTGCCCCTCAGGGCAGGAGCAGGCGGAGGAAATCGAAAGACGACAGGGCGTCCGCCGAGGCACCGGCAGCCGGCGCGGCATCGAAGCGGAAGGTAGGCAGGATCGACATGATGCGTTTCATTGGCTTGGAATATACACGGCCCCGGCCGGCTTGCCAATGGACGCCTTCAGGCGCGCCGCTCGCCGCGCCGCCGTTTCAGCAGGGCCAGCGTCAAGGCGGGGCCCGACAGGGCATAGGCGCCGAAGAACAGGAACAGCACCAGCGGCGGGTTGGAAAACAGCACCGCGAACAGCAGCATCACGAAGATGGCGTTGACGAAGGGCACCCGGCCACGCAGGTCGACGTCCTTGAAACTGTAGTAGCGGAAGTTGCTGACCATCGCCAGCCCCGTGGCGATGGATAGCCCCAAGGCGATGTAGCGCATGGTCTCGCCGCTCAAGCCCTGGTCCACCGAGAACCAGACGAAGCCGGCCAGGATGGCGGCGGCCGACGGGCTGGGCAGACCCTGGAAATAGCGCTTGTCGGCGGTGGCGATCTGGGTGTTGAAGCGGGCCAGCCGCAGCGCGCCGCCGGCGGTGTGGACGAACGCGGCGACCCAGCCGAGCTTGCCCATCGTGGACAGCGACCAGATGTAGACCACCAGGGCCGGCGCCGCCCCGAACGAAATCATGTCCGCCATGCTGTCGTATTCCGCCCCGAACGCGCTCTGCGTATTGGTCATGCGGGCGACCCTGCCGTCCATGCCGTCCAGGATCATGGCGACGAAGATGGCGATCGCGGCCAGTTCGAAGCGCTGGTTGAGCGCGGCAGTGATGGCGTAGAAGCCGGCGAAAAGCGCGGCCGTGGTAAACAGGTTGGGCAGCAGGTAGATGCCGCGCCGACGTTTGGGATTGGGTGAGGAATTTTCTTCCATGGTGGAAAACTGTCGTGCCGGCGCGCATATGCGCGCCGGCACAAAGTATCAGTTCTTGCTCGTGTCCACAATGCGGTTGGCCTTGATCCACGGCATCATGTCGCGCAGCTTGGCGCCGGTGCTTTCGATGAGGTGCTCGCGGCCGAGGCGGCGCTTCGCCTTCAGGGTGGCGGCCCCGGCCTGGTTCTCCAGAATGAATTCGCGGGCGAATTCGCCGGTCTGGATCTCGCGCAGGATCTTCTTCATCTCCTGCTTGGTCTGCTCGGTGACGATGCGCGGGCCGCGGGTCAGGTCGCCGTATTCGGCCGTATTGGAGATCGAATAGCGCATGTTGGCGATGCCGCCCTCGTACATCAGGTCGACGATCAGCTTGAGTTCGTGCAAACACTCGAAATAGGCCATCTCGGGCGCGTAACCGGCCTCGACCAGCGTCTCGAAACCGGCCTGCACCAGCGCGGTGGCGCCGCCGCACAGGACCGCCTGCTCGCCGAACAAATCGGTTTCGGTCTCTTCGCGGAAGCTGGTTTCGATGATGCCGGCCCGGCCGCCGCCGTTGGCCGAGGCATAGGACAGCGCCAGTTCCTTGGCGCGGCCGCTGGCGTTCTGGTAGACCGCGATCAGCGAGGGCACGCCGCCGCCCTGGGTGTAGGTCGAACGCACCAGGTGGCCGGGGCCCTTGGGGGCGATCATGATCACGTCGAGGTCGGCGCGCGGGGTGATCTGCTCGAAGTGGATGTTGAAACCGTGGGCGAAGGCGAGGGCGGCGCCCTGCTTGATGTTCGGCGCGATCTGCTCGCTGTAGAGGCGGGCTTGATGCTCGTCCGGCGCCAGGATCATGATCACGTCGGCCTGTTTGACGGCGTCCTCGACCGAAGCGACGGCGAGGCCGGCGTTCTCGGCCTTCTTGGCGGAAGCCGAACCCGGACGCAGACCCACCACGACCTGCACCCCGGAGTCCTTGAGGTTGTTGGCGTGGGCATGGCCCTGGGAGCCGTAGCCGATGATGGCGACCTTCTTCCCCTGGATGATGGAAAGGTCGGCGTCTTTGTCATAGTAAATCTGCATGGAACTTCCTCTCGTTGCGCTTTCTTTAAGGGCGGGTTGCTAGGGGGAAACGTTGGCGCGGGGTCAGACGTGGAGTCCGCGTTCCCCGCGCAGGATGCCGGTGGTGCCGGAGCGCACCACCTCGATGATGTCTTCCTCCCGCAGGGCTTGCAGGAAGGCATCCAGCTTGGATTTTTCACCGGTGACTTCGATGACGTAGCTGGTCGGCGCGACGTCGATGATGTTGCCGCGGAAAATGTCGGCCAGGCGCTTGACCTCTTCGCGGCCGCCGTTGGTCGCGCGTACCTTGACCATCATCAGCTCGCGCTCGATATGGGCCGATTCCGACAGGTCGATCAGCTTGACCACGTCGATCAGCTTGTTCAACTGCTTGGTGATCTGTTCGATGATGTCGTCGCTGCCGGAGGTCACGATGGTCATGCGCGACAGGGTCGGGTCCTGGGTCGGCGCCACGGTCAGCGACTCGATGTTGTAGCCGCGGGCTGAGAACAGGCCGGCAACCCGCGACAGCGCGCCCGATTCGTTTTCGAGCAGAACGGAAATGATGTGGCGCATGATCAGGCAAGCTCCCTATCGACCGCGGTGCCGGGCGCCAGCCGCATGTCGTGATGGGCTTTGCCGGATTCGATCATGGGGTAGACGTTTTCGGTGGGATCGGTCAGGAAATCCATGAACACGGTGCGATCCTTGAGTTTCAGGGCTTCTTCCAGGGCCGGGCGCACGTCGGCCGGCTTTTCGATGCGCATGCCGACATGGCCGTAGGCTTCGGCCAGCTTGACGAAGTCCGGCAGGGTTTCGAGATAGGAATGGGAATAGCGGCTTTCGTAGATGAACTCCTGCCACTGCCGCACCATGCCCATGTAACCGTTGTTCAGATTGACGATCTTGACGGGGGTACGGTACTGCAGGGCGGTGGCCAGTTCCTGGATGCACATCTGGATGCTGGCTTCGCCGGTGACGCAAACGACTTCCTCGTGCGGATGCGCGAGCTTGATGCCGATGGCGGCGGGCAGGCCGAAGCCCATGGTGCCGAGGCCGCCGGAATTGACCCAGCGGCGCGGCTGGTCGAACTTGTAGTACTGCGCCGCCCACATCTGGTGCTGGCCGACGTCCGATGCCACGAAGGCCTCGCCCCGGGTCAGATCCCACAGCTGTTCGATGACGAACTGCGGCTTGATCCGATCGCTGGCGCGGTCGTAGCGCAGGCAGTCGAGGCTGCGCCATTGCTCGATCCTCGCCCACCAGGCTTTCAGCGCCTCGGCATCGGGGGTGCGGCCGGAGGCCTTGATGATCTCGATCATGTCGGCCAGCACCGGCGCGACTTCGCCGACGATGGGCACGTCCACCTTCACGGTCTTGGAGATCGAGGCCGGATCGACGTCGATGTGGATGATCTCGGCGTCGGGGCAGAATTCGGCGATCTTGCCGGTGACGCGGTCGTCGAAGCGGGCGCCCACCGCCAGCAGCACGTCGCAGTCGTGCATCGCCATGTTGGCCTCGTAGGTGCCGTGCATGCCCAGCATGCCGACGAACTGGCGGTCGGTGGCGGGATAGCCGCCCAGGCCCATCAAGGTGTTGGTGATGGGGAAGTTCAGCATCCGCGTCAGCGCGGTCAATTCGTCCGCGGCATTGCCAAGGATGACGCCGCCACCGCTGTAGATCATCGGTCGCCGGGCCGACAGCATCAGCTCCACCGCCTTTCTGATCTGGACCGGGTGGCCTTTGACCGAAGGGTTGTAGGACCTCAGCGAGACGCTGCGCGGATACTCGTAGGGTATCTTGATGTTCGGATCGGTGACATCCTTGGGGATGTCGATCACGACGGGGCCCGGGCGGCCGGTGGTCGCGATGTAGAAAGCTTTCTTGAAGGTCTCGGCCAGCTTGTGGATATCCTTGACCAGGAAATTGTGCTTCACGCAGGGGCGCGTGATGCCGACGATGTCGGCCTCCTGGAAGGCGTCGCTGCCGATGACGGGCAGGGGCACCTGGCCGGTGATGACGACCAGAGGGATCGAGTCCATGTGGGCGGTGGCGATGCCGGTGACGGCATTGGTCGCGCCGGGGCCCGAGGTCACCAGGACCACGCCGGGTTTTCCGGTGGAGCGCGCATAGCCGTCGGCGGCATGGGTCGCGCCCTGTTCGTGGCGTACCAGGATGTGCTTTACATCGTCCTGCTTGAACAGCGCGTCGTAAATATGCAGCACTGCACCGCCCGGATAGCCGAAGATGTATTCCACACCTTCGTCTTTCAGGCACTGGACAACGATTTCCGCACCGCTGAGTTCCACGATCTTCGGCCCCCTTTACTGATCAGGCACTTATGAGCGTCCGTTGCAAATCGCTCCGGTGTGGGAGCGCGCAAGTGAAAAGTTGGAAACCATACCCGGAACTTCGTGTTACGTCAAGGACAAGTTTCGAAACCTCACGCCGTTTTAGCCGCAACGCCGCTGGGTCGGGGGCATGGGTATCAGTGTTGCAGAGCCGCGGGCCTCGCCGTCCCTTTGGTCTGACGCTGGAAGCGGGCCAAGGCCGCATTCAAAGTGCTGCACAGCCGCAGGAAGGCTTCGGGATGGATATGCAGGCTCGCATAGCCCACTTTCAGATGGAAGCATGCGCAGTCCTGGCAGTAGTCGACGCGGCAGAGGCCGTCGCCGGCCAGGTTCTGGACTCGGCAAGGGGTATTTTTCATGGCGGTAGTTCCTCGTGAGGCTGGCAAAGGTCGGGGGCCGTATCCGTCTATCCCAACGATTCGACGAGGCGCCAGTAGGTTCGCATGTACAGATAGGTGCAGCGTTCCTGTGGCGGTTCGTCGAATTGCGGGTGGGAAAGAAGCCGGTCGAGGCAGTTTGCGATGTTGCCCGCGATCGAAGAAGAGGGCGTCCTCGCATATTGCATCAGCAAGGAACGCAAGAGACCCACCAGGATGTCCGTGGAGATTTGGGGTTCGGCAGGCGTTGAAGGAAGGCGATTCATGGTGGCTCCTCAAGGTGGGTTGGAACGCATGTTTTCGGGGGCGCGGCGGCTAATTCGGCGCCCTTGGAATTAATGATAACGATTCTCATTTGTATGTCAACCGTGATCCGGTTTGAGTTTCCGAAGCGCTCCTCTGGCGGCTGATCGCTCCGGGCCGCAGCTTCTCGCGGGAACGGGGGGAGGCTGCCCGATGTTTGCTCTGGCCATACATTTCCAATATTATCGAAATGTCGAAATATGAAGGCCCATGGGGAGAGCCCAGTGGGCCGATATGCGGAGCCGGGCTCGGTCGCTCATCCATGGGCGGCGCTTTCCGGCAGTTCAATTAGCCTCTCATGAATGCCAGGTGGGTCGTATGAAACGTTTGCATGTCCACATTTCGGTTGCCGATATCGAATCGAATATCGGTTTCTACAGCGCCGTTTTCGGCTCCGAGCCGACGGTGCGGAAGCCCGATTACGCCAAATGGATGTTGGACGATCCGAGGGTCAACTTCGCCATCTCCAGCCGCAGCGGCAAGAGTGGGCTGGACCATCTCGGCATCCAGGCCGAAGACGATGCCGAGCTGGCCGAGCTGAAACAGCGTCTCGACCGCGCCGATACCCCGGTCGCCGAACAGAAGGGCACCGGCTGCTGCTACGCGGTATCGGACAAATACTGGGTGCTCGATCCACAGGGCATACCTTGGGAATCCTTCCATTCGCTGGCCGAGATTCCGGTGTTCGGCGAAGCGCCGAAGGCCGAAGCGGGCGCCCAGTCGGCTTGCTGCGCTCCGGAAGTGAGCGCGAAGCCGTCCAAGTGTTGCGGGTGACATCATCAAACTGTGAGCTAATGTCAAATCTGGTGTACGGGCCATTAGCACAAGGCTGATCAGGCGGCCAATACCTGCTGTTCCGGTGGGTCGTCGGTCACCGGGATCCCATCTTCAAACACCACGCCGGAAAGTCAAGTCCGGGATGCGTTCGGCGCCGCGAATGCGCCGCCAGGATTTCGCCGCCTCCTCCATCAGCTTGAACGCCAGCCCGAGGAACGTTGACCGCGACAGGCAGTTCTTGGCGCGTGTGGTACGGTGGCGGACCGTCGCGAACGTGGACTCGATCGGGTGGGTGGTCCGTAGCTGCTGCCAGTGCTCCGCCGGCAAGTCATGGAAGGCCAGCAGGGCCGCCCTTCGGCAGGCTCAGGGGCCGCCCGGTCCTTGGTCAATTTCTCGGTGGCCTTCGGGTACGTTGCTTGATAGCTCTGCACGCAGCGGTCAAACGCCTGCTCCGCCTCGCGCCGCGTGGGCGCCATCCAGATCGCCTGGAGCGCGGCCTTGGCTTGGCTCTGTAAGGCTTTCGGCAGGCTGCTCAGGACATTGCCCATCTTGTGAAACCCACACCGCTGATGGCGGGTCTCGGCGTAGACCTCGTCCATTGCGGCCCAGAAGCCCAGCGCCCCGTCGCCGATCGCCAGGCGTGGCCCCTCGGTCAGACCGCGGGTCTTGAGGTCCCGCAGCACGTCGAGCCAGGACGCTTTCGCTTCACGGAAGCCATCCGCCAAGGCAACGAGTTCCTTCCTGCCGTCGCACCGTACGCCGATGATCACCAGCAGACACAGCCGCGGGTCGTCCTCTTCACGGACGCCGGTGTGGACCCCATCGGCCCACCAGTACACGTAGCGCTGTTCGGACAGATCCCGCCGTGCCCACGCCTGATACTCCCGAGCCCAATCGGCCTTCAAGCGACTCACCACATTCGCTGATAGGCCCTTGGCCTGGTCACCGACCAGCACCGTTAGGGCCTCCTGCAGATCCCCGGTCGAGATCCCTTTCAGATACAGCCACGGCAAGGCCGCGCAGATACGACCGGAACGGCGCACATACGGCGGCACCAAGGCCGAGTTGAACTTCACCCCGCTCCCCGAACGGTCCCGGACCTTCGGCACCCGCACCGACACCGGCCCGACCGCCGTCAGCACCTCGCGTTCCGGCAAATCACCGTTGCGGACAATGGCCCGCTGACCGCCCCATGTGCGCACGTTCCCGTACCGGCTCAACAACTCCCCCAACTCCGTCTCGATGGCCTTCTGGATCAACTCGCGGGCACCCTTCGGATCAAATCCTCCAGACCCAGCCCCAGCTCCGTTGCCTTTTTCTCCTCGTCCTGCGTAACCTTGCTCATGGCGTACTCACCTCAATGCTGCTTTTCAGTCTCGACAACCGAATTGTCAGCAGGGTACGCCACCCGTTCAAGCCATCACCCCCCTGGCTCATACACCAGTTCCGACTATAACTCGGTCTCCGACATTAATGGCGTTTCGGCCAAGCGGATGATCGAAGGTCTGATTGGCGGGCGATCCCCGGAGGAACTGGCCACCCTTGGGTTGGGCAGTCTCAAGGGCAAGCGCGACATCCTGGCCGATTCTCTCGATGGCGATCTGTCGCCCAGGCACCGTTTGTTGCTCGCGTCCCTGCGCGATCATGTGCGCTATCTCGAGGCCGAACTGGCGAAACTGGATGCCTATCTGCTGGCCGCGATGGAACCTTATGCGTGGGCGCATCGGTTGCTGCAAAGAAGGAGCACAAGGAAGTCGAGCGAAGCGAGCGAGTGCGACGCCCCCCGCGAAGCCGTAGGCCCGGATGTTTTGTCGGAATCCGCGGCTTCATCGCGGGTGGAGACAAAACATAAGGGACCCGACACGGCGTCGAGTCATTGTGGAAGCCTTGGCGGAGTGCGTCGCGGAGAGACGGACGGAGTCGAGGCTGACGCAGGACGGCGCGGGCCGCCGAAGGCAAAGACGTCGCCAATTTTTTGCTCCCGAGGGTGACTGGGATGTCCCGTCGGGTTTCGCAAAAAATGGCGACGCTCCCGCGATCCCTGGCATCGACGATATGGCTGCCGCCATGATCCTGATCGAGATCGGGGACGATCTGTCCCGCTTCGGCAGCGCTGACCGTTTGGCCTCCTGGGCCGCCTTGTGTCCTGGCAACAACGAGTCCGCCGGCAAGCGCAAGAGCGGCAAGACACGCAAGGGCAATACCATCGTCCGTTACCTGCTTTGCGAAGCGGCCAATGCCGCTCGACGCACCAAGAGCGTCTTTGCGTCCAAATACAACGGCCTCGTCATCCGACGCGGCCACAAGAAGGCCATCGTTGCCCTCGCTCACAAACTGATTCGCACCATCTTCTTCGTCCTGAACCGCCGCCTGCCATATCGTGACTCGGGGTTCGATTACGAGGCGGCCAGCGTTGCCAAAAATGCACCTCGCTGGATCAAGGCGCTGAAGAAATTCGGCCTCTGGCACCACAACGCTCCCGCAGCGGCTTGACCTGCCACGGCCATCGCCTTCTCCATTCCGCTTCGCCGGAAGAGCTTCGCTCGCCTCATCCATCAGGGGCTTTCACGGTAACGCATTGATGTAATTGTACAATGACGCATCCGACTCCTTCACCCAGCCGACCATGCCGCACTTCGAAGTCAAGCAAACCGCCAAGCTCAACCTGACCTCCTACTCGGGCCTGGCGCTGATCGGGCAGTGCTGCCAGGCGGCGCAGGTGGAGGCGGTGATCGACCCGAGGCTGCCGGTGTCGCAGGGCATGCGGAGCTCGGACCTGGTCAAGTCGATGGTGGGGCTGCTGAGCCTGGGCAAGAGCGACTTCGAGGCGATCGAGCCGTTTCGCGGCCGGCGACCGCTTCTTCAAGGAAGCGCTCGGGCTCGCCAAGGTGCCCGGCAGCGTGTGGATGCGCCAACGGCTCGATGCCCGAGCGGCCGAGCTGCGCGAGCTGACCGACGAGCTCTCCCTGCGCCTGCTCGAGCGCACCGAGGCGCCGACCCGCGCCTGCGCCGGGTGTGCGCCGCCGATGCGAAGCTGTTGTGGCGGGCCGACAGCGGCTTCGACAGCGCCCGGCTGCTGTTCGCGTTGGCCGACGAGCGTGATCGCTGGGCAGCGCTGGGGCGTTCGTTCGACTACCTCACCAAGTGGAATCCGCGCCGCCAGAACAAGGCCGCGTGGGTGAATCGGGTCGAGGCCGCCGGTGCGTTCAAAGAAGTGCGCGCGGGCAAGGGGGTGGACTGCTGGACCTGCAGATCGAACGCGCCTGGAAGAAGGCCAAGCGCACGCTGCGCCTGGTGGTGCGGGTGACCGAGCGCACGATCGACAAGAAGGGGCAGCACTTGCTGATCCCCGAGATCGAGCTCGAAGGCTGGTGGACCAGCCTGGCCGAGCCGATGAGCGAAGTGATCGAGCTCTACAAGCAGCACGGCACCCACGAGCAGTTCCACTCCGAGATCAAGACCGACCTGGACCTCGAGCGCCTGCCTTCGGGCAAGTTCGACACCAACGACGCGGTCGTGCATCTGGCTGCGTTCGCCTACAACGGCCTGCGCCTGATCGGCCAACTCGGGCTGACCGGCGACATCTCGCCGATCCGCCACCCGGCCAAGCGCCGGCGCATCAAGACGGTGCTGCAGGAGGTGATGTACCGCGCGGCGAAGTTTGTCGAACACGCTCGCCGCTTGGTGCTGGACTTCGGGCGCGGCGTCGCCGCGCATGTGAAGGTGTTTGCCGCGGTGCAGGCGCGACTGTGCGCGGTGGCTTCGCCGTGATGCAAATCCGGCGGCCGAATTCTCCGAATCGAGGCCATTTCGCTGCGGCGAAAGGCCGACGGTCGCGCGGGAGCAGGAACATGACGTAGCGCACCCGCCGCAAGCCCGGCTCGCCGTGGCTCCGGGCCGTGAAAGGACGGCGCTCGGGGCTGCGGTGAGCTGAGATTGGGAGTCAGGCAGCAGAAAAATCATGCGCTGGGGCTCGCGGAGCGGGTACGCGCTGAAGACAACACGGATTCAGGTATAACAAATCCACTTGTATCAACGGAGGCAACTCTCATTTTTCGGCGCCTGTCCGGCGCAGATGGCGATTGGCGTCATGGCGAATCACACATCGTTGGCGATGCCAATGCTCCACCGGTTGTGTTGCTCGATCACCGGCATCAGGTCCACCGTGGCCATGCGGCCCTGATCGACTACCACCCTTCCGTTGACGACCGTGTAACGGGCCTTCTGCGGGGCGCAGAACACCACCGCGGCGACCGGATCGTGGAGGGCGCCGGCGAAATCCACGGTATGCAGGTCCAGGCTGAAGAAGTCCGCGCACATGCCTTCGGCGATCGCCCCGATGTCGCCGCGCCCCAACACCCTGGCGCCGCCCAGCGTCGCCAGTTCCAGCGTTTCCCGCGCCGTCATCCATTCGTTCGAGCGTTTCGGGTGCGAGGGCGAGAGGTGCATGTATTTCGCCGGACCTTCCGGCGGCCGCAGGCCCATCTTCAGGCGGGCCAGCAGAAAGGCGGCGCGGACTTCCTGCATCATGTTCGAGCTGTCGTTGCTGGCCGATCCGTCCACGCCCAGCCCGACGTTGACGCCGGCCTCCATGTACTGCTTGATCGGCGCGATGCCGGAAGCCAGCCGCATGTTGGAGGAAGGACAGTGCGCAGCGCCGCAGCCGCAGCGGGCGAAGTGGCGGATCTCGTCGTCGTCGACATGGATCGCATGGGCGAACCAGACGTCCTCGCCCAGCCAGTCCACGGTTTCCATCCATTCGACCGGACGCATGCCGAATCGGCTCAGGGTATAGCGTTCCTCGTCGAGGGTCTCGCACAGATGGGTGTGCAGGCCGACCTTGTAGTGGCGGGCCAGCGCGGCGGATTCCTTGAGCAGCTCCGGCGTCACGGTGAATGGCGCGCAGGGGGCGATCACGATTCGGGTCATGGCGCCGTGGGAGGCGTCGTGATAGGTCTCGATGACGCGCTGGGTGTCCTTGAGGATGAAGTCTTCGTCCTCGACGCAGTCGTCCGGCGGCAGGCCGCCTCTGGATTCGCCCAGCGACATGGAGCCGCGGCTGCAATGGAAGCGGATGCCGATTTCCCGAGCCGCGTCGATCAGGCAATCGGCGCTGTTACCATTCTTGAAAAGGTAGGTGTGGTCGAACACCGTGGTGCAGCCGCTCAGCGCCAGTTCGGCCAGTCCCACCAGCGCGCTCAGCCGTGAAGCCTCGGGCGTGATTCGGGCCCAGATCCGGTACTGCGCCTGCAGCCAGGGAAACAGGTTGTTGTTCTGGGCGGCGGGGAGGCAGCGCGTGAGGGTCTGGTTGAGATGATGGTGGCAATTGACGAAACCCGGCAGCACGATCTGGCCGGACAGGTCGATGACCGTGTCGGCCGCCTGCGGCAGCTCGCCGACCGGCCCGACCTTCTTGATGATGCCGTCCTCGGCATAGATGCCGGCGTTTTTCAGCTCCCGCCGTTCGGTGTCCATCGTGACCAGGATTTCTGCGTTGGTGGCGAGCAGTGTTTTCATGGCGTGAGCCCGGTGTTCCCAGATTTGCGGTGTTGTCCACCGATGACTTCGAGCGGTACGCCGTGCCGGCGGCTACTGAAGCTTATGGGCTCCCTTGAATCGGGTCAATCGGCGCCGCTTCCGTTCCGGGCATACGTCTTGCCTGGAACAGGCGTAAACTTTTTGTCGCATTACCATCCCAGGGATATATCCGCTATGGCCAGTTTTTCCCCGCAACATTTGTTGAAACGCCTCGTCCTGCTGGCGGTGCTGTGCGCCTCCGGCCTTGCCGGGGCCGACGACCGCGACAAGGCGAACGATCTCCTGCGCGACGCCACCATCACCTTCAACGAATTCGTCGCCGACCCCAACATGGGCTGGTTCCGCGACAACGTGAAGGATGCGAGGGCTCTGGTGATCGCACCCCAGGTGCTCAAGCTGGGTTTCATTTTCGGCGGTTCCGGCGGCAATGCCGTGGTGCTGGTCAAGGACAAGCAGACCGGCGAATGGGGGTACCCGGCGTTCTATACGGCCGGTGCCGTGACCGCGGGTCTGCAGATCGGCGGCGAGCTGACCGACGTCATCATGATGGTGATGACGGAAGGTGGCATGAATGCGCTGCTCAGCTCCAAGTTCCAGCTCGGGGTGGATGCCAGCATCGCCGCCGGACCGGTGGGTACGGGCAGCCAGGTGGCGACCGTGGACATCCTGCAGTTCAGCCGGGCCAAGGGGATTTACGGCGGGCTGACCCTGGAAGGCGCGGTCATCACACCGCGGGACGGTCTCAATTCCGCCTTTTACGGCCGGATCGTGGACCCGGTGGATATCCTGATCCGCCATACTGTCACGAACCCTTTGGCGGACCGGCTGAGAATGGCGGTCGCCAAGGCGACTTCCGCCAAATGATCCTCGACTCGTTTATCTCGACAGGAGCTGTCCGTCATGACGAACCCCTTGTTCCAGCCCTTCCGGCTCGGTCCCTACACCCTCAAGAACCGCATAGTGATGGCGCCCCTGACCCGCTCTCGCGCCGGACAGCCGGGCAATGTGCCCACGGTGTTGAACGCGGAGTACTACCGGCAACGCGCCGGAGCCGGTTTGATCATTTCCGAGGCCACCCAGGTTTCCCGCCAAGGCCAGGGTTATGCCTGGACGCCGGGCATCCATTCCGCGGAACAGGTGGAAGGTTGGCGTCTGGTGAGCGATGCCGTGCACGGGGCCGGCGGCCTGATGTTCATGCAGCTCTGGCATGTCGGCCGGGTTTCCCATCCCGCCTTGCAGCCGGACGGTGCGCTGCCGGTCGCTCCGTCCGCGATCGCGCCGAGCGGCATGGCCTTCATCGCCAATGCCGAAGGAAAGGGCGAGCTGGTGCCCTTCGTCACCCCGCGAGCCCTGGAGCTCGACGAGATGCCCGGCATCGTCGGCCAATACCGTGATGGCGCCCGCAATGCCCTGGCAGCCGGCATGGACGGCGTCGAAGTGCATGCCGCCAACGGCTATCTGCTCGACCAGTTCCTCAATTCGTCAACCAACCGGCGCGAGGACGCCTACGGCGGCTCCCCGCAAAACCGGGCGCGTCTGTTGATGGAGGTTCTGGAGGCGGTGTGCGGAGTCTGGGGTTCCGACAGGGTAGGCGTGCGGCTGTCGCCCCTGGGCACCTTCAACGACATGGGGGATGCGGACCCCGAAGCGACATTCGGCTACGTGGCCGAACGTCTGAACGACTTCAAACTCGCCTACCTGCATGTCGTCGAGCCCTCCGTGGCCGGAAACGCACCGGTCGCGAGTCCCGACCCGCGGAACGAAGCCATCATGGCGATGATCAGGGGAACGTTCCGCGGCCCGCTGATCGTCTGTGGCGGCTACGACCAAGCCAAAGCCATCGCCTGTCTCGAAGCCGGCCGCGCCGACCTCGTCGCCTTCGGACGACTGTTCATCGCCAACCCCGATCTGCCCGAGCGTTTCAGGCGGGGCGCTCCTTTGAACACATGGAACGAGGCAACCTTTTACGGCGGTGGCGCCGAGGGCTACACCGATTATCCCGCCTTGGATGCGCCGTGATCCCCGCAGCGGTGGGCGGGAAACGCTAAGAGCGCAGGCTCGACACGATCGGGGCCGGTACAAACCTCTGGTCATCATTTTAATGATCGCGCGATCGACACTTACAGAATCAACATCCAACTTCCGTCTCTACCATCGGTCGAGCAGATAACCGGAGACCGTGGCGTCGACGGAGACCGTCCCGCTGTCGTCCATGCCGCGGCTGACCGAGAATCGCATCGGGAGGCCGTCGGGGTCGGCGTACGCCCGCATCGGTTGGGCGGCCGCATAGACATCGATCCCGGCCCCGCTGTACTGCGGGGATAGGACCAGATAGTGCCAACTCGTCTCTTCGCGCCGGACGGTCGTCCGCAAGGACGCGAAATATCTCTGCCCGGAAGGCCCCTGCATCAACGCGGAAACATGCTCGATGACCAGCCGGTGCCGGGCTGGTACGGCAATCTCCGCATAGCCTTCCTTTTCCTCGTTGCCGATCGTGAACCGTACCGTTTGTTGAAACGGCTGAATGTCCTCGCGCCGCTCGAAGGTCCGGGGCAACGGCAGCGGGAGCCGGTCAGTGACAGCGGGGACGAGGGAGGGCGACGGCTCGGGGGGTTGGGCGGGGGCAGCCGACGTTCCGGAAACGACGGCCAGAACGATGGCCATGGCGGCTAAACGCTTCGTGGTTTGAGGATTGGAGTTCAACGGGGATCTCGCGTTCGGTCGGGGTGAAGAGGGCGGCAGGACTTCTCGAGTCAGGCTGCATCATAGGGAAAGGGTCATGACTAGTAGTACGTTCCATAAAAACAGTGACAAATCATGCAAGCCCCAAGTCGAACTTTTTCCAGCGGAACGGGACAGGGGTCTGGTTGAACTCGGCGATGCCTTTGAGAATCCGCTCCTTGAGTTCGGCCTTTGAGGTGACCCGGATGTGGCGAAGGAAGGTTCGAGCCATCTTGGAGAAGGCACACTCGATCAGGTTGAGCCAGGAGCCATGTTTGGGAGTATGAATATATTCTGCGGTGGCCCCGGTTTTTTAGACAGGATTTTACCGGGCTTAAGTGGGCTTCTGCGGTTTAGGCTGCCTTCTGGAGTGGCAGCGAATTAAAGTACACGCTATCCGGGGTCTTGCCATCAAGCGATGAATGAGGCCGCCGTTCATTGTAAAACTTGAAATAGCTTTGTAAGCCTTGCCTTGCTTGAGAAACTGAGTCGTAAGCATGCAAGTAAACTTCCTCGTATTTCACGCTTTTCCAAAGCCGTTCGACAAATACGTTATCGACCCAGCGGCCCTTGCCGTCCATGCTGACTCGGAGACCTTGACCTTGGAGCAGATCGACAAACTCTGTGCTGGTGAACTGGCTGCCTTGGTCGGTGTTAAAGATCTCCGGCTTGCCATGACGCTGTAGAGCTTCCTCGACGGCCTCGATGCAGAAGTCCGTGGTCAGGCTGTTGGACAGTCGCCAAGACAGCACCCGCCGGGTCGCCCCGTCGAGTACCGCAGCCAGGTACACGAAGCCTTTGCGCATGGGGATGGAGGTGATATCCATGGCCCCTACGTGGTTCGCTCTGGTGATCTCCAGACCGCGCAGCAGATAGGGGAAGATCGGGTTCTGCGGATGCTTCCGGCTGGTGTTCGGCCGTCGATACAGCGCCTCGATGCCCATCTTCTTCATCAGCGTGGACACATGCCGGCGGCCCACCTGAATGCCTTCCAGGCGCAGCAGGTCGCGCAGCATGCGGGCGCCAGCAAACGGATGGTTGATGTGCAACTCGTCGATCCGACGCATTAAGGCCAGATCGCTTTCTGAAACTGGCTGGGGCACGTAATACACCGAAGAGCGGGATAGCTCCAGCAATTCACACTGGCGCACCACAGGGAGCTTGTCAGACCGGTCAATCATCGTTTTGCGCTCGCATCGCCGACGCGACCGAGCGCGGCGACTCAAAAATCATTCGCCATCGCCAACTGCCCGATCTTGGCGTGGAGTTCCTTCACGTCTGGCCCGCTCGACTCACTGCGTTCCGCGGCTGTGGCGAACACGTCGCTCGCCCGCTCCTGCAACTGGCTCTTCCACTGCGTGATCTGGTTGACGTGAACTTCAAACTGTTCCGCTAACTCCGCCAACGTCTTATCGCCTTTGAGCGCTGCCAGGGCCACCTTGGCCTTAAAGGCCGCCGAGTGATTTCTTCTCTTTCTCTTCATCTTTGTTCTCCGATTTCAGCCCTTCCTAGGGCCGGTGATGCCCTTCCTAGGGCCGGTGATTAGAACAGAAACCTCACCTAAGCGGCTGTCCTATTTTCCGGGGCCGGCTCTGCGCTCGGTATCGAACATCGCTTGACCAAGCCGTGAACCCCGCAAACCAACGGCATGGTGGAACGCTTCAATGGCCGCATCGCCCAGGTGCTCGCCACACGCCGTTACAACAGCGCACAAGACCTGGAATCCACGCTGCTCAGGTATGCCTGGCTCTACAACCATCATTTGCCTCAGAAAGCCTTGGGACATCGTTGCCCCATGGACGCCATGAAACAGTGGTACGCTGATAAACCCGATTTGTTCATTAAACCACCGCGCAATCAGCCTGGACCTGACACGTAGGCGCTTTCCCGATCGGTCAGTTGGAAGGAAACCGCCTCGGCACCGGCCACGAAGGCCCGCACCTGGGCGAGGGTTCGGAGGTTTTGGGTCTGTAAGGTCACGATCATGTCTCCATGATCCCAACCCTCGCCCCTTCAGGCTCATCTCACGCTGGAAATACACACCCTCGTTCAGGCTCATGTGTCATTGGACAAGGCTGCCGGTCGATTCGACCCGGCTCGCAGTGTTAGACTTGCGTGATTTAATCAGTCCGGAGGTCTTGAAAAGCACTATGGCGGGTCATAGCAAATGGGCCAATATCCAGCATCGCAAGGGGGCCCAGGATGCCAAGCGCGGCAAGTTGTTCACCAAGCTCATTCGCGAAATCACCGTCTCCTCGCGTACCGGCGGTCCCGATCCCGGAAACAACCCCCGCCTGCGCACGGCCGTGGACAAGGCGCTGGTCGCCAACATGTCGAAGGACACCATCGAGCGTGCCATCAAGAAAGGTTCGGGGGCCGCGGACGGCGATAGCTACGAAGAAGTCCGCTACGAGGGGTACGGGCCCGGCGGTATCGCCGTGCTGGTCGACTGCCTGACCGACAACCGCAACCGCACCGTGGCCGAGGTCCGCCATGCCTTTTCCAAGGCCGGCGGCAATCTGGGCACGGACGGTTCGGTCGCCTATCTGTTCGCCAAGACGGGGGTCATCAGCTTCGGTGCCGATCTGGGCGAGGACCGGGTGATGGAGCCGGCGCTGGATGCCGGCGCCGACGATGTGGTGGTGAACGAGGATGGCTCGGTGGACGTGCTCACGGCGCCCGACCAGTTCGAAGCGGTGCGCGATGCGCTGCAGTCCGCGGGACTCACGCCGGAGGCGGCGGAAGTCACCATGCGCGCCAGCACCAGCGTCAAGCTGGACAAGGAAGACGCGGAGAAGATGATTCGCCTGCTCGAACGCCTGGAGGACCTGGATGACGTACAGGCCGTCTATTCCAATGCGGATATCGGCGAAGACATTCTTGCCGAACTGGGCTGAGCCGGCGCGATGAGGCGCGTCCTCGGCATCGATCCGGGTTCCCGCGTCACCGGCTATGGCATCCTCGACTGGGCCGGCAAGCCGGTGTTGGTGACGGCGGGGTGCATACGCACCGAGACCAACGATTTTCCCGAGCGTCTGCGCCGGATCTTCGAGGGGATCAGCCGGATCGTGGAGGAATTCAAGCCGGAGGAAATGGCGGTGGAGCAGGTGTTCATGCACAAGAACGCGGATTCGGCGCTCAAGCTGGGCCATGCCCGGGGCGCGGCGATCTGCGCCGGTGTGTCGCGCGGACTGGCGGTGCACGAATATGCTGCCCGCCAGGTGAAGCTCGCCCTGGTCGGCAAGGGCGGTGCGGACAAAGTCCAGGTGCAGCACATGGTTTGCTTCCTGTTAGGGCATGAGACTCCCCTTGCGATGGATGCCAGCGATGCACTGGGTGTGGCCCTCTGCCATCTGCATCATCAGCAGACCTTGAACCGCATGAACCGGATGGCGCAACGATGATCGGCTTCGTTCGCGGAATCTTGGTCGCCAAGCGCGCGCCGGCACTGTTGATCGACGTGCAGGGTTTGGGGTACGAGATAGACGCGCCCATGTCTACCTTCTACAACCTGCCCGAGATCGGCGCCGAGGTGCGGCTCTACACTCATCTCCAGATCCGCGAGGACGCCCACAGCCTGTTCGGCTTCGGTACCGAGGCCGAGCGCAGCCTGTTCCGCAGCCTGATCCGGGTCAGCGGCATCGGCGCCAAGCTGGCGCTGGCCATCCTGTCCGGCATCTCGGTGGATGATTTCCGGGCCTGCGTGGAGCGGCAGGATTCGGCGCGTCTGGTCCGGCTTCCCGGCATCGGCAAGAAGACCGCCGAACGCCTCATCATCGAGCTGCGGGACCGGCTGGACCTCGGCGTGCCGTCCGTGGCCGCGGGAAATTTTTCCGGCAGCGCACCTCAGTCCTATGTCGTCGATCCGGCCGACGAAGCCGTCAGCGCCCTCATCGCGCTCGGCTTCAAGCCGCAGGAGGCGAATACGCTGGTGGCCAAGCAGGCCGCCGAAGGCCGCAGCGCGGAAGACCTGATCCGGCTGGCGCTGCAGTCGGCGGTGCGCTGAAGGAGCCCGATCCATGACGCAGCGGCTGGTGAGTGCGGCGGGGCAGTGGGACGAAGAGGCCATCGACCGCGCCATCCGTCCCAAGCGGCTGGAGGATTACGTCGGCCAGCGCGCCATGCGCGAGCAGATGTCCATCTTCATCCAGGCGGCGCTGGGGCGCGGCGAGGCGCTGGATCATGTGCTGATCTTCGGCCCGCCGGGCCTGGGCAAGACGACCCTGGCCAACATCATCGCCAACGAGCTGGGCGTCAACGTGCGCCACACCTCCGGTCCCGTGCTTGAAAAAGCCGGCGACCTGGCGGCCCTGCTGACCAATCTTGAACCGCGCGATGTGCTGTTCATCGACGAGATACACCGCCTCGGCGCGGTGGTGGAAGAAGTGCTGTATCCGGCGATGGAGGATTACCAGATCGATATCATGATCGGCGAAGGCCCCGCCGCCCGCTCGATCAAGCTCGATCTGCCGCCGTTCACCCTGGTCGGGGCGACCACCCGTGCCGGGCTCCTGACTTCGCCCTTGCGCGATCGTTTCGGCATCGTGCACCGGCTGGAGTTCTATACCGTCGACGAGCTGGGCCGGATCGTCGCCCGATCCGCCCGGATCCTGGGCAGCGAGATCACCCCGGAAGGGGCGCTGGAAGTGGCGCGCCGCGCCCGCGGCACGCCGCGCATCGCCAACCGGCTGCTGCGCCGGGTGAGGGACTTCGCCCAGGTCATGGCCGACGGCCGGATTACCGAGGCGGTGGCCGGCCGCGCGCTGGAAATGCTGGATGTCGACCCGAACGGCTTCGATCAGCTGGACCGGCAACTGCTGCTGACGATGATGGAAAAATTCGACGGCGGCCCGGTCGGCCTGGACAACCTCGCCGCCGCCATCGGCGAGGAACGCGGCACGATCGAAGACGTACTGGAGCCCTATCTGATCCAGCAGGGCTTCATCATGCGCACCCCGCGCGGTCGTATCGCTACGCGTCATGCCTACCTCCATTTCGGACTGAAGCCGCCGCAACGGACAACCGTCAACGAGGAATTGTTCGGCGATGAGTGAAGCGTTCGTCTGGCCGGTGCGGGTCTACTATGAGGACACCGACGCCGGCGGCGTGGTGTATTACGCCAACTATCTGAAATTCATGGAGCGTGCCCGCACCGAGTGGCTGCGTGCCCTGGGGTTCGAGCAGGACAGTCTGCGGGAGCGATGGGGCGTGATTTTCGCGGTGCGTTCGGTGCAGGCCGACTACCTCAAGCCCGCGCGTTTCAACGACGCCTTGCAGGTTAGCGCGGAACTGGTGGAGGCGAGGCCGGCGAGCTTCAGCTTCGTTCAGCGGGTGATGCGGGAGGGCGTCACGCTGTGCGAGGGGAGGGTGCGGATCGTCTGTCTGGCCGCCGACAGTTTCCGGCCGCAAGCCGTGCCGGAGGTCGTCCTGAAACGGCTGCGGGAGGTCGGCTGAATTCCTCGCTAGCGTAATGTTCCCGACAAAGCTTTGGCACTCGGGGGCTCTCGCGGCAGTCGGGCGGCCTTTCTTTTGGTGACTTTTCTTTGGCCGAGCAAAGAAAAGTTACCCGCCTTCGGGTGCGGAAACCCGATTCAAATCATCGTCGCGATAGCGACTCTTCGCTGACCCTCGTACCCACCCAAATTACTACCGTTCAGAAAGTAAAGAAATGTTGGGGACGGTACGCTAGCTCATTTTCCACTTACCGGCAGCCCACGTCCGTTCATGTCCGCGATGGCGCCGAGGTCGTCCGCGAGTTGCCTGAGGATGGCCTTGGCGAGTTCGGGATAGCGGAAATCGTCCTGCACGTCGTAGATCCAGCTCGTCTTGCCGATCTGCCGGGAATACTCCTTTTCCCACAGGACCTTGCCGTTGCCGTTTTCCCTGAGCCGGAAGGCGAGGACCAGTTCGTCGTCGAAGCTGTCCGAAGGCGCGCCCAAGACCCAGAATAGCGGGCCGAACACCGACAGCCCGTAACTGAACATTTTCGAACGATATTGGGTCGATTTCACCGTGCCTTCGAGCTTGAGATCGGCTTCGCCGCCGCCGCGGCTGAATGCGACCTGTTTGAATATCCGGGCCCCGTCGAGTTCCGCCACGGTCGCCCGGGCCAGGTCCTCGTCCGGTTTCCATAGCCATGCCCCGGTATTCGCGTGCCGTTGAGCGTACTCGGGCTGGGAGAGGTCTTGCCAGCCGAACGGGAAGAGGGGCATGGCGTAATGCATCAGCTCGTCGGTATTGGCATGCGCCCGTGCGTCCTGGAATGGCGGTACCGCGACTGTCAGAACCAGCAGGGGGCGGCGCTCCGCAGCCGGCTCGGGCCGGTATATCCAGGTCTGTTGCGTCCCGCATCCGGCGCAGGCGGCCGCGAGCACGCCGGCGCAGACGCGCTTTCTCATGCGGAGGAGATGTTTTTTCAGGAGCCTTCGACGGAACGCCGTTCCGGCCCGACCGCGGCGGTCACAACCATGTAGGCATCCCGGACCGCCTTCTGTTTGTCCAGTTCGGCCTTGAGCTCGGCGTCGAGATCGCGGGTGAGCTGTTTCATGATGGTCTTGGCGATTTCGCCCTTGATGGATTCGAAATAGCCCAGCAACTCGCCTTCCAATTCTTCGAAGTAATTCTTGATGCCCCGCCGCGCGAACTTGTTGATCTGTACCTGCTGCCGGCGGGTATATTCGAGCAGGCCGGCCTTGTAGCAATCCAGGGCCCGGTCGATTTCGTCGCCCCGGATCGTCGCGGCCGTGAGCTGTACCGGCGCGGCATCGGCGAGACTGTCCCGAATGCGGCGCAGCTTGTCCAGCCCCAGGGCGAGCATCTGCTGCGCTCCTTCGTGGGGGCCGATCAGATGCATGGTTCTGGCGATTTCCAGCGCCCGATCGGCGTTTTTCTGTACCTGCGCCAGGACATCGTCCCTGTTGCGGCCGGCATCGCCGGCGGCCTGCGCCATGATGTCGCGGCCGAGGTCGTCGATGACTTCGCCGTACTCGAACAGGAACACGTCGCACATGCCCTTCAGCCGGTTGAGCATGTCGCGGCCGCTCAGCCGGTCCTGCAGCACCGTCAGCACCTCGGGCGGCAGGGCGTCGGTCGCGGCGATGTCTTCCAGCAGTTGCGCCAGATGGCGGCGCACCATCTGTTCTTCCAGCAAATGCTGCAACTGGCTGCGGAAGGTGTGCTGGATGTGCAGCTTTTCCTCGATCTTGTGCGGCAGGCGGCTGACCACGCTGTGCAGGTCCAGGCCTTTCAGCAGCTCGTTCTTGAGCGCCTTGCGGTCCAGGGTGTCGATCGCATGGGTGATCTGCTGGCCAAGCTGTTCCTGGTCCTCGTCACGCCAGAACACGAATTCCGGCAGCACCTCGGTGCGCAACGCCTTGACGTGCTCTTCGACCGTGGAACGCAGGCGCCGCAATACTTCGTCCTGGCGGCGCGACAATTCGCTGGCGATGAAGGTGTTTTTCATGCTGTCGTCGCTCGTGTTGAGGTAACTCTGGTGGAAGGGTTCCAGGTGTTCCCGCAATCTTTTCGCCAAGTCCAGGTACTCGCTGCGGGCTTCGTCGAGAAATTCGGCGCGGGCGGTATGTGCCAAGTAATCGAACAGGCCGGTACGGAATGCGGCGAAATTCTTGGCCTCTTCCAGCGACTTGAGATAGCGCTCGGCCTCGTGGCGCTCCGGTATCTTTCCGATGGCTTTTTGGAGGGCGTCCGCATGTTCGCGGATGCCGCTGCTCTGCTCCAGACGGCCGTCCTGAATCAGTTTCAGCAGCAGGTAATTGAGCGCAGAGACCCGGAAAACGCGGTCCTTGGCAATATGGAAACCGTAGCGGTCGATCTTCTGGCCGAAGTTGACCTGCTCTTCTTTTTTCTGCTGCGCGCTCAGCACGTCCCACTGGTTGATGACCCAGAATGCCCGCTGCAGCACGCGTTTGCGCTGGCTGTGGATTTCCGCGAGCAGTTCGATCTCCTCGCCTTCCAACAGGTGGAACACCTTCATGGCGATGACGAAGGCCTTGGCGTCGTTTTCCACGTACGATTTGGTGACCTTGCGGTGGCGCGGATTGACCACGCCCAGCCCCGGCAGGTCCACCAGCACCACGTTTTCCGGAATGCTGACGTCGGTGAGGAAAATTTCCGCCTGGTTGACGAAAAGCACGTCCTCGTAATCTTCGGTGACGTAGCTCGGCAGTTCTTCCAAGGCGATTTCCTTGACTGCCCCGCTGAGTTTGCTCCAGCCGTGGATGAGGGTCTTCAGCTCGTCGAAAAACTTCTGTTTGTTGAAAGACCCGAACTGGCCCTTGTGCTGCTCGATGTCCCGGCTCAACTGGCTCAACAGCTCGCCCCGGCTCAAGCTGCGGTAGCCCTCGCAGCTCTTGCGCAGCTCCTTGGAAAGCTCCTCAAGGTATAGATCCTTCAGCTCTTCGCGCTCGTTTTCATCCAGGTAATGAATGACGGCTTTGGCAGCCTTGCCTTTGCGTATGAGGGTGGGGATGGCGGTGAACGATTTGGTCGCTTGGGGCAGGATGTCATTGCCGAGCACGGCATTGATGATCGTGCTCTTGCCGGCCGAGAACGCGCCCAGGAACGCGACCGGGAACTCCGGTGACTTCAGCCGTTCCAGCCAGCTCCGCTTGCGGTTGACGTAATATTTGAAATCGTCGGTCAGTCCCAGATAGGGGGCGGCGGCGTCGTAGGCTTCGAATAGGCGGGTGAATGCCTTCACGTAAAGGCTGTAGTCCGGCTCTTTCATGGCGTGGGTTTCCAAAGAGGGTCCTCGTGGCAGGCGGTTGGGGGCGGGCCGGGTGACAAGTCCATGAACATGCTGCTACGGCATTTTAGCATCTAACCTCTCTGAACCAATCCGGCCGGCTTGCCGGTTCCCGACGGCCGGAAAGGCGTGGGGCCGCGTCCCGCCGGAACCATCGTCTCCGTCATCGCGGCTTGATGCGCGTGGCCGCTATTTCTTACACTAGCCAGTATCCGGAATGCAAAATCCTTTCGGTCAACCTCCTGCCGCATGCCGGTTCCCACGACTTCAGCCATCCCATTACCTTAACTCTCAGAGCAAAAATGAATTCTGAGCTGTCCATCATTACCCTGATCAAGGAAGCCAGCCTGGTCGTCCAGATCGTCATGTTCATTCTGATCGCGGCGTCCGTGATCTCCTGGACGTTCATCTTCGGCAAATATCGCGAAATCCGGCGGGCCGAACAGACCTCCATGGCGTTCGAAGACCGCTTCTGGTCGGGCATCGATCTGGCCGATCTGTATCGCCAACTGGCGACGGAAAGCGACGAGTGCGGCGGCATGGAACTCATCTTTCTGGCGGGCTTCAAGGAATTCGGCCGCCTGCGGCAGCAGAGCGGCATCATGCCGGAGGCGGTGATGGAGGGCACCCAGCGGACGATGCGCGTGGCGCTGAACCGCGAGCTGGACAAGCTGGACGAAAGACTGCCGTTTCTTGCCACCGTCGGATCGACCAGCCCCTACATCGGACTGTTCGGCACGGTATGGGGCATCATGAATTCGTTCCGCTCGCTCGGCTCGGTCAAACAGGCGACCTTGGCGATGGTGGCGCCCGGCATTTCGGAGGCGCTGGTCGCCACGGCCATGGGGCTGTTCGCGGCGATCCCGGCGGTGATCGCATACAACCGGTACTCGACCAACATTTCCCGGCTGGCCAATCGCTACGAGTCCTTCACCGAGGAATTCCTGAGCTTGCTGCACCGGCAGGCCCATACGAAATGAACGTTTCCTCGGGATCCAGGCGTGATCGCCGCCGGCCCATGGCCGAAATCAACGTCGTGCCCTACATCGACGTCTCGCTGGTGCTGCTCATCATTTTCATGGTGACCGCGCCGATGCTCCAATCCGGCGTCGACGTCGACCTCCCCAAGGCCGAGGCGAGGGCAGTCGACCCCAATCAGGACAAACCGATCATCGTCACCATCGACAAGGACGGCCAGCTCTACCTGGATGCGACCAACCAGGAGGACATTCCGGTCGACCCTGCCAGCCTGACCGAGAAGGTGACCCGCGCCCTGGCCGAGAAACCGGGCACCGCCGTCCTGATCCGGGGTGATAAATCCGTGGATTACGGCCGGGTGATCACGGTCATGGCCGCGCTCAAGAACTCGGGCGTGCCCCAGGTCGGACTGATGACGAATCCCGTCGAAGATTGATGGCCGATCCCCGTCTCCGCCGGCTGCGCGGGCCCTTCGCGCTGGCGCTGGCGCTCCATGCCGTACTGCTGAGCCTGTTCGCGCTGAAGTTCGAATCTTCGCAACGATCGGCAGAAGCGCCTCGACCTGAAATCATCGAGGCGGTGGTCCTCGACGATCCCCGTATCGCCGCTGAGGCCGAGAGGCTCAAGACCGAAACGGCCCCACCGGCGGAAACTGCCGCCGAGCCGGTTCCCCAGTCTGAGCCGCCCGAACGGCCCGAGTCCGTTCCAACCCCGAGTCCGGAGGAATCCCGACGCGCTCAGCAAATCGAGGCCGAACGCAGGGAGGCCGAGCGCCGGCGGATGGCCGAACAGAAACGGCTCGATGCGGAACGGCGTGAGGCCGAGAAGGCCGCAGAAGAGAGGCGGCGGCAAATGGAAGCGAAGAAGCTCGCCGAGCAGACGCGCAAGGAAGACCAGAAACGGAAGGCGGAGGCCGCGGCGAAAGAAAGGGCGGCGGAAGAAGCTCGCGAGAAGGCCGAAGCCGAGGCGAAGCGGAAAGCCGCCGAAGCGGCGCGCGAAAGGGCCGAGGCGGAAGCCCGGCAGAAGGCGCTCGAAGAATCGAGGCTCAAAGCAGCCGCGGCCAAACAGAAGGCGGAGGCCGAGGCACGCGAGAAGGCCGAAGCCGAGGCCCGGCGCAGAGCGGCCGAGGAAGCCAAGGCCAGGGTGGAGGCCGAGGCGAAGCAGAAAGCCGCCGAAGCGGCGCGTGAAAGGGCCGAGGCGGAAGCCCGGCAGAAGGCGCTCGAAGAAGCGAGGCTCAAAGCAGCCGCGGCCAAACAGAAGGCGGAGGCCGAGGCACGCGAGAAGGCCGAAGCCGAGGCCCGGCGCAGAGCGGCCGAGGAAGCCAAGGCCAGGGCGGAGGCCGAGGCGAAGCAGAAAGCCGCCGAAGCGGCGCGCGAAAGGGCCGAGGCGGAAGCCCGGCAGAAAGCGCTCGAAGAATCGAGGCTCAAAGCAGCCGTGGCCAAACAGAAGGCGGAGGCCGAGGCACGCGAGAAGGCCGAAGCCGAGGCCCGGCGCAGAGCGGCCGAGGAAGCCAAGGCCAGGGCCGAAGCCGAGGCGAAGCAGAAAGCCGCCGAAGCGGCGCGCGAAAGGGCCGAGGCGGAAGCCCGGCAGAAGGCGCTCGAAGAATCGAGGCTCAAAGCAGCCGCGGCCAAACAGAAGGCGGAGGCCGAGGCACGCGAGAAGGCCGAAGCCGACGCCCGGCGCAGAGCGGCCGAGGAAGCCAAGGCCAGGGCGGCGGCGGAAGCCAGGAAAAAGGCCGCAGAAGATGCCCGCAAACAGGCGGAGGCCGAAGCCAAGCGTGAGGCCGCGGAAGAGGCCAAAGCGAGAGCCGCGGCAGAGGCAAGGCGGGAAATCGAAGAAGAGGCCCGGCTTAGGGCTGCGGCCGAAGCGAAAAAGAAGGCGGCCGAGGATGCGCGGCGCAGGGCCGAGCTCGACGAACAGATCAACAAGGAACACAAGGAGCTGGTGGAACGGGAAGCCAACCAATGGGCGAACCGTTACATCAAACCCCGCGTGGAAGGCTTGTGGCTCAAGCCGCCTGCCGCCAGAGCCGGGCTGTCCTGTATAATCCAGGTACGAACACTTGGGGATGGAACCGTCGTGGAAGCCCGCGTGGTCAAGAGCAGCGGGGATGCGGCTTTCGATCGTTCCGCGGAGAGCGCGGTGAAAAAGGCGTCCCCTCTACCCATGCCTTCCGATCCCAAAGTCGCAGCAGAACTCAGGTCTTTCACGTTCAAATTCGATCCTTCCGGTTAGTCGAGTCAAGGTACAGAGCATGAGCAAGGCGTGCGCGATCGCCCGTTGGGTTTCGTTCCTGTTGCTTTTCGTTGCGGGTTCGGCCGCGGCGGAGCTCCAGGTTCAGATCAGCCAAGGCGTAGAGGGTGCGATTCCGGTAGCCATCGTGCCCTTCGCCAACCAGGAAGGCTTGACCGACGCCATCAGCCAGATCGTTTCCGCCGATCTGCAGCGCAGCGGCAGGTTCCGGCCGCTGGCGGAGAGCGCCATGCGGGAGCGGCCGACGGCACCGGACCAGATTCAGCAAGCCGCATGGCAGGCCCTGGGCCAGGATTTCGTTGTGGTGGGGCAGATCCAGCCGGGCGGCGGCGGATACGAAGCCGATTTCCATGTCGTGGACGTCATCCGCGGCACGCTGGTGATCAGCTACAAGCTGCCCTTCGGCCGGGCTGAAACCCGCCAGGCGGCCCACCGCATCGCCGACGTGATCTACAAGGCGATCACCGGCGAGCCCGGTGCATTCGCCACTCGCGTCGCTTACGTCAGCGTGTCGGGCGAAGGCGCCGGCCGGCGCTACCACCTGCAGGTGGCCGATACCGATGGCTACAACCCGCAGAGCGTCATCGCTTCGAACGAGCCGATCATGTCGCCGGCGTGGTCGCCCGACGGCACCAAGATCGCCTATGTTTCGTTCGAAACCCGGACTTCGGCGATCTACGTCCAGACCCTGGCGACGGGCGAGCGCCGCAAGGTGTCGGACGCGCCGGGCATCAATGGCGCGCCGGCGTTCTCTCCGGATGGGTCGAAGCTGGCGCTGACCCTGTCGAAGGGCGGCAACCCCGACATCTACGTCATGAACCTGGGATCGGGCGCGCTGAACAAGATCACCGACTACAGCGGGATCGACACCGAACCGAACTGGTCCCGGGACGGCCGCTCCATCGTGTTCACCTCCGATCGCGGCGGCAAGCCCCAGCTGTATCTGGTGTCGGCAAGCGGCGGAGCGGCCGAGCGGCTGACCTATGACGGGGATTACAACGCCCGAGGCGTGTTCTCGCCGGACGGGCGCAGCCTCGCCATGGTGCATGGCAAGGGCGGCGACTATCGGATCGCGGTGATGGACCTGGCCAGCCGCGCGCTCCGGGTCCTGACCAATGGCCCCCTGGACGAGTCGCCCGGATTCGCGCCCAATGGCAGCATGATTCTGTACGCGGCGCGGCGGGGGCAGCTGGCGGCGGTGTCGATCGACGGCAAGGTCCGTCAGAGCTTGCGGATCGAGGGCGGCGCTGTGCGGGAGCCGGCGTGGTCGCCTTGATGGCACCGTCACCGGCCTTAAATCTTGAGGTTTTGGAAAGGTAGGCAATATGAAGTGTATTCGAACGGGTTTGGTGATATTGATGTCGGCATCGCTGCTGATGGCAGGGTGCTCCAAGACGGAAGAGGTCAAGCCGGATGATGCAGCCGGCGTGGGTTTGGAGGGCGGCGGTCCGGGCGGTCCGCAGATCGGCAAATACGGCGCGGGCGGCGGGGCCGGCAAGGCTTACGGCGGAACCGGCGGCGCCTATGGCGGCAAGGGAGGGGCTTACGGCGGCGCGGGCGATCCGGCGCTGAACGATCCCTCCAGCCCGCTTTCCAAGCGTGTGGTCTACTTCGGCTACGACAGCAGCGAGGTGCTTCCGGAGTATGTTTCGGTGATCAACGCCCATGCCGCTTATCTGGCTTCGCATCCCAACGTCACAGTGACGCTGGAAGGCCATTGCGACGAACGCGGCTCGCCCGAGTACAACATCGCGTTGGGCGAACAGCGTGCGCGATCGGTTGCCAACACCATGCATTTTCAAGGCGTCGGCGACGGCCAGATGCAGATCGTGAGCTTCGGCGAAGAAAAGCCGGCGGACTCCGGAAGCGGCGAATCGTCCTGGTCGCGCAACCGCCGCGTCGAAATCGTTTATCCGGGAAACTGATCTTATGAAGCCGATACCTGTTCTGTTGACGCTATCCGGACTGTTGCTGGCCGTCCCGGTATGGGCGGAGCAGGGCTATGGCGGCTACGATGCCGGCGCCTATGGCGCGGAAACCTTGGACGAGCGCGTCGCCAAGTTGGAAAGAAAGCTTTCCGGCCAGGTGCTGATGGAGCTGAACGGCCAGATCGAGCGCCTGCAGCGCGAGCTGGCCAAGACCCGCGGCCAGCTCGAAGAGGTCAACCACAAGCTGGAGACGCTGAAGAGCCAGCAGCAGGCCATGTACACCGATCTCGATCAGCGGATCCGGCAGGGAGCCGGCGGTGCCGCCCCGGCTCCAGCGTCGTCTGAGAGCGCCGGGGCGAATGCCCCGGATGCCGGCGCCGAAGACGCCGGGAGTGGCAGCGAGACCCGAACCGCCGCCGCGGCGGCTACCCCGGTGCCGGCGCCGACGAGCAGGCCCGTCGCGCCGCCCCCCGTATCCGACGGTGCGGCTCGAGAAGCGGCCTACCAAAAGGCCTTCGGCACGCTCAAGGACGGCAAGTACGCCGAAGCCATCAAGGAATTCAAGAGCTTCACCGCGCGCTATCCCAGCGGCGACTATGCCGACAACGGCCAGTACTGGCTGGGCGAGGCCTACTACGTCAACCGCGACTTCACCAGCGCGAAGGATGCCTTCCAGAAACTGATCAAGAACTTCCCGCAAAGCGCCAAGGTTTCGGACGCGGCGCTCAAGCTGGCCTACATCGAGTCCGATACCGGCCAGGCAGCCAGCGCCAAGCAGATGCTGAACGACGTCATCAAGCGCTATCCGGGTTCCACCGCGGCCAAGCAAGCCGAAAAGCGGCTCCAGAAATTGCAGCAGGAGAAGCGCTAAAGGCCGTGCCGGAAACCCTCGTCCGCATCACCGAAATCTTCTTCTCGCTCCAGGGCGAAACCCGCACGGTCGGCCTGCCGACCGTGTTCGTCCGTCTCACCGGCTGCCCGCTCCGCTGCGTGTATTGCGATACGGCGTATGCCTTCAGTGGCGGACAGCGCATGAGTATCGCCGAGATCCTCGAACGGGTCGGCGGTTACGGCGTGCGCCATGTCACGGTGACGGGCGGCGAGCCGCTGGCGCAGAAAGCCTGCCTGCCGCTGCTCGCGGCCTTGTGCGACGAAGGCTACGAGGTGTCGCTGGAGACCGGCGGCGCGCATGATGTTGCCGGCGTAGATCCCCGGGTTGTGCGGGTGGTGGACCTGAAGACCCCCGGTTCCGGCGAAGTTTCCCGCAACCTCTACGAGAATGTCGATTCGCTCCGGGCGGGCGATCAGCTCAAGTTCGTCATCACCGACCAGGCGGATTACGATTGGGCCGTGGCGAAGCTGAACGAATACCGGCTCGCCGAGCGCTGCGAAGTGCTGTTTTCTCCGGTGGCCGGCTCGCTGGAGCCGGCGCAGCTCGCCGAATGGATCCTGCGGGACCGGCTGCCGGTTCGATTCCAGCTCCAGTTGCACAAGCTGCTCTGGGGCGACAGGCCGGGGCGATGATGAAACCTGCCGTCGTCTTGTTGTCGGGCGGACTCGATTCCGCCACCACGCTGGCGATCGCCCGGCGCGAGGGTTTCGCCTGCCATGCCATGAGCTTCGATTACGGCCAGCGGCACGGCGCCGAACTCCAGGCCGCCCGGCGCGTCGCCCACTCGTTGGGGGCAATCGAGCACAAGACCGTCCACATCGGCCTCGATGCGATCGGCGGATCGGCGCTGACCGATCTCAACATCGCCGTACCCGATCATCCGCAGAACGGGATCCCGGTCACTTACGTTCCCGCCCGCAATACCGTGTTCCTCGCCTTTGCGCTGGGCTGGGCCGAAGTGCTGGAATCGACGGATATCTTTATCGGCGTCAATGCCGTCGACTATTCCGGCTATCCCGATTGCCGGCCGGAATTCATCCGGGCCTTCGAGCAGCTCGCCAATCTGGCGACCAAAGCCGGTGTCGAAGGCGGGCGGTTCCGGATTCACACACCGCTGATCGATCTTTCCAAGGCCGACATCATCCGTACCGGTACGGCTCTCGGCATCGACTATGCCATGACGGTATCCTGCTATGCCGCCGATGCGGAAGGCCTAGCCTGCGGCGTTTGTGATTCCTGCCGTTTGCGCCGGCAAGGGTTCGAGCGGGCCGGCATCGCCGATCCCACCCGCTATCACCGCTGAAGCCGTCCGCCTCGGCCGGTCTGGTATCATTGGCCTCTTTTCCAATCCACCGCTCACCCATCAGGTTCTAGGGATGACCCACCGCACACGTTTCGCACCCAGCCCGACCGGCCACCTCCATATCGGCGGCGCCAGAACGGCGCTGTTTTCCTGGCTGTATGCCCGCAAGCATGGCGGCACCTTCATCCTGCGCATTGAGGACACGGACCTGGAGCGCTCGACGGTGGAGTCCGTCAATGCCATCCTCGAAGGCATGACCTGGCTGGGGTTGGAATACGACGAGGGGCCGTTCTACCAGACCCATCGCTTCGACCGCTACGGCGAGGTGATGGAGCAGTTGCTGGAGGCGGGGCATGCCTACCGCTGCTACTGCACCAAGGAGGAACTGGAGGAACTGAGGGCAGGACAGATGGAGCGCAAGGAAAAGCCCCGTTACGATGGCCGCTGCCGCCATCGTACCGAGCCCAGGCCGGGCGTGTCTCCGGTGATCCGCTTCCGCAATCCGGTCGAAGGGGAAGTGGCCTGGGACGACCTGGTGCGCGGGCGCATTGCGTTCCAGAACAGCGAACTCGACGACCTGATCATCGCACGCTCGGACGGCACCCCGACCTACAACTTCACCGTGGTGGTGGATGACATGGACATGAAAGTGTCCCACGTCATTCGGGGCGACGATCATGTCAACAACACCCCGCGCCAGATCAACATCCTCAAGGCCTTGGGTGCCGAACTTCCGCATTACGGCCACGTGCCGATGATCCTCGGCGCCGACGGTGCGCGCCTGTCGAAGCGCCACGGGGCGGTCAGCGTCATGCAATATCGCGACGAAGGCTATCTGCCGGAAGCCTTGCTCAACTACTTGGTCCGTCTGGGCTGGTCCTACGGCGACCAGGAAATTTTCTCGATCGATGAGATGATCGAATATTTCGAAGCCAGCGACATCAACCACTCGGCTTCGACCTTCAACCCCGACAAGCTGCTCTGGCTGAACCATCATTACCTGATGCATTCCGATCCCGCGCATGTCGCCCATCACCTGCGTTGGCACCTCGGGCGGCTGGACATCGATCCGACGGAGGGTCCCGATCCCATCGACATCGTGCTGGCCCAGCGCGAACGTTGCAAGACCCTGGTGGAGATGGCGCAGGCCAGCCGGTTCTTTTACCAGGACTTCGACGACTATGACCCGAAATCCGCCCAGAAGAACCTCACCTCGGCCAGCGTGCCGGTGCTCGAAGAAGTGCGGCGCCGGCTCGCCGTCGTCGAAAACTGGGAGAAGGAACCTCTGCACGCCGTGCTCGTGTCTACCGCGGAGGATTTAGGGTTGAAGCTGGGCCTTGTCGCCCAGCCGCTGCGGGTGGCCGTGGCCGGCACTGCCGTGTCGCCGCCGATGGACGTAACCCTTTGTTTGCTGGGCCAGTTGCGTACACTGAATCGCATCGACCGGGCTTTGCAGTACATCGAAGCAAAAAAAGACTAGACGGACATGGGGTTCGATCTTATAATGGTTGCTCCACTTCGGTTGGGGCCATAGCTCAGCTGGGAGAGCGCAACAATGGCATTGTTGAGGTCGGGAGTTCGATCCTCCCTGGCTCCACCAACCAAAAGATGGACATCAGTCCTGTCCCCATCGTCTAGAGGCCCAGGACACCGCCCTTTCACGGCGGCGACGGGGGTTCGAATCCCCCTGGGGACGCCATAAATTCAATCACTCGCGATTCAAGGCAGCGACCGTACGGAAAAAGCGCGGAAACACGCCTTCGGCCAAGTGCGGAAAATGAAGGACGAATCCGCCGCTTTCACCTCGCTTGCCTTCCCAATTTTCCCATCCGACAGGTTCCCCGGTTCCCCGGTTCCTAGAGGGTCCACCGCATCCCTCGCGCCGCTGGCCTGCACCCGTCAGCCCTGGGATGGCGGCGGGTGAGGGTCATCTGAACAGGTCGAGCTGCTTGCCTTCGGGCGCTCTGAAGGCGCCGGCATCGAGGGCAGGCAGCTCGGCGGTCAGGCCGTGGCGTTTGAGTGCAAGCAGGAAGCGGCGGGCGAGGAGACCTGCATAGTCGCCGCTGCCGACCTGCCGCCGGCCGAAGCTAGAGTCGTAGATTTTGCCGCCGTGGGCGAGTGTGACCAGGCTGAGAGTGTGAGCGGCTTTCAGCGGGTAGTGCGCGTTCAGCCATTCCGCGAACAGGGATTCGACTTCCCGCGGCAGCCGCAACAGGATGTATCCCGCCGATACGGCGGCGTGCTCGGCCGCCTTTTCCACGATGCGTTCCATCTCGCTGTCCGTGAGCCAGGGAATGACCGGTGCGATCATCACCTTCACCGGCACCCCGGCTGCAGCGAGGCGCGCGACCGCTAGCAGCCGCCGGTGCGGGGCCGAGGCGCGGGGTTCGAGCTTCAGGGCCAGCGCCTTGTCCAGCGTGGTGATGGAAACCTGCACGTTGGCCAAGCCCGCCGCCGCCATCTCGCCGAGGATGTCCAGATCGCGCTCGATCAGGGCGGATTTGGTGGTGATCGTCACCGGGTGGCGGGCGCGCTGCAGGACTTCGAGCACTTGGCGGGTGATTCGCCACTGGCGCTCGATGGGCTGGTAGGGATCGGTGTTGGCGCCCAGGGCGAGGGGCGAGCACCGATAGTTGGGATGGGCCAGCTCCTTTTCGAGCAACTGGGGAGCATCGGGTTTGGTGAACAACCGGGTTTCGAAATCCAGTCCCGGCGAGAGTCCCAGGTAGGCATGGCTGGGCCTGGCATAGCAATAGATGCAGCCGTGCTCGCAGCCGCGATAGGGATTCAGAGACTGGTCGAAGGGGAGGTCGGGCGACTGGTTGCGGGCGATGACGGAGCGGGAGGTTTCGACGCCGACCTGTGTCGCCAGCGCCGCGGGTTCTTCCGGAAACCAGCCGTCGTCCACGGCTTCCCGAGTCGTGCCGGAGTAGCGGGAGGCTGCGTTGCTGACGGCGCCACGGCCATGGCGCGGGGTGCTGGATTTCACGAATCGGCTGCCGGATCGAAGGGGACGGGATGGCTCGGTCCGATGCTAGCATTTTCCGGCTGGTCCCGGGCGGCTCACCGATGGCCGCAAGTCGGACAGGCGGGGTTCCGCGCCAGCTTGATTTCGTGCCATTCCAGCCGCAGCGCGTCGAACACCACAAGGCGGTTGCTACGGACGGTATCGAGGCCCAGCAGCAGTTTGATGGCTTCCAGGGCCTGCATGCTGCCGATGATGCCGGGCAGCGCCGCGACGACGCCGTTGCGGGCGCAGCTCGCATCGAGCTCGCCGCTCTGCGGATACAGGCAGTTGTAGCAGGGATGCTCGCCATCGCCCGGCGTGAATACGGCAAGCTGTCCCTCGAAGCGGATCGCCGCGCCCGATACCAGCGGGGTACGGGTCGCCACGCAGGCCGCGTTGACCGCAAACCGGGTCGCGAAATTGTCCGAGCAATCCAGAACCACGTCGACCGCGCCGGCCCAATCGTGCAAGGCCGATGCGGAAAGGCGTTCCGACATCGGCTCGATCCGGACATCCGGGTTCATCCGGCGGAGCCGGTCGGTACAGGCTTCGGCTTTGCCCCGGCCGATGTCCGCCGTATCGAAAGCGATCTGGCGCTGGAGGTTGGAGAGATCGACCGTATCGAAATCGCTCACGACCAGCCTGCCGACGCCGGCGGCGGCCAGATAGATGGCGGCCGGCGAGCCGAGCCCGCCCAGCCCGACGATGAGCGCGCTGGCGCCGAGCAGCCGGGTCTGGCCTTCGGCGTCGACCTCGGGAAGCATGATCTGGCGGCTGTAGCGGAGGAGTTGAGCGTCGTCCATCGGGAGAAAGGTTCGGGCTGCCGGGGGGAGCGGCGATTATAACGGGTACGGGGCTGAGGGAGGTCTGCAGGCAGACCGCCGCGCTGAGTTAAACTGCCCTTTCGCCACAAGTAGCGTATTCCAACAGAATCCGAGCCATGATCGTACTCGCCATCGAAACCGCGACCGAAGCGTGTTCGGCTGCACTTTGCCATGACGGCGCCATTCTCGAGCGCTACCAGTTGGCGCCGAGGGAGCACAACCGGCTGATCCTGCCCATGCTGGAATCGCTGCTGGCGGAAGCGGGCTTGGTCCTGGGGCAGGTGGATGCCCTGGCTTTCGGGCGCGGGCCGGGGTCGTTCACCGGGGTCCGCATCGCCGCCGGGGTGGCGCAGGGCATCGCCTTCGCGCTGGATCTTCCTGTCGCGCCGGTTTCGACCCTGGCCGCCCTGGCGGACGAGGCGATCGGCCAAACCGGCGGCGACTATGCCTTTCCCTGCATCGACGCGCGGATGGCGGAGGTCTATTTCGCCGTCTATCGCCGGGATGCGGAAGGTTATCCGGCGCTGCTGGGAGAGGAGCGCGTCCTGCCGCCCGGGCAGGCGGATTTTTCGCCGGCGGAGGGCGTCGGCATCGGAACCGGCAGCGGCTGGGCCACCTACCAGGCTCGTCTGAGCGGCCTGGCCGGCGGGCGCCTGGCCTCGATTTTGAGCGGGCGCTTCCCCCGCGCCGGCTCGGTCGCGCGGCTCGGTGCCAGGGTTCACGCCCTGGGCACAAGCGTCCCGGCAGAACAGGCGCTGCCGGTGTATCTGCGGGACGACGTCGCCAGGAAGCCGAAGCCGTGAGTCCGTCCCGATACCCGTGGGAGTATGGGTTGAGACCGCGATCGGCCGCATATCGGCTGCCGCGGCTCCTGTAGTACACTAACGGCATGGCGCAATATTTCGAGGTGCATCCCCAGACGCCGCAGCAGCGGTTGATCCGCCGGGCCGCGGAGATCGTCAGCCAGGGGGGGCTGATCGTCTATCCGACCGATTCGTCCTATGCCTTCGGCTGCCAACTGGACTGCAAGGATGCCCTGGAGCGCATCCGCCGGATCCGCCAATTGGGCGAAGACCATCATTTCACCCTGATCTGCCGCGACCTTTCCCAGGTTTCCGCTTTCGCCAAGATCAACAACGAAGCTTTCCGCCTGATCAAGACCTTGACGCCGGGGCCCTACACCTTCCTGCTGCAGGCCACGCGCGAGGTGCCGCGACGGCTGCAGCATCCCAAGCGCAAGACCATCGGGATTCGCCTGCCGGATAACGCGGTTTCGCAGTTGCTGGTGGCGGAGCTGGACGATCCCTTGTTCAGCTCGACCCTGATCCTGCCAGGCGAGACCGACGGCCTGACCGATCCCGAGGACATCCGCGATCGCGTGGGATCGCGGGTAGAACTGATCCTTGCCGCGGGAGTCATACCTTTCGCGGAAACCACGATCGTCGACCTGACCGGCGAGTTCCCGGTCGTCGTTCGCCAGGGCAAAGGCGGCATCGGCCTGCTGGGCGCCTAGCCTTCTCGTCCCTTTTTCACTTTCGAGCCTTATCACACGATGGATGATCTTACTTTGGTTCAGCGTTTCAGCGTCTGGCTGCTGCCCGTGTTGTTCGCGATCACGCTGCACGAAGTGGCGCATGGCTGGATTGCCAGCAGGCTGGGCGACAATACTGCCAAGAGCCTGGGTCGGTTGTCGCTGAATCCGTTGCGGCACATCGATCCGGTCGGAACCGTTCTGGTGCCTGGGCTCCTCCTGGCTTTCGGCGGTTTCATCTTCGGCTGGGCCAAGCCGGTGCCGGTGGACTGGGGCCGCCTGCGCCACCCGCGGCGGGACATGGCCCTGGTGGCGGTGGCCGGTCCAGGGGCTAATCTGATCATGGCCCTGGGGTGGGCGATCCTGCTGCGGCTGGCCATGGAGCTGCCAGAAAGCCTGGATTACATGGCCCTGCCCTTGGGGTTGATGGGCAAGGCCGGCGTCACCATCAACAGCGTTCTGATGGTGCTGAACCTGTTGCCGATCCCGCCGCTGGACGGCAGCCGGGTCGTGTCCACCCTGCTGCCGCTGCGGGCGGCGATCCAATACAGCCGGATCGAGCCCTATGGCTTCTGGATCCTGCTGATCCTGATCTATACGGACATTTTGGGGCGCATCATGGTCGGGCCGCTGCTACTGGTCCAGCATCTGGTCTACACCGTCGTCGGTCTGGGCGGGGGCGCATGACCGAAGCGCCGTCCGTACCGGGAGCCTTGGAACCGGTCGCTCGGGTCAAGGGCGCGCCGGTCAGCCAGTTGCCGGAAGACCTGTACATTCCGCCGGACGCGCTGGAGATCTTTCTGGAAACCTTCGAGGGTCCGCTCGATCTGCTGCTGTATCTGATCCGCAAGCAGAATTTCGACATCCTCGACATCCCCATCGCCGAGATCACCCGCCAGTACATCGGCTACATCGAGATGATGGACATCATGCGGATGGAACTGGCCGCGGAATACCTGCTGATGGCGGCGATCCTGGCCGAGATCAAGTCCCGGGTGCTGCTGCCCCGGCCGAAGGAGGCCGAAGCCGAGGAAGAGGATCCACGCGCCGAACTTGCGCGGCGCCTGCAGGAATACGAGCGGTTCAAGGCCGCGGCGGAGCGGCTGGATGACTTACCGCGGCTGGAGCGCGACCTGTTCGAAACCGGGGCGGGGAGCGATGACATTCCGGTGCCGAAGGTCTATCCGAGCATTGCCATGAACGATCTGCTGTCGGCGTTCCAGGATGTGCTCAAACGCCTGAACCATACCAGCCATCACCATATCCGCCGGGAAGCGCTGTCGGTGCGCGAGCGCATGAGCCTGATTCTCGAACGCCTGAACGGCGATGTGACACTGGCTTTCGAAGCCCTGTTCCCGCGCCGCGAAGGGCGCCCGGGAGCGGTGGTGTCGCTGCTGGCCGTCCTGGAGCTGAGCAAGGAGCGGCTGATCGAAATCATCCAGGACGAGCCCCTCGGGGCCGTGCGGGTACGCTCTCTGGTCGCCGCCGCCGGTGGTGACTGACATGGATCTCAAGTCCATCGTCGAAGCCGCGTTGTTCGCAGCGCAAAGGCCGCTTGCCGTCGCCGAGCTGGAAGCCTTGTTCGGCGAGGACGAGCGTCCTGACGCTGAAGAGATTCGGCGGGCGCTGGAGACCCTGGCGGAGGAATACTCGGAGCGGCCGCTGGAGCTTCGCAAGGTGGCCAGCGGTTATCGGTTCCAAGTTCGCGCCGCCTATGCGCCGTGGCTTTCCAGGCTGTTCGAGGAGCGGCCCGGCCGCTATTCGCGCGCCCTGCTGGAGACCCTGGCGATCATCGCCTACCGGCAGCCGGTGACACGCGGCCAGATCGAAGAGATTCGCGGCGTCGCGGTCAGTTCGGGGATCATCCGCACGCTCACCGAGCGGGAATGGGTGACCGTGGTCGGCCATCGCGACGTTCCCGGCCGCCCGGCCCTGTTTGCCACCACGCCCCAGTTTCTCGATTATTTCAATCTCGAATCCCTGGCGGATTTGCCGGCCCTGCCGGAATTCGCCGTATCACCGGAGTTAGAAGATGTCCTTGCCGCCGCGCAAACCGACCAAACCCGTCCGCCCGAGGAACCGTCCGCTCCCGCCGGCGCCGGGGTCTGAGCCTGCCGAAGCCGGTGAGGGCGAACGTATCCAGAAGGCGCTGGCGCACGCCGGTTTCGGGTCCCGGCGAGAGATAGAGGGCTGGATCCGCGAGGGCAAGGTCTTCATCAACCGCCGTCCCGCGCATCTGGGCGACCGCTACCGCAAGGGCGATCAGGTCATGCTGAACGGCCATCTGATCAATCTCGAAAAGCGCCTGCAGGCGGCCACCCGGGTCCTGCTGTACCACAAGCCGGTCGGCGAACTGGTCAGCCGGCGCGATCCGGAAGGCCGTCCGGTGATCTTCTCGCAATTGCCGCGGCTGGAACTGGGGCGCTGGGTCGCGGTGGGGCGGCTGGACGTCAACACCCAGGGACTGATCCTAGCGACCAACAGCGGCGAACTGGCGCATCGTTTGATGCACCCTTCGCGCGAAGTCGAGCGCGAGTACGCCGTCCGCATCCTGGGGACGGTCAGCGAGGCCATCATCGAGAGACTGATCAACGGGGTCCAGCTCGACGACGGTCCGGCGCGTTTCGAATCGGTCGTAGAGGCCGGGGGAGAGGGCGCGAACCGCTGGTTCCATGTGGTGGTCCGGGAGGGGCGCAACCGGCTGGTGCGGCGCCTGTGGGAATCGCAGAACCTGGTCGTGAGCCGCCTCATCCGGGTGCGCTATGGGGATATCGTTCTGCCGCCGCGGCTGCGCGCCGGCGCCTCCGTCGCGCTGGAAGGGGAGGCTCTGGACGGTTTGCTGCGTTCCGTGGGACTGCCGCCGGTGACGCCGGAAACGCCGCCGAAGCGGCGTTTCGGCGGCGAAGTCCGGGGCCGGGAGAGCGGATTCCGCAAGCGGCGGAGCTAGCTTTCTGCAAGGCGGCGAAGCAGGTATGATGCGGCCCCAGCGCCGCCGAGGAGAACGCTCCGGATCCGGGAGAAGGACGTATTTCAATGAACACCCATATCGTTTGGCATCAATCCACCGTAGTCCGCGATCAGCGCGAACAGCAGAACGGCCATAAGAGTTTCATCCTCTGGTTCACCGGCCTCTCCGGCGCCGGCAAGTCAACCCTGGCGCACCTGGTCGAGCAGCGCCTGTTCGAACAGGGCTGCAAGACCTATGTCTTCGACGGCGACAACGTCCGTCATGGCTTGTGCTCGGATCTGGGGTTCAGTGCCGAGGACAGGTGCGAAAACATCCGCCGAATCGGCGAGATGAGCAAGCTGTTCGTCGATGCCGGCGTCATCGCGCTGACCGCATTCATTTCGCCCTTCCGCCGCGACCGCGACCTGGTCAGGGCGCTGGTCGAACCCGGCGACTTCGTCGAAATCTTCTGCGACGCCCCGCTCGAAGTTTGCGAGCAGCGCGACGTGAAAGGGCTGTACCGCAAGGCCAGGAGCGGTGAGATTCTGGATTTCACCGGGATTTCCTCGCCTTACGAAGCGCCGCTCAAGCCGGAAATCCTGGTGCGGACGGGAGAGCACGGCCTGGACGATTGCGCGGGACAAATCCTCGAATATCTCGAAAAGAACGGAAAGATCAACCTGAAAACGACAAGGTAGGACATCATGGCAAAAGTCATCAGAAAAGCCGTTTTCCCGGTTGCGGGGCTGGGGACCCGCTTCCTGCCCGCCACCAAGGCCAGCCCGAAGGAAATGCTGCCGGTGGTGGACAAGCCGTTGATTCAATATGCGGTTGAAGAGGCCGTGGCGGCCGGCATCGACGAGATGGTCTTCATCACCGGTCGCAGCAAGAACGCGATCATGGACCATTTCGACAAGGCCTACGAACTCGAGACCGAACTGGCGGCGCGAGGCAAGGACGACATCCTGAACATCGTCCGGAACATCATTCCGCAGCATGTCACCTGCATCTACATCCGTCAGGCCGAGGCCTTGGGCTTGGGCCACGCCGTCAACTGCGCCAAGGCGGTCATCGGCAACGAACCGTTCGCGGTGCTGCTGGCGGACGATCTGATCGACGGCAGCAACCACGGCGGCTGTCTGTCGCAGATGGTCCGGATCTTCGACAAATGGCAGTGCTCCGTGCTGGGCATCGAGCGCATCGATCCCAGCGAAACCCACAGCTACGGCATCGTGAAAACCAGTCCGATCGAGGCTGGGCTGGACAAGGTCGAGGCGATCGTGGAAAAGCCGCGGCCCGAGAATGCGCCGTCGAACCAGGCGGTGGTGGGGCGCTACATCCTCACGCCGGCGATCTTCGACAAGCTGGCCAATGTCTCGCGCGGCGCGGGCGGGGAAATCCAGCTCACCGACGCCATCGCGATGCTGCTGAACGAACAGACGGTGCTGGCTTACGAATTCAACGGCAAGCGCTACGACTGCGGATCCAAGCTGGGCTATCTCATCGCCACGGTGGAGCAGGGCCTGCAGCATGCCGAGCTGAGGGCAGGCTTCGAGGCCTATCTGAGGAGCCTGCAACTCTAAGAGGCGAAGCAGGGCATTGCCGGGGGTGGCCCCGGCAATGCCTCGCGTTCATCTGGAGAGGGTGGCCGCCAGGCGCTCCATGGCCTTTTCCAGATTGGCCATGCTGGTGGCGATGGACAGGCGGATGTGGCCCGGCGCGCCGAAAGCGGAGCCGGGAACCACGGCCACGCCGCCCTGTTCGATCAGGTATTCGGACAGCGCCAGGTCGTCTGCCAGATTCAGGCTTGCCATCGCCGCTTCGACATTCGGCAGCACGTAGAACGTGCCGTGGGTTTTCAGGCAGTTGACGCCGGGAATGGCGTTCAGCTTGCCGACCACGAAATCGTGCCGCTCCTTGAACGCCCTGACCATGGAGGCGATGAAGCCCTGCTCGCCATTGAGCGCGGTTTCGGCGGCGACCTGCGAGATCGAGGTGGGATTGGAGGTGCTCTGCGACTGGATGTTGGTCATGGCTTCGATCAGCCGCTCGGGTCCTGCCGCGTAGCCGATGCGCCAGCCGGTCATCGAATAGGCCTTGGATACGCCGTTCAACACCACGGTCCGGTCGTACAGCTCCGGGCAGACATTCAGGATGTTGCTGAATTTGCCTTCCCAGAGGATATGCTCGTACATGTCGTCGGTGGCGATGACGACCTCGGGAAACCGCCGCAGCACCTCGCCGAGGCCGGCCAGCTCGTCCGCGGTATAGGCCATGCCGGTGGGGTTGGACGGACTGTTGATCACGAACAGCCGGGTCCTGGCCGTGACCGCGGCTTCCAGTTGCGCCGGGGTGATCTTGAAGGACTGAGCCTGCGGGGCTTCGACGATGACCGGCATGGCGCCGGCCAGCAGCACCATGTCCGGATAGGACACCCAGTACGGCGCCGGGATGACGACCTCGTCGCCGGGATTGAGCAGGGCCTGGGCCAGATTGTAGAAACTCTGCTTGCCGCCGCAGGACACCAGGATCTGCTTGAGCGTGTAATCCAGCCCGTTTTCGCGCTTGAATTTCGCCTGGATCGCCTGCTTGAGGCCGGGCGTTCCGTCGACTGCGGTGTATTTGGTGAAGCCCTTTTCGATGGCCTGGATGGCCGCCTGCTTGATATGGTCGGGCGTATCGAAGTCGGGTTCGCCGGCGCCCAGTCCGACGATGTCCTTGCCGGCGGCGCGCATCGCCGCGGCGCGGGCGGTGACGGCAAGGGTCGGAGACGGCTTGATGGACTGGACGCGGTCGGAAAGTTGTATGCTCATCAGTTTCGCGGATTGGCTGGAAAAATCGAGGCGTTATGTTACCGGTTAGCCGGCTTTCCTTGAACTCCATGAGCGGAAAATTTGTCATTACCGATATCGCGGCCGTCCGGCCTGGGCGGTCCGGATATCGTTGGAAACACCCGGTTCAGTGATTTTCTCCTGGAGGTTTGACACGCCATGTTGCCTGGAAGCGGCCATTGCCTGGCCCAGCCGGTCGAGGAAAGCTCGAAACTGCCGCGCGGGCAGAAATCCAAGCCGTTCGTGCTGCGGAGCGGATATGCGCCATCGGGTGATCAGCCGGAGGCCATCCGGCGCCTGATCGAGGGCCTGAACGACGGGGAACTGCACCAGACCCTGCTCGGCGTGACCGGCTCGGGCAAGACCTTCACCATCGCCAACGTGATTTCCCAGGTTCAGCGTCCGACCCTGATCCTCGCGCCCAACAAGACGCTGGCGGCCCAGCTTTACGGCGAGATGAAGGAGTTCTTCCCCGAGAACTCGGTGGAATACTTCGTTTCCTATTACGACTACTACCAGCCGGAGGCCTATGTGCCCGCCTCCGACACCTATATCGAAAAGGATTCCTCGCTGAACGAGCACATCGAGCAGATGCGGCTGTCGGCGACCAAGGCGCTGATCGAGCGGCACGACACCATCATCGTCGCCACGGTGTCCTCGATCTACGGCCTGGGCGAGCCGGCTTCGTATTTCGAGATGGTGCTGCACCTGGTGCGCGGCGACATGATCGACCACCGCAGCCTGATCCGGCGGCTGGCCGAGCTCCAGTACACCCGCAACGAAGCCGAGCTGCGGCGCGGCACCTACCGGGTCCGGGGCGACGTGATCGACATCTACCCGGCCGAGTCGGAGAAGGAGGCGCTGCGGGTCGAGCTGTTCGACGACGAGATCGAGCGGCTGTCGCTGTTCGACCCGTTGACCGGCGAGATTCTTTCCCGCATCGCCCGCTACACGGTCTATCCCAAGACCCATTACGTCACGCCGAGGGAAAAGCTGCTGCAGGCGGTGGAAGAAATCAAGGTCGAGCTGAAAGAGCGGCTGGAGCATCTCCGCAGCCAGCACAAGCTGGTGGAAGCCCAGCGGCTGGAGCAGCGGACCCTGTTCGACATCGAGATCATCCTGGAAGTCGGCTATTGCTCGGGCATCGAGAACTACTCGCGCTATTTGTCAGGACGTTCTGCCGGCGAGCCGCCGCCGACCCTGTTCGATTACTTGCCGGACGATGCGCTGGTCGTGATCGACGAGAGCCATGTCACCATCCCGCAACTGGGCGCGATGTACCGGGGCGACCGTTCCCGCAAGGAAACGCTGGTCGAGTTCGGCTTCCGGCTGCCGTCGGCGCTCGACAACCGGCCGTTGAAATTCGACGAATTCGAGCTGCGCGCGCCTCAGCGCATCTATGTTTCGGCCACGCCGGGGCCTTATGAGAGAACACACTCCGGCGCCGTGGTGGAGCAGGTCGTGCGCCCCACCGGCCTGGTCGACCCGGAGGTCGAGGTCCGGCCGGCATCGACCCAGGTCGACGACCTGCTGTCGGAGATCCGCCTGCGGGTTCAAAAAGGCGAGCGCGTGCTGGTGACCACGCTGACCAAACGCATGGCCGAGGACCTCACCGAATACCTCATGGAGCATGACGTTGCGGTGCGCTACCTGCATTCCGACGTGGACACCGTGGAGCGCGTGGAGATCATCCGCGATCTCCGGCTCGGCAAGTTCGACGTGCTGGTGGGCATCAACCTCCTGCGGGAGGGCCTGGACATCCCCGAGGTGTCGCTGGTGGCCATCCTCGACGCCGACAAGGAAGGTTTCCTGCGCTCGGTGGTCTCGCTGATCCAGACCATCGGCCGGGCCGCCCGCAACCTCCATGGCAAGGCGATCCTGTATGGCGACAAGATGACGCAGTCCATGCAGCAGGCCATCGGCGAGACCGAGCGCCGCCGTGCCAAACAGATTGCCTACAATGAAACGCATGGGCTGATTCCCCGGGGCATCACCAAATCCGTGACGGACATCCTGGAAGTGCCCATTCCGGGTGGCGGCGCCGAGGGATCGCGAAAGTCGCTGGCCCGTGCTGCCGAACCACGCTCCGAATACAGGTTGACCAAGCCGGCAGAGGCGGCCCGGCTCATCAAGCAGCTCGAAGAAAAGATGTACGCGCACGCCCGCGATCTGGAGTTCGAGGAGGCGGCGAGGCTGCGCGACGAGATTCAGCGGATCCGCGAGAGCGCTCTGATGGCGTGATGCTTGCAAAGCCTCCGTTCAGCCGGGACGCGGAATCGCCGACCGGGAAAAGGCCAAGATCGAAGCTGAATGAACAGGGGGTAAATATGGCACGACGCATCATCGTATGGGACCTCGCCACGCGAATATTCCACTGGTCGCTGGTGACCAGCTTTTTCGGCGCCTATCTGTCGGCCGACAGCGACTACCGGGTGCTGCATGTGATGTTCGGCTACACCATTCTGGGGCTGATCGGTTTCCGGCTACTGTGGGGATTCGTCGGGCCGCGCTATGCCCGGTTCAGTGAGTTCGTGCGCGGACCGCTCGCGATTTTCCGCTACCTGAAAAGCCTGCTGTCCAAGCACCCCGAGCATTACGTCGGCCATAACCCCGCGGGGGCCGTCGCCATCGTGCTCCTGCTGTTTCTCGGCATTCTCGTCTGCACTTCCGGCCTGCTGTCCTACGACGAACGCTGGGAGAATTCGCTGAAGAGCTTCCACGCCCTCCTTTCCCATTGCATGCTGGCGATCGTGTTCGTCCACATCGGGGCGGCGATCATTTCGGGTTTCCTGCATCACGAAAACCTCGTCCTTTCCATGCTCACCGGCTACAAGGAAGGCGAGGCGGGCCAATCGATAGTGGGCACGCGGCCCTGGGCGGGGCTGATGCTCGCGGCGGCGATCGCTTCGTTCTGGATGCTGGCGCTGCCGGCGAATCCCTTTCGGGACGACACCGGACACGGCGAGGCGGTGGCAACCGCGGATATTCCTGAAAAATCGCAGGAATCGTTCACGATGTCGTCGAAGTCCGGACGGTTCTGATTTTCCCCGGAGCGGCGGCATGTCGAAGCAGAACGGGTATTTGTTCCCTCTCTTGTTCATTGCCGGCGCCTGCGGCTGGGCGGAGACGTCGGCCGAGGATGCGCTGGATCAAGGCCTCGAGGCGGTGCGCCTGCGCCATTATGACGAGGCGTCCGCGCAATGGCAGACCTTGGCCGAACGGGGCGACGCCGAGGCGCAATACCGCCTGGGGGCGATGTTCCAGAACGGCCGCGGCGTGCCGAAAGACTATTCGCAGGCACTGAAGTGGTTTCGGGCCGCCGCGGGCCAAGGACAGGTCCGCGCACAGTTCGAGCTGGGGCTGATGTACGAGAAAGGCCTCGGCGTCCGCCCCGATCCGGCTCAGGCGCGGGCATGGTATGAAAAAGCCGCGGCTCAGGGCCATGCGATGGCGCGCAGGCGGCTGGAGACCATGCCTTTCGCCACTACGGATACGGGCGCCGCTACGGAAGGCGCGCCCGCCCGGACGGACACGGCCTTGCATCGCGCGGCCCGGCGAGGTGACGCCGATGCGGTGCGGGATTTGCTGGCGCGCGGCGTCGAAATCGACGCATGGGACGACAAAGGCCGTACGCCTTACCGGCTTGCGTTGGAGGCCGGCCATCCCGAGATAGCCCGCTTGCTGGCCGCCGCCGGCGCGGACCAGCGCCGGCCCCTGGCGGAGGTCAAGGGTGGGCAAGGAGAGCGGTCGAAGCATCCGACCTCCCGCCTGGGCCCGCAAGACGACATCGGCGCTTATCCCGGCTGGCCGGCGATCACGGTCGCGGCCTGGCGAGGCCATGCGTCCACCGTGGAAGCATGGCTGGCGCGAGGCGCCGACGTCGCTGCGAGAGCTCCGGACGGCCATCTCCCTCTGACCCGCGCGGCCTGGAACGGCCATGCCAAAATCGTGAAAACCCTGTTGGCCCACGGGGCGGATGTCAACGCCGCGACGCCGGATGGCCGGACCGCTCTGATGTGGGCAGCCCTGGAAGGGCATCATGAGACGGTCGTGGCGTTGGCAGCCGGCGGGGCGAACCTGGACGCGACCGATGGGGATGGAAACACCGCCCTGGCCTGGGCGGCGCAGCGCGGCAAGGCCTCGACCGTGCGGACCTTGTGCGGTCTGGGCGCGGCCAAGGGCATGGCGCGGAAGGACGGCAGGAACGCCGTCATGCTGGCGGCCATCGGAGGGTACCGGGAAGCCATCGAGGCTCTGTTGGAAGCTTCGGCCGATCCGAACGCCATCGATGCGGAAGGCCATACGGCCTTGTGGCTCGCCGTCGACAGAGGGCATGCCGGGATCGTCGATACTCTGCTGGACCATGGCGCCGACTTCGCTCACGATCGGGCATCCGGTCCCAACAGCCTGATCCGGGCCGCCTGGAAGGGTGATGACAATGTGGTCGAAATGCTGTTGGCGCATGGCGCCCTCGTGGACGCGCCGAGCGCGGACGGCAATACAGCCTTGACCGTGGCTGCCAGCCGCGGACATACCGGCGTGGTCCGCATGCTTCTGGCGAAAGGCGCCAATCCCGATCTTCGGAACAGGCGGAACATGACTGCGCTGATGCTGGCGGCACAAGCCGGCCACGGCGAGATTCTGGCGGCTTTGCTGGAGGCCGGCGCCGATCCGGCCCTCCGCAACGAGCACAGGCAGAGCGCCGTCTCGCTGGCCCGAGCCGGGGGCCATGAAGACTGCGTCAAGATCCTCGAAAAAGACTCGGCCCGCTGGAAGGTACTTTTCGGTTCCCTTCGCTAGATCCCTCCTGCAGGGTCCGCCCTCGCCGAGGCGGACGCCTCGCTCGCGCGCGGTCTTCTCGCCCCGCCGCATCTGCCGGTTCCGGCTCCTCTCCCTCGCGAACCGGCATCACTACGCTGCGTGGATATCGTTCTACGCTTTTACTCGCGCCAACGCTGCCGCTCCCACGGCGGAGCGGCCAGTGGGGTCCGCCCTGAGAGTATTCGAGGGAACGCATATTTCCCGCGCGGAGTAGCCGCAGTCGGGTCGCAATGATGAGGATGACGCTTTCAGGAGACAGCGTGCAACCATCCCGCCGACATCGGCCAGCCTCCGCGTGGCGGTGACTATAAGGGATCGCTTCCGAAGATATCCGGCAAATTTGATCTGCATCAAGAACTCGGCACCAAGAGGCGTTGCCTGCTGGCGACGAAAATCCGCACAAAATAGAGAGGGTTATCGTAGTTGCATGTTTCGTCAAGGAAATATGTGATGGCACGTATATTGTTTGTGTCATGGCAGCGAAGTCATGGAGATGCCGGGCGGACATCCTTCAACGCTTCGGTGATGAAGGATTCCGGACCGGCTTGGAGCCAAGGACTGAATCCTCCATCGTGGTATCGACCCATCAATATGAGGTTAGGATTATGACGAAAGAACTTGGGAATTCTCGATCTGGAAAATGTACGGCCGGCGGGATGCTGGCCAAGCGGGCTCTGTCATTGGCGGTGGTCGTGGCCGCGACGGGGAGTGTCTCCGGCGAGGCCTTTGCCGCGCTGACCTATGCCGGCAACTGCCAAATGTGCCATGGCGCTTACGACGGTGCGTCGGGGAGCACCGCCGGTGGGATCGGGCCGGCGTTGTCGGGAGCGAAGAAGAACGCTTCGGCGACCAAAGCGGCTGTCCGTGCTGGCGGCACCATGGGATCGATGGGCGCCGCCTGGTCGGACGCCGATCTCAACGCCGTGGCGCTGGAAATAGGAGGAGCCGCGGATCTCGGGACCGCGACCCCGACACCCGCACCGACCGCTACGCCGACACCCGCTCCGACGGCCACGCCGGCACCGACCAGCACGCCGGCTCCGACGGCCACGCCCCATCCGTCGCCGACCCCGTCCCCTACCGGGACGCCCGGTCCTTCACCCACGCCATCGCCCACGGCGACACCCAGTCCGTCTCCGACCCCCGAGCCCTGCACCGATGAAGCGAGGCCGGAGATCGACACCATTCCGTCGCCGTGGGATGCCAACGAAGGGAAGGAACTCCTGTTCAGCGTCAGCGCCCTCGACTGCGATGACGATACTCTAACCATCAAAGCGAAAGGGCTGCCCTCCGGAGCCACCATGACCCAGGAGTTCGATCCGGATGTCCGCAAACAGGTCGCCACGGTTCGCTGGACGCCGGGGCCGGAGGCCGTGGGCAGGGTGCACCCTGTCGTGTTCGTGGCCGTCGACAAGGACAGCAACGGACAAAGGAAGGAGGTGTCGATACCTCGCTGGACCGCCATCCGGGTATGGCCGGCCAATACGACGCCCGAAGCGGCAGCGGTCGAGGTCGTGGCGATTCAACGCGCTCAATGGTCGGCCGTTCAGAACCAGCTCGTTCTGGCGGGACGCATCAAGTTCAGCAGGATTCTGACCAAGTCCGAGCGGCAAGCGCTGGTCGCCGATCCCATCGCCATCAGGGATGCCACCAGCCACGAAGTCATCGGCCGGGTCAATGCCAGTGCATCGGGCAAGTGGTCTACCCGAATCCCGCTGGAAAGCGGGAAGGTGCCATGCTCCGTGGAGGTCGATTTCCATGGCGAAATGGGGTCGCGTCCGGTCAAGCGCGCTCCGTCGCAGTGCAACTGATCGAAAAAGGGAAGGGACCTGCTTTCCCAACTCCAGTTGTTGACTACATTTAGTCTCACGTTCCAGAGGCATGGATAATCTGGAATGTTAGAGGTTTCTGATTTGTTGCTCGAGAAGGGTCACGGCCCCGCAAAGATACCTTCGGGGGCCGTGATGAGCAACGTGACAGGGGGGCCGGCCTGGAGCCGGACGACTTTCCATGACATGTAACTTGGGGTTGACATTATGAAAGAGACATTGGCTCGTTCCGGCGGGAAACCGGCCGGAATTCGCAACAAGGCGTTATCGTTGGCCGTGGTCATGGCTGCCGCGGGAACCGTTTCCACCGATGCATTTGCGGCGGCGACCTATTCCGGCAGTTGCCAGGGGTGTCACGGCGCCTATGACGCCAACACTGGGCGTACGGCCGGCGGTTACGGTCCGGCTCTTTCGGGAGCGAAGAAGAACGCTTCGGCGACCAAGAAGGCGATTGCCAACGTCGCTGCGATGAACAGCTTGAGCAATCTCACCAACGCCGACTTGAATGCCATCGCACGGGAAATAGGTGGCGCGGCGGATCTTCCGGTGGCGACGGCGACGCCCACACCCACACCGGCTCCGACGGCCACCCCGGCCCCGACGCCTAAACCGACCCCGGCTCCGACGACCACGCCGGCTCCGACGCCTAAACCGACCCCGGCTCCGACGACCACGCCGGCGCCCACGCCCGCTCCGTGCGCGGATGAATCAGAGCCTGAACTCGACACCATTCCGTCGCCGTGGGACGCCAACGTTGGCAAGGAGCTCAAGTTCACGGTGAGCGCCCTCGACTGCGACGATGATTCGTTGGTGATCAAGGCCAAGGGTCTTCCGAAGGGTGCGAGCATGACCCAAGGGTTCGATGTCAACACCCGCAAGCAGGTCGCAACCATCACCTGGACCCCGGGACCGGACGCCGAAGGCAAGATCTACCATGTCACGTTCACCGCCGTAGAGTCGGAAGTCCGCGCCCAGAAACGGCGGGAGGGGGAGAGCAAGCAGGATGATCAGGGCCATTCCTCGGCATCTCGTTCCACCGATATTCGCGTATGGCCGGCGAACACCACGCCGGAAGCGGGAGCCGTCGAAGCGGTCGTGATCCAGCAGGCGCAATGGCAGTCTTCCAAGAAGACCGGCAAGCTCGCCGTGAACGGCTCCATCAAGTTCAGCAAGCTTGTGACCGCAACTGAACGCGCTGCTTTGCTGGCCAATCCGGTGATCATCCGGACGGATAGCACTCAGGAGATCATCGGGCAAGCGACCGCGAACTCTTCCGGCAAGTGGTCGGCCAATCTTCCGTTGGCCAGCACGGCTGTCCCCTGCGTGGTGGATGCCGAGTTCGTGAGCGACACCGCTTCCCGCCCGGTGAAACGCGCGCCGTCGCAATGCAAGTGACCTGCGATACCTGAAAAAACGGGTTTGATATGGATTTGAAGGGACAAACTCGTTCACGCTCCTCTTCGTGAGGGGAGGAGCGTTTTCGATACTTTTTGTTTGACTATCTTTATTTGAGACGCTCGTTCGGTATTGCCCGAGTTATATGCTGGGAAATTCGAATCAGCGGGCGTTTAATCCGTTGTCGCTCGGGAAATACCGCAGGGAATGGCGGTCTCCAAGGATTTAGAGGGATAGGGTGGTGTAGAAAGGCGCCACCCATAAGGGAGCGACGCTTTGTTATGACATGAAACTTGGGAGTTTCGATATGAATGTCAAATTAGTGAAATCAGGAACCAAGCCATCCGGCTATCAATTCAGGACCTTGTCTATGGCAGTCATTGTTGCCGCGAGTGGCGGTTTCGCCTCCGAAACATTTGCCGCGGCCACCTATTCCGGCAGTTGCCAGGGGTGTCACGGCGCCTATGACGCCAACACCGGCAGTACGGCCGGCGGTTACGGCCCGGCTCTTTCGGGAGCGAAGAAGAACGCTTCGGCGACCAAGAAGGCGATTGCCAACGTCGCTGCGATGAACAGCTTGAGCAATCTCAGCGACGCCGACTTGAATGCCATTGCCCTGGAAATAGATGGCGCGGCGGATCTTCCGGTGGCGACGGCGACGCCCACACCCACACCGGCTCCGACGATCCAGCCAACGCCGCTCCCGACGATCCAGCCAACGCCGCTCCCGACGATCCAGCCAACGCCGCTCCCGACGATCCAGCCAACGCCGCTCCCGACGATCCAGCCAACGCCGCTCCCGACGATCCAGCCAACGCCGTTCCCGACGATCCGGCCAACGCCGTTCCCGACGATCCGGCCAACGCCGCTCCCGACGATCCGGCCAACGCCGTTCCCGACGATCCGGCCAACGCCGTTCCCGACGATCCGGCCAACGCCGCTCCCGACGATCCGGCCAACGCCGTTCCCGACGATCCGGCCAACGCCGTTCCCGACGATCCGGCCAACGCCGTTCCCGACGATCCGGCCAACGCCGCTCCCGACGATCCGGCCAACGCCGTTCCCGACGATCCGGCCAACGCCGCTCCCGACGATCCGGCCAACGCCGTTCCCGACGATCCAGCCAACGCCGCTCCCGACGATCCAGCCAACGCCGCTCCCGACAATCCGGCCAACGCCGTTCCCCATGGGGTGTCTACCGGGATCCAAGCCCGAACTCGATACCCTCCCGACCGGTTGGAACATCCGGGCTGGAGAAATCCTGAAAATCACCCTGAGCGCACTTGACTGCGACGACGACGTCGTCACGATCAAGGGCATGAAGCTGCCGGAAGGGGCGAAATTGAGCCAGACATTCGATCCGGAGAGCCGCAAGCACGTCGCAACACTCACCTGGACGCCCAAGGCCGAGGATGCGGGCAAGACCTTTGACCTCGGCTTCCAGGCGGTCAACCTGGATCAAACGGGCCGTCAGACCGAAGCGTCCGATCCGAGGTGGACCAACGTGACCGTTCAGGCAACCCCGATCGACGTGCCCGATGTGGATTCGATCCAGGCGCTGATCATCCAGAAGGCGCAGTGGCTGGCGGATCAGGGCGAACTCATCCTGTCGGGGCTCATCAAGTTCGACAGGCAACTGAGCAAATCCGAACGCGAAGCGCTGGTTTCCAATCCGGTCACTCTGGTGGATGGTGCGACGGATGCCGTGCTCGCCGAGGTGTTCGCCGACGCGCGCGGCAAATGGCTGGCGAAGCTCCCCCTGGCCGAAGGATCCGTTCCCTGCACGGTGGAAGTCCAGTTCCAGGGCCAGACGGCCGTCCGTTCGGTGAAGCGCGCCCCGCAGTGCAAATAGCGGTAGCGGGCGGCAATCAAGGTTGAATCGCCTTTTTTTGGGGTCCACCCCGGTGCAGGATGGCGCCGGGGCGGACCGTTCCAGTTTCCACCTGTCGGCACCCCGAAACGCCCAGGGTGTTGCCGCGACGCCTCCTTGCGAACTTTCCGAACCGTGGTATCTGTGCGACCTTAACGGCTATGCCCAAAGCAAGCCTGCCGAAAAAATTCTTCCGTTTCGTGTTCGTGGGCGGTTTGGCCACCGCTTTGCAGTACGCGATGCTCGTCGCGCTGGTCAGCCTCTGGCAGTGGCAGGTGACCCTCGCTTCCTCGCTGGGTTTCACGGCGAGTGCCGTTGTAAACTACTGGCTGAATTACAAACTGACGTTCAGGGCGAAGAACAGCCACCGAGTCGCGGCGTTCCGGTTTTCCCTCACGGCCGGTGCTGGGTTGCTGCTGAACGGAGCCATCGTACACCTCGGAATCACCTATACGCCTTTCCCTTACCTCTGGTCCCAGATTGCGGCGACCGTCGCCGTACTGTTCTGGAATTTCGTCGGCAGCCTCAAGTGGACGTACGCCCCGCCGGCTCGAAAATCCGCCTGACATGACAAAAGGATTCGCTATGCGCACACTCGGTATCGTCGTGCCCTGCTTCAATGAAGAAGAAGCGTTGCCTGAGACCGCAAGACGGCTGGCCGTCCTGCTGCGGGATCTGCAAGACAAAGGCAAAATTGGGCCGGACTCACGGGTGTATTTCGTCGACGACGGCAGCACGGATGCAACCTGGCAGACCATTCGCGGCCTGGCGGAAACCTATGCCTTCGTCCGGGGAATGAAACTGTCCAGAAACCAGGGTCATCAGAGCGCGCTGCTTGCCGGTTTGATGCATGCGAGAGGGGACTGCCTGATCAGCATCGACGCCGACTTGCAGGACGACCTGGCCGCCATCGAGTCGATGATCGACGCCCATGCCGCCGGTGCCGACATCGTCTACGGGGTTCGCAGGAACCGGAAGTCGGACTCGTTGTTCAAGCGCTGGAGCGCGGAATGGTATTACCGCGTCCTGGCGCTCATGGGGGTGGAAGTGGTGTTCAATCACGCCGACTATCGCTTGATGAGCCGGCGCGCCGTCGATGCCCTCAGGGAGTTCGGCGAGGTCAACCTGTTCCTTCGCGGGATCATACCGAAACTCGGATTCAACACCGCGACCGTCTATTACGACCGGGCGGAGCGTATCGCCGGGGAGTCCAAATATCCTTTGCGGAAAATGCTGGGCCTCGCCCTTCAGGGCGTCACTTCGTTTTCGGTATTTCCGCTGCGCCTCATTACCTTCCTGGGCTTTCTCATTTCCGCCGTCAGCTTCCTGGTGGTGTGCTGGGTGCTGTGGGTCCGGTTCGTCGCCGCCGAGGCCGTTCCGGGCTGGTCGTCGATCCTGCTGCCGATGAGCCTGCTCGGCGGCATCCAACTGCTGAGTCTGGGGGTCATCGGCGAGTATCTCGGCAAGATTTACATGGAAACCAAGCGCAGGCCTCGCTATTTCATCCAGGAAGTCGTCGCGCGCGATAACCAGGAATCGGGTACCTGACCTGGTGCTTCAGTTTTTCCATCCAGGAATCAAAAAGTAGACGGCATCGGCAAAACCCTGCGGGACGTGTATGCCGGTGTTGTTGGGATAGAACACGACAAACCAGAGAATCCCTGCGGCCAGGACAGATGTCGCGGTCATTCGATCGGCCTTTTCCTGACTGGCCAGATGGCCATCGAGCCAGCGGGCCAGAATGATGCACAGTATCGGCACCGCCGGCGCATAGTGGTAGAAGAACATGATCCTGGGCGAAATCGTCCACGGCAGCCAGAGCATGAAGTAGACCAGAAGAATGAATCCCACGGCCCAGCTCCTGTACCATTCCTTCTTCAGTATCGCTGCGGCAGCGGCATAAAGCCCGGCGTAAAAAATCACCGAGTTTCCGAGATTGTAAATATTGGCGATTTTTCCCTTCACCGAATAATCGACGTACATCCATACCGGGCGGAGGTTGAGTATCCACTGCCAGGGCTGCGAATGGGCGGCATGGGTGGCTTTCAGTCCGGTATGGTAGAACCACATCTGGCGGAACAGTTCGATGAAATCCGGCCAGCGGTAGCCCAGAGCGAAAAACTGCAGGTAGGACGACAGGTAGATCGCGATGGGCAGGAGACCCAGCGCGACGGGCATGTTGAGGCAGGCCGCCAGGGGAGGCAGGCGCCGGTGACGGACCGCCGTTACGCCGAGATCGACGGCCAGGACCAGAAACACGTAGAGCGTGGTCCATTTGGTCGCGAGCGCAAGGCCAAGTGCCGTTCCGGTGAAGTACAGCCAGCGAATCGAGGTCTCGTCTCTTTTCCAGCGGACATAGCCGATCAAGGCCGTCAACATGAAAAAGATGAAGTAGATATCGTTCATCGCGATGCGGGATTGGCTGAGGATGAGACCATCCAGGCTCATCAGCGCCGCGGTCAGGACGGCGATGGGAAGGGAGCCGAACAGCTCGAAAGCCAGCGCGGCGGCGGCAAGGGTGGCGAGGGTGCCGAAAATGACCGAACCGATGCGCCAGCCGAACGGATCCTCGCCGAAAACCGACATCATTCCGGCCATGATCAGCTTGGACAAGGGCGGGTGCGTCCATTCATACGCCTTGCCAGGCGGCGATTTTGCCCAGGGGTCGTAGGCGTTCCGGTCGCCGTGCAGGACGACGGTCGCGGTGAAACCGTGATACACCTCGTCGAAATAAAAATCCTGCGGGTATTCGAGGCGGGCGATTTTCGTGAAAAAGCCGAACAGGACGATCGCGGCGAACAATGTGAGAATCTTCTTATCCGCCAGAAGGCTGCCGAAAAAACCGGTGTCCTTTCTTTCTCGACCCAATGAAGCGGAATTCCCAGCGAATGCGGTTGTCATTGTTCTGCTGTTCATCGACGGAAGTTATCTGAGTATATCGGGCCAGTAGGATCAGAAATCCCAGCGGTATCCCACGTTGACATAATAGCCTTTGGTATCGCGTTCGTTGAGCACCAGGGGTTTCGTCATGTATTCGAATCCTCCCTCCAGCTCGAAGTACAGTCCGTCGACCACGCGGTAGTTGAAGCGTGTGCCGGGACGAACGCGCCAAACGTCGGGGCCGTCGAAGCCGGTGAAATAGTCGACTCTCAACCTGGGATCGATGCGGATGTCGGGGGTGACCGGATAATGCGCGTCCACGAATCCCGACAGGATATCGTCGATCTGTTGGGTCATGTAGCGCAGGCCGAAATTCCAAACGTCGTTGTCGGTGATCAGGCGGTTGGTGATGACCTGGCCGAAATACGAGACCTGGGTGCCCGATCCCTGATAGGCGGAAACCCAGGGCGAGCCTTTGGTCGCCGACAGATTGGAGACGGTGATGTCGGCATTGATCTGGGTGTCGGGGGTGATCGGCGTCATGCCGCTGATGCTGAGGTACTTGAACGTCGGCGTATTGTCCTCCGCCAGCGTCTTGAGGTCGATGGTGTCCTGGTAGCGCAGGATGTCGCCGACCGAATCCGCGCCGTAGCCGGTGCCGGGACCGTATCCCGATCCCCAGCCGATCAGCGCGTTGCTGGTGCTCAGGTAGGGGGTTTTGCGGTAGTCGGCGGTCAGGGTGAGGATGGCGCCGTTGTCGAAGTTCCAGTTCGCGACCACTTGAGCCGTATTCAGCGCATTGAAGTGGACATCGTAGTCGAACAGGGTGAACAGCGGGTGCACGGGATGCTGGTAGCGGCCTTCACCGCCCACGGCCCGCCTGCCCAACAGGCCGTCGACGGTCTGGTTGATGAAGAACACGTTGCCGGCCCAGTAGTCCGCGAACGGCCCGAATTCCAGGGACGCGCCTTCGAAGGAGGTATTGGTGTTGGGGGCGGTGGAGCGATAGGGCAACACGGGGAATCCCCCGATGACCGTGGCCTGCCACTGCGGCGCGAAACGGTAGCTGAGCACCCCGCCGTCGAAACGGCCCATGGCGCCGCCGCTGCTGCGCGACTGGCGTCCGATGCGGCCGGACACGCCGGTTGCCTTGTCGACGACATCGATGAATGCGTTGGCGACCCGGAATTGGTTGTTTTCGTCATAAACCACTTTCAGGAAGTTCTGGCGGTAGCGGGCATCGAATTGGGTCCGGATGTCGAACCGCTCGGTGCGCAGACGGCTGGTGACGTCCAGCACGGTGAGGAACAGCGACTGGTCGACGTATTCGCCTTGGTTGTCGGTGAGCAAGGCATCGCGGAAATAGTACTGGCCGAAGCTGCCGTAGGTTTCCCAGCCGCGCTCGGCGACCGGCGACGACGACAGCGGCGTCAGTTTTTCCTTGGGCTGTTGGTCGGCACTGTTCAGCGCGTCCAGGCGCTTCTTGACACGCTCGGCGGCTTCGCCTTCCGGGTAGCGTTGCAGGTATTTCTCGTATTCTGTCTTGGCTCGGAAAGCCTGGCCGTTGCGCTCGCGCGCCAAGCCCAGCATCTCCTGGGCTTCCCGCTGGTAGCTGGCGTCCGGCTGCTGAACCAGCTTGGTATAGAGGCCGATGGCGGCGGGCCAGTCTTCCTTGATCATGCACTGGCGCGCTGCTTCCTTCAGATCGGCGGGCGGCGACTTGACCCGCAGGCCGGAGGCGCAGGCTCCGCTGGCGGGAGGGACGGGAAGGGACCGGTCGCCAGTCCCGACTCGATCGCCGTCGCCGGAGCCGGCGATCTCCACGTCGATGCCCTGGGCATCCTTGCCCGGCCTTACCTGGAAGTTGACGACGCGATTGAACCGCAGTGTCAGGAAATCTCCGCCGGGCTTTGTTTCGTAGCCCACTTCAGTCAGGGGAACTTCTGCGGTGGCCGGCCAGCGCAGCGTGCCCGGCTGCGGCACGACACCTTGCGCCGCGGCGGGAGACGTCCGATTCACCCGGATGCGCAGGGTGTCGCCGGATTCCGCGGGCGAGTGCCGCACGTAGTTGACCGGTTCCGCCAGGCGGATGTGAATCACCGGCCGGCGTCCCGAACCGTCGACGTCAAGTCCTTCGAGGACGCCTTGAGCCATGGCGGCGGAAAACAGCGCCGGTGCCAGGAAACCGAAGATCGCCGGCGCGACGGTCCGCGCACATGCCATCGCTCGGGTGTGTCCTGAGGGGGCCGCCATCCGGGAAGTCATGATCGACATGAACGGCTACCGAGTGAAGACCGGAAGAAACGAATGCGTATTCAGATGGCACTGGCTGCAATCCGGCGCCACATTCGGCTGCGGGTGGGGAGGGGCCGGCCGCGAGGTGATGCCGTAGATGTTCCCCGCCTCATGGCAGCGCTGGCAGCCATGGGTGATATTGGCGCCGGTGTGGTCCATCCGTGCGCCGGCGAAGGTATGGAATTGCGCCGGGTTGTGGCAGGTTTCACAGGGCGTCGCCGGTACCGGGATGTGGTTGCGGGGCTGCCCGACGGCGAGCACGTTGTTGTGGCAGCGCGCGCAGCCGGACGCGATGCCCTCGTGGTTCATCCTGACCGCCGACCAGGCTGCGGTCGAAACATGGCAGGTTTCGCAAGCTTGCCCGGTCGGAATGTGGTTGGCCGGTTTGCCGGCAACCGTGACGTTGTTGTGGCACTGCCCGCATCCCGCTGAGACGCCCACATGATCGAACCGCGCGCCGGCCCAGGCGATCGTGGAGCGGTGGCAGGTTTCGCAAGGGGCGTTGGTGGGAATGTGATTGGGCGGCTTGCCGGGTGCGAAGACGTTGTTGTGGCAGCTTGCGCAATTGTTGACGATGCCGGCGTGGTTCATGTTGACGAGCTGCCAGCTCACGTTCGGGAGGAAGTCGTTGTGGCAGACGTCGCAATCTTCCGTGGTCGGGATGTGATTGGGCGATTTCTTGGACGCTTCGATGTCGGTCGCCAGTTGATGGCAGCCGATGCAGCGGCGCGGCGTGCCCTTGAAGATGCCGCGGACGTGGCACTGTTCGCAGGTCAGATGTTCATGGGCTCCCCGCAGCGGAAACCCGGTATTGAGGTGCTCGAAATCCTTGGGCGTGGCCGGCCGCTCGGCTGCGGATGCGATTGTGAAGAGGGCTCCCAGCAAGACCGGAACAATCAGGGCGATGAATGTGAACGGCGAAGTCGTTGCGGAGACTGAGGTATTCACTGGCTTCTCCTTGCATCAATGGTGGATCGTCGTGGGCCCACGACGGCATGCGGTTTCATCTGAGGCGCTGCTTCAATTGATTGAACCCTTGCGGCGTATGGCAGCGGCCGCATTCCCTGCCGTAGGCCCCGCGGTGCGGTTCGTCCTTTTCGTGGCAACCAAAGCAATCGCTGGATAGCGCGATTCGGCCGTCGGCGGCCGCCGGACGTTTGTGGCAACCGGTGCAGACCAGCTTTTCGTGTTTGCCCTCGAGCGGGAAACCGGTTTCCTTGTCGTGGTCGAAATGCCAGATGCGCCAGCCGTTCGGCGTGTGGCAGCGGTCGCAGTTGCGGCCCAAGGCCTCGCCATGGGGGTCGTCCTTCCGGTGGCAGGACGCGCACTGGGTTTCGGCGTCCCGGAAACTCGCGGTCAGATGGCATTCGGCGCAAGGGGTGATGGCGTGCAGGCCGGTGAGCGGAAATTGGGTCAGATCGTGGCTGAATGCGACATCGACGCGCCAACCCCGGTCGGTATGGCATGTCTCGCAGGCGTCCCCCTCCTGGTTCTTGTGGGGATCGTTTTTCTTGTGGCACGAGACGCAGTTGAGGCTGAGCTTGTCCTCGTCCATCGCGCCTTTGTGACAGCTAACGCAGGCGACGGTGCTGTGGCTGTTGCGCAGCGGGAACCGCGTCGCGGCGTGATCGAACGTGGTTTTCGCCCAGCTTTGCGGAGTGTGGCAGTCCTCGCAGCGGTTGCCACGGCGGCCCTTGTGCTCGTCGTCTTTCTCGTGGCAGGACACGCATGCCATTGCCGGCTTGTTGTCGAAAGGATCGGCCTTGTGGCAGCTTTCGCAGGAAGTCTTGTCGTGTTTTCCCGTCAGTGGAAATCGGGTGTCGCGCCGGTGATCGAACTTGGGTTTGTTCCATTTCGTTGTTTCATGGCACTTGTCGCACTTTTGCCCCATGTGTCCGGCATGGACGTCATTGATTTCATGGCAGGCGTAACAGCTGCGGACCGTCTCCTTGAAGCGACGGTCGGCGTGGCAGTTGCCGCAAGCCACGTCCTTGTGGCTGCCCGTCAGGGAAAACCGTGTCTTCGCATGGTCGAACTTCGTTTCCTTCCAGCCGGCTTCGCTATGGCAGTCGGTGCACTTGTCGCCCAGGCGGCCTTCGTGGGGTTCGTCGTCCTGGTGGCAGACCGCGCATTGGTGCGAGGCCTCGCGGTATTTTTTCTTGTCCAGGTGGCAGCGGGAGCATTCGACCTTCAAGTGTTCGCCTTTCAGCAGGAAGTCGGTGTTCCGGTGGTCGAAGGTTTCCTTGTCCAGCCCCATGATGTCGAAGTGCCGTCCCTTGTGCTCGCCGTGGCAGTCCTTGCATTTCCGGTCTTCCATGTTTTTCAGGTGGCCGTGGAATCCCTTGCCGGTTTCGATGTCCTCGGCCTGCTCCTTGTGGCAGGCCAGGCATAAGGCATTGGGTACGGTTTGCGTGGGCTGATCGTGGCACTTCCGGCATTGCTGTTCGTACTTGGCGTGCCCCGAGATCAACTCGCCGGGCATGACCAGCGACTTGAGCGCATTCGCGGTCGACGGCGGGGGCAAGAGGGCAAATGCCGTCCATAACAGGACCAGAGGCAAGCGGGCGAAAATCCGGGGTTTCATGATCATGAAGCCGGTTGAGCAAGATGCGTTCCATCCGGCAAATGGGGGCGCTTTCCTGATTGGCCACCCACGCTATCGCAGACATGGCGGCCGTTTCGTCATTTCCCGGCGCGGTGCTTCGCGATCGGCTGTCGGGAAGCAGGCTCGAATGGGCGTCCGCACCCGACAGGTCGAGTTCGATTCCAGCGGGTACGGGTTGAGTGGGGTCGAAGACGGGAACCTTGCCAGGACAAGAACGCGGTTTGGCAGCCGCGATGGCCGGTATAAGGGTATACTGTGCGCGGAGTCGGCCAGACAGCCGCTGTCCTCAAGGGGATGGAGGAAAGTCCGGGCTCCACAGGGCAGGGTGCCAGGTAACGCCTGGGGGGCGCGAGCCTACGGAAAGTGCCACAGAAAATATACCGCCCCGGTTCGTCCGGGGTAAGGGTGAAATGGTGCGGTAAGAGCGCACCGCGCTTGCGGTAACGCCAAGCGGCAGGGTAAACCCCATCCGGAGCAAGACCAAATAGGGGGGCATTGGGTTCGCCCAGACGTGCGGCCCGCACGGCTCCCGGGTAGGTCGCTCGAGGCGTACGGCGACGTACGTCCCAGATGAATGGCTGTCCACGACAGAACCCGGCTTATCGGCCGACTCCTTTTTCTCCTAGTCGATCCGTCGAAGGATCGCATCCAAGGCGCGCGTGGAAAGCACGCGTTTCAAGGTCGCGAACAGATAGGTCGGAAAAGTCACGCGATAACGGGCTTTCGGCCTTCTGCTTTCGAGCGCATGAATCACGCGTTTCAGCACCGCTTCCGGTCCTTCGGTGAACGGGGCCGCAGCGCCCTTTTTCTCCAGCCTCGCTTCCATTGCCCTGTAGCGGTCCCGATGCACGCTGGCGTCCGCATCGATATTGAGCTTGTACAGACCGTAGGCATTGGCGCGGAACTCGCTCAAGATCGGTCCGGGTTCGATCAGGCAGACATGGATGCCGCTGCCCGCCAGTTCCAGCCGCAGCGTATCGGTGAGTCCTTCCAGCGCGAATTTGCTGGCGTTGTAGGCGCCGCGCCAGGGCATGGCGGCGAAGCCCAGCACCGAGCTGTTCTGGAGGATGCGCCCTTCGCCCTGACGGCGCATGACCGGGATGACCAGGCGGGTCAGTTCGTGGGTGCCGAAGAGGTTGGTTTCGAACTGGGCGCGCAGCACTTCCCGGCTGAGATCCTCCACCGCGCCGGGCTGGCCGAAAGCGCCGTTGTTGAACAGTCCGTACAGCTTGCCGTCGGTCGCTCGCAGGACTTCTTCGAGCGCTGTGCGGATGGACGTGGAACACGCCAAGTCGAGTTGCACGGCTTCCAGCCCTTTCGATTGCAGCAGGGCCACGTCGGCGCTCTTGCGGGCGCTGGCGAACACCCGGTAGCCGCGCACTTTGAGGCCGAGAGCGGTACACAGGCCAATGCCGGATGAGCAGCCGGTGATGAGGATGGCGCGGGAAGATCGGAAGCTGTTTTGCATGGCGGGGCATTTTATCGCGTCTCAGCCGCCGGAATGATGCTTTCCGCGTCTTGTGGGCATGGGGAGCGTGGGCTAGACTCCACCGGGATGGAACCTTGACCCAGGAAGCCCATGAAGATCGCCGCCTACGCGTTTTCGCCGATCGTCCTGCCGATTCTGCTCGCAGGCTGCGCCAAGGACGCTCCGACGCCGGAAGCGCCTCCCCTGGCGAACTACAAGCCGGACTATCGGCAGGGGATGTACACCTACAGCATGTACTGCTCGCGCTGCCATGATACGGGAGAGGACGGGGCGCCGATGCTGGATGATGTGGACGAGTGGGAGTCCCGCGGCATCCTTTGGCCCTCCCTCCTGCAGGACCATGTGCGGGACGGTTTTCTTCACATGCCATCCATGGGGCAGACCGGGTTATCGGAGCAGAATATCGCGGATGTGATCTATTTCATGACGGTCAAGATCGAAGCCGGCAAGTAGGCGGCAGCGGGCCGCCCGAAACCCGTTCGGCAGGCCAGGGGGCCGAGAATGATGAAGCAACTCGAATGTCGGCCGGCGTTGCGCTCCGGAGCGAGTCTGGGGCTGGTCCTCGTGATCGCCCATGCCTCGGGATGCGCGTCCAGTCCGGTTCCCGAATCGCTGCGCAAGCAGGCCGCCTGGCAGCCCAGCAGTTTCAACGAGATCAAGACACACGCCTCGCTGTACCGGGACCGGATGGTGATCCTGGGCGGTGATATCGTGCAGACCCGCCATCTCGGCAAGACCTCGGAGATCGAGGTCGTGCAGAAATCGCTCGACAGTGCCGACCGGCCGGAGCGGACCGACAGTTCCGGCGGCCGGTTCCTGGCCGAGTGCCCCTATTTCGTCGATCCGACGATTTACGAAAAAGACCGCGAGCTGACGGTGGCCGGGAAGGTGATCGGCGAACGCGCCCAGAAGCTCGACGAGGCCGAATACGACTACCTGGTGGTCGGTTGCGATTATCTGCATCTTTGGCCCGAGCGGCAGCCGGCCGTCTACTACCCGTACCCCTACGCCTGGTATGGCTGGGGATGGCCGTACTACTACTACCCGTACTCGTTCTACTACCCGTACTATCCGGGGCCGATGCGAGCTCCGGTCAAGCGCCGCTAAGGATCACTCGCCGATGATTTTCACCAGGGCGCGCTTGCGGCGGCGGCCGTCGAACTCGCCGTAGAAAATCTGCTCCCACGGGCCGAAATCGAGCCTGCCCTCGGTGACGGCGACCACCACTTCGCGTCCCATGATCTGCCGCTTCATGTGGGCGTCGGCATTGTCCTCACCGGTATCGTTGTGGCGGTACTGGCGGATCGGCTCGTGCGGCGCGAGCTTTTCCAGCCACAGGGTGTAGTCGTGGTGCAGCCCCGATTCGTCGTCGTTGATGAACACGCTGGCGGTGATGTGCATGGCGTTGACCAACACCAGGCCCTCGCGCACGCCGCTTTCGCGCAGGCATTCTTCGACCTGCCGGGTGATGTTCACGAAGCCGACGCGGTTCGGCACGTTGAACCAGAGTTCCTTGCGGTAGCTTTTCATGCGGTCTCCTCGAGGTTTTCGTCAAGAGCCGAATCTTAACCGTTTCCCCGCCGTGCAGGCGATATCATGCGGTTTTGGCGACCTCCCGGGGAGGAGAATCCATGGAACTGAAAAGCGTCTGTGTCTATTGCGGATCGAGTGCCGGCGAGCGTCCGGAATACCTCGACGAGACCCGCCGGTTCGGGCGGCTGTTGGCGGAGCGCGGCATCCGGCTGGTCTATGGCGGCGCCAGCGTGGGTTTGATGGGGGCGGTCGCCGACGCGGCGCTCGCCGCCGGCGGGGAGGTGATCGGCGTGATTCCGCATGCGCTGGTCGCCAAGGAAATCGCCCATCCCGGACTGACGGAACGGATGGTGACCGCCTCCATGCACGAGCGCAAGGCCCGGATGGCGGAGCTGTCGGACGGCTTCGTCGCCTTGCCCGGCGGCATCGGCACCTTCGAGGAACTGTTCGAGGCCTGGACTTGGGCCCAGCTGGGCATACACCACAAGCCGTGCGCCTTGCTGAATGTCGCCGGCTACTACGACCGGCTGGTGGCATTCCTGGAGCACGCGGCGGGCGAGGGTTTCATGCGGCGACTGCACCGTTCCATGCTGCTGGTGGCGCAGCAGCCGGAAGAACTGCTCGAAGCCTTCGCGGCCTATCGTCCGCCCGAGGTGGAAACCTGGGTGCGGGCCGACGAGACCTGAAGGCTTCGCCCCATTGGATTGGCGCATGGAATCATCAATAATTCGACTTTCCCTGATCGAGGAGTCGCCCGCATGAACACCCGAATCGCCCTGGCCGCCTGCGCACTGCTGACGGCGTCCGCCGCATTGGGCGAAGAGCCTTCCGCCCCGGTCACGGGCGACAAGCTCGACGCCAAACACGGCGCGAAGGTTTATCGCTCGGCCTGCGCCGGCTGCCACGACAAGGGAAAGGAAGGGGCGCCGAGGCTGGACCAGCCGGGGAGCTGGAAGAGCCGTTCGTTCGAATCCTTTTCCGTCATGGAGAATCATGCCCGCGGCGGATTCCTCAAGATGCCGCCCAAGGGCCGCAGGCCGCTGCTTTCCGACCGCGATGTCGCCGATGCGGTGTTCTACATGACCCAGCGGCTCGAAGGCGGGAAGTGAGCCGCTACTTGCCTGTCCGGACGGCTTTGGCCTTGGCGCTCGGGCTGGGGACGGTGATGTCAGCGCCGGCGGAGGAGGCGAGCGCGCAGCGACTGGATGAGGTGGCGAAGCGAGGGGCACGGGTCATGCCCTTCGATCTGGACAAGACCACTCACATCTTCAGCAAGACGGCGCAAGGCGGCATCCAGCAGGTCGTGGCGAAGAAAGAGGCGGACGCCGAGCAGATTCGCCTGATCCGCAACCATCTCGCCGAGATCGCCGGCAAATTCGCCCACGGCGATTTTGCCGCGCCGGCACGCATACATGGCGAAGACATGCCGGGCCTGGCCGAGCTGAGGCGGGCGGCGCCCGGAAGCCTCAGGGTGAAATACGGCGTGCTGGCGCGGGGTGCCCAGATCGAATATTCGGCGGACGATCCCGCGCTGGTCGATGCGATCCATCGCTGGTTCGACGCCCAGCTGAGCGACCACGCCAGGCATGCGACCGAGGGGCACGGCGGACATCACCCGCATTGAAGAAGTCGAACGATTCGATGTGCCGCCGGCCAGGGGGATTTCCTGGTGTAGCGTCCCCAACTTTTCTTTATTTTCTGGGCGGTGGCGATTTGGACCGGCACAAGGATCAGCGAAGAGTCGCTATCGCGACGATGATTTGAATCGGGTTTCCGCACCCGAAGACGGGTAACTTTTCTTTGCTCGGCCAAAGAAAATTCACCAAAAGAAAGGCCGCCCGACTGCCGCGAGAGCTCTCGGGCGCGGCATACGGGATTCTCCGCTACCCGAACGTCGATTACGAAAGCTTCATCAGGGACGTTACATTAGAAGCTGATGGTGATGCTCCCGCGCAGCATCCGGGGCTCCACCGGATGGATGAGCTTGCCTTCCACGCCTTCCGGCGGCTGGTTCTGCAGGCGGTACTGGTAGTAGTAGGCGATGTCGTTGGCCCTGGAATCGAAGATGTTGAACAGGTCCAGCGTCAGCTTGATGTTCTCTTCCTGCCAGCCCAGGCCGAAGTTGACCAGGGTGGTGTCACCCAGAAACACCGTTCCCGCCTCGTTGAGCGGCACGTTGCTGAAGTGGCGCAGCCTTAGGGTCGACCAGAAGCCGTAGGGCATTTGCACCGTGGCGCCGCTGGTGATGACGTTGCCGACCGAGTTGGGGATGCTGTTGTCTCCGCTGGGCAGATCGGTGTAGTACGACTTGGTGAAGGCCAGATCGGCGTCCAGGGTCAGCCAGTCGGTGGCCTGGTAATAGTTGGCCCATTCCACGCCATAGCGGTTGCCGGGGCCGGTCGGTTCGGTGGTGCCGGCATCGCCCGTGAACACGAGTTCCGAGGCGGTGTGCAGGAACCAGAACGCCAGCGTGCTGTTGAGCCCCGGAATGTACTGGCTGCGCGCCCCGATTTCAGCGCCCTTGGAGCGGACCATCGGGGTCACGGCATGAACCGGATCGCCATTGGTCGGGTTCACGCTTTCGACCGCCCCGCGGGCATCGTTGGAATGGAAGCCGTAACCCATGTTGACGAAGAACTCGGTGTCCACCCAGGGGCCGAACACCATGCTGAGCTTGGGGCTGACCATGCTGGAATTGCGGTTGCCGGAATTCAGGGGCGTCAGTTGGCTGTCCACGTTGAAGACGAAGATGTCGTTGCGCAGGCCGGCGATGGTCTTGAACTTCTCCATCCAGAAGGTTTCGTTCTTGAAGTACATGCCGATGCTGGTTTCGGACACGTTGTTGCGGCTGACGATGTTGAACACCTCGCGCCACTGGGTATTGGCCAGTTCCAGCCCGCCGATCTGGTCATGGCGGATCTGCAGACCCAGGCTGTTTTCCATGGGGGTGTCGAACAGCTTGTTGAACCAGGTCTGAGACGCCGTGCCGCCGTAATACACGCGGTGTTCGCCCTGCAGGATCTGGTCGCCCTGTTGCGGATGCTCCAGAAAATAGGTGAAGTCCGAATACAGGTCGAGATCGTAGTAGGCGGCGTACAGGTTGACTTCGCTCTTGGAGGATTCGCCCCGGCTCCAGAGATTGGTGGACAGGCTGTAGCGGTTGGTATTGCCGCCGTCGCTGCGGTTCATGGTGCCGTAGAGGTCGAGCTGATTCGCCAGCACCAGCGCTTCGGGAATCTGGTTGGTGGCGTACCAGCGCGAGTTGTAGCCCTTGGCGATCACCGAAAGGCCCCAGTCCTGTTTGTCGATGGTGTAGCGCAGCATGCCGTTGAATTGGTTCAGGTCCATCGGCCGCTGCCAGGGGCCGTCATAGAAGTTCACCGAAGCGGCGTAGAGCAGATCGCCCGGACCCAGCTCGTTGGAATTGGCCGCGACCGTGCGGTAGTAGTTGTACTCGCCGCCGGTGAAGTTGACGAAGCCTTGCGGCAGCCGGTGCTTGGTATGCATGTAGGCGTAGCCGGCCGCGGAGAAGTCGCCCATTTCCGCGTAGTACGGTCCCTTGCCGTACTCCACCCGGTCCACCAGCTCCGGGATGATGCTGTTGAGGTCCATGTAGCCCTGGCCGTGGGCGTTGGTCGGCAGGTTCATCGGCACGCCGTCGACCCAGGTGGCGAAGTCGGTGCCGTGGTCCAGGTTGAAACCGCGCAGGAAATACTGGTTGGCCTTGCCGGTGCCGCTGTGCTGCGTGGCCAGCATGCCGGGCACGACCTCCACCAGTTCGCCGACACGCAGCAGGGGCCGGTACTTGAACTGGTTCTGGCCTACCACGCCTTGGGAGGCCGATTGCGTCAAACCGATCAGGTCGGTTTCGCGTCCGACCACTTCCACCGTTTCCAGGCTGACCGGTTCTTCGATGAGCTGCGGGTCGTTTTCGTCGTCGTCGTCTTTCTTCGGTTTTGGCTTTGCCTTTGCCTTAGCTATAGGCCTTCCCTTCGAATCGGCAGGAGTCGTGGTTTGTGACCGGGCGTCGGTCTGGGCCTCCGGTTCGGCCTGTGGCTGTGCTTCGGACGGGGGTTGCGGCTGCGGATGGGCGAAACCGACGGCAGGGCAGGCGGAGCCCAGCGTACACAGAATCGCCCAGATCTTGCGGGTATCCTGGATCGCACCGCGGAAATAGCGGGTGTCCTGAAATGCGGCGGCCTTTGGCACGCGGCGCGGAGTGATGATTTTTCTTGCTTGCATGGCGCGTTGTCGTATCTCTCGACTTATTCTTATTTCGGACGCCTCTTGCCTGGCGTGCGGAATAGGTTCGGTGGTCTGAATCCGGTACGAAGAGTATCACCCGCTGGCCCGGTTCCCGTGATCCGGCGCGGTGCGGTACTTCGAATAAATCGTTGCTGGGGGTAGTCTCTGGCTGCTACGGAGCCTCATCCTTCGACTTCATCCATTCCGGTTTTTTCGGCCCGGGGGTATTCCCGAAAGGTCCCTCCTTGCCGCAGCCGCATAGGAACGCGGTTCCGAGGAGGATGATCAAGATATTCCTGTAGATTGACATGGTGGACTCGAAGAGGCGGAATTGTGGGGGAGAGATGCTAGAGAAGCGCACGCCGCTCCGCTTTCAGCGGCGCGAAGCGGCGGTTCTTCCTCGGTACGCGTGGGTCTTAGAGCTTCCCTTCCTTCTTGTAGTATTCGACTTCGCCGCCGACTTCCTTCACCACTTCTTCCAGCGGCGTTACCGTTTCCGCGACTTGACCGGCTTCAAGCGAATTGATCACCGATTTCAATCGGCTGCTGGACATCTGCATGGGCATGGTGCTCTTTTCCTTATAGGAATCGATCGCCAGTTTTCTCGCCTTTTTGGCATTCTCCAGGCACAAATCCTTGTTGGATTGTTTCGCAGCCTCCAGTGCCGCCTTGCTGGCGTTGAAAACTTCGACGAGATTCGGCGGCGGGTCCGCATAGCGCCCACCGGCGAAGCTGATGCCGGCAGCCAGTCCGAGGAATGAAGCGAGCAGGACGCGGCGAAGGCCATAATTATTCATTCAAGACTCCTTAACTGTAGTTATTTGTGAGGGATCACAGATGCCGTCCGGATTCTTAACAGACCGGGAACGTACTTTCTGATTGAGCGAATCTTCATGGACGTGCAAAAAAGCCCGCCGCGAGCGGCGGGTATGGGAATGCGTCCATGTCCTGTGATTCCGAGCGAGTCCGCAAGGCAAGCGTTGAAAACGCTACCCGGCGGGGCGCGTGAAATCCCGAACTGGGCGCCCTAGGAGATTCAGCACATAATTAACAGCAAAACACGTGCCTATAGGGGTAAGGCTTGGAACAAATATCGGGACATGAGGCTGGAATAGCGGCTGTGACCGTGGCGCATCTCTTCGAAAATCCATAAATTTCTAGTGAAATCATCTGCATAGGCGATATTGGCTGGTGGTGCCATTCCCTGACTTCGAGAGGAGACGGGAAACCAAAGGCAGGTCGATCGTCATCATCGCGGCTGATTTCGTTGTCCGGGTCGCCCGCCGTCGGTTTCAGTTCTCTCCGACTGCGTCAAATCCCTCGGTGGATGTATCAAATCACCTAGGTGTTCTGATTGGAAAAAAAATGGATCGAGCGCGATGTCTATTGGGATTTGGGGGTCGTCGTTAAGAGATGGTTCAGAGTCGGATGCCGATCAAAGGTAACAGAGCCATCAGCGTGATATAGGCCAGCGCCGTCATCGTCGAAGAAATGGCCAGGCTGATCCAGAAACCGAGACCGTGTTTCAGCAGCAGAGGCAGAAGAAGGAATAAGACAAGCGAGGGCAGCACCAGCCAGAAAATACGGAATGAAAGGTCGGCGATTTGTCCGGGTGGCGCGCCGTCGCAGTGCAGCCAGATGAAGGCGAGGAGGGAAGTCAGGGGAAGCGATGCGACCAGGGCCGCGAAAACGGTGCTGCGTTTTGCGATTTCGGTTATCGCCACCAAGGCCAAGACCGATACCGCCAGCTTGACCGCGTAATACAGCATGGGCTGCTCATCAGCGCTGGAAGGACGTCCTCAGATTCTCGACGTTCTGTTTCATGATGACAAGAAAATCCCCGGCTTCCGGCCGGTTGGCGCAAGGATCGAAAACCGCGCTCGCGACACCTTTGGCGCCCAGCTTGTCCGCGATCGCGGCGGCCGGCCGGGCTTCCCACAGCATGGTCTTCGCCGGGTGGCCGGCCAGGGTCTTGTCCAGCTCGGTCCATTCCTTTTCCGGCGGCATTTCGCCGGGCTCCCAGTGGACGCTTTTCAGATTCAGGCCGTAGCGGCGGGCGAGGTACTGGTAAACCGGATGGGATGCCATCAGGGGCAGGTTTGGTTTGACGGCGGCAATCCGCTTGATTTCACCGTCCAGGCCCGACAGGTCCGCCTGCAGTGACCGCAGGGCGTCGAGGACGGCCGTCTTGAGTTCGGGCCGTTTGGCGATCAGCGCTTTTGCCACCGCTTCGGCCTGTTGCGCCGCTTGGTCGAAATCCAGCCAGGTGGTGTAGGCGATGCCTTCGTGCGAATGCTGGCCGGCCGGCCCGTGGCTGTGCACCACCGCGTTCTCGATGCGGATGAAGCGGTCGCGGAAGCCGGCCGAAGTGTCCACCGTTTTCAGGCGGGGCAGGGCGACGTGCGCCCGCCATTTTTCGTAGTCCGCGCCGTTGAGAAGAATCAGGTCGGCCTTCTGCATGGCGCCGACCGCTTTCGCATCCGGCCGCCAGTAGGCCGGATCGACGTCCGCCGGCGCCGGGAGGATGACCGTGGCCCAAGGGCCTGCGAGCCGTTCGGCGAAGTAGGCCAGGGGATAGTTCGAGGCGACGATCTCGAGCTTGTGCTCGCCGATGGCGCTCGCGCCCCCGGCGGAAGCGGCGGCGACCAGGGCGATGACGAGGGAAAGGATGCGGAATGTCGGCATGGCGGGTTTCAACTCAGGATGAAATGGCGTGCAAGATCGGAAGCATGGGGCGCGGCCGTGTACAGCACGGCGGCGCAAACCGCGCCTGCGAGCAGGGCGATGAGCAGGATCTCCGCGAACAGCAGGCGCATCACGGCAAGCCGGGCGCAGCCGAGCAGGTAGATCGTTTCGATTTCCCGTTGCCGAAGGCGCAGCGAAAGTGCGAACACCAGGGCGACGAGCAGGAAAGCGATGGCGACGACCAGCAGCAGGATGCCGTCGAACAGTGCACCGACCCGGAAGATGTTCTCCAGCAGGCCGCGGGTCACATCCAGCGGACGGATCATTTCGGTCGCCGACTTGTCGTCCAGGTAGCGCCCGCGCAGCAGGGTCGCGGAGCGGGCGTCGTGCGGCAGGGCAATCACGGCGCTGATCGGGTAGGTGGCCGGGTCGCCGTGGAAATGGAACGAACCCAGGTTCTCGGGGGTGATTTCGGTATAGGTGAGGAGCCCGGCATCGGCGCGGCGGACGGTCGCGGCGCCGAAAGGCGAATCGGGCTGGGTGGGGGCCGCTTGGGTTTCCGCATGGCCATGGCCCAGGCCTTCGATGATCCAGGCGGTCTGGAGATCGACGAAGACGGCGTGGTCGTCCGGCGAATGCGCCTTGGCCAGCACGCCGGTGACGTGAAGCTTGAGCGGATAGGTGCCGGCGAGATCGAATGCGTTTCCCGAGGAAGACGCCAGGGTGTCGCCCGGTCCGAGCCCGAGGCGCTCGGCGACGTCGGCACCGAGGACGCAGTCCCCGAGGATCGCGGGCAATTCGCCCTGCGCCGGAACGAGTCCCCGGAAGTCGAAATAGTCCAGGGTGACGCCGATCAACGGCTGGCCCTGCACCCGGTAGCGGGCGTAGATGGGCAGCGGGTCGGCCCAGCCGGTGGCGGCGATGCGGTCGGCCTCCTGCATGCGGATGGACGGCACGCCGGCCTCGCTGAAATACAGCGCGCCGAGCGTGAGGTCCACCGCGCTGCCGCGGGCGCCGACCAAGAGCGGCGTGGCTTCGGCCCGGCGGGTCATCCAGTATTCGCCCGCGTCCAGGACCCGGTGCAGGCCCAGCGGGAGCGCGGCGATCAGGCTCAGGCACAGCACCAGGATCAGCGTCCGCGTCCGGTGGTGGCGCAGATAGCGCCAGGCCAGATAGAAATCGTGCCTCATTCTGCTTCTGGGCCCTGGGGTTGGCGGATGTCGATGACGCGGTCGAACAGCGGCAGCAGTTCGTGGTCGTGGGTGACGGCCAGCAGGGTGGACCGCTTGCGCTCCGCGGCTCGGATCAGCAGTTCGATGACCCTGAGCTTGTTGGCCGGATCGAGGTTCCCGGTCGCCTCGTCGGCCAGCACCAGACCCGGCTCGGCCAGCAGGGCGCGGCAGACCGCCGCTCTTTGCCGCTCGCCCTGGGACAGCTCCCGCGGTAGCGCGGCGAGCTTGTCCGCCAGGCCGGTTTGTTCCGCCAGTTCGCGGGCCCTGTCCCGCACCCCCTGGTCCAGCTTCAGCACCCGGTTGATCCGGTAGGGGTGCACGATGTTGTCGAACACGCTGAGGTAGTCGAGCAACTCGAGTTCCTGGAACACGAAGCCGACGCGGGAAATCCGGAAATTCCGCCGCGCGCCATCGTCCAGTGCGCTGACGGTGACGCCATCGACGCGGATGGTTCCCTCATCGGGGGACAGAATGCCGGCGATGAGTTTCAGCAGGGTGGTTTTCCCCGCCCCGCTGGGGCCGATGATGGCGACCCTGCCGCCGCGTTCGATGCGCAAGGCGGGCAAGGCGACGCCAAAGCGGCTGCCGGGATAGCGGAAGCTCAGGTTTTCGATTTCGATCATGAACGGGGGGAGGATGCCGAGGGGCGGCCTTCGAGGAGGTCCATCGCGGTGATTTTCCAGGTGCCGTCTCCGGCGATGCTCAGCACCATGCGGGCGGCATACAGATTGTGGCGGTCGTGGGAATGGCCCCAGTGGGAGACCGTGCCGTGGGCAATCCATTGGGCCGTGACCTCGAAGCTGGAAGGCCCGAGTTTCCGGGTGGCGAGCCCGTCTCCCAGCACTTCGATGCGGCTGACCCGCCCTTCGCCTCCCAGCCCCTGATTGCGGGCCATGACCGCCCGCCGCTGGCGGAGATAGACTTCTTCCAGCAGTGGCCCGTCCAGGCTCATCGCCAGGCGGTCGTAGCCGGCCTCTTCTCCAGGCAGGGCGTAGGCGCGGTAGACGTTGTGCAGCAGGGCTTCCAGGCGGGGCCGCACCTGCGGACGAGGGAAGGCCTCGGCGCGGGCTTCCGGCTGTCCGGTCAAACCGAGCGCTTGCGGAAACAGCATCGCGGCGACGGCCGCGGCCAGCCCGGTGCCGGCCAGGACGGGATGCTTGCGCCGGGCCAGCCATGCCGCGCACAGAAAGGCCACGGCCGCGGCCTGGAAGCGGAGGGCTGGTACGCCGTGCTCGTCATCGGGGGCCGGTGCCGGTGGTTCGACCTCGGGTGCCAGCCCCAAGGCTTCTTCCGCCGACCAGCGGAACACCGGGTCGCGCGGGGTGGCGTCGAATTCGAAGGATTCCTTGCCGAAATACAGCGTGACGGGCCGCCGCTCGAGGCCGGGGCCGAACAGCTCCCATTGCAGGTCCACCGTTTCGGCGGGCGCTTCCGTGAGGTAGACCAGGATGGCGCCGACCAGCGCCGAGGCGGGGTAGAGAGGCTCGGTATCGCCGGCTTTCTGCATGCCCTGGCGGTCGAAACGCAGGAATTCGACCCGGTCGAGCTGGGCTTCCACCACGGTGCCGTTGACGCGCACCGGGTTGCGCGTCCGCAGGAAATCGCCGGCCGCCTGCTTCAGGGATTCGCGTTCGCCGGCACCGAGGTTCTGTGGATCCTTGGGTTTGAATCGCAGATAAGGCGCCAGGTCTTCCAGCCGCAGCAGCACTTCGTGCCGGACCTCGTAGGGCTCGACGTAGAGGAAGGAGCGAGGCGCGCTGTGGCGCCGGAGGCGGCCGGAATCTTCGAAGCGCGAGCGCCACGGGTCATTCCAGTCCAGCAGGATGCGGGCGGGCGCCTCGAGTGCGCCGAGATCGGCCACAGGCACGCCGCGATGGCTGACGACCACGCCGAGTTCCTTGCCGAGTCGCGCTGCGGGAACCAGGCTCAGGGCTTCGGGTTTTCCGGCGACGTCGAAACGCAGCCTGGCTTCGTAACAGGGACCGTCCGTTTTGCCTGGGACGGCGTCGGGTTTGGCGAAGGACACAATCCTGCCTTCGAGCGGATGACCGTCCTTGTCCTGGAGCCGCAGCAGTCCGGGGAGGAGCGGCCCGCCATCGGCTCCGGCCAGATTCGTGAACACGCTTTCCTTGATGCGGATGTCCATGTCGACCGCGTCCGGTTCGACGGCGATTTCCGCCACTGCGCCGTACTGGGCGAAGCCGGCCCAATCCGCGAACGCGGTCGTTCCGGCTGCCAGAGCAAGCAACAGGCACGGCGCAAGGCCTTGACGGGCGCGGCGATGATCCATCATCGGGGGGCTCAGACCGGGAAGCGGCGCGGCGCCTTTGCCGTTCCGCCGGCGGCGGCGCTGCCGGCACGGCGCAGGCCCAGATGGCGGTAGGCCACATAGCAGAGCGTGGCGAGCACGATGGCGCCGACCAGCGCCGCCAGGGCGCCGGGCCAGCGGTTGGGCTGGACGGGAGAGGGGACGCCGACGCTGAACGGAATCCGCAGGCGGTCGTCCTCGGTCACGGCCTCGTCTCCGATCACGGCGATCAGCGCATAGTGGCCGGGCCGGGTGATGTTGGCATAGGTTTCCACCGTGCCGTTCTTGTAGATCTTGGGCGGCACCTCGGACAGCGTGCTCTTCTCCTTGGGCAGTTGCCCGCCTTCGCCCAGGTCTTCTTCGATCACCCGCAAGGCGACCGGGGTGTTGCGCACGTCGCGGTCCAGCAGGTCGATGCTCAGATAGGTTTTCCCGGTGCCCGGAATTTCCTGGCAGTATTTGACGAAATCGTGCCGCTCGCCTTCGTAGCGGCCTTCCTGCATGGCGGTGAAATGCACGGCGTAGAAGTCGTTGGCCACCAGGCAGTTCATCGAAGCGCCCTGGTACATCTGCCGGGCGTTGTTCATGTCGCGGGGGGAGCTGGCGCCGAAGGCCGGGCCGGCGGCCACGGACAAGCCCAAGAGGGCCGCGGCGGTGCGGCAGAAAAATGCGTAACGATGCGTCATGGGAGTCGTCCTCCTTCAGGGGGTCTGGACTTGGAAGAAATATTTGCCGCTGACCACATGGCCGTCGGCGGAGAGCACCCGGTAGCGCACCATGTAGCGGCCGGGGGAGAGCTTGGAAATCGAGGTCCGCAGCTTGGAGCGGTCGGTGAAATCGAGCTTGGCGTCGTGGTTGTCGACCCGCTTGCCTTCGCCGTCGACCACGGCCAGGGCCAGGAAGTCGTTGCCCACGCCTTCGTTGAAGGTCAAAAGGACCTCCTCCGGCACGTCGGTGATGGTGGCGTCCCGCTCCGGTATCGCCTTGACCAGGATGGCGTGGGCCAGATGGACGGGCGTGTCGACCGTCCGGGCAAGGAAAGGATTGGCGGCGGCCAGCGCGCCGTCTTCCGAAGCGTTCGCGGCTGCCGCGCCGGCCAAGGCCAAGCCGGCGACGATCATGGCTAGGGATGGGGTGGGTTTTCTCATGAATCTCGTCGTGTCGTGGTTTCGGTTCTGGGGGCTGCCATGGCCCAGGTTTTCCGGCCGCCGGGGCGGGTTTCGGTCCAGAACACCCGGAATCCGAAAGGCGTGGCCAGGATGCGCGGGTGCTGGGCTTTGGCGGCCTCGCCGGTGAGCGGTGCCGGATCGGTCCAATGTCCCCCCTCGTCGCCGGACTGCGTGAGCTGGACGGAGGTGCCGGCCGGGGTGTCGCGGGTGAAGGCGATGGCCAGCGTCCCCCGATCGAGTGCCGCGATGTCGCCGTCACGGCTGTGGCCGTCGCCGACCTTCCGGGGCGCGGACCAGTTCCTGCCGGCGTCCGCCGACTTCAGATAGAACAGGCCGGCCGAGTCTTCCTTGCCCGTCCAGACCACGCTATGCAGCATCGCCCGGCCGTTCCTGGCCTTGCTGCCCGCCAGCCCGCCGCCGCAATGGGGGCAGCCGGTGAAATGCCAGCCGAAGGCGCCGACCGGCCCGGCAGGCCGCCAGCCGCCGGTTTGGCCGGGACGGAGGACAAGCTTCATGTCGCGCGGGTCGGCGTCGCGGTACAGCACGGACAGCGTGCCGTCCGGCAGGACCTCGAGCCGGCTCCAGCAGCAGGTGCAGACCGCCGGGTCCAGGGTGGCTTCGGGGCCCCAGTGCAACCCGCCGTCCTTCGAGCTGGCATAGCGCAATCCCTGGGTGTCCCCGGTTTCCTCACGGTCGTCCAGCCAGACCAGATGGAATTCCCCTTGCGGGTCGGCCACCAGGGAAAGATAAGCCTGGTTTTTCAAGCTGTCTCCGGTCGCGGGATTGTCGCCCCGTGTCCACGTGTTTCCGCCGTCGCGCGAGCTGACGATGCTCATCGGTCCGGTGCCCGGAAGTTCGCCTTGGGTCTGCCAGGCGGCCACGATGTCTTTCCCTTTGACGGCAAGCCGCGCGTCGTTGCCCCGCCGGGCGATGACCGGCGGGTCGTCCGGGCGGTTCAGGACATTCGGCGGTGTCCAGGTTTGCCCGCCGTCCTCCGAATGCACGTGGACCACGCGGGAGCGTCCGCCATCCGCCGGTTTTCCCACCAGCAGGGCGTGGATGGAGCGGCCATCGACCGCGACATCCAGGCCCTGAATCTCGTTCAGTCCGTCGATGACGGGGTAGCTCACGGCATACGACGCTTCCGGCTGCTGCGCGGAGCAGGGAGGCTCGAAAAGGAACCCGGCCCACGCCGCCGCGAGGGCAATGAGTGGCCGGGTTGTCAGAGAGGACGTGCGCATGTCGAAACTCAAGGATGGAACTCGCCGGTCTGAAAAATCTGTATCGCCAGCCGGTGCCCCGTGGCTGCTTAGGCGGTCTTCCTGTCCGCGGGAAGGAGGGCACCGCTACGGTCGTTGACTTTCAAAGCAGCTCGCGTGCCAATTAATTTTCTATTGAATAACAGATCGTTACGCCGAGATGGTGGCTGTGGCGGTAAGTGAAATCACCAAGCGGCTGAGGTAAATGCCTCGTTGGCTGGAGAGAGAGGGGAAGAGAAGGCAACCGGTGCCCGCGGGGTGCCGGTTGCCGAGCGTCGATGAGGGAGATTGCGGTTTCCAGGAACGCAGAACGCGTTCCCGAGGGGGTGGAGTCTTAGATCAGGGTTGCATTCGGATTGAACGCAAAGAAGCCCAGCGCCAGATAGCAGGTTACCGCCAGGCCCACGTGAGCCACCAGCACGGCGCGCGGTACCCGCTTGCCTTTCTTGGCGGTCAGCCCCATCAAGAGGCCCAGGCCGATGATCACCACGGCCATGCCGATGTTGAGGTAAAGGCGGGTGTCGCCTCCCAGGGCGGCCACGATGACGAGGGCGGAACCGACCAGCGAGGCCACGCCGTGCAGGATGGGATAGGCGGGCTCCACGGGGCGGCCGGCCCAGACATCGCAAATCATGGCCAGCCCCATCAGGGCGACGAGCGTGAATACGGCGAGAGCACCTACGAGCATGATGAATACCTCCGATGTTCTGTGTGATAAAGGGAAAATGCTCCAAGGAGCATGAAAACATTATGCCAACATCATTGCCGGGGTGTGAAAGCCCGGCTATAGCCGGAGAGTAAATGCTGAATCAACGCGATCGCCTCATGCATTTTTCCCGCAGGCTGCGGCGTATGCCGCAGTGGATGGGGCAATAGCCTGAATGCCGGGCGGATCGCCGGCCGGTTGACGGACGGGGTTTGATGGAATACTGTTTATAAAAACAGTATTCGTATGCCGAGCATGAAGCCTCTGACCTCGCGTCAACGGGAAATCCTGGATTGCATCCGCCGCAGCCTGGAAGACGAAGGTTTTCCCCCCACCATCGCCGAGATCGCCCGCGCCATCGGGGTCAGTTCGCCCCATGGCGTGCGCGAGCAGTTGCGCGCGCTGGAGCGCAAGGGCGTGATCGAGCTGATCCCCTCCGTCTCCCGCGGCATCCGCCTGCTCGCCAAGGCCGAGGACATGGGCCTCCCTCTGATCGGCAAGGTCGCGGCGGGGCGGCCGTTGATGACCGAAGCCCAAGTCGAGCGCCACTGCCGGCTGGGACCGGAGCTGTTCGAGCACAAAGGCGATTATCTGCTGCGGGTCGAAGGGATGAGCATGCGCGACGCCGGCATCATCGACGGCGATCTGCTGGTGGTGCAGCAGGCGCCGGAAGCCCGCTCCGGCCAGATCGTGGTGGCGCGCCTCCACGACGAAGTGACCGTGAAGCGCCTGCGGCTGGAGGGCGCCGTGGCCTATCTGGAGCCCGCCAATCCGGAGTTTTCCGTCATCGCCGTCGATCTCGAACGTCAGCCGCTGTGCATCGAGGGCGTCGTGGTCGGCGTGATCCGTACCCGGGTGGGCTGATGGCCGGGAAAACGGACGCCTTGGCCGATCTGCTGGAGCGCGACCCCCGGGTCTGGCGCGGGCGCCGGCCGGAATCCTGGCGGGCGCCGGTCATCCCCAGCGGCCATGCGGCGCTGGATGCGGTGCTGCCGGGCGGCGGCTGGCCGGCGGGCGCCCTGACCGAGATCGTCGCGCCGGTCCAGGGCATCGGCGAATTGCGGTTGCTGCTGCCGCTGATGCGGCGCATCGCCGGCGACGGCCGCCGGCTGGTGTGGGTCGCGCCGCCGTTCGAGCCTTACGCGCCGGCGCTGGTCCAGGCCGGGGTCGAGATCGGGCGGATGCTGGTGGTGGCGGTGGCGGACCGCAGGCGGGATCTGGGTTGGGCGATGGAACTGCTGCTGCGCCATCCGGAAACCGGGCTGGTGCTGGCCTGGCCCCGGACGCTGCCGCCCGCGGTCTGGCGCCGCCTGCAAGTGGCGGCGGCGGAAAGCGGCGCGCTCGGCATGCTGTTCTCCGCCGGCGCCGCCTGCGGCACGACGGCGGCATTGCGCCTGAATCTCGGCATCTGCGAAGGCGGACTGGAACTGCGGATACTCAAAGCTCGCGGCGGATTCGGCGGGGCGCGCGTCCGCTTGATGCTCTGAGGGCGCCATGGCCCTGGCGCGCGCTTACCATTTCCCATCTCTCCCGGCGGAGCCGCCGTGCGAGGACTCCGCGGCCGTTGCCGCGCCGCTCTGGCTGGCGCTGCATTTCCCCGCGCTTGCGCTGGAGGCTTTGGGGGCCGCGGCGCCCGAACCGCTCGCCGTCACCGACGCCGCTGGCGGCCGGCTCCGGGTTCACGGTGCTTCGGCGGCAGCCGCTGCGCAAGGTGTCGTCCCCGGCATGGTCTTGGCCGAAGCCCAGGCGCTCTGTCCCAAGCTGGCGCCAGTGAACCGTGATCCGGAGGCCGAGCGGCGCGCCCTTTCCCGGCTGGCGGAACGCTGCCTGCGATTCACCCCCTGGATCAGCCTGGACTTCCCGGCCACCCTCCAGCTGGAGGTCCGCGGCAGCCTCCGGCTGTTCGGCGGGGCGGAGGCACTGGCCGAAAAGGTGCGGCAAGCTTGCGCGGCGGATGGCCACGCGGTGCAATGCGGTCTGGCGCCGACGCCCGCGGCGGCCTGGCTGCTGGCGCGCGCAGGGTGCCCGGCGCCGGTACTCGAGGCCGGGGCGTTGCGTTCCGTGCTGGGCGATCTGCCCATCGCCGCGCTGGGCATCGACGATAAGCTCACCGGGCGCCTGGCCCGTGCCGGACTGCGGGTGCTGCGCGATCTCTGGCGCATGCCGCGGGACGGCTTGGCGCGCCGCTATGGCCGCGATCTGCTGCGGCGGCTGGACGAGGCCGCGGGCAGCCGGCCCCAGCCGCTGCGGCAGTTCCATGCCCCGCCGCGGTTCCGCGCCGAGCGAGAACTGGCGATGGAAACCGAAGACCTGACCCGGGTCTTCCCGCTGGTCGAAGCTTTGCTGGCGGAATTCGAGGCTTTCCTGCGGAGCCGCGATGCCGTCGCCGCCGGGCTGGAACTCGAACTGCGGCATGCCCGCGCCGCGCCGACGCGGGTTTGCTTGGGACTACGCCGGGCAGGACGGGAGGCCGGGCAATTCGCAGCCCTGCTGCGCGAGCGGCTGGATCGGCTGGCGCTGCCCGGCCCGGTCCGGGGCATGCTGCTGCGAAGCGCCGGCCTCCAGCCGTTCACGCTGCCGAGGACGGACCTGTTCACGCCCGAAACGGCCGGCGGGGAGGGCTGGGACGAGCTGCTCGACCGCCTCCAGGCCCGGCTGGGACCGCAGGCCCTGCGCCAGCCTGTGCTCCGCGCCGATCACCGGCCGGAGCGGACGGAATCCGGCAACGCGTCCCGCAGCGGCGAGACCGCGCGGTCGCCCCGGCCGCTGTGGCTGCTGCCTCGGCCTCGGCTTTTGTCCCGGCGGGACATCCGTATCCTGCCCGAGTGCGAGAGGATCGAAACCGGCTGGTGGGATGGCGGGCCGGTGCGGCGTGATTATCACGTGGCGGTCGACGGCGCCGGGGCGCGGCTGTGGATCTACCGCGACACCGGGACGGCGGGGCCCTGGCATTGGCACGGCCTGTTCGGCTGAGACCGATGTTCGCCGAGCTGCATGCCTTGAGCAACTTCAGCTTCCTGCGCGGGGCCTCGCATCCCGGGGAACTGGTGGCCGAAGCCGCCCGGTTGGGCTATGCGGCCCTGGCGCTCACCGACGAATGCTCGCTGGCCGGGGCGGTGCGCGCCCATGCCGAGGCCAAGACGCTCGGCTTCAAGCTCATCATCGGCAGCGAATTCCGCCTGGAGGGCGGTCCCAAGCTGGTGCTGCTGGCGACCGACCGCTGTGGCTACGGCCAGCTCGCGGCCTTCATCACCCTGGGCCGGCGGGCGGCGGAGAAAGGGGAATACCGGCTGCTCCGCGGCCAGCTCGAAACCCACGCGCTCGACCGGTGCCTCGCGATCTGGCTGCCGGAGGACGCGTCCGATGCCGAAACCGGAGGCTGGCTGGCACGACTGTTCCCGGCCCGCTGCTGGATCGGCGTCGAGCTGTTCCTGAGCGGCGAGGACGGCCGCCGCCTATCCACCCTGCAGGCGCTGGGCGAGCGGCTGGGGCTGCCCCTCGTCGCCTGCAACGACGTCCACATGCATGTCCGCGAGCGCCAGCCGCTGCAGGATACCCTGACCGCCATCCGTCTCGGCAAGCCGCTGGCGGAACTCGGCTACGCACTGTTTCCGAACGGCGAGCGCCATCTGCGTCCCGTCGAGACCCTGGCGCGGCTTTATCCACGGGCGCTGCTCGAAGAATCGCTGCGCATCGCCGAACGCTGCCGGTTTTCGCTGGACGAGCTGCGCTACGAATACCCGGCCGAGCTGGTGCCGGACGGCTGCACGGCCATCGCCTGGCTGCGCGAGCTGACCCGGCAAGGCATGGCGCGGCGCTGGCCGGAAGGCGCGCCGGACAAGGTACGGCGGCAGATCGAGCACGAACTGGAACTGATCGGCGCCATGGCCTACGAGCCGTTCTTCCTGACCGTGCACGACGTGGTCCAGTTCGCCCGCAGCCGCGGCATCCTGTGCCAGGGCAGGGGATCGGCGGCCAATTCGGCGGTGTGCTATTGCCTCGGGATCACCGAGGTCGACCCGGCCCGGCTCGATCTCCTGTTCGAGCGCTTCATTTCCAAGGAGCGCAACGAGCCGCCCGACATCGACGTGGATTTCGAGCACGAGCGGCGCGAGGAGGTCATCCAGTACATCTACCGCAAGTATGGCCGCCACCGGGCGGCGCTGGCGGCCAGCCTCATCACCTACCGTACCAGGAGCGCGGTGCGCGACGTCGCCCGGGCGCTGGGCTTTTCGCCGTCGCGGATCGATGCCCTGGCGCGGGTGCTCGATCGCCACGGCGTCGCCGCGACGCTGCCGGAGCGCTTGGCCGAAGCCGGGCTCGCGCCCGAAAGCCCGGCGGTGCGGCGTCTGCTGGCCCTGGTGCAGGTGCTGGTGGGTTTTCCCCGCCACCTGTCCCAGCACGTGGGCGGCTTCGTCATCGCCGCCGAGGACCTGTCGCACTGGGTGCCGGTGGAGAACGCCGCCATGCCCGAGCGCACCGTGATCCAGTGGGACAAGGACGATCTGGAATCGCTGGGGCTGCTCAAGGTCGACGTCCTCTCCTTGGGCATGCTGACCGCGATCCGCAAGGCGCTGGCCTATGTGGGCGAAGGGCGGGGCCGGCCGTTCGCGCTGGCCGACATCCCCCCGGAAGACCCGGCGGTGTACGAGATGCTGCAGCGGGCCGACAGCATCGGCGTGTTCCAGGTGGAATCGCGGGCGCAGATGAGCATGCTGCCGAGGCTCCGTCCCAACAGCTACTACGACCTGGTGATCCAGATCGCCATCGTCCGGCCCGGACCGATCCAGGGCGACATGGTGCATCCCTATCTGAGTCGGCGGGCCGGGCTGGAGCCGGTGTCCTACCCCAGCCCCGAGGTGGAGAAAGTGCTGAAGCGGACCCTGGGCGTGCCGATCTTCCAGGAACAGGTGATGCAACTGGCCATGGTCGCCGCCGGATTCACGCCGGGCGAAGCCGACCAACTGCGCCGCGCCATGGCCGCCTGGCACCGCAAGGGCGGGCTGGAGCCGTTCGAAAAGAAGCTGATGGACGGGATGCGCGAGCGCGGCTACGAAGAGCGCTTCGCCCGCCAGATCTACCGCCAGATCCAGGGCTTTGGCGAATACGGCTTCCCCGAGTCGCATTCCGCCAGCTTCGCCCTCCTGGCCTACGTCTCGGCCTGGCTCAAGTGCCACCATCCCGCCGCTTTCGCCTGCGCCCTCCTCAACAGCCAGCCGATGGGCTTCTACGGCCCCTCCCAGCTCATCCAGGACGCCCGCCGCCACGGCGTCGAAGTGCGCCCGATCGACGTCAACCACAGCGACTGGGATGGCACGCTGGAGCCGGCTGACTCGCCCGTTCCGGCCCTTCGGCTGGGGCTGCGCCTGGTCAACGGATTCTCATCCGCTGCGGCGCAACGCCTGAGCGAAGCCCGCCGGCAGGGACCGTTCCAAAGCGTCCAGGATTTAACCACCCGCGCCCGGCTCGACCGCCGCGAACTGGAAACGCTGGCCGCCGCCGATGCCCTGCGCGGACTCGGCGGCCACCGTCACCGCGCCTTCTGGGAAGCCGCCGGGGTGGAAGCGCCGACCCCGCTCCATGCCGAACCGCAATTCACGGAAGCCGAGCCCTTGCTGAGGAAACCGGGCGAAGCCGAGGACGTCATCGCCGACTACGCCGCCGCCGGCGCCAGCCTGCGCCGCCATCCCTTGAGCTTGCTGCGGGAACGGCTGGACCGCCACGGCTTCCGCACCGCCGAAGCGCTATGGCAGGTGAGGAACGGCGCCATCGCCCGCGTCGCCGGTCTCGTGGTCTGCCGGCAGCGCCCCATGACCGCCAACGGCACCACCTTCGTCACGATCGAGGACGAAACCGGCCAGATCAACCTCATCGTCTGGCCCGCCACCGCCCAGGCCCAACGCCGCCCCTTGCTGTATGCCCAGCTCCTCGCGGTATCCGGCACCGTGCAGCAGGAAGAAGGCGTATTGCACCTCGTCGCCGGGCGGCTGGAAGATATCGGAAAATGGCTGGACGGGTTGGTGGTAAAGTCCAGGGATTTCCAGTGAGCGTTAATAAAGTCGGATGACATAGGGTTGCTTCGGCCGGAGTCGTTCACCCGGCGGTCACCGACGTATTTCTGCCGCTCAGGTAGCCGGGACAGGCGGATGCGGGACGTGTCCGGGAGGTGCTATCCGCCGATCCGAACGACGTCCCGCAAGCTGCGGTTTCCCAGCGTCGTTTCCGGGCTGCGGTCGATGGCGGCCAGGATGTCCCGGACGACGTCGGGTTCGTCTTGAAGCATCAGAACCGGCTGATCGCCCGCGGTTCGCACCGCCTCCACCACTTCGCTCAACAGGATCGCATCGGTATCCCGCGCGAGAACGTAAGCTTTCTGCTCGCCATTCACGCTTAACAGCAGGCCGTGCCGTTTCAGGCATTCCAGCGGGTCCGCCACCGCTTCCCAAGGCAGGTTCACTTGATCCGCCAGGTCGGGCAGCGTGCGTGCGGGCGCGCCGCGCGCGTGGCTCCGTCCGATCAGGATCATGAGCAGCAGGGCGAGGCGTTCCTGGGATTGTGGGCTCAGGTGGGGCCGCCGGCCGCCGTAGCCGAGATAGTGGGGAAACTGGATGTGGAAGGAGACGACGCTCCCCAGCAGCAGGATGAGCCAACTGAGGTACAGCCAGATCATGGACAGGAGGATGACGGCAAAGCCGGAATAGATGGCGCTGTAATGGGCGGAATTGACCGTGAACTCGGCGAACAGAAAGCCCGTCGCTTTCCAGCTCAGGCCGGCGAACAGCCCGCCCGCCAGCGCGGGCCGCCATTTCACCGTGGTGTTGGGTATGAACGAATAGGCGAAGGTGAAGGCGGCGACGATCAGCACATAGGGCAGGGCGATGCCGGCCAGATAGTAGGCCGTGCCGAAAGGCTCCAGAGCGATCAGCCGCTGTACGATGTCCATGCGGCTCATCGAGGCCGCGATGCCGATGGCGGAAAACAGCAGTACCGGACCGATCAGGACGATGCTGAGGTAGTCGCTGAACTGGCGGTACAGCGGGCGCGTCCTGGACACCCGCCAGATGTGATTGAAGCTGTCTTCGATCTGCTCCAGCAGCGACACCACGGTGTAGAACAGCATCACAAAGCCGACGAAGCCCAGAACGCCTACCTGGATGTTCCCGACGAAGCCGATGATGTTATCGGTGACCTCCTTCGCTTTTTCGCCCAAGGGAGCCAGCATTTCGAGCAGAAACGGCTGTATCTCGTTGTGCACGCCGAACGCCTTGAGCACCGAAAAGCTCACCGCCAGCAGCGGCGCCAAGGAGAGCAGGCTGGTATAGACCAGGCTCATCGCCCGATGCTTGATCCCGCCTTCGCGGTACTCGCGCAGCAGCACCAGGGCCAGCAGTTTCAGCGTCTTGAAGGTGTCCGCGGCTTGCGGCCCGACAGCGGGGAACAAGCGCTCGGTGGATTTCATGGGCTTGGCTCTCGGCGGTAAGCGGGGGGCGAGCGCCTTACCGAGGCTTCGACCGGCAAGCCGGATTCGGCCCCTGCTCGGGAGTTCAGTCTATGCCAATGCGATTGTCCGCGTCGATTTGCATGGGGGCGTTGGGGGGAGGTCCGACGATGAGGCCGGATGCCCGGTTTTTCGCTTATTTTTCCCCCAGCCGCGGTATCAGTTCGGCCAGGTTGCAGGGCCGGGTGCGGGAGTCGAGCTGCGGGCGGATGAGGTGGTCCCAGGCGGTGCGGCAGGCGCCGGAGGAGCCGGGGAGGGCGAAGATGTAGGTGCCATTGGCGACGCCGGCGATGGCCCGCGACTGGATGGTGGAGGTGCCGATTTCCTGGTAGGAGACGGCGCGGAACACCTCGCCGAAGCCGTCCAGGGTCTTGTCGAACAGCACCGAGATGGCCTCTGGGGTGCCGTCGCGGCCGGTGACGCCGGTGCCACCGGTGCTGATGACGGCCTGGATGCCGGGATCGGCGATCCACCTGGAGACCACCGCCCGGATGCGGTAGACGTCGTCCGGCACGATGCATTTCTCGGCCAGACGATGGCCGGCCTCGGTGAGGCGTTCGACCAGTATCTTCCCCGAGCTGTCGTTGTCTTCGGTGCGGGTGTCGGAAACCGTGAGTACGGCGATGTCGAGCGGAAGGAATGTGCGGTCGGAAGTCATGGCGGAAGGGTCCGGGCTGGGGCGCCCGCCTGGATGCGCGGGCGCTGGACCGAATAGCTTAGTTCTTCAGCCGGACGATGCCCAGGGCCTTGAGGCCCAAGCGTTCATAGATGGGCTCGCTGATGCCTTTCCTCACCTTGCGGATGAAGTACTTTTCGAAGGCGATCTTGGCCAGATGCACCCAACGCCCTTTCTTGGCCCAGGTGACGTTGCGCGGCGGGATCTGCGGCTGGGCGATGAAGGCGGCGCCGGTGTCGCCCATGTCCGCCAGGCACAGCGCGGCCCAGGTGCCCTTGAAGCTGGGCTCCTTGCCGTCGAGTTCGGCGCGGATATTGTGCGCGGTGGCGGTGACCATGGACTCGATCATGTAGCCGGTCTTGGGCACGCCGGTGGGCACCGGGGTCTGTTCCAGCGGCGGAATCGCGATGCACACGCCGACCGAATAGACGTTCTTGAAGGTGGGGTTGCGCTGATGTTCGTCGACGATGACGAAGCCGCGCGGGTTGACCAGTCCCTCGATGCCGCGCACCGCGTCGATGCCGGTAAAGGCCGGGATCATCATGCAGTGCTTGAACGGCAGTTCGTGCTTTTTCTTTTCCTTGCCGTCGTCGTCGACCTCGGTGACGAACATCTTGCCATCCTCGATCTTGTCGACCTTGGCATTGGTGATCCATTTGATGTGGCGGTCGCGCATCTCGCTTTCGAGGAGTCCCTTGGAGTCGCCCACCCCGCCCAGGCCGAGATGGCCGATATAGGGTTCGGAGGTGACGAAGGTCATCGGCACCTTGTCGCGGATCTTGCGGCGGCGCAGGTCGGTGTCGGCGATGAAGGCATATTCATAGGCGGGGCCGAAGCAGGAGGCGCCCTGCACCGAGCCGACGACGATCGGGCCGGGGTCCTTGACGAAGCCATCCCAGAACTCCAGGGCCTCGGCGGCGTGGTCGACGTGGCACACCGACTGGGTGTGGCCGTGCGGGCCGAAGCCGGGTACTTCGTCGAAGGCCAGGCGTGGGCCGGTTGCGATGACCAGGAAGTCGTAGTTCACCGAGCTTCCGTCCGCAAGTTCGACGCGGTTGTTGGCCGGATCGACCTTGGTCGCCTTCTGCTGGATGAACTCGATCTTGCGCTTCTTCAGCATGGGGGCGAGTTCGACCTTGATGTCCTCCGGCTTGCGCCAGCCCACCGCGACCCAGGGATTGGAAGGCACGAAGTGGAACGTGGGGCTGTCGGAGATGACCACGACCTCGTCCTGCTTTTTCCGGGCGAGGTGCTTCATTTCCAGGGCCATGGGGATGCCGCCGATGCCGGCGCCGAGTATGACGATTCGAGCCATTGGGTTTCCTCCCGCGCAGTTCGCCTGCGTGATTGATGGTGTTGTTTGGTAACGCTGTTGACGATCGGGCGTGAAAAGTCTGCTCGTGTACCGATCGCTTGTCGAGAATATTAGCAACTGCTAAAATTCATATCAAGCTCAAGATATATTATCGGGCTTGGTGGTTCCATGTCATGGAACTGGCTATCATTCGGAAAGAGCTTCCCGCAGGGAGCCGTCGACATCGACACGCAGCGTCGCACCCATGCATTCGATAGAAATCAGGTCTGCCCGTTTCCGGATGCGGTTCTCTCCGGTCCTCGTTCCGCTCGTAGCGCTCGCGTTCGGGAGTCCACAGGCCTTATCCGCCGAATCGGGCAAATCCCGCCTGACCTTGCAGCAGGCCATCGAACTGGCCTGGGAGAAGAACCCCGACATTCATGCCGCCGAGGCGAGGCTCGGGCAGGCCCAGGCCAGCGTCGAGGAGGCCACGGCCGCGTTCTATCCCCGCCTCACCGCTCGCGTCGGTTACGACTATTCGGACAACCCCGCTCTGGCGTTCTCCTACGTCGTGGCCCAGCGCCGCTTCAATTTCGGCATGAACATCAACCATCCAGGCTACGTCGAGAACTTCCGCCCGGAAGTGTTCACCACCTGGTCGATATTCCGCGGCGGCCAGGACTATTACCGCAAGAAGGCGGCGGAGCTGGGCGTCGAGGTCGCCGAGCTGGAGCATTCGGCGCTGCGCAATCAGCTCGCGGCCGCCGTCACGGCGGCGTACTACGCCTTGCTGGAAGCGCCGCGCCAGGTCGAGGTCTCCAAGAAATCGGTGGAAGCGGTCACCAGTGAGCTCGAACACACGCGCCACCGGCATCAGGCCGGTTCCAGCCTCAAATCGGACGTGCTGTCGCTGGAAGTCCGGCTGGCCCAGTCCCGCGAAAACGAAACCCATGCGTTGAATTCGGTGGAACTCGCCCGCGCCGCCATCAAGACCCTGCTCGGTGGCGAGTCGGCGGCCAATCTGGAGGCGGTGGAGCCGGTGGCCAGGGAAGCCGCGGGCGGGGACGGCATGGAGAAAGTGCTGGCCCAGGCCCTGTCGCAACGGCCGGAAATGCAGGCGGCGACGCATCAGGTCGCCATGCGCCAGCACGAACTCGACATGGAGAAGGGCGCTAGGCTGCCCCGGGTCAATGCCTTCGCCGCCTATGGCCAGAACAGCAGGACGCCGGGTTTTTCCACCGAGCAGGGCAACGTCACCCTGGGCGTCAACGCCGAACTCGACCTGTACGCAGGGGGGGCGGTCACGGCCCGGATTGCCGCCGCCGAGAAACGCCTGAGCGAAGCCCAGGCGCTGGAGACGCGCACCCGGCTGGAAATCGAGGAGGAAGTGCGCAAAGCCTATCTCCAACTCAACGAAGCCCTGTCGCGCAAGGATGCGGCGGAAGCCGGCGCCAGGTCGGCGGACGAAGCGTTGCGGCTGGTGCACGAACAATACCGGGAAGGCGCGGCGACAGTGACGCGCTACCTCGAAGCCGAAGCCGACCGGGCCCAGGCCCAGACCCGCGCCATCGCCGCCCGCTATGCGGTTGAAGTGGCGACGGCGAGCCTGAAGAAGGCATCCGGCTTCTGGCGCTAGATCGATAGAAGGAATAAAGCAATGCACGCTGAAGCGCACGGTTCGAATTCCCGCAGGACGCTGCTGTATGCGGCAGTCGCCGTCTCGGCCCTGGTCCTGATGCTGGTCTGGATGGAGGGCGGTTTCGTCGGCAAGGCGGAGCCCGGCTTGCTTGCCGAGGAGCAAGCGGTACCGGTGACGGGACAGACCCTTACCCTGGCGCCGCGGACGATCGCGGAAACCGCCGCCTGGCCGGCCACCGTGTCTGCCCCGGTCGTCGCCCGCATCTCGCCGAAAGTCGCGGGCCGCATCGTCGAGATCACCCGCAAGGTCGGCGACGGCGTGCGGCGCGGTGAGGTGGTGGCGCGGCTGGAAGCGAAGGAGTTGAGCGCCCGGCTCGGCCAGGCCAGGGCGCAACTGGCCGCCGCCGAAGCCGAGGCGGTGCGGGCCCGCGCGGAGCTGATCCGCAGTGAAAGCCTCTATGCCAAGGAGGCAGCCACCCGACAGACCTTGGAGACCGCCCAGGCCACCGCCCGCGCCGCGAACGCCCAGGTGAAGGCGGCGCAGGACGCGATCGCCGAGGCCGGTTCGCTGTTCGGCGAGACCGAGCTGGAATCGCCGGTCGACGGCACGGTGGTGTCGCGCGAACTCGACCGCGGCGATACCGCCCTGCCCGGCATGCCGGTGCTGACCGTACAGGAAAGCGGCAGGCTGCGGATCGAAGGCGCGGTCGCCGAGCGCTGTGCCGGCGCCTTGCGGGCCGGAACGCCTCTGACGGCAACAGGCGGCGCGCCGGAACAGGTCTACCCGGTCGAGGTGGACGAAGTCGCCCCGGCCGCCGACCCCGCCACGCGCACGGTCTGGTTCAAGGCGCGCCTGCCGGATGTCACAGCCTGGCAGCCGGGCGCCTACGCCAGCGTGGAGCTGCCCTGCGGCCAGCGTGAGGTGCTGCTGATTCCCGCGGCCGCCGTCACGCGGATCGGCCAGATCGAGAGCGTGCGCGTCGTCGAACAGGGCCGTGCCGTGCTGCGGCACATCCGTACCGGGAGGGTCCACGACGGCCAGCTCGAAGTCCTGGCCGGGCTCGAGCCGGGCGATACCATCCAGATCCCGAGCCGCTGACCGTCCCGGAGAACCGCATGGCCAAACCAACCGACGAACGGGGCCTGACGGCGGCGATCGTCCGTGTCTTCATCACCTCCAAGCTGTCCCTGGTCTTCCTCATCGCCTCCTTCCTGCTCGGCGCGGCGGCCTTGCTGCTGACGCCGCGGGAAGAGGAGCCGCAGATCGTGGTGCCGGTGGCCGACGTGGTCGTCAGTGCGCCGGGAGCCTCGGCCGAGGAAGTCGAGAAACTGGTGGCGACGCCGTTGGAGAGCCGGCTGAGGGAGATCGACGGCGTGGAATACGTCTATTCCGCTTCCCGCGCCGGCGAAGCCATGGTGACGGTGCGCTTCTATGTCGGCGAAGACCGCGAGGACAGCCTGCTCAAGGTGTGGAGCAAGTTGATGTCGAACAAGGATGCCATTCCTTCCATCGTCGAGTCCTGGCTGGTCAAGCCGGTCGAGATCGACGACGTGCCCATCCTCACATTCACCCTGTCTTCGCCCCATCCGCTGTACGACGCGGCGGTGCTCCGGCGCCTGGCCGACGAGATGAAGGACAAGCTGAGCTCCCAGGAGGACACCGGCCGCATCTTCGTCGTCGGCGGCCAGCGCCGGACGGTGCGGATCCATCCGGATCCAGCGCGGCTGGCGGCGCACGGGCTGGACATCGGCGGCCTGATGCAGGCCTTGCGGGGCGCCAACGTCAAGCTGGAAGCCGGGAGTTTCGACCGCGCCAATCACAGCGTCGACCTGGAAGCCGGCCCGCATTACGCTTCCGCCGGCGAGGTCGCGGACACCGCCGTCGGTCACCACGACGGCCGGGTGGTGCGCCTGAGCGAGGTGGCCGAGGTGATCGACGGGCCGGCCGAGGTCGAAAGCTATACCCGCATCGGCTTCGGCGCGGCGGCGGCGGAAAGCAGGTCGGTCGGCCAAACCGCCGCCGCCAGGCCCGGCGAAGAGCGCCAGGCGGTGACCCTCGCGGTCGCGAAGCGGCGGGGCGCGAACGCGGTCAGCGTGAGCGAGCGGGTCATCGAGGAAGTGAAGGGCCTTTACGGCACGCTCATCCCGGAAGACGTTACCGTCACGATCTCCCGCGATTACGGTGAGACCGCGAACCACAAGGTCAACGAGCTGGTGAAGCATCTCTTCATCGCCATCGTCACCATCATCGTGCTGCTGGCTTTTGCCTTGGGGCCGAAGGAAGCCTTCATCGTGGCGCTGGCTGTGCCGATGACACTGGGCATCACCCTGCTGTTCGACCTCATCTTCGGCTACACCATCAACCGAGTGACGCTGTTCGCGCTGATCCTCTCGCTGGGTCTTCTGGTGGACGACCCCATCGTCGACGTCGAGAACATCTACCGCCACTTCAAGCTGCGGCGCGAACCGCCCCTCGAGGCCGCGATCACCGCCGTCGACGAAGTCCGGCCGCCGACCATCTTCGCGACCTTCACCGTCATCGTCTCGTTCCTGCCGATGTTCTTCATCACCGGCATGATGGGGCCGTATATGGGGCCGATGGCGTTCAACGTGCCGATCGCCATGCTGATGTCGCTGCTGGTCGCCTTCACCGTCACCCCCTGGGCCAGCTATTACCTGCTGAAGAGCGAATACGGCACGGGCGAGGTTGCCTATTCCCTCCAGGACAGCCCGATCTACAAGTTCTATCGCCGTACCCTGGGTGCGCTGGTGTTGCGGCCCGGACGCGCCAGGCTGTTCCTCTGGCTGATGGTCGGCGCCCTGGTGGCGTCGAGCCTGCTCGCCGTGACCCGTGTGGTGCCGCTGAAGCTCCTGCCGTTCGACAACAAGAACGAGCTGCAACTGGTGATCGACATGCCGCGCGACGCCAGCCTCGAACGCACCGACGCGGTGGCGCGGGCGCTGGGCGACTACCTGGCGCGGGTCAACGAAGTCACCGACTTCGAGACCTACGTCGGTCTGGCTTCGCCCATGGATTTCAACGGCATGGTGCGGCATTACTACCTGCGCCGCGGCGGCTACGTCGGCGACATCCGCATCAGCCTGCTCCCGAAGGAGCGGCGCGAGCAGCAGTCGCACGAGATCGCGCTGCGGATACGCGCGGACGTGGAGCGCATCGCCGCGCGCTTCGGGGCCAAGGCCAAGATCGTGGAAACCCCGCCTGGACCGCCGGTGCTGTCGACCTTCGTCGCCGAAGTCTATGGTCCGCTGGATGCCGAACCCGGCGAGCTGGACCGGGTGACCGAACGGGTGCGGGACGACATCGCCGGCATCGCCGGCATGGTCGATGTCGACGACCGGGTGGACGAGCCCAAGACCCTGATCCGCTACCGGGTGGACCGCGACAAGGCGGCGCTCAACGGGCTCAGCGTGGCGACGCTGGCCGAGGCTTTGCAAGCCGCGACGGCAGGGCGGCCTGTCGGCACCGTTCACGTGCGGGGAGAACGCGAGCCGCTCGACATCGTGCTCCGCCTGCCGCGCGCCGAGCGCTCGTCCCTGGCCGAACTCATGACGCTCAAGGTGCGGGGGGCGGACGGCCAACTGGTGCCGCTCGGCGAGGTGGGCACCCTGGTCGAGGACCAGGCGGACCGTACCATCTACCACAAGAATCTTCTCCGGCTGAATTACGTCACCGCCGAAATGGCCGGCCGAACCCCGGTCGAGGCGGTGCTGGACTGGGGCGACATCGAGGACTCCAAGCCGCTGCCGCCGGGCTACCGGGTCGACCTGGCCGGAGAAGGGGAATGGAAGATCACCGTCGACGTGTTCCGCGACTTAGGCGCAGCGTTCGGCGCCGCGCTGGTCATGATCTACGTGCTGCTGGTGGCTCAGACCGGCTCGCTCGGCATGCCCCTGGTCATCATGGTGGCCATTCCGCTGACCATCATCGGCATCATGCCCGGATTCTGGCTGCTCAACCTGCTGTTCACCTCGCCGGTGGCCGGCTATGACAATCCCGTCCTGTTCACCGCCACCGGCATGATCGGCATGATCGCGCTGGCCGGCATCGTGGTGCGCAATTCCATCATCCTCATCGACTTCATCGAGCGCCTGCGGGGGCAGGGCACGCCGCTGTTCGATGCCCTGGTCGAAGCCGGCGCCACCCGCCTTAGGCCCATCTTCCTCACCGCCGGCGCCGCCATGTTCGGCTCCTTCGTCATCACCCTGGACCCGATCTTCTCAGGCCTGGCCTGGAGCTTCATCTTCGGCATCTTCGCCTCCACCCTGTTCACCCTGTGGGTCGTGCCCGTCGTCTACTGGATGATCCACCGGGAGCCCGCTCCCTGATTTTTCCCGTTCCCGACCGATTAGAATAAGCGCACGGTCTGCGGGGAGGGCCGGACAACGAAAACAATCGGGCAGGGTGCGTTCATGGGAAAGCTATCGCCATTCCAGGTCGGTGAGCTGGTGGTCTGGCAGGATGAAAAGGGGTACGGGTTCATCCGTCCGTTCGTGGGAGAGCATGATCTCTTCATCCACATCAGCGCTTTCAAGAAGGGCATGAGCCGGCGGCCTCAGATCGGCGATATCGTGCACTACCGCGTCGAAACCGAGGCCGACGGCCGGGAGCGGCTGCGGCATGCGGCGATCGAGGGGATCAAGTACGCCGCGCCGCGTTTCGGGCCCGTCCAGGTCAAGCCGCTGGAGCGGTCGCCATACATCAACGGCGTGATCGGCCTGCCCTTCCTGTTGTCGACCTGGCTGCTGTGGAGCGTCGGCAACCCCATCCCCCTCCTGATGTACGTGTTCATCAGCGCCATCACGCTTTTTCTCTATGGCCTGGACAAGCGCTCCTCGATCACCGGGCATTGGCGCGTGCCTGAAACCTACCTGCATCTGTTCGCCCTGCTCGGCGGCTGGCCGGGAGCCTTGATTGCCCAGCGGGAATACCGGCACAAGCTCAGGAAATCGCGGTTCCAGATCATTTTCAGGGCGATTATTGCCCTACATGCATTGATTTGGATCATAACAATCGCCTTCGAATTTTCCACGCACCAAGCAATGGCAATGTTTGTGATGTGAATGAAAATTAACAGAGTGTCGCAACTTTTAAGAACGAAATCTGTTAATATAGCCTGTCCGGAACGAAGAACAGGGGTATCGCTTCGATCTCTGCGTCTGTTTCTGATAAGTAATCATAATATTAGAATATTATGATTACTTGATGAAGTAATCTGCTGATTTTAGTGATGCGCGTCCTGATCGCTGGAGCGATCGATACACAGGGCCTCGGCTGCGAAATGCATGCTGGACGTCGTCCTGGGCGACATAGGAAATACTTAAAACAATGATAGTTTTTATGGAGATATGAAATGGCAGATAACGCACATTCCATTGGTTTTTGTTCTTGGCTGATTCTGGGGGTTGGCCTGGTATCGGCACAGGCTGCGGAGTCAGCTGAACCGTGTATCGTTCCGTTGAAGCTCGTGAACGTCAATGCCGGTTCCGGGAAGTCGCCTGAATACAAGCTCGGCATCCATGTCGGGCTCGGCGGCGGGGCTCCACAGCTGTATGAATTCGATACCGGAGGTCCGGGATTCTGGGCGGCATATACGCCTACGCCACCGAAAAAGAAAGGGCAGTGGTGGGGGAATTACGAGACAGTCCAGACCGATGCGCTTTCGATAGCCTATACATCTGGTAATGAATACACGGCCAATCTGGTGGATACGGTGGTAGCGCTGTATAAACCCCGGGGGTCCGGATTCGCCAAACAGTGCGAGTCAGTGGCTCCCGTCGGCGTCGCTCAGATTACAGCTTTTGCGGACAAGAAAAAACCGAAGAAAGTCAAGGCTTGGTATAAGGCCTTGGCGACCGGCAAGCCGCCCTTGTTCGGGCATTTCTATGGTGACTTCGGTGCGGCACTTTTTCCGATAATGACAGCTGATAAGTCGGCCGGCGTTTATTCCGCCCTCCCTCAGTTGCCGCAAACCGGCCTGACTAACGGTTTTATCGTCCATGTGGGTCCGCTGGGAAAATCTAAACCGACATTGACGATCGGCATTACCGATGAGGATATGGCCACCTTTACCACGCAATTGCCGATGAATCCGACCTGTGTGGAAGCGGGTGGGGCGCCGGAAGCCCCTTCTTCTACTTGTCCGCCATATTCGAATTTTCCGGTCGGCAGCATGCCGACGTGGAGCGAGCAGATTACCTATGCGAATCTGTCATGGGAATATGGCAGGTCCAGCAGTGGCAATGGTCAGGCGTTTTCGAACGTTGGCTTGACCCTCGACACCGGCGCGCCCGCGACGACCCTTTGGCAAAACGATAATTTATATGTCGACTCTCTGTTTCTTCGCAACCCCGAGGGTAGCACTGTACCCTATACGGGGGATTTCAAATCGAAAGTGGGTCTGACGATCAGCGCGGCCACGACGGTTCCGGGTGGCCAGAATCTCGATTTTTATCTTCTCACCGGGCAGAAGGCGACTGTCAATAAGGTTTCGGCTAGCGTGCGCGGAAACGATGGCGGGCCGACGTGGTCGGGATATATGAACACCGGGTTGATGTTGTATACCTACTATGACGTCATGTTCGACGTGGAGCATGGTGTGGTGGGATTCCGGCCAGTGAAGAAATAAGTATTCAGTAAGCCTACTTGTCAAGTCCCGTGAGGTGATAAACCTTCTTGTGAAAGAGATCGGGGTGTGATGCTTGCCATTGTTTCAGGGCCTGGACCGGCGTTTGATGGTTGAGGGCTCGCTGCGGCATGTGGTGATTGTAGAGGTTGGCATAACGCAGCAAGGTGGTCGCCAGGTCTTCGGTCGAGTCGAAGCGATGGGTTTGCAGCACCTCGGCAATGCGGCCCTTGAACCGTTCGACCATGCCGTTGGTTGGTGGCTTTCGGGGTGGAATCAAGCGGTGTTCGATAGTGTGCTCGGCGCAGGCTTGATCGAAGAGGTGGGTGCCCGTCGGTTGCTTGGCCTTAACCAGGAAGCGGTCAGTGAACTCCGAGACGTGATCGGTCAGGCATGTCGGGATGCGGAACGGTGCCGCCTCGACCACGGCCTTCAAGAACGCCTTGGCGGAACGCGCGGTGCGGTTGGGTTTCAGAGCCACGTAGACCCACCGCGTGGCGCGATCGATGGCGGCGAACAGGAACTGGCGGGCTTCGCCCTGGATGGCGGGGAGGTACTTCACGTCGACGTGGAGGAAGCCCGGCTCATAAGCCTTGAAGGATTTGTGGGGTGTGGCGGCGGGTATCGGTTGCAAGGCCTTGAGATGAGCGACGCCATGCCGCCGCAGGCAGCGATCCAGCCCGGAGCGCGAGACGCCGGGATCCCCCTGCGTCAGAATAGTTGTCGCCTCTAATTTTCAGAACTGATGAACTTTAGAGGATAGAGAGCCAGATGAAAGCAACGTATTCTGAAGCCTTCAAAGAGCAAGCGCTCGCCAAGACATTGAATCGTGGAGACCGGTCGGTCCGGTCTTTAGCGCAAGAGTTAAACGTGAATTACTTTACCTTGAAGGGTTGGATGAACAAGGCTACAGACCAAGATCAGAGTCCCTCGTCAGTGCGGGAGAAACGCCCTCAGGATTGGCGCGTGGAAGAACGTTTGCTCGCACTGCATGAAAGCCATGGCCTGGAAGGCGAGGCGCTCAATGCCTGGTGTCGGGAAAAAGGCTTGTTTGCACATCACTTGGCGCAATGGCAGGCGGACTTTTGTCGTGCTGCCGGCGCGGTCGAAAGTCGTGAAGGCTCGCGGGAGCTCCGTACACTGAAGGAAGAAAACCAACGCCTCCAACGCGAATTGACGCGCAAGGAGAAAGCGTTGGCGGAAGCGGCGGCGCTGTGGGTGCTTCAAAAAAAGTACCGGGCGCTCTTGGGGGGAGAGGTCGAATGACCCCCCTCGAAGAGCGCCAGCAAGGGGTCGCACTGCTGTCGGAAGCCACGACGGCGGGCGCGCGCCAGGACGAAGCCTGCGCCGTGCTGGGGCTGAGTGCGCGCACCCTGCAACGCTGGCGGGAGGACGAAACGATCCGCAGCGACCAGCGCCCGTTACGGCCGTATGAGCCACCCCACAAGCTGACGGCCCAAGAGCGCGCCGAGCTGCTGGCGGTGGCGAATTCGGAGGAATTCGGCCATTTGCCGCCAAGCCAGATCGTGCCCCGGCGGGCGGATCAAGGCCGCTATCTCGCCTCGGAGTCGACCTTCTATCGCGTGCTGCGGGCGGAAAACCAGTTGGGGCACCGCCGCAGCGAACGCCCCGCAAAGACCACGAGAGCCAAGCCCCGTGCGGTCTGCGCCACGGCGTCGAACCAGGTCTACAGTGGGGACATCACCTACCTGCCGGCCGCCATCCGGGGGCAGTTCTTCTATCTCTACCTGTTCCTCGACCTGTTCAGCCGCAAGATCGTTGGCTGGCAGGTCTATGAAGAAGAAAACAGTGTCCTGGCCAGCGAGGTTTTGCGTGATCTCTGCCACCGCGAAGGCGTTCTGCCGGATCAGGTCATCCTGCATTCCGACAATGGCGGCCCCATGAAAGGCGCGACCATGCTGGCCACCCTGCAGGCGCTCGGCGTCATACCGTCATTCAGTCGCCCGGCGGTCAGCAACGACAACCCTGACTCGGAATCGCTGTTCAAGACCTTGAAATACCGCCCCGAATACCCGCTGCGGCCCTTTGCCGACCTGGCGGCGGCCAGGGCAGTGGGTAATGGGCTTGGTTCGCTGGTACAACCACGAACATCGCCACAGCGCCATCCGCTTCGTCACCCCGGCACAGCGCCATGCCGGCCAGGACACGGCGCTGCTGGATCAACGCAAGGCCGTCTACGAGGCCGCCCGAGCCCGGCATCCTCAGCGTTGGCGGGGACCCACCCGGAATTGGCAACGGATCCAGGTGGTTCATTTGAATCCGGATCAGACTGATGCGAAAGCAGGCGATCCAAGAGAGGGGAAAACCGAGGCCAAAAAAGCCGCTTGAGATTTAACCACCGAGGCGACAACTACCTTGACAATTTCCGGGATTGAGGCATTCCCGCGTGACGGCCAGCAGGTCATCCAGCGGCAACAGCAGGTGTTGCCGCAGGTAGATGACGATGGCCTCCTGCGCCGGGGTCAACGTGGTATGCAGCGTAGGCGGCCGGTGGGAGGCGTCTTCGACCGACGTCCGCCGGCGCCACTTCTGCACGGTGGCACGGGCGAGGCCCTACTGCCGGGCCAGGGCCCGCGAACCCTGGGTGGACTCCTGAAGTTCCCGCCGCACCGCAGGCGTCGTACGGGCACGGGGATGCAAACGAATCATCATCGGGACGCTCCCTTCTTCGAGGACGGACCAAACACTTCCCGGAGCAGGCTCCAGGCTTCGAATAGAGCCTAACTCCTTCGAGGAAGATGATCACTCGGGACGTAACAAGTACACCGCGGAGTTCAAGGAATCGGCGGTGAAGTTGGCCGTGGAGTCGAAGCGCCCGTTGCCCCAGACGGCGCGGGAGTTGGGGGTCGGCAAGGATACGTTGTACGGCTGGGTTCGGCGGTATCACGGCAAGCCTCAGGCCGGTCAGGAGTCGGTGCATTCCGAGCACCTTGACGAAGAGCTGAGGCGGCTGCGCCGAGAGGTATCGATCTTGAAAGAGGAGCGCGACATCTTAAAAAAAAAAAAGCAGCGGCGTACTTCGCGAAGCATGCCACGTGAAGTACGCCTTGATTCAAGAGCATGAGGCTGTGTTTTCGGTGAGCCGGATGTGTCGTGTGTTCGACGTCTCCCGGAGCGGGTTCTACGAATGGGTGAGCCGGCCCGAGAGTGCCCGCAAGCAAGCCGATCGGCAGTTGACAGAGGACCTCAAACAGATCTTCGAGGACAGTCGCCAAACCTACGGAACACGGCGTATCCAGGACGACTTGGACCCGCAGGGGCAGCGGGTCAGCCGTGCCCGGATCGGCCGTCTGATGCGCCAGGCAGGGCTGCGCTGCAAGACCCGGCGGCGGTTTCGGGCGACCACGAACTCGAACCATACCCTGCCGGTGGCGCCCAACCGTCTGGACCGGCAGTTCCAGGTCGCCGAGCAGGATCGCGTCTACGTCGGCGACATCACCTACGTGGCGACCGGCGAAGGTTGGCTCTACCTGGCGGTGTTTCTGGACCTATTCTCGCGCCAAGTGGTGGGGTGGGCCATGTCGGCCTGGATGACCGCCGACCTGGTCGTCGATGCCCTGCAGATGGCCCGCTGGCGTCGACGTCCTGGCAAGGGCTTACTGGTGCCTTCCGACCGCGGCAGCCCGTACGCATCAGGTCGCTTCCAGACGAGGCTGAAGGACCCTGGCTACCTCTGCAGCATGAGTCGCAACGGCAACGGCTGGGACAACGCTCCGGCCGAGAGCTTCTTTCCCACCCTCAAAACGGAGCTGATCCCTCATCGCCGTTTCGAGACCCGGGAGCAGGCCAAGCAAGAGATCTTCGAATACCTCGAAGTGTTTTATCACCGGCAGCGCAAGCATTCGACACTCGGTGATCGAACGCCTGCCGAGTTCGACCAACTGCACCGACAAAGCTGCATGATTTTGTGTCCGGAAAACTCTTGCCAGATCATTTCACGGTCGATCTCTCCCAGATGTTGTTATTCGGAATCCAATCATCCGCTCATTGGTTCCCGATCGGGGGAGGACCGCGGTATCGCCGAGGTGGCGGCAGATCGCCGGGGCGGAGAAACTGGAGAGGGTTCCTATTGTCATCCCGTCGGGCGGAACGGTCCATCTCGGGATGGAAAAAAACCGCTGCCCAAGCCGCCGCAAAGGAGAGCCGCCACCCTCCTTGTTGCGGCCCGCGGTCATGGCGACGGCTGAACGGCTCCGGCCGCTCGGGTATGCTTACCCCTTTTGGGCAGGGGATGGCGGATGGCGGGGCGGCACCTCTTCAAGGAACTCTACGTCCAGGTGATCCTGGCGGTCATCGTCGGCGTGGCGCTGGGTGCGGCTTGGCCGGAGCTGGGGGTGACGCTCAAGCCTTTGGGCGATGGCTTCGTCAAGCTCATCAAGATGATGATCGCGCCGATCGTGTTCGTGACGGTGACGCTGGGCATCGGCAAGGTCGGCGATCTGCGCAAGATCGGCAGTGTCGGGTTGAAGGCGTTGATCTACTTCGAGGTGCTGACGACCGTGGCGCTGGTGATCGGGCTGGTCGTGGTCAACCTCCTGCAGCCGGGGGCGGGCATCCACGCCGATCCCAAGACCCTGGACGCCGCGGCGATCGGCCAGTACGCCAGCGGCGCCAAGGCTCTGAACGGCGTCGATTTCGTGTTGAACATCATCCCCGCCAGCGCGGTCGACGCCTTCGCCAAGGGCGATATCCTGCAAGTGCTGCTGGTCTCGGTGCTGTTCGGCGTCGCCATGAGCAGGCAGGGCGAGCGCGGCACGCTGGTGCTGGATTTTCTGGAACGGGTGTCGGAAGCCTTGTTCGCCACCATCGGCCTCATCATGCGGGCGGCGCCGGTAGGCGCATTCGGGGCGATGGCGTTCACGATCGGCAAGTACGGGCCGGACACCCTGCTGTCGCTGGGCAAGCTGATGGGCGGGGTCTATCTGACCTGTGCGTCGTTCGTGGTCCTGGTGCTGGGGACGGTGGCGAGAGTTTCCGGCTTCAGCCTGTGGCGGCTGCTGAAGCTCATCAAGGAAGAACTATGGCTGGTGCTGGGCACTTCTTCATCGGAAGCCGCCTTGCCGCGGCTCATGGAAAAACTGGAGGCGGCGGGGTGCCCGCGTTCGATCGTCGGGCTGGTGGTGCCGACCGGCTATTCCTTCAACCTGGACGGAACGGCGATCTACCTGACGATGGCGGCGGTGTTCGTGGCCCAGGCGACGGACACGCCGCTGACCCTCGGGCACCAGCTCACCCTGCTGGCGGTGCTGCTGCTGACCTCCAAAGGCGCGGCGGCCGTGACCGGGGCCGGCTTCATCACCCTGGCGGCCACGCTGTCCTCGCTGGATGTGGTGCCGGTGGCGGGTCTGGCGCTGCTGCTCGGGGTGGACCGGTTCATGTCGGAGGCGCGGGCGATCACCAACCTGATCGGCAACGCCGTCGCCACGCTGGCCGTCACCCGCTGGGAGCGGGCGGCCGAAGACACGGGGAGCAGCGTCTGGACGCCGCGATCAGTGCTTGCCCCGGGTGCCGCGCCAGATCGCGACCAGTAGCCAGGACGCCATGGCGCTGGCGCCGACGTAGCCCAGCAGCCCGAACGCCGGCAGGCCCCATAGCGTCGGGCCGCCCTGCACGGTCATGACGATGGCCGAGGCGATGATCAGCGCCGAGGCAACCAGGCCGAGGCTGAGCCAGCCCAGCGCCCGCTCCACCTGCCAGCCCAGGTGATCGAGCCGGGCCAGGTCGATGTTGAGCTTGAGCGCGCCTTTCTGTACGGCGCGCGACACCCGCCGCAGCTCGGTCGGCAGGGTGGCGACCATGTCCATGGCGTGCAGGGCGTTGCGCCAGGCGCTGCGGGCGATCTTCTCGGGGTCGTAGCGCTCTTTCAGGCTTTTCTCGATGAAGGGGGCCGCCTGGGTGAAGATGTCGAAGTCCGGATCGTTCTGCTTGCCGATGCCGTCGAGGGTGATGAGCGCGCGGAACAAAAGGGTCAGATCCGGCGGCAATGCCAACCGGTGCTGCCGCATGAGCTGGGTCAGGTCGGTGAGCATCTGGGTGAGGCTCAGCTGCTTCAGCGTGGCGCCGTGATAGTCGTCGATCAGGTTGTCCATGTCCGCGATCAGCAGATCCGGATCGACGTTGACCGTGCCCGCCCAGTCCAGCAGGACGTCCGCCGCCGTCTGGGCGTCCCGGCCGACGATGGCGGACAGGAGATCGACCAGTTGGTGGCGGCGCAGTTCCGGCAGGCGGCCCACCATGCCGAAATCGAGGAAGGCGATGCGGTGGTCCGGCAGGTACAGCAGGTTGCCGTGATGCGGATCGGCGTGGAAGAAACCGTCCAGCAGGATCATCTTGAGCATCGCATCCGCGCCGACCTTGGCCAGCGTGCGCTGGTCCAGCCCGGCCGCGCGGACGGCGTCGAGATCCATGGCGTCGATGCCTTCGATGTAGTCCATGACACAGACCCGCTCCCGCACATAGTCCCAGTGAACCCGGGGAATGACGATCCTGGGATCGGTCCGGAAGTTCGCCGCCAGGCGATCGGTGTTGCGGCATTCGTTGACGAAATCCAGCTCGCGGTGGATCGAAAGCCCGAACTGGCGCACGATTTCGCTGGGGCGCAGGTAATCGAGCTCGGGGAATTCGAACTCGATCAGTTTCGCCAGCTTCGCCATCAATCGCAGGTCCGCATCGATGGTCTTGGTGATGCTGGGCCGGCGGATCTTGACCACGACGTCTTCGCCGCTGTGCAGCCTGGCGCGGTGCACCTGGGCGATCGAGGCCGCGGCGAGCGGCCGGGTATCGAAGGCCGCGAACAGCTTGTCCAGCGGCCCGCCCAGATCGCTTTCGAGTTGCGGCCGCAGAGCCTCGAAGGGGAGGGGGGGGACCCGCCGCTGGAGGTGGCTCAGTTCCTCGATCCATTCGGGCGGCAGCAGGTCGACGCGCGTCGACAGAATCTGCCCGAGCTTGATGAAGCTCGGTCCCATTTCCTCGAGGGCGCGGCGCATGCGGGCCGGCAGCGAGAGCTGCGCTTGTTCCTCCGCGTATTTCCAGTACAGCGATTTTCCGGCTTTTTCCAGCGCGTGATGGATGCCGAGCCGGTGCACGGCCTCGCCGAACCCGAACCGGATCAGGACCGAGGCGATCTCGTGCAAACGGGCGAAGTCGCGGAGCGTGTGGAAGGTTTCGACGAGCATGCGGCTTGACGCAGTGGTATCAATCGGGGCAGTGTAGCTTAAGCCGCGCCGGACAGGTTTTCGAACTGGGCGAACCACTGCCCGGTGTCGAGCGGTGAGGTCGGATCGTAGTACAGGGACAGCATTTTGAAATGGCCATGGGGGCCGAGTTCGGGCCCCGGCACCAGGGTGCGGAAGCCTTCGCCGCCGAGCAACTGGTGGGTGATGGTCTGGAACAGCCGCGACAGCCGGCCGTTGCGGACCATGGTGTCGAGCATGTGGGGACCGGCGATCAGGTAGATGGAGCGGTAGCCCAGCGCGTCGAGCTCGTCGACCAGGGCATCGCCTTGCGCCATGGCGCCGTCGCCGGTGAACAGAATGTCATAGCCTTCGTTTTCCCAATGGCGGACCCGGGCGGGATCGGCATGGCGGCCGGTGGCGATGAGGCAGCGCTGGCCGTGCTCGCGGATCGATGCAGGCATGGGAAAGTCCAGGCTGGCGCTGGCGACGACGATGTCCGGCTGGGGCTTGAGCCCCTGGTTCCGGCGCCAGGCAGCCAGATCGCGCGAGCGCTCCTCCAGGCCGATCTGAAGGATGTTGCCCAGCCGCTTTTCCTGCAGCGAACGCAGATAGCCGCCGTGGGTGATCAGGCAGTCGGCCTGGGCTTCGAGTTCGAGGAACAGCCGGAAATCGTCCGGCGTGGTCAACGATTTCGGCAAGAAGGTCTGGCCGCTGGCATCCTCCAGGGCGATGCGCCCGTCCAGGCTGGCGAGGAAATTGGCATACACGAACGGCCGGCCCGCGCTGCTCAACCGATGCAGGTTCAGGCTCAGATACAGGCCGTGCAGCGCGACTTCCTCGAATGGCGGGGGAAACAGGCGGTAGATGGATTTGCCACGGGTCATTCGGATTCCAGGGTTTCGGTACGGACCGGTTCGGGATAATGCAGGGCGAGCCAGACGGCTTCCGGCTGGGTCGAAGTCCATTCCACCCGGTGCCGGCAATGCGGCGGGATGCGCAGCCAGTCGCCGGGAGCCAGGCGCCGCGGTTCGGATTCCTGCTCGAAGCGCAGCGAGGCTTCGCCCTGCAACAGCACCACCCATTCGGTCAGCGGCTGGTCGTACCATGCGCTTTCCGGCGTGACGTGTCCGCGGGACACGATGCGTTCCAGCCGGAAGCCGTCGGTCTGTTCGAGGGTTTCGAACAGTTCGTCGGGCAGATCGGCGGGTATGGCGGAGTACAGGTTGTCGGTTTTCGGCATACCGGTGCTCTCGGGGACGTGGGGCGTCATTATCTCCCTTCGATGCTTTATAGTGGAGCCTTTTGGGTTTCCGGCTCCGTTTCCATGTCCGTCGATGCTGTCAGCCCGCTGAAAACGCTGCAAACGGTTTTCGGCTACGAGCGTTTCCGCGGCCTTCAGGCCGAGATCATCGGGCAGTTGCTGAGCGGGGGCGACGCCCTGGTGTTGATGCCCACCGGTGGCGGCAAGTCGCTGTGCTACCAGATTCCGGCGCTGCTGCGGCCGGGTACCGGGGTGGTGGTCTCGCCCCTGATCGCGCTGATGGAAGACCAGGTCGGCGCCCTGCTGCAATTGGGCGTGAAGGCCGCGTTCCTCAATTCCAGCCTGGATTTCGATACCCAGCGCCAGGTGGAGAGCCGATTCCTGGCGGGCGAGCTGGACCTGCTCTACGTGGCGCCGGAGCGCCTGTTGACCGAGCGTTTCCTAAGCGTGCTCGACCGGGTTCGCATCGCGCTGTTCGCCATCGACGAAGCCCATTGTGTCTCGCAATGGGGGCATGATTTCCGGGCCGATTACTGGCAGTTGTCGCTGCTGCACCAGCGCTTTCCGGCGGTCCCCCGCATCGCCTTGACCGCGACCGCCGACGAGCGGACCCGCCGGGAGATCATCGAACGGCTGGGACTGGACGAGGCCCGGGTTTTCCTCGGCGGTTTCGACCGGCCCAACATCCGCTACGCCATCGGCCAGAAGTCCAACGCCCGCCAACAGTTGCTGGACTTCATCCGGCGCGAGCACGAGGGCGACGCCGGCATCGTCTACTGCCTGTCGCGCAAGAAGGTCGAAGAAACCGCCGCTTGGCTCTGCGGCAAGGGCCTCAAGGCCTTGCCCTACCATGCGGGCCTTTCGGCCGAAACCCGCCAGCACAACCAGCGCCGCTTCCTGCTCGAGGAAGGGCTGATCGTGGTGGCGACCATCGCCTTCGGCATGGGCATCGACAAGCCCAACGTGCGCTTCGTGGCGCATCTGGACCTGCCGAAGAGCCTGGAGGCGTATTACCAGGAAACCGGGCGCGCCGGCCGCGACGGGCTGCCCGCCAATGCCTGGATGGTGTACGGGCTGCAGGACGTCATCACCCTGCGCAGCATGGTCGAATCCTCCGACGCCGACGAACTGCACAAGCGGGTGGAGCGCCACAAGCTCGAGGCCATGCTGGGGTTCTGCGAGCTGACGTCCTGCCGCCGCCAGACCCTGCTGCACTATTTCGGCGACCGGCTGGAACAGCCTTGCGGCAACTGCGACAACTGCCTCAACCCGGTGCAGACCTGGGATGCGACCGAGGCCGCGCGCAAGGCCTTGTCCTGCGTCTATCGCAGCGGCCAGCGCTTCGGCGCCCATTACGTCATCGACCTGCTGCTCGGCAAGACCTCCGAACGCGTCCGCGGCTTCGGCCACGACCGGCTCAGCACCTTCGGCATCGGCCGGGAGCTGGACGACAAGCAATGGCTCTCGGTGTTCCGCCAACTGGTCACCCAGGGTTTTCTCGTGGTCGACTGGGAAGCCCACGGCGCCCTGCGGCTGAGCCCTGCCAGCCGCCCCCTGCTCAAGGGCGAACAGACCCTGTTCCTGCGCAAGGACCCAGAAACCAGGAAGACTGCCGCGTCCGCCCGCGACACACGGCGCGGCGCGATCCGCTTTTCCGATCCTCAAGACGAAAACCTGTTCCAGGCCCTGCGCGGCCTGCGCCGTCAACTGGCCGACGAACAGGGCGTCCCGCCTTATGTCATCCTGCACGACGCGGTGCTGATGGAAATGGTCCAGCGCCGCCCGGAAACTCACGTCCAGTTGGCGCGAATCCCCGGTATCGGCGAGCGCAAGCTGGCGCTGTACGGCGACGAATTCCTGGAACTGATCCGCGAGCATTCCGGCCAGCGCGGCGGCGGGGACATCGCGGGGCAGACCACGGCGGAGGAAAGCCTGGCGCTGTTCCGGCTCGGCCTCGGCGTCGAGCAGATCGCCGCGCGGCGTGAACTCAAGCCTTCCACCGTCTATGCCCATCTGGCCCAGGCCGTGGCCCGGGGCGCCGTGGATGCGCTGGATGTGACTGGGCTTTCGGACGAGGAGGCCGCGCGGATCGAAAGCGTGTGGAGGAACCTGCCCCAGGACCGGCCGGCCGCCATCAAGCCCCTGTTCGAGGCGCTGGAAGGGCGCTACGACTATGGCGTGTTGCGTTGCCTGCTGGTTTCCTGGGGCGCATTGTCAAACTGAAGCGAAGACGGAGGAACCATGGAAGCACTGAGAAACGTCGTGGCCCAGCTCGGGCTGAACGACATCGAACGACATATCTTTCTGTGTGCTGGCGCGACCAAGCCCAAGTGCTGCGGCAGGGAGGAAAGCCTGGAGTCCTGGGAGTACCTCAAGCGCCGTCTCGAGGAACTCGGCCTGACCAAGCGCGGCGTATTCCGCACCAAGGCGGACTGCCTCCGCGTCTGCGCCCAGGGCCCCATCGCCGTGGTCTATCCCGAGGGCGTGTGGTATCGCGACTGCACCCCGGAAGTGCTGGAGCGGATCATCCAGGAACATCTGATCGGCGGCACGCCGGTGGCGGAATACGTGATCGCCTCCCGCCGCGGCGTGGCCACGGATTGATCACGGCGGCGGGCGTCGGCGCGGCCTGCCGTAGAGCGCCCGCAGCTCGTCCTTCGCCGCCTCCAGGCAGGCCCGCTGCGATTCGGAAAGCTGGCTGCCGGCACGGTTGATGTAGAAATTCAGCATCGACATCGCCGACTGGAACGGCCCGGCCTTGCGGCGCCTGCTGGATTCGGCGGAGCGCCGCAGCGACAGCGCGATCCGGCGCGGATCGTCCCAGGTGAACACGCCCGGCTCCAGGTCCAGCGCATTGCTGGTCTCGGTGACGCGCTGGGACCAGCGTTGGCGGTCATCCGGTGCCATGGGCTACACCTCATTTCTCGGCCTGACGATCCTCCCGGCCCGCCAGCGCGGCGCTGATCGTCCGCGTCACCACGTCCACCAGCACCTGGGTCTGGTGCTCCACTTCGATGTTCACCCGGTCGCCGGTGCGGTAGCGGCGGAAGCAGGTGTTGCGGAGGGTTTCGGGAATCAGGTTGATCCGGAACCGGCCGCGCTCGGGATCGGCTTCCGCCACCGTGAGGCTGGCGCCGTCCACCGCCAGGAAGCCGCGCAGGAAGATGTAGCGTGCCCACTGCGGGTCCACCTGGAATTCGATGTGATGGTTGCCGGGGCTTTCCAGTTCGATCGAAGTAATCACGCCGGTGGTGGAGACGTGGCCCGAGACATGATGCCCGCCGACCTCGTCGCCCAGGCGGGCCGAGCGCTCCAGGTTGACTTCGTCGCCGGCGCGGCGGTCGCCGAGATTGGTCAGCGCCAGCGTGCCGGCGATGGCATCGAAGTCGATCTCATTGCCGGCGATCCGCACCACGGTGAGACAGACGCCGTCGATCGCCACGCTGGCGCCGGTTTCCAGGCCGCCGAGCAGGTCGTCCGGAAAGCGGATGCGAAAGCGGGTGCCGGTGTCTTGCGGGTCGGCGGCAATGATCCGGCCGCGGCCTCGGATGATTCCGGTAAACATGGTGGACAGGTCCTCCGTTCAAAGTAAGAGTTCCAAGCCGCCCGGTGGTCCAGCGTGCCGGCTTCCACGAGGTGTGGCTCTTCCGGTCTCGGCAGCTCATTTGGCCGCCAGTCTTCCCAGCAGGGCCTCCACGAACTGGATGCGTTCCGCCGGGGTGGGGAGCTTGGCGATGAACCGCAGCTTGTCCGGGCCGTCCAGCTTGTAGGTGGCTGCCTCCTTCTGGATCAGCAGGATGATCGCGGCCGGGTCGATGTTGGGCTGGGCCTCGAAAATCAGCCGCCCGCCGCTGGCGCCCGCTTCGATCTTGGCGATGCCCAGCTTGGCGGCCTCGTTCTTCAGCGTGCTGATCGCGAACAAGTGCTTGGTCGCGTCCGGCAACAGGCCGAAACGGTCGATCATCTCGATCTGCAGCTCGCGCAGCTCATCGTCATTGCGGGCATTGGCGATGCGCTTGTACAGCACCAGGCGGGTGTGCACGTCGGGCAGGTATTCCTCCGGAATCAGGGCGGCGCACTGCAGGTCGACCTCGGTCCCGCCGAGATGATCGGTCTCCAGCTCCGGCTGCCTGCCCGATTTCAGCGCGTTGACGGCGCGCTCCAGCAACTCCGTATATAAGGTAAAGCCGATTTCCTGGATCTGGCCGCTCTGGTCCTCGCCCAGCAGTTCGCCGGCGCCGCGTATCTCCAGGTCCTGCGAGGATAGCAGGAAGCCGGCGCCGAGTTCGCCCGCCGCCTCGATCGCATCCAGGCGCTTCACCGCATCGGCGGTCATGGCCTTTTTCGGCGGCACCAGCAAATAGGCGTAGGCGCGGTGGTGGGAGCGTCCGACCCGTCCGCGCAGCTGGTGGAGCTGAGCCAGGCCGAAGGTGTCGGCGCGGTCGATCAGGATGGTGTTGGCGCTGGGCACGTCGATGCCGCTTTCCACGATGGTGGTGCAAAGCAGCACGTTGAAGCGCTGGTGGTAGAAGTCCAGCATGATGTTTTCCAGCTCGCGCTCCGGCATCTGGCCGTGGGCGATGCGGATGCGCACGCCGGGCACCAGTTTCTCCAGCCGCTCCGCCAGCTTGGGTTGGGTCTCGATCTTGTTGTGCACGAAATAAACCTGGCCGCCGCGCTTGATCTCGCGGTGGAGGGCCTCCTGCACCAGGGCGTCGTCCCATTCGGTGACGAAGGTGCGGATGACGTGGCGGTGCGGCGGGGGGGTGGCGATGATGGAAATCTCGCGCAGGCCGGTCAGCGCCATGTCCAGGGTGCGTGGAATGGGCGTGGCCGTCAGCGCCAGGCAGTCCACTTCGCTGCGCAGTTTCTTGAAATGCTCCTTGTGGGCGACCCCGAAGCGGTGCTCCTCGTCGATGATGACCAGCCCCAGATCCTTGAAGCGGATGTCCTTCTGCAGCAACCGGTGGGTGCCGATGATGATGTCGACCTTGCCATCGCCGATGTCCGCGATGGCCTGGGTCTGGTCCTTCTTGGAGACGAAGCGCGACAGCACTTCGATCCGCATCGGCCAGTCGGCGAAGCGATCGCAGAAGTTCTTGTAGTGCTGCTGGGCCAGCAGCGTCGTCGGCACCAGCACGGCGACCTGGCGGCCGTTCTGGGCGGCGATGAAGGCGGCCCGCATGGCGACCTCGGTCTTGCCGAAGCCGACGTCGCCGCAAATCACCCGGTCCATCGGACGGGCGGCGGCGAGGTCGCGGATGACGTCCTGGATCGCGGTTTCCTGGTCGGGCGTTTCCTCGAACGGGAACTGGGCGGCAAAGCCTAGGTATTCTTCGGTCAGGGTGGCGAAGCTCTTGCGGCTCGCCGCGGCCCGCTTGGCGTGGATGTCGAGCAATTCGGCGGCGACGTCACGGACTTGCTCCAGCGCCTTGCGGCGCGCCTTGGCCCATTGCTCGCTGCCCAGGCGGTGCAGCGGCGCATGCTCCGGGTCCGCGCCGGCGTAGCGGCTGACCATCCCCAGCGCCGAAACCGGCACGTAGAGCTTGTCGTCGTTGGCATAGCGCAGGGTCAGGAACTCCGATTCCACGCCGCCGGTTTCGATCCGCTGCAGGCCGAGATAGCGGCCGACGCCGTGTTCGCGGTGCACCACCGGCGCGCCGATTTCCAGTTCCTCCAGGTTGCGCAGGAATTGGCCGATATCTTTGGCGTGCGTGCGCTGCCGGCGCCGGCGCTGCTGGGCCTTGTCGCCGGAAAGCTGGGCCTCGGTCACGATCGCCAGCGGCGGCTGGGAAATGACCAGCCCATGATCCAGAGCGGCCACCGTCAGGCACAGCGGGTCGTCGGCGGCGAGAAATTCCCGCCAACCGTCGACGATCCTGGGCCGGATCCGGAATTTCGCGAGATTGGCGGCCAGGGTTTCGCGATGGCCGGCGGATTCCGCCACCAGGAGGATTTTCCCGGCGAATCCCTCGATGAAGCGCTGGAGTGGTTCGTAGGGCGGCTGGGTCTTGCTGTCGGGACTCAAGGGGGGGGGCGGGGTGCAGTCGAACGCCACGGCGGCGATGCCGCCGGACGCGGCATCGGCCGGCGGGATGGCGATCCGAGCGAAGGTCGCCAGGGTGGATGCGAGCGCCGGTGGTTCCAGAAACAGCCGGGCAGGGGGCAGCGGCGGCCGGTCGACATTGTGGAGGCGCTGGTCGTGGCGGCCGACGGCTTCGGCGTAGTAGGCCGAGGCGGCTTGCTCGACGTCGCCGTGCAGTATCAGGGTCGTATCGGCCGGCAGGTAATCGAACAGCGTATCCATCCGTTCCACGAACAGGGGTATGTAGTATTCGATGCCGCCGGCGGCGATTCCCTTGCTGACATCCTGGTACAAGGCGCTGTGACTCACGGCGTCGGGAAATTCGGCACGGAAATTCCGCCGGAACCGTTTGATCGCCGCGTCGTCGAAAGGAAATTCACGGGCGGGAAAAAGTTCTATCCCTGACACTTTTTCGATCGAGCGCTGGCTTTCCGTATCGAAGGAACGGATCGTTTCGACCTCGTCGTCGAACAGTTCGATGCGGTAAGGCACCTCGCTTCCCATCGGGTAAAGGTCAAGTATCGAACCCCGGATCGCGAACTCGCCGTGCTGGTATACCTGCGATACGCACTGATAGCCGACGCTTTCCAGGGTCTGCCGGGTCTGGTCGATATTCAGGGCGCTGCCGGCGCGTATGGAAAACGTATTGGCCAGGGTGTGGGTCCGCGGGGCCACGCGATGCATCAGGGTGGAAACCGGCGTGATGAGCAGGCCGTGCTGCGTCCTGGATAAGTCGAAGAATGTCCGCAGCCTTTGCGAGGTGATTTCCGGCAGAGGGGAAAAAACGTCGTACGGTAGGATTTCCCAGTCGGGGAACGGAAGTATCGGTATGTCCGTGCCTAGAAACGTCCTCACTTCCTGTTCGATGCGCAAGGCGCCTTGCGCATCGGCGGTAACGACCAGAAACAAGCCCGGCGATGCCTCGAAGGCTGAAGCGATCGCGAGCGAATCGCCGCAGCCATGCAGACCGCTCCAGCAGACGGCCCGATGGTGCAGGGCGGGTAACACCGGTTTCAACAGCGAGGACAGGGAGGGAGGAGGGACGTGTGGTTTCATGCTAGGGGGTTATCGGACGTCTACGACGATATGTCCGCGAAAAAAAAGGCGTATTTTATGGGCTCGGTGTCCTAGAACGCGAGCCTGGGCGCGCGGAAAAGTTTCTGGATTCGAAGCAAGCGCGCGACGATGTCAAATCGGGTTTCTCGGGCCGGTCCGAATTGCCTCCAGTCCCGGGAGGTCGACGGTGCGTTTCGGCTTGGTTCGGCAGCCAGTGTAACTAAACGGCGCCAGGGCCAAAAAGTCGACCTCCAAGGCGGGAATTCGCCCTTCTCGAAGAGGATGGGCTGGCACATATTGTATTGTGTTCTCCGATTTATGTATTATATCGAGGGTGTCAACAATATAGTTTAAGACTTGCTCAGAGAGGTGTTGTCAATGTCACATGATTTTTCGGGTTATACGGTACAGGAATTACAGTCGCTGATCGATGCGGCGACTAAGGCGCTCAAGGACAAACAGGAATCGGAGCGGCGCGAATATCTTCGCCAGATGAATGAACTGGCCTCCAAGGCCGGCGTCAAGTTCCAGATCGTCGAAGACGTTTCGAAAAGTGCAGCCGCGCCGAGTTCCCGCCGGGGCGCCAAAGTGCCCGCAAAATACCAGAACCCGCATAATGCCGCGGAAAAGTGGAGCGGCCGCGGCGTGAAACCGCGTTGGCTGCAGGCTTTGCTCGCGCAAGGCCACGATATCAAGGAATTCGAGATCAAATCCTGATCCCGCTGGCGAAAAGCCGGGGCGAGCGTCGTGCTTGCCCCGGCTTTTTTATGGACCGAGGATGGTTAATCGAGATAGCGCCGCAATAATCCTTCATAACTGTCGATACGGCGATCCCGCAGGAAGGGCCAGATGCGGCGGACGTCTTCGGAGCGTTTGCGGTCGACTTCCACCATCAACAATTCCGCGTCCGCCGAGCTTCCCCGACAGATGAATTCGCCCTGAGGGCCCGCCGCAAAGCTGTTGCCCCAGAACAGGATGCCCGGTGTCTGGCCGCTGGGATCGGGTTCGCTGCCGATGCGGTTGCAGGCAGCCACCGTCAGTCCGTTGGCCACGGCATGGCCCCGCTGCACAGTCACCCAGGCTTCGAGCTGGCGCGCCCGCTCTGCCTCGTCGTCGGCGGGATTCCAGCCGATGGCGGTGGGGTACAGCAAGAGGTCTGCGCCGGCCAGCGCCATCAGACGCGCGGCTTCCGGATACCATTGATCCCAGCAGACCAGTACTCCCAGCCGTCCGATCGAGGTGTCGATTGGCCGAAAGCCGAGATCGCCCGGCGTGAAATAAAATTTCTCGTAGTAGCCGGGGTCGTCCGGTATGTGCATCTTCCGGTATTTGCCGGCCAGGCTGCCGTCGCTGTCCAGCACCACCGCTGTGTTGTGATAGAGGCCGGGCGCCCGCCGCTCGAACAGCGAGGCGACGACCACGATATTCAGCGCCCGCGCCACGGACGCCAGTTCGGCGGTGGTGGGGCCCGGTATGGCTTCCGCGCCGTCGAAGCAGCCGCAGTCCTCGGTCTGGCAGAAATAGGGGCCAAGGTGCAGTTCCGGCAGCATCACCAGATCGGCGCCCTGAGCCTTGGCGCTGCGGATGGCTTCCACGGACTCGGCCAGATTCTGTGTCCGGCCACCGTTGCAGGCTTGCTGTACCAGCGCCAGCTTGAAGGTGGATTTCATGCCCGGGTGACTCCTGCGGCTTCGGGAAATTGCATGCTCATGCAGTGCAGGCTGCCGTATTGGCGGATGAGCGGCGTGCAGCGGATCGGGACGATTTCGCGATCCGGAAAACACGGCGCGAGGCGTTCGAGGGCGAGCGCATCCGCCGGGTCGGCGTAGACGGGGACCAAGACGGCGCCGTTGATGATCAGGAAATTGGCGTAGGTGGCGGGCAGGCGCAGCCCCTCCTCGTCGCGGATCGGTTTCGGAATCGGTAGCGGCACCAGGGTGTAGGGCCGGCCGTCACGCTGCGTCATGGCCTGGAGTTGCCGCTCCATCGCCTTGAGCGGCGAATAGTGCGGATCGGATTCGTCGTCGCAGGCGGTATAGGCGATGGTGTGTTCCGAGCAGAACCTCGCCAGGGTGTCGACGTGGGCGTCGGTGTCGTCGCCTTCAGCCTTGCCGTGATCCAGCCACAGTATCCGGTCGGCCCCCAGCGTCTCGGCCAGGCGGGCCTCGATGTCGGTGCGGCTGCAATCCGGATTGCGGTTGGGGTTGAGCAGGCAATGGCTGGTCGTGAGCAGGGTGCCGAGTCCATCGGTCTCGATACTGCCGCCTTCCAGCACGAAATCTACCGCGACCCGCGGCGTGTGGCCAAAAATGCCGCTCGCAACGAGGCGGGCAGCCAGTGCCGCATCGTCGGCGCATTCGTATTTCCCACCCCAGCCGTTGAAGCGGAAATCCAGCAATTCCACACGACCGTCATTCTGACGGCTCAAAGGGGCGGTATCGCGCACCCAGATGTCGTTGTACGGGATTCGGATGAAAACGGTCCGGTCGGGGTCCGCCGCGGTATTTGCCAGGATTTCGCCGATATGCTGTTCATGGCTCTGGTCCTGGCAGGCGACCAAGAGGGTTTCGCGCGTGCTGACGGCCTCGGCGATGGCGGCATAGGTTTGTTCCACTTCGTCCAGCCAGGGGGCGAAATCGCCGTTGCGGGGCGGCCAGGCGATCAGCACGGCGGACTGTTTTTCCCATTCGGGAAGGAATCGTAGGGAAGTCACGTAAGTCGGAAATAGGGGACTGAACGGCTTACGCCGTGGATTTTTCGGAAACGGATGTCGGGACGAAGCGGCCGCGATCCATACGGTCGCGGCTTTCCAGCCTTGGCGTCGCGCGGTCGGAATCAGAAAAGGACAAGGCCCGGAGCGATCAGTGCGGCTGCGACGACCACTTTCCTGGGTAGGGTCCCGGTAGCGCAGCTTTTCAGTATTTCCACGGTTTCCTGGAGATTCTCCTTGAGTGACCGTGTCGGTTTCGTCTCTTGCGTCGCTTCAGTCATGGGGGCTCCTGGTCGGTGTACGGGTGATCGGGTCGGCTAACCGACGTGGTGATAGTGTCATTCATTCTAAAGCAAAATCCGCCGAAGAATGCGAGATCAGTGCGCCAGCATCAGCATTTCCCGTGCATGGGCCAAAGTCTGTTCCGTGATGCGCAGGCCGCCGAGCATGCGGGCGACCTCGGCAGTGCGTTCGTCCATGTTCAGCGCGCGTACCGTGGACTGGGTCATGCCGTCTGTGGCATGTTTTTCGACCAGGAGATGCTGATGGCCCAGCGCGGCGATCTGGGGGAGGTGGGTCACGCACAGCACCTGGCGGTTGACGCCGAGCGAGCGCAGCTTGATCCCCACCATCTCGGCGACGCCGCCGCCTATGCCCGTATCGACCTCGTCGTAAATCAGGGTTGGCGTCGTCTTTTGCGCGATCGATGCGACTTCGATCGCCAGGCTGATGCGGGAAAGCTCGCCGCCGGAGGCAACCCGCGACAGCGGCCGCGGCGGCAGACCCGGATTGGCGCTGACCAGGAACTCGATCCTGTCCCGCCCGTGGGGCGCGGGCAAAGCCTCCGCATCGGTCTCGAACGCGACGGCGAAGCGCCCGTGCGGCATGCCGAGTTCATGGATCAGCCGCGAGATGTCGGTCTCCAGCGCCTCCGCGGCTTGCTGCCGCTTTTGCGACAGGGCGCGGGCGGCGGTGTCATAGGCGGCCAGCAGGTCGCTTTGTTCGGCAAGAAGGTGCTCGAGCCGTTCTTCGCCGGTCGCAAGGCTACGCAATTCGGTCCGGAGCGTTTCCAGGTGGGCGGGCAGCTCTTCCGGGCGCACCTGGTGCTTGCGCCCGAGCTGGTGAACTTCCGCCAGCCGTCGTTCCAGTGCCGCGAACTTAGCCGGGTCGGGATCGAGGGCGTCCAGGTGATGGCGCAACGCCATCGCCGCTTCTTTGACCTGAATGCGGGCGCTTTCCAGCAGTTCCAGCGTTTCGGCGAATTCCCGCGAGAGCTGGGCGAGTTCGCCGACCGCGTGGGTGGACTGGGCCAGCAGCCCGTTCACGGAATAGTGTTCGTCCTCGTAGAGCAGCTTGAGCTGGGCGTAGCCGATTTCCGAGACCCGGCCGAGATTGGCCAGAAGTTCGTGTTCTTCCGACAGGGCGCGGTAGTCCAGGGCCGGGATGTCGAGCTGTTCCAGTTCGTTCACCTGGTACTGGAGCAGTTCCTGGCGGGCGTTGCGGCGGCTGGCGTCCTGCTGTAGCTGGTCGATCCGGTCGGAAACGTCTTTCCAGCGATCGAAAATCCGTTTCAGTTCCGAGGCCAGTTCACGGGAACCTGCATGTCGGTCCAGCAAGGCTCGCTGCTCGCCGGCCTGCAGCAGGTTCAGATGGGCGTGCTGGCCGTGGATTTCCACCAAGTGCCGGCCCAAGGCCTGGAGGTTCGGCAGGGTCGCGGGGCGGCCGTTGATGAAAGCGCGGGAACGTCCGTCGGCGCTGATGGTCCGGCGGATGAGGCAGATGTCCTCGTCGGCTTCGGCCAGTTCATTATCGAGCAGCCAATCGCGGGCAGACGATGCGTCGTCCAGATCGAAGCACAGGCTGACTTCGCCCCGCTCGGCGCCCGGCCGCACCAGGCCCGAGTCCGCCCGGTCGCCGAGCGCAAGCCCCAGCGCCGTGAGCAGGATCGACTTGCCGGCGCCGGTTTCGCCGGTCAGCACGGTGAAGCCGGACCGGAGATCCAGATCGAGGGCGGACACGACCGCCAGATCCCGTATGCTCAGGCGGGTCAGCATCGTCTAACGGTTGCTCCAGTTGAGCTTGAGCCGCAGGATCTCGAAAAAATCGTAGTCCATGGGATGAAGAATGCGGAACGGCCGCTCCGCCTTGCGAATCGCGATGCTGTCGTCGGCCGCGACTTCGGGGAAAGGGACGTTGTCGCAGCTCACCTGGGCCCGGAACTGCTTGTTCGGCCGGAAGGCGATCTCGACCAGGCTGTCCCCCGAGATGACGATGGGGCGGTTGGACAGGGTATGGGGATTGATCGGCGCCAGCACCATCGCATTGAGCGCGGGATACAGGATCGGCCCGCCGGCCGATAGCGCGTAGGCGGTCGAGCCGGTGGGTGTGGAGACGATCAGTCCGTCGGAGCGCTGCGAATTCAGGAAGACGCCGTCGATGGCGGTTTCGATTTCTATCATGCTGGTCGCGCTGCCGCTATGGATGACCACCTCGTTGACGGCGGCGCCCTGGGCGATGGCTTCACGGTCCCGGATCAGTTGGGCCACCAGAGGGTAGCGCTCCTCGGCCCGGTACGACCCGGTCAATATTTCGTGGAGCTTCCCGACCGCGTCGTTAGGGGAAATATCCACCAGAAAGCCCAGCCGTCCCAGGTTGACGCCAATGAGGGGAACGTCGTGCAGGTAAAGGCTACGCGCGGCTCCCAGCAATGTGCCGTCTCCGCCGACCACCACGGCGATGTCCGCCCGCTGGGCCAGTTCGGGCATGGTGCAGATCTGGGCGGAATGGGGGAAAAGCGTGGCACAGCCTCGCTCCACCAGAATGTCGAGTCCGGAAGTCAGGAGATAGGCATGGATGGCGCCGAGGGTATCCGCTATCCGCGGGGCGTCCGGCTTCCCGATGAGCGCGATGGTGCGAAATTGCGAAAGCATCCGCCTGAACGTCGTGTGGAATCCCGGGGTTGAAGGCCCGAGCATCAAATTATTTAGGATTGGCAAGCCTTAGATCTTCGCCACGAGTTAAAATGCTTGCGATGCGGCGTTGCCCAATGGTAGGACCTTCTTGACACTTAATCTAGGGGTTGCTAGTTTTTGGCACTCGGCGTAATCGAGTGCTAATCCAGCATCTTTCCGGCATACCGTGGCAAGTTTTCCCGAATTGAGCGAGCGAGCCCAGCACCTGTTGAAGGCACTGGTGGAACGGTATATCGGCGAAGGCCAGCCGGTCGGTTCGCGCGTTCTCGCCAAGGATGCCGGTTTGAGCCCGGCGACCATACGCAACGTCATGGCCGATCTCGAGGAACTTGGCTTGATCACCTCGCCGCATACCTCGGCGGGCCGCCTGCCCACCGTGAGCGGCTACCGGCTGTTCGTCGACTCTTTGCTGATCGTGAAGCCCTTGCAGCAGGGCATCGTCGACCAGTTGTGGCTGGACCTCGAGAGCCAGGATAACCCGCGCGATCTGTTGGAAACCGCCTCCAAACTGCTGTCGGAGCTGACCCACATGGCCTGTATCATCTCCATGCCGAGGCGGGAAACCCTGGCGTTCCAGCACATCGAATTTCTGCCGCTGTCGGACCACCGGGTACTGGCCATCCTGGTGACGAGCGATCAGGAAATCCACAACAAGATCATTCACACGCCCCATCGTTTCAGCGCTGCGGAGTTGCAGGCCGCCGCCAATTTCTTCAATGCCGTCTGCATCGGCAAGGACATGGCTTCGGCGCGCGAACATCTGCGCTCCGAATTGCAGAACGAACGTGAGCGCCTGAGCGAGCAACTGTTGCAGGCGGGCGAGATCGCCGAGCAGGCCTTGCTGGAGGGCGCTCGCTCGAAGAAGCCGTTTCTGGTCAGGGGTGAAACCAACCTCATGGATTTCGTCGAGTTGGCCGATGTGGAGCGCCTGCGCGGCCTGTTCGAAGCGTTTCGTCAGAAGGAAAGCATCGTCGGGCTGCTCGATCGCTGCCTCGCCTCCCCCGGCGTGAAAATACTCATTGGCGAAGAGAGTGGCCTCCGGCCGCTGGAGCCCTGCAGCCTGGTGACGGCATCCTATTCGGTCGACAATCGCGTGCTGGGCGTGCTCGGCGTGATCGGGCCGACCCGGATGAAATACGAGCGGGTGATCCCTCTCGTGGACGTCACCGCGAAACTGGTGGGCGCAGCCTTGAATCAGCGGACACGGGCCCCAACTTAATGTTTCCGGAGTTGTGACGGTACCGGGAAGTCCGCCGCCCGCTCCCAAGGAGCCGGGCGGTATCGTTTTTTCCGATCAAAAAAATTTTGAACCCCTATAATTCGGACTATGAGCGAAGAAGAATTGACCAACGGTCCCGGCACAGACGCCCAGCCGGAACTTCTGGAAGTGGAGGCGCCACCTGCCGAAGCGCCTGCCGCGGAGCCCGACCGGGCATTGCTTGAGGCACAGCAGCAGGCGAGTGACAACTGGGAGCGTTTCGTGCGGGCCCAGGCGGAAATGGAAAACCTGCGCCGGCGGATGGAAAAAGACCTCCAGAATGCGCACAAGTACGCCCTGGAAAAATTCGCCAAGGAGTTGTTGCCGGTGATGGACAGCCTGGAACTCGGCATCGCGGCCTCATCGGCCGATACCCCCGATGTCGCCAAGCTCCGGGAAGGAGCTGAGCTGACCTTGAAGCAGTTTCAGAGCGTGTTCGAGAAGTTCGGCATCTTGGCCATCGATCCGGTAGGCGAGAAATTCAATCCGGAACGGCACCAGGCCATGGCTTTGGAACCTGCCGAGTCGGTCGAGCCGAACACCGTGCTCAAGGTATTTCAGAAAGGCTATCTGTTGAACGACCGTCTGCTGCGCCCCGCGCTCGTGGTCGTAGCCCAGGCTTGAAATCCCCTGGATCGGCCTCACATAGCATCTGTCCCTCAGAACAATCACAGATAAACCGGAGAAATCCATGGCAAAAATTATCGGGATCGACCTGGGCACCACCAACTCGTGCGTGGCCATTCTTGAAGGTGGCAAGCCCCGCGTGATCGAGAACGCCGAGGGTGCGCGCACCACGCCGTCGATCGTCGCGTTCAGCACCGACAACGAGGCGCTGGTCGGGCAGTCTGCCAAGCGGCAGGCCATCACCAATCCGAAGAACACCTTGTTCGCGATCAAGCGGCTCATCGGCCGCCGCTTCAAGGACGATGTCGTCCAGAAGGACATCAAGATGGTGCCCTACACCATCGTCGAGGCGGAAAATGGCGATGCCTGGGTGGAGGTCGCGGGCAAGAAGATGGCGCCGCCGGAGATCTCGGCGCGCGTGCTGATGAAGCTCAAGAAGGACGCCGAGGCCTATTTGGGTGAAGAGGTCAAGGAAGCGGTCATCACCGTACCGGCCTATTTCAACGACTCCCAGCGCCAGGCCACCAAGGACGCCGGGCGCATCGCCGGCCTCGACGTCAAGCGCATCATCAACGAGCCGACCGCTGCGGCGCTGGCCTACGGCATGGACAAGCGCCGCGGCGACCAGAAGATCGCGGTCTACGACTTGGGCGGCGGCACCTTCGACATCTCCATCATCGAGATCGCGGAGGTCGATGGCGAGCACCAGTTCGAAGTGCTGTCGACCAACGGTGACACCTTCCTCGGCGGCGAAGACTTCGACCTGCGCATCATCGAATACATCGTGGACGAGTTCCGCAAGGAACAGGGCATCGACCTGCACAACGACCCGCTGGCGCTGCAGCGCCTGAAGGAGGCCGCCGAGAAGGCCAAGATCGAGCTGTCTTCCAGCCAGCAGACCGAAATCAATCTGCCCTACATTACGGCGGATGCGACCGGACCCAAGCACCTCAACATCAAGCTGACCCGGGCCAAGCTGGAAGCGCTGGTGGAGGACCTGATCCTGCGCACCCGCGGTCCCTGCGAAACCGCGCTCAAGGACGCCGGCGTCAAGCCGGGCGACATCGACGAGGTCATCCTGGTCGGCGGTCAGACCCGGATGCCCAAGGTGCAGGATTTCGTGAAGGAAATCTTCGGCAAGGAGCCGCGCAAGGACGTCAACCCGGACGAAGCCGTGGCTGTCGGCGCCGCCATCCAGGCGGGCGTGCTCGGCGGCCAGGTGAAGGATGTGCTGCTGCTGGACGTGACCCCCCTGTCGCTGGGCATCGAGACCCTCGGTGGCGTCATGACCAAGCTGATCGAAAAGAACACCACGATCCCGACCAAGGCGACGCAGGTCTTCTCCACCGCCGAGGACAACCAGACGGCCGTGACCATCCACGTGCTGCAGGGCGAGCGTGAAATGGCCCGAGACAACAAGTCGCTGGGCCGCTTCGACTTGACCGACATCCCGATGGCGCCGCGCGGCGTGCCGCAGATCGAGGTGACCTTCGACATCGACGCCAACGGCATTTTGAACGTTTCCGCCAAGGACAAGGCGACCGGCAAACAGCAGTCCATCATCATCCGCGCCTCCAGCGGCCTGTCCGAGGATGAGATCAAGCGTATGGTGAAGGATGCCGAGTTGCACGCGGAGGAAGACCGCCGCATGCACGAATTGGTCACCGCGCGCAATCACGCCGACGCCATGGTCCATGCCACCAACAAGACCTTGTCCGAACTGGGCGACAAGGTTTCCGGCGAGGAACGGGCGAAGATCGAGGCGGCCTTGAACGATCTGAAAGATGCCATGGGCGGTGATAACAAGGATCTGATCGAGCAGCGGACCAGGACGCTGACCGAGCTTTCCGGCAAGCTGGCCGAACGGCTCTATGCCCAACAGGCCGAGCCGGGCGCCGCGGAAACTCACGGCCATGAAAAAGCCGGTGGCGGTGACGATGTCGTCGACGCCGAGTTCGAAGAAGTCCGCGACGACAAGCGTTAAACCGCGGCAAGCCTTTCCGCCTCTTGTAGGGCGGGGCGGCTCATCCTTTCCCTGCTGATCGGGCCGCCGGCGTCAAGCCGGCGGTTGTGCGTTTATGGCAAAAGAAGACTATTACGAAACGCTCGGGGTTCCGCGCAACGCCAGCGACAGCGACATCAAAAAGGCGTTCCGCCGTCTGGCAATGAAATACCACCCCGATCGGAACAAAGACAATCCCGAGGCCGAGGAGCGTTTCAAGACCGTGAAGGAAGCCTATGATGTGCTGTCCGACCCCAAGAAGCGCTCCGCCTATGATCAGTTCGGCCACGCCGGGATCGATCCGTCGATGGGCGGAGGCGGCGGCTTCGGTTTCACCGGCGATAATTTCAGCGATATTTTCAGCGATGTCTTCGGCGACATCTTCGGCGGCGGCGCAGGTCGGCGCCGCGGCCGCGGACAGCGCGGCGCCGACCTGCGCTACAACCTCGAGCTGACACTGGAAGAGGCCGTGGCCGGCACCGAAACCAAGATCAAGGTGCCGACCTGGGTTTCGTGCTCCGAATGCGGCGGCTCCGGCGCCAAAAAAGGCAGTTCTCCCGTGACCTGCCCGACCTGCCACGGCCAGGGCGCCGTCCGGATGCAGCAGGGCTTCTTCTCCGTCCAGCAGACCTGCCCGACCTGCCGTGGCAGCGGCCGGCATATCGCCGATCCGTGCCGGGTCTGCTATGGCCAGGGCCGCGTGCAGGAAACCAAGACGCTCTCGGTCAAGATCCCGCCCGGCGTGGACACCGGCGACCGCATCCGTCTCTCCGGCGAGGGTGAAGCGGGAGAGGGCGGTGGGCCGCCGGGTGATCTCTACGTCCACATCGGCGTGAAGGAGCATGCGATCTTCACCCGTGACGGCGCCGACCTGTATTGCGAAGTGCCGATCAGTTTCCCCACCGCCTGCCTGGGCGGCGAGCTGGAAGTGCCGACGCTGGACGGGAAGGTGGTGCTCAAGATTCCGCCCGAGACCCAGACGGGGCGGCTGTTCCGGATTCGAAGCAAGGGTGTCAAGCCGGTTCGGGGCGGCGCCGCCGGCGACCTGCTGTGCCGGGTCCGGGTGGAGACGCCGGTGCATCTGAACAAGGAGCAGACCGAGCTGATCAGGCAGCTCGACGAATCCCTGCGCGGCGGCGGCAGCCATCACAGCCCACAGGCTCACGGCTGGCTGGACGGCGTCAAGCAGTTCTTCGATCGTCTGGGACTTTGAGGGAGCAGGCTGAAATCATGGTCATTAGAGCTGGAATAGCCGGTGTCGCGGGACGCATGGGCGGCAATCTCGTGCGTGCCTGTCTGGCCGATCCGGCAGTGGAGCTGACGGCAGCGGTCGCCCGCCCGGGCAGCCCCGCAGTCGGCCGCGACGCCGGCGAACTGGCGGGCCTGTCGACTATCGGTTTGCCCGTGGTCGGCAACCTGAGCGAAGTGTCGGACAGAGTCGATGTGCTGATCGACTTCACTCTGCCGGAAGTCACGCTGGCCCACCTCGAATTCTGCCGCTCGGCCGGAATACGGCTGGTGATCGGGACGACCGGCTTCAGCGCGGCGCAGCGCCAGACCATCGCCGCCGCCGCGGAAGGCATCGGTATCGTGTTTGCGCCCAACATGAGCGTGGGAGTGAATCTGGCGCTCAAGCTGCTGGACATCGCGGCCCATGTGGTAGGCGAGCATTCTGATATCGAGATCGTCGAAGCGCACCATCGCCATAAAATCGACGCGCCCTCCGGAACCGCGCTGCGCATGGGCGAAGTGGTGGCGAAAGCCTTGGGGCGGAACTTGCAGGACTGCGCGATCTACGGCCGCGAAGGCATCACCGGCGCGCGCGACGCCAAGACCATCGGGTTTTCCACCATCCGCGCCGGCGACATCGTCGGCGAGCATACCGTCATGTTCGCCGATGAGGGCGAGCGCATCGAGATCACTCACAAGGCGAGTAGCCGCATGACCTTCGCCAAGGGTGCGGTAAGAGCGGCCATCTGGCTGATGTCCCAAGGAGAAGGCTTGTTCGACATGCAGGATGTGTTGGGGTTGAGGGAATAAACTCCGCACGATAGGGTGTAATAGGATGAAGCATGCCGCGGGGGCTTGTTTTTCCCCGTCAGGCCGCGCCGAGCATCGCAGCTTTCGGCGAGAAAAGCCCGAAGGGGAGCCGCAGGGACGCGGCTCGTCCATCGAGGGGCAGGAGCCCCTTCGATGGACCCTCGCCGAAAGCGAGAAGCGCAGGAGGCTTTCGCGGCCTCCGGGTGGTTTTTCTTTGGTTACTTTCTTTTGTCCGCACAAAAGAAAGTAACCCGACCGTGGGTTCGGATACCCACATTCAATCAGGCCTCGCGCAGCGTTACATCTAGTACTGGTACGCCGGATGGACTCCATCAGGGCGATCTTCTATAATCGAGCGGCTAAAACGCGTCGAATTCCAACAAGCGGGGCATATCTTCGGGTCTGCCCCGTTTTGCACATCTTAAGGTGGCCTTATTGAAAACTCCCGCGCTGCTTGCTCTTGAAGACGGTACCGTGTTTCGCGGCTACGCGATTGGAGCCGAAGGCTCGTCGGTGGGCGAGGTGGTGTTCAATACCTCGATCACTGGCTATCAGGAAATTCTCACCGATCCGTCCTACGCCCGCCAGATCGTCACGTTGACCTATCCGCACGTCGGCAACACCGGCGTCAACGAAGAGGATGCCGAGTCCACCGGCATTTTCGCCAGCGGCCTGGTCATCCGCGACCTGCCGTTGCGGGCCAGCAACTGGCGGAGCCAGATCCGGCTCGACGATTATCTGCGTCAGCGCGGCGTCGTCGGCATCGCCGGCCTGGATACCCGCCGGCTGACTCGCATCCTGCGCGATAAGGGCGCCCAGCGCGGCTGCATCGCGGCCGGCGACGGTCTGGATGCCGATGCCTCGGTGGACATGGCCCGCGGCTTTTCCGGCCTGCAGGGCATGGATCTGGCCCAGGTCGTGACTACGCAGCAGTCCTATGAGTGGGCCGAAGGCACCTGGCGGCTCGGCGCCGAGCCGGTGCATGCCGGTAACGGCGGCTTCCACGTGGTGGCCTACGATTTTGGCGTCAAGCAGAATATCCTGCGTCTGCTCGCGGACCGAGGCTGCCGGGTCACCGTGATGCCTGCCAAGACGCCGGCCTCCGAGGCGCTGGCGCTGAAGCCGGACGGCCTGTTTCTGTCCAATGGCCCGGGCGATCCGGAGCCCTGCGACTATGCCATCGCGGCGATCCGGGCATTTTTGTCCACTGGCATCCCCGTTTTCGGCATCTGCCTGGGGCACCAGTTGCTGGCCCTCGCGGCCGGCGCGCGCACCCTGAAGATGAAATTCGGCCATCACGGCGCCAATCATCCGGTGCAGGACCTGGGCACCGGCCGAGTGGTGATCACCAGCCAGAACCACGGTTTCGCCGTCGAGGAAGCCAGCCTGCCCGAAAATGTGCGGCCGACCCACCGTTCCCTGTTCGACGGCAGTCTCCAGGGCATCGAATTCACCGATCGTTCCGCGTTCGGTTTCCAGGGGCATCCGGAAGCGAGTCCCGGCCCGCACGATCTGTGCGATCTGTTCGACCGCTTCATCGCCGACATGAAAGTCGCCCGCAACCGTCATTAATCGCGTCCTTCGTTCATGCCAAAACGTACCGATATCAAATCGATTCTGCTCCTGGGCGCCGGCCCCATCGTCATCGGCCAGGCCTGCGAGTTCGACTACTCCGGCGCCCAGGCCTGCAAGGCGCTGCGGGAGGAGGGCTATCGGGTCATCCTGGTCAACTCGAATCCGGCGACGATCATGACCGATCCGGAGATGGCCGATGCCACCTACATCGAGCCGATCGATTGGCAGACCGTCGCCCGTATCATCGAAAAGGAGCGGCCGGATGCGCTGCTGCCGACCATGGGCGGCCAGACCGCCCTCAACTGCGCCCTGGACCTCGACCGCGAAGGCGTACTGGAGCGGTTTGGCGTCGAGATGATCGGCGCCAAACGCGAAGCCATCTCCAAGGCCGAGGACCGCGACCAGTTCCGCAAGGCCATGGTCAAGATCGGCCTGTCGGTGCCCAAGTCCGATGTCGCCCACAGTCTGGAGGAGGCGCTGGTGGTGCTGGATACGGTGGGCTATCCCGCCATCATCCGGCCCTCGTTCACCCTGGGCGGGTCCGGCGGCGGCATCGCCTACAACCGCGAGGAGTTCGTGGAAATCTGCGAGCGCGGCCTGGATCTGTCGCCCACCCACGAGTTGCTGATCGAGGAGTCGGTGCTCGGCTGGAAGGAATACGAAATGGAGGTGGTGCGCGACCGGGCCGACAACTGCATCATCGTCTGCTCGATCGAGAATCTCGATCCCATGGGCGTGCATACCGGCGACTCGATCACGGTCGCGCCGGCGCAGACGCTGACCGACAAGGAATACCAGATCATGCGCGACGCGTCCATTGCGGTGCTGCGCGAGATCGGGGTGGATACTGGCGGTTCCAACGTGCAGTTCGCGGTCAACCCGAGAGATGGCCGCCTGATCGTGATCGAGATGAATCCCCGGGTATCGCGCTCGTCGGCTCTGGCTTCCAAGGCCACCGGCTTCCCCATCGCCAAGGTCGCGGCCAAGCTGGCGGTCGGCTATACCCTGGACGAGCTGCGCAACGAGATCACCGGCGGCGCGATGCCGGCTTCGTTCGAGCCGACCATCGATTACGTGGTGACCAAGGTCCCGCGTTTCACCTTCGAGAAGTTCCCGCAGGCGGACGACCGCCTCACCACCCAGATGAAATCGGTGGGCGAGGCCATGGCGATTGGCCGGACTTTCCAGGAGTCGCTGCAGAAGGCTCTGCGTAGCCTGGAGATCGGTGTCGACGGGCTGGTCGGCAAACTGGCCGCCGACAGCGAGGACCGGGTCGAGCGCCTGCAGCGCGAGCTCGGCCATCCGGGCTGCGACCGCCTGTTCTATGTCGCCGACGCCTTCCGGCTGGGCTTGAGCCTGGACGAGATCCACGAGCTGAGTGCCATCGACCCCTGGTTTCTGGCCCAGATCGAGGACCTCATGCTCGAAGAAGCCGCTCTGGCCCGGCGTACGCTCGCTTCGCTGACCGCCGATGAACTGCTGGGACTGAAGCGCAAGGGCTTTTCCGATTCTCGGCTGGCGCGTCTGCTGGATCGCAGCGAGGCGGAAGTGCGAGCGGTGAGGCACCGTTTCGGCATCCGCCCGGTGTACAAGCGGATCGATTCCTGTGCGGCCGAATTCGCCACCTTCACCGCCTATCTCTATTCGACCTACGAAGAAGAGTGCGAAGCCGCACCGACGGAGCGCGAGAAGATCGTCGTGCTCGGCGGCGGCCCCAACCGGATCGGCCAGGGCATCGAATTCGACTATTGCTGCGTGCACGCGGCGATGGCGCTGCGCGAGGATGGTTTCGAGACCATCATGATCAACTGCAACCCGGAGACGGTATCCACCGACTTCGATACTTCCGACCGCCTGTATTTCGAGCCCCTCACGCTGGAGGACGTGCTCGAGGTGGTCCAGCTGGAGAAGCCGAGGGGCGTCATCGTGCAATATGGCGGCCAGACGCCGTTGAAGCTGGCTCGGGCGCTGGAGGCGGCGGGGGTGCCGATCATCGGCACCTCGCCCGATTCGATCGATCTGGCCGAGGACCGCGAGCGCTTCCAGAAGTTGATCGACCGCCTCAACCTGAAGCAGCCGCCCAACCGCACGGCGCGCTCGCTGGATGAAGCCCTGCGCGGCGCCCAGGAAATCGGCTATCCGCTGGTGGTACGGCCTTCCTACGTGCTGGGCGGCCGGGCCATGGAAATCGTGTTCAACGACGACGACCTCAAGCGCTACATGCTCGAAGCAGTCAGCGTTTCCAACGAGTCCCCCGTGCTGCTCGACCGCTTTCTGTCCGACGCCATCGAGATGGACGTGGACGCCGTCGCCGACGGCCAGCGCGTGATGATCGGCGGCTTGATGCAGCATATCGAGCAGGCCGGAGTGCATTCGGGCGATTCCGCCTGCTCGATTCCGCCCTATGACCTGGGATCGGACATCCAGGACCGTGTCAGGGAGCAGGTCCGCCTGCTGGCGGAGGCGTTGGGCGTGGTCGGCTTGATGAATACCCAGTTCGCCATCCAGGGCGAGGAGATATTCGTGCTGGAAGTGAATCCGCGCGCGTCCCGCACCGTCCCCTTCGTTTCGAAGGCGACCGGCTACCCGCTGGCCAAGGTCGCGGCACGCTGCATGGTCGGCTGCAGCCTGGACCGGCAGGGCATGGTCGAAGAGCGCATCCCGCCGTATTTTTCAGTCAAGGAAGCGGTCTTCCCGTTTATCAAGTTCCCCGGCGTCGATCCGCTGCTGGGGCCGGAGATGAAATCCACCGGCGAGGTCATGGGCGTCGGCGCCAGCTTCGGCGAAGCCTACGCCAAGGCGCAGCGGGCTGCCAGCGTCCGGCTGGCTTACGAAGGGGTGACGCTGATCAGCATCCGCGACGCCGACAAGCCCAAGATCGTTCCCATCGCCCAAGCATTGGTCGCCAAAGGTTTCCGCCTGGTGGCCACGCGGGGCACGGCGAAGGTGCTGCAGGAAGCGGGCGTCCCCTGCGAAAAGGTGAACAAGGTGTACGAGGGGCGGCCGCATATCGTGGACATGATCAAGAACGGCCAGATTCAGCTTATCATCAACACGACCGAGGGCAAGAAAGCCATCGCCGATTCGTTCACCATTCGACGGCAGGCTTTGCAGCATCAGGTGACCTATACCACCACGATTTCCGGCGCCCATGCCATCTGCTGCGCGCTCGACGAACTCGGCTCGGTGGACGTCAACCGGCTGCAGGATTTGCACGGCGCCCTATCCTGAATCGGAGAATCGGAAGGAATAGCGATGAACAAGACTCCCATGACCACGCGCGGTGCCGAAAAGCTGCGTGAAGAACTCAATCATCTGAAGTCGGTGGCACGGCCCCGAGTGATCGAGGCAATCGCCGAGGCGCGTGCCCATGGCGACCTGAAGGAAAACGCCGAGTATCACGCCGCGCGCGAACAGCAAGGATTCATCGAGGGCCGGATCAAGGAGATCGAAGGCAAGCTCGCCAACGCCCAGATCATCGACGTCACCCGCCTGAACCCCGGCGGCAAGATCGTCTTCGGTGCGACTGCCGAGATCGAGGACTTGGCTTCGGGCGATGTGGTGACATATCAGATCGTCGGGGAGGATGAGGCCGAGATCAAGGAAGGCCGGATCTCCGTGACGTCGCCTATCGCCCGTGCGCTGATCGGCAAGCAGGAAGGCGATGTGGCGATTGTGCAGGCGCCGGGCGGCACCCGCGAATATGAAATCATATCGGTGAAATACATCTAGGCTTTTTTACCCCGCTCAGGCGATTTCCGGAACAGCGTGATCACGTGCCCGAGTGACTGGATCAGCTCGGCGCCCGTCTCCCGGCAGACCGAAGTCGCCATCTCCGCCCTGGTTTCACGGTCCCCCGCATTGACCCGGACCTTGATCAATTCGTGATGATCCAGTGCCAGGCCGATCTCGGCGAGCACGCCGGGCGTAATGCCGGCTTGGCCGGTGATCACGACCGGTTTCAGTTTGTGAGCCTTGGCGCGCAGTTGGCGTCTGAGTTCGGAGGTCATACGGGTTACTCTCGCGGGAAAAAGCCGGTCATTCTAGCGTGATTGAACAAATTTCTCATGGCAAAGCGTAGCCGAAGCAGTGGCCGCTGGCTCGCGGAGCATTTCTCCGACGAGTACGTGCGTCTGGCGCAGGAAAAGGGCTATCGCTCGCGGGCGGTGTTCAAGCTGATCGAGCTGGACGAGCGCGACCGTTTGTTCGAGCCCGGCGCCACGGTGATCGATCTCGGCGCGGCACCCGGAGGCTGGTCGCAGTATGCGGCGCAGCGGGTCGGACCGAAGGGTAAGGTCCTCGCCCTGGATATCCTGCCGATGGAGCCTTTGCCGGGTGTGACCGTGGTGCAAGGGGATTTCCTCGACGATGCGGTATTCCAGAGCGTGCTGGAGGCGATCGGCGGGCGCTCGGCGAATGTGGTATTGTCGGACATAGCGCCCAACATGAGCGGAAACCGTCATGTCGACCAGCCGCGCAGCATGTACTTGGCGGAGCTGGCCTACGATCTGGCCGAACGGGTCCTGGCGCCGAACGGTCGGTTCGTCGTGAAGCTGTTTCAGGGCGAGGGATTCCAGGAATACGTGGCTTACGCCAGAAAGGCGTTCGCGTCCGTTGCCATGAGGAAGCCGAAAGCCTCCCGGCCCCGGAGCGCGGAAATTTATCTCGTCGGCAAGGGTTACCGCGGCGGCGACCGATGATCGGACACGTTCGGGAACGATTTTGGCCATCGAGATGTCATATTTGTGTCATGTTGCGTCGATGATTTTTGTCGTGCCGCGGGGAATTTCGTGGCGGTCCAACGCAGGTGTGGATTATATTGTCGTCATCGGTCTGACATAAATAATAAAGCCGTATACCATCCCATCCCAATCCGACTAGGGAGATTCGAGTCGTGAACGATATGTTAAAGAACATCCTTCTGTGGGTGGTCATTGCCGTCGTGTTGATGTCCGTCTTCAACAACTTCGGCTCCCGCAAATCGGTCGATTCCGGCATGTCCTACTCACAGTTCATTTCGGCAGTGAACGAAGGGCAGGTCAAATCGGTGACCATCGACGGACAGACGGTGCGCGGCATGCTGAGCACGGGCGAGAAATTCTCGACCTACAATCCGGAAGACCCGCACCTGATCGACGATCTGCTCAAGAATCATGTGGATATCAAGGCGCAGCCGCCGGAGTCGCAGTCGCTCTTGATGCAGATTTTCATCTCCTGGTTCCCGATGCTGCTGCTGGTGGCCGTGTGGATATTCTTCATGCGCCAGATGCAGGGCGGCGCCGGCGGCCGGGGAGCGATGTCGTTCGGCAAGAGCAAGGCGCGTTTGATCGAGGAAGACCAGGTCAAGGTGACCTTCGCCGATGTCGCCGGCGCCGACGAGGCCAAGGAAGACGTCGCTGAAATGGTCGATTTCCTCAAGGATCCCAGCAAATTCCAGAAATTGGGCGGCAAGATTCCGCGCGGCGCGCTCATGGTCGGCCCTCCGGGTACCGGTAAGACCCTGCTGGCCCGCGCCATTGCCGGCGAAGCCAGGGTGCCGTTCTTCTCGATCTCGGGTTCGGATTTCGTGGAAATGTTCGTCGGCGTGGGCGCATCGCGCGTGCGCGACATGTTCGAGCAGGCGAAGAAACATGCGCCCTGCATCATCTTCATCGACGAAATCGATGCGGTCGGCCGCCACCGTGGCGCCGGGCTCGGCGGCGGGCATGACGAACGCGAGCAGACCCTGAACCAGTTGCTGGTCGAAATGGACGGTTTCGAAGGCACCGAGGGCATCATCGTGATCGCCGCCACCAACCGGCCCGACGTGCTCGACCCCGCGCTGCTGCGGCCGGGCCGGTTCGACCGTCAGGTGGTGGTGGGTCTGCCCGACGTCCGCGGGCGCGAGCAGATCCTCAAGGTCCACATGAAGCGGGTGCCGCTGGCCGACGACGTGGAAGCCAAGTATCTGGCGCGCGGTACGCCCGGTTTCTCCGGCGCCGATCTGGCCAACCTGGTCAACGAGGCCGCCCTGTTCGCGGCCCGCAAGAACAAGCGGGTCGTGGAAATGGAGGACTTCGAGAAGGCCAAGGACAAGATCCTCATGGGCGTCGAGCGCAAGTCGATGGTCATGAGCGACGAGGAAAAGAAACTCACGGCCTACCATGAAGCCGGCCACGCCATCGTCGGCCTGTCGGTGCCCGAGCATGATCCGGTCTACAAGGTCAGCATCATGCCGCGTGGCCGCGCCCTCGGCATTACGATGTTCCTGCCGGAGCGCGACACCTACAGCGCCAGCAAGCAGAAACTGGAGAGCCAGATTTCCAGCCTGTTCGGCGGGCGGCTGGCCGAGGAGATCGTGTTCGGACGGGAGCACGTCACCACCGGCGCTCAGAACGACATCGAACGCGCGACCAGCCTGGCGCGGAACATGGTGACGCGGTGGGGCCTGTCCGAGCGGCTGGGGCCTTTGGCCTACAGCGAAGAGGAGGGCGAAGTCTTCCTCGGCCGTTCGGTAACCAAGCACAAGAGCGTTTCGGAAGAAACGGCGCATCTGATCGACGAGGAAATCCGCTCGATCATCGACCGGAACTACGAACGTGCCGAGCGTATCCTTCGGGAAAACATGGACAAGATGCATCTCATGGCCGAAGCGCTGATCAAATACGAAACCATTGACCGTCTGCAGATCGCCGACATCATGGAAGGGAAGCCGCCGCGGCCACCCCAGAGCTGGGAGGACAACATTCCGCCCGGCAGCGGCGAGTCCGCTGCCAAGGGAGGCGATGAGCCGGTGTCGGGTTCCTTCGGCAAGCCGGCGGAGCAGCACTAAACGTTCGGGCCGCACGGGCCTTCGAACCCCTGGCAGGCTGGTGCCTGCCAGGGGTTTTCTGTTGTCTGCGAGTTCGCTATTTTTTTGGTGGCGGATAGGAGGAAGAAGCAGTGAAGAAAGAGTATTTTGGAACCGACGGCATTCGTGGCAGGGTGGGCGACTACCCGATCACGCCGGACTTCATGCTCAAGCTCGGCTGGGCGGCGGGCCGCGTCTTCGCGCGCGGGAAGCCCGGTCAGCGCGTCTTGATCGGCAAGGACACGCGGATTTCCGGATACATGTTCGAGTCGGCTCTCGAAGCCGGTTTTTCCGCCGCCGGCGTGGACACGCAGCTGCTGGGCCCGATGCCGACCCCGGCGGTCGCTTATCTCACCCGGACGTTCCGCGCCCAGGCGGGCGTGGTCATCAGCGCTTCGCACAATCCCTACTACGACAACGGCATCAAGTTTTTCGGCCCGGACGGCATGAAGCTGCCGGACGAAGTCGAGCTGGAGATCGAAGACTACCTGCGCAAGCCGATGACCACGGTAGAGTGTTCGCACATCGGCAAGGCGACGCGCATCGGGGATGCGGCGGGCCGGTACATCGAATTCTGCAAGAGCACGATCCCCCTGGGCATCAATTTTTCGGGAATGAGGATGGTGGTGGACTGCGCGCACGGGTCGACTTACCACGTGGCCCCCCATGTGTTTTCCGAATTGGGGGCTACGGTGAGCACAATCGGGGCGACGCCGGACGGGCTCAACATCAACGACCGCGTCGGCGCCACCGATCCGGAAAACCTTCGCCAGACGGTGCTTAGGGAGAAAGCCGATCTGGGCATCGCGCTGGACGGCGACGGCGACCGGCTGATCATGGTCGATCACCGGGGACAGGTCGTCGACGGCGACGAATTGTTGTTCGTCATCGCCAATGCCCGCTGCGCCAGCGGCGAACTGGCCGGTTCGGTGGTGGGAACCCTGATGAGCAATCTGGGCTTGGAGCAGGCCATCGGACGATTGGGCCTGGAGTTCAGGCGGGCCGCGGTCGGCGACCGCTATGTCATGGAAATGATGCTCGAGCACGGCAGCATTCTGGGCGGCGAAAGTTCGGGACACATCATTTGCCGTGATCGTACGACCACCGGCGACGGCATCGTTTCCGCCCTGCAAGTCCTGGCGGAAATCGCCCGGACTGGCAAATCCCTGAACGAACTGAAGCAGGGAATGAAAAAATATCCCCAGCGTCTGGTCAACGTTCGGCTGAGGGAGAGGGTCAGTCTGGATTCGGCGCCGCTGGTTCAGAAGGTGAAAGCCGAAGCGGAATTGGAGCTGGGCGACTCGGGGCGCGTATTGCTGCGCCCGTCCGGGACCGAGCCGTTGATCCGGGTGATGGTCGAGGGAGCGGACGAGGGCAAAGTGCACGAACTCGCGGACCGGCTGGCCGGAGCGGTCACGCAGGCGTTTTCCGCCTGAACCGTCTTTCGGCACATGGGCGCTGTCCGGCTCCTGCCGTTCGAGCGGCAATGAAGACCTCCCGCCTCGTGTGTTCGGAGGGTTTCCCGTTCTCAATCAGCATCTTTGCTACAATCGGGCGGCAGGGGCGGAGTCCGGCTGCCGGCCGTCTTCGCGATCCATCCGACCTTCCCCCGGTTTCGACGATTCCAAGGAGTTCCCTATGGCTGGCGTCCTGCTTCGATCCGGCAGCCTGAAGCACTTTTTGCCCCTGGGCGCGACCGGCAATCCGGTCTACCGGGCCGCTTCGCAGTTGCGGGCCGCGATTCGGCGGCAACTCGGCCAGGAGGCGGCGGATTATTTCGCCGTGCCGGTTCAGGACGAGAAAGGGGACACCCTCGACTGGTATTCGGCCTTCGATGGCGACGTGGTGCCCTGGACTTCGGCGACGCCGGAGGAGCGCGGTCCGGCGCGGGCCAGCCTCTTGGCCGCGCGGGAACGCCTGCTGGAAAAGAGCCGGGCGCTGCAGGCCTCGGAGGACAGCGAGCAGCAGGTTTTCGGCAAGCTGCTGGCGCTGGCCACGCGGATTCCCGCCGAGGACCATGTCTATCTCGTAGGGGGCCGGCCGGTCATGACCTTCTGGGGATTCAGCGAGCGCGAGGAAGCCCCGGAGCGCGATGTGCTGGCCGGCCTCGATGTCGGCAGTATCTCGGCGCCGGCGGCGCGTTTCGAGGAAGGTTCGGGCCTGGCTCCCTCGACGGTGGGGCGTCGGCGCGGGTTGCGCTGGCTGTGGCTGTTGTTGCCGCTGCTGCTTCTGCTGGGATTCCTCTTGTTCGGCTTGAAGAGTTGCGGGCCGGACGGTCTGTCCGGGTTCATCCGGCAAGAACCTACGCCGACCCCGGTTCCGCTGGAAAGGGAGGGGGATGTCATCCCCGACGGATCTCCCCGTCCCGAAGCAAACGAGGAAAGTGGGGAGAAGAGCCGCCGTGACGATGCCGCCTTCGGTGAGCGGATCGACCGGAACGAACGCCATGATCGGGACACGGTGAGCCTGACCCGCTCGGTGGAGGGTTCCCGGACCGTCGTGGATTCCACGCATGCGGGCCAAAGCCCGGAAGGGGCGACCGCTACCGAGCATTGGGACACTTCAGCCGCGATGCCGCCGGGAAGTGCGGCTGACGCGGCCGAAAGCACATCAGCCGCCGAGGCCGAGTCTGCCGACGCCGACATGGATGGGACGGAATCGCCTGGCGACGATACGCCGCAATCGAATTCCGGTACGGACGGACAAACTGCCGAAGGCCAGCCGGCCGATGAAGCAGGACCATCCGGCGAAGATCAATCTGCAGCGAAAACCGAACCGCCCGAGGAGGCTTCGTCCGAAAAGGCCATTTCCAAGGCTGGCGGCAACGCGAGGACGTCCGGTGCGCCGCTGACGATCCCCAAGGAGGCCGCCAGGCAAGGGTCGACAGACTTCCTGAACGGCCAGTGGCATTCCGTCACCGGTCTGCAGGACAGCTCCGGCAATCCGGTCCAGCTCGAATACGACTTCAAGGGCAAGGAAGGCATGGCCCGGCTGAAGCGTTCGGTCGGCGGCAAGGCGATGGAATGCACCGCGCCGGTGACCTCCAGCTTCAGCGGCTCCAAGCTGGTGATCGACCAGGCCGGCGACATCCGCTGCCCCGACGGCAGCAGCATCCAGCGCTCCAAGGTGGAATGCACCACCGACCCGCAGGGCCATGCGGTGTGCAAGGGCAAGAATCCGGACGGCTCCGATTACAATGTCCGGATCACCAAGAAATAGCGGAACGAGCGGGGAAGCCGAATGCTGAGCGAATTGGTGGAATTCGCCGAGAACGCTACGCTGATCATGCGCAGCGGGGTCCAGTTCATGGATTTCGGGCTGACGCTGGACCTGCGCCGGGAGCCGCCCGGCGAGTTCGCCCCGCAGAGCGGCCAGCGCTCGCTGGCGCGGCTGGAATGGGACGAGCGGCGCGAACGCCACGTGCATCCGGCCGATCCGCTGCGGGTGGTCAAACCCCAGTTCAGTGTCGGCGTGGAGGAGTCCATCAAGCTGCTGGACGGCTGCTGGCTGCCGTTGCCCATGCTGCGCGCCGGGCCGCAGCGCCGCTTCGACCAGGGACCCACCACCTGGGCCCGCGGCCGCATCGTCAAGCTCGGCGAAGGCGAGGACCTGCGCGGCCACACCCACCGCCTGACGCTGGCCTTCGACACCCAGGTGCTGGAGGCGCGCGAGGCTACGGCCTATCTGGCGCCGACCCGCGCCGACGTGCAGACCGGCGCCAGCTTCCAGCTCGCCCACCGGGCGCACGAAATGGGCTGGTATCCGGAGCTGCCATGGGTCGACGAATGGCTGGCGGAAGTGTTCCGCGACGAGGCGGAGGAGCGGCTGCGGCTGCCGGCGGAAGACATCGACAGCGAGATCGAACAGCTCGGCCATCACGCCCATTACCTCAATTTCCTGCACCTGATCGGCACACGGGCCGGCATTCCGGAAGTCCGGCTGCGCAGCAACGCGCCGGACGACATCTATGCGCCGATCCCGGTCGATCTGGTGCTGGACGTCGGCAACTCCCGCACCTGCGGCATCCTGGTCGAGGAGCATCCGCAGCAGCACGACGGCCTGAAGAACCGCTACGAACTCACCATCCGCGACCTGTCCGAGCCGCACAAGGTCTACCACGAACCCTTCGAGAGCCGGGTGGAATTCGCTCAGGCCCTGCTGGGCAAGGAGCACCTGGCCTGCAAGAGCGGGCGCAACGACGCCTTCGTCTGGCCGACCATCGCCCGGGTCGGACGCGAGGCGGCGCGGCTGGCCAACCATCGCCGCGGCACCGAAGGCTCGACCGGGCTGTCCAGCCCCAAGCGCTACCTCTGGGATGAAGACCGCTACGAGCCCGGCTGGCGCTTCAACGTCGCCTCCAGCCGCGAGGAAATCGAGCCCCATGCCACCGGCGCGCCATTCAGCAACCTCATCAACGAGCGCGGCGAAGCCCTGCACGAACTGCCGGAGGCCGAGCGCATGCCGGTGTTCGTGCCCAAGTATTCGCGCAGCGCCTTGATGTGCTTCTTCCTGGCCGAAATCCTCGTCCATGCGCTCGGCCAGATCAACAGCCCGGCCCAGCGGATCAAGCAGGGCGATCCGGAGAAGCCCCGGCATCTGCGTTCCATCATCATCACCGTGCCGCCCTCCATGCCCAAGCCGGAGCGGCAGATTTTCGCGGCGCGGCTGCGCCAGGCCATGGCTTTGGTATGGAAGGCGCTCGGTTGGCACCCGGAAGACGACGCCGTCGACGCGGTGGATTCGGCGGGCAACCCGACCGCCTGGCCGCGCTTTCCGGCGATCCATACCGAATGGGACGAGGCGACCTCCGCCCAGGCGGTGTACCTGTTCAGCGAAATCCATGAGCATTTCGGCGGGCGGCCGGAGGAGTTTTTCCGCATCCTGCGCCGCAGCGGTTCGGACCGGGCAGGCCAGGCGATCACGGTGGCCTCGATCGACATCGGCGGCGGCACCAGCGACCTGGTGGTGGCCGATTACCGGCTGGATCATGGCCAGGGCGCCAATGTCTACATCCTGCCGGAGCAGCGCTTCCGCGACGGCTTCAAGGTGGCAGGCGACGATCTGCTGCTGGAGACGGTGCAGAAGATGATCGTGCCGGCGATCGAAGCGGCGCTGCTCGAATACGGTGTGGCCGATCCCGCGCCGCTGCTGTCGCAGCTCATCGGCGCCGAGACCTTGTCGGTGCAGGACCGCACCTCGCGCCAGCGGCTGGCCCTGGAGGTGTTCTATCCGCTGGGGCTGAAGCTGTTGCATGCCTACGAGGGCTTCGATCCGACCTTGCCGTCCGAATCGCGCTCGCTGAAGATCGGCGAGTTGCTGGCGGGGGAGGACCGCCCCTCCGATCATGTGGTGCGGCATTTCGCGCTGGGGGTCAAACGGGCGACCGGAGCGGGGAGCCAGGACTTCGACCTGCTCGAAGTGGCGATTCCCTTCGATCTGCACCGCCTGCACCGGCTGTTCCTGGAAGACCAGTTCGAAATCTGCAAGACCATCCGGGCGCTGTGCGAGATCGTCCATCTGTACCACTGCGACGTGCTGCTGCTGAGCGGGCGGCCCTCCTGCATGCCGGGTATCCTGGCCCTGTTCCGGCGGCTGTTGCCCTTGCCGCCGGACCGGATCGTGCCGCTGGCGGGATTCCGCGCCGGGGTCTGGTATCCCTTCCACCGCGACGGACGGATCGGCGATCCCAAGACCACGGCGGTGGTCGGCGCGATGATCTGCAAGGTCGGCGGTGCCCGCCGCCTCCCCAACTTCAACTTTCTGGCCCATGCCTACAAGGTGTACTCCACCGTCCGCCACCTGGGGCTGATCGACCAGAACCTCGTGCTGCGCGACGCCGACGTGTACTACCGGGACATCAACCTGGATGACGAAAACTACGAGCTGCCGGAGCAGCCGTTCGAGATGCGCGCCCGGATGATCCTGGGGTTCAGGCAACTCGCGTCCGAGCGCTGGCCGGCGACGCCGCTGTACGTGCTGGACCTGAGCGAACGCGCCAAGCAGCTCCTCGCCGGCGCCGACCGCACCGCGCCCGCCGTGATCCAGGTCGCCCTCAAGCTGGACCGCAAGAAAGGCGCAGGGCCCGAGCGCTTCAGCGTGGCCTCCGCCGTCACCAGCCAGGGCACCGCCCTCAACCCGGCGCGCGACATCGTGCTCAAGCTCAATACCCTGACCACGGTCGGCATCGGCGAAAGCAGCTACTGGCTGGATACGGGCAGCATCATCCGTTAAGGGCATTCACATGACGAACTGGGACGACAAGTCACTGAGCGAGCGTTGCGATGCGATCTTCCGGGGTGCGGGAGAGGCGCTGGATTGGGTGGCGGAGGTGCGCACCAACGCCCAGCGGCTGGACCGGGAAGGCGACGGGTTGATCGAGAAGCTGCGGCGTTCGCGCAATCTGTGCCGGCGTCTGGGCGCGGCGGCCAAGCGGCCGTTTTCCGCCGGAGTGTTCGGCATGTCGCAGGCCGGCAAGTCGTATCTGATTTCCACGCTGGCGCGCTCCGCCGAGGGCGGTCTGCAAACGCTGCTGGACGGCAAGCGCGTCGATTTCATCGGTCACCTGAATCCGCCCGGCGGCGGCAAGGAGGCGACGGGGCTGGTGACGCGCTTCACCCGCAAGCCGGGCGCAGCCCCGCAAGGCTTCCCGGTCGAGCTGACCCTGTTTTCGGAAGGCGACATCGCCAAGATCCTGGGCAACAGCTTCTTCAACGATTTCGACCGCGAAAGGGTCGGCTTCGATACCGATCCGGACAAGCTCCGCGCCCTGCTGGGGCGGCTGGAACCCTTGCGCCAGCCCGAGCCGACCGGGGGCCTGAGCAGCGACGAGGTCGTCGATCTCGTCGACTATTTCGAGCGCCGCTTCGAGAAGTCCTTCGCGCCCTTGCGCGCCGACTACTGGCCCAAGGTGATCGAGCTTGCGCCGCGGCTCAAGACCGAGCACCGCGCCGCATTGCTTGCGGTGCTGTGGGGCGAAATTCCCGACCTGACCCGAACCTACCGCCTGCTGGCGGAGGCGCTGGCGCACATGTCGCACGCCGGCACCGTGTTCGTGCCGCTGTCCGCGCTGGTGTCCGAGACCGGCTGCGAGCTGGCCTGGCGGGCGGACAGCATCCTCAACGTGGACGTGCTGGACACGCTGGGCAAGGACGGCGGGGAAAGCTTGGCGGTCTTGCCGCAGCGCGAGGGTCAGATTCTGGCCGAGGCGACGGTGCCCCGGCCGGTGCTGGCGGCGCTGACGGCGGAACTGCGCTTCGTGCTGGCCGACGCCCCGGCGATCGGCCTGCTGGAGGAGGTCGATTTGCTGGATTTCCCCGGCTACCGCGGCCGCCTGGACATCGCCGACCTGGACGAGGTGCGCAAGCAGCTCAGGCGCGAGGACGCCGACCCGGTGGCGCAGCTCATGCTGCGGGCCAAGGTCGCCTATCTGTTCGAGCGCTACACCGAGGATCAGGAGATGAACGTGCTCCTGATGTGCACCCGCTGCGACAGCCAGATCGAAGTCACTTCGCTGGCGCCGGCCCTGTCGGCCTGGGTCCACGGCACCCAAGGCGAGACGCCGGCCGACCGCGGCGCGCGTCCGCCGGGCCTGGTCTGGGTCGTCACCCAGCTCGACCGCCGGCTGGAGGCCAAGCCGGGCCAGACCGCCGTGCAGCAGCAGCAGGAATGGGCCAACATGATCCATATCACTCTGTTGGAGCGTTTCGCCCAGTGCGACTGGTTGAACGACTGGACCGGGGGCAAGCCGTTCGACAACGTCTTCCTGGTGCGCAAGCCCGGTATGCTGCGCAGCGCTTTCAAGGTCGACGCGGATGGGGTGGAAACCGATTTTCTGTCGGAGGAGGAACGGCAGCGGCTGGCGGGACAGCGCGAGTTTTTCCTGAACAACGAAGCGGTGCAGCGCCATGTCCGCGATGCGGGCGCGGCCTGGGACGCGGTGCTGAGCGTCAACGATGGGGGCATGACCCGGCTGGCCGAGTACCTGCGCACCGTCTGCCTGCTCGGGGCGAAGTGGAACCGGATCGGCGAGCAGGTCGTGAAGATCCAGCAGGAAATCGGCGAACACCGGTTGCTGCCGTATTTCCAGGCCGAGGGTGCCGGCGAGGTCGAAAAGAAGAAGCGCTGCGCCGAGCAGCTCTATCAGGCGGTGGTCGAGGCCCCGGACGGCTTCGGTGAGCTGCTCTACCGATTGCATCCTGCCGCGGAGCAGTTGCGGCGGCTGTATCTGACCGCGGACGACATCGGCGAAGCAGGCGAAGCCGATGCCGCCAAGCCGGCGCCGGCGCGCCGCGGCCTCATCCACCTGCCGGTGGCGAAAGCCGCCGAATCGTCGCCGGCCCAGGAACGCCGCGGGCGCGCCGAGAATTTCGCCAAGGCCGCGGTCTCGGCCTGGATCCGCCAGCTCCGGGCCTTGCCGGACAATGCCGATGCGCTGCGCTATCTGGCCTTCGGCGTGGAAACCACCCGCATCCTGAGCGATGAGATCGTCACCGGGATCGACCGCCACAAGCTGGAGAGGAAGCTGGTGGAGGCCTTGCGTCCGCTGGAAGAGATGCGCGGCACCACCCGCATCGGCATCGTCGACCAGCAGGTGATGGCGGTGCGGCGGATCATCGGCGAATTCGTCGACCTGCTGGGACTGGGCGAGACGCCGGTCGCATCCCGGCCGGAATCTCCGCTGGGCGGGCGCAAGCTGTTCGAGCCGCCGGCGGCGATCGCCGCTTCTGCCTTGCCGCAGCTCGGCGCGGAAGAGCTCAACTACCCCGCAGCCTTCATCGTCGACTGGCTGGAAGCCTTCCGCAAACTCGCCATAGACAACGCTGGGCACAGCGCCGGCCGCGAGATCACGCCGGAGCAGAATCTGCGGCTGGGCGAAATCCTGGCGACCTTGGGCGCCGTGCCCGGCCATTGAGGGAGGCGGCGATGGCGATCAAGTGCGAACTGGTCAACGATCCGGGGATCGGCCCCGGCTACGGGCTGATCCGCATCGGCGGGCTGGAGCAAACGGCCGGCAGGCTCGAATTCTGTCTGGAGCGTAATCAGGGCTCGGCGCCTTTCTTGGGACCGGGCGGGACTTGGCAGGCGCAGGAATTCTGGCATGGGGTGGACGCCCGTCCGGCGGATGCGATGGCGGGGAGCGGCGAAGCGGCGGACATCGAAACCGCGCCCGGCCAAGCCCCCGCAATTCCCCATGACATCCCGGTCGGCCCCGAAATCGTCGACCCCATCGTCAGTCAGGCCCACAGCGTGGTGTTCCGCCTGACCCTAACGGTGGACGGCGCCCGCTATCCCTGCGTCCTGCGGATCCAACGCCCTTTGCTCGGTTCCGGCGCTTATTTCGAGGCCAAGCCGGCTCCCGCGCCCCGACTGGAGCCCGAGCCGGTCCCCGAGCCCGCCCCCATTCCTGCGCCGGAGCCGCCGCCCGAACCGGTTCCGGCGCCTGTTCCCCGTTCGTCGCGCCGTCTCTGGCTCGGATTCGCCCTGCTGCCGGTGCTGGCCGGCGCGGGCGCTTGGGCCTGGTGGGACTGCCGCATCCCGGCGCTGGCGGGCCCGCGGTGCCAAGCCGCCGAGCCAAGGACACAGCAGAACGTCGAGGTGCAGCCGATTTCGCCGCCCCAGCATTGCACCGGCCTCAGCGCCGGGGATTGCCTGGCGGCGGCGGAAAAGAGCTTGGCCGCCCGCCAGCCGGATGCCGCCCGCCAGCTGTTCCAGGAAGCCGCGGCGCTGGGCGCGCCCAAGGCTTATATCCAGCTCGGCCGGATGTACGATCCGGACACCTGGTCCGCCGAAACCAGCCCTGCGGCGAACGCCGACTGGGAGACCGCGGCCTACTGGTACGACGAGGCGGCCCGCGCCGGAGACAAGGACGGCAGGCTCGGGGCGGGGCGGCTGTACTGCCGCAATACCCAGGACCCGGCCTTCCTGTCCCATGCCCTGGAACTGTTGCGCAAATCCGTCGCGGAAGCGCCGGGCGATGCGGCTGCCGAGGCTCTGTTGAAGGAATGCGAGGAAAAGGCGAAATGAAAGCTAGCTTGCGACTGTTCGGCTTCGCCGCCGTTCTGTTCATGGCGCCGGCCTTTGCCGCCGAGCCCCTGCTGATGCCCGGCAAGAAAACCCTCTACCAGCGCGTTCTGACCCGCCCCGGAGCCCGCATCGTGTCCCATCCCGGAAAAACCGACGGCAAGCCTGCGGCGGCGCTGTCGCGCTACTACGTGTACGAGCGCGAGACGGTGGACGGCAAGGAGTGGCTGCAGATCGGCGGCGATGCCCGCGGCGAGATCGACGGCTGGTTGGATGCGGCCCAGAGCGTCCCGTGGAACCAGCAGCTGACGCTGGCGTTCACGAATCCAGCGAACCGCTCCCGGGCGCTATTGTTCGAGAAGAAGGAGGGCGTGTTGGACATCCTCAAGGCCGCCGATCCCGGCGGCGCTGCCTCGGCGATCCTGAAAACGGTGGAAGCCGGCAAGCCCGATCCTCGGCTGATTTCGGTGGAGCCCCAGGAATACGTCGATCCGGCCAAGAAATTCTACCTGTTGCCCATCCTGCAGGCGGAGGAGCTGACCTCGCCGCGCAACGTGCGGGTACTGGAGGTCGCCTCGGTCACCGCCAAGGCCGGCGAATCCTCGCCCGCGGAAGCCCGGCGCAAGGCCCAGGACGTGCCTTCGGTGCTGCGAAGTTTCAGCGCCGCGGTGGTGTTCGTGATCGATTCGACCATCTCCATGGGGCCGTACATCGACCGCACCCGAGACGCCGTGCGCCGGGTCTACGCCAGGATCGAGAAAGCCGGACTGGCGGACCAGGTCCGCTTCGGGCTGGTCGCCTTCCGTTCCAGCACCCAGGCGGTGCCTGGGCTGGAATACGTCTCCAAGGTGTTCGCCGACCCCAGCGAAGTGAAGACCGGCAAGGACTTTCTCGCAAAGGTCGCGAGCCTCAGCCCGGCCAAGGTGTCGAGCTCGGCCTTCGACGAGGACAGTTACGCCGGCGTGATGACGGCGCTGCAAAAGATCAAATGGAGCGAATTCGGCGGCCGCTACGTGGTCCTCATCACCGATGCCGGCGCCATCGACGGCAACGATCCCTTGTCTCAGACCAAGCTGGGCGCGGAGCAGGTCCGCATCGAGGCCGAACAGCTCGGCGTGGCCCTGTTCGGACTGCACCTGAAGACGCCCGCCGGCAAGGCCGATCATGCCAAGGCCGCCGGCCAGTACCAGGCGCTGACCCAGAACCCGGTCGCCGGCCGGCCGCTGTATTACGACGTCGAATCCGGCGACCTGGGCAAGTTCGGGAAGATCGTCGATTCGCTGGCCTACACCCTGGTCAAGCTGGTGGAAGGGGCCTCTCAGGGCCAGATGGTGGCCGGCAGCGCCCGCACCGCGACGAGCGCCAAACCGAAGGACGAGAGCGAACGGATCACCAGCGATGCCCTGCTGCTGGGGCATGCGATGCAGCTCGCCTATCTCGGCCGGGAGAAGGGTACCCAAGCGCCCGATCTGTTCCGGGCCTGGCTGTGCGACCGCGACTACGCCCATCCCGAGTTGGCCGCCACCGAAGTGCGGGTGCTGCTGACCAGGAACGAACTGAGCAATCTCAGCCAGACCATCAAGCTCATCCTCGACCAGGGCGAGAAGTCGCAGGAGACCACCGGCACTGCCGCCTTCTTCGACCTGCTGCGGTCCTCGGCCGCGCATCTGGTGCGCGATCCCGCCAAGCTGGCCGACCCCAAGGCCCGCAAGCTGGCTGAACTCGGCCTGCTCGGCGAATACCTGGAAGGCTTGCCCTACAAGAGCGCGGTGATGAACCTGACTTCCGACCAATGGGAGCAGTGGAGCCAGCGCCAGCAGGAGGACTTCCTCGACGGGCTGCGCCGCAAGCTGCGGCATTACCAGATATATCACGACGACGCCGATCGCTGGGTGATGCTGGACGGTTCGAACGACCCCAGCGAGGCGGTTTATCCGGTCCCGATCGGCGCCCTGCCGTGAGGCCAATGCTGGAGCTTTCCGGCGTCGAACGGCGCCGGGGCGAAGGCGAGAGGGCTTTCACGCTGGCGGTCGAGGGTTTGTCCCTCCGCAAAGGGGAATGCCTGGCCGTCACCGGCCCCAGCGGCTCCGGCAAAAGCACCCTGCTCGACCTGCTCGGGCTGGTGCTGCGCCCGGATCGGGCGGATGCGTTCCGGTTTCTCGATCAAGACGTGGCCGCGCTATGGCGGTCCGGCGGAGACGGCGGGCTCGCCGCCCTGCGCTCCAGGCACCTGGGCTATGTCCTGCAGACCGGCGGCCTGCTGCCTTTCCTTAACTTGCGGGAAAACGTCGAGCTTTCGCGCCGCCTGCTGGGGCTGGGGCCGGATGCGCTGACCGGCGAATTACTGGCGCGCCTGGGACTGACTCATCTCAAAGCCGAGAAACCCCGAGCCCTTTCGGTCGGCGAACGCCAGCGGGCCGCCATTGCCCGCGCCTTCGCCCACCGGCCCGCCCTGGTGCTGGCAGACGAACCCACCGCCGCGCTCGATCCGCCCCAGGCGCTGGAAGTCTGCCGGCTGATGCTGGAACTGGCCGCCGAGTTCGGCATCGCCCTCGTCGTCGTTTCCCACGATTGGGAGCTGGTGCGCAAGCTGGCATTGCCCCAAGCCCGGGTCGTACCGGATGCCGGGTCCGGGGCTTGCCGCAGCCGCCTGGAGTGGCCAGCCGATGCGTGAGACGTTGCGCCAACTGCGTTTAGTCGGCGGGCTCGCCGGGCGAGACCTGTTCCACGAATGGCGGGTGTCGCTCTGCCTGGCGCTGGCGATTGCCGCCGTGCTGGCGCCTTTGCTGGTGCTGTTTGGGCTGAAATCCGGGATTGTCGACACGCTCACGGCGCGGCTGAAATCCGATCCGCGGAACCTCGAGATCGTCTGGCGGCTGAACGCCTCCTTGGAGCCGGGTTGGCTGGAGCGGCTCCGAGCCAATCCCCAAGTCGGCTTCGCTGTGCCCAGTACCCGTACCCTCGCCGCCACCCTGGACCTTGCCGCAGCCGATGGAAAAGGCCTGCAGGATGTCGACCTGATTCCCACGGATAAGGGTGACCCGTTGTTCGGCGCGGACGCCCGGATTCCGGAAGGCTTGGGCGAACTGGCACTGAGTTTTGAGGCCGCCGGCAAGCTTGGTGTTTCGGCCGGGATGAGTGTGGAAGGCATCGTCTACCGCAATCTCCATCAGCAGCGGCAGGTGCTGAGGCTGCCGCTGCGCGTGAGCGCCGTGCTGGCCGAATCCCGTTATTCCGGTTGGGGCGCGTTGGTGGCGCTCCCCCTGTTGGAAGCCCTGGAACGTTACCGCGATGGTTATGCCGTGCCCGAGCTGGGCGTTGCCGACGGCACGTCTCACACGTCCGGCTCGCCCCGCTACGCCCGGCTCCGGCTCTATGCGCGTAGCCTGGAAGCCGTGCCGGGGTTGGCCGAATCGCTGCGCGGGCAAGGCTATGACGTCTCCATCCGCGGCAAGGACATCGCACTGGTCCGGAACATCGACCATGCCCTGAGCTTCCTGTTCCGCCTGATCGCCGGGGTCGGCATCGCCGGCTGCGTGCTGTCGCTGGGCGCCAGCCTCTGGGCCAATGTCGAGCGCAAGCGGCGCGAGCTGGCCTTGCTGCGCCTGGTCGGCATCCGCAACCGGCTGCTCGCCGGCTTCCCCGCCGTCCAGGCCGCAGGCGTGGCCGCGGCCGGGGTCGCACTGTCGTTTGCCGCTTATTTCGCCGCGGCAGAGGCGATCGACCGGATCTTCCGTGCGGACCTGGGCCGGGACGAATTCGTGTGCCGCCTGTTGCTGCGCGACGGGGTGACGGCGTCGCTGCTGACCGAAACCCTCGCCGTTCTGGCTGCGCTGATCGCCATGGCGGCCGTGTTACGGATCGAACCGGGGGAGAGCCTGCGGGAGGTCTAACGGTCTGGAAAGTACGGCGGTGTTACGTCCCGCGTGATCATCTTCCTCGAAGGAGTTAGGCGCTATTCGAAGCCTGGAGCCTGCTCCGGGAAGTGTTTGGTCCGTCCTCGAAGAAGGGAGCGTCCCGATGATGATTCGTTTGCATCCCCGTGCCCGTACGACGCCCGCGGTGCGGCGGGAACTCCAGGAGTCCACCCAGGGTTCGCGGGCCTTGGCCCGGCAGTAGGGCCTCGCCCGTGCCACCGTGCAGAAGTGGCGCCGGCGGACGTCGGTCGAAGACGCCTCCCACCGGCCGCCTACGCTGCATACCACGTTGACCCCGGCGCAGGAGGCCATCGTCGTCTACCTGCGGCAACACCTGCTGTTGCCATTGGATGACCTGCTGGCGGTCACGCGGGAATGCCTCAATCCCGGCGTCTCGCGGTCTGGGCTGGATTGCTGCCTGCGGCGGCATGGCGTCGCTCATCTCAAGGCCTTGCAACCGATACCCGCCGCCACACCCCACAAATCCTTCAAGGCTTATGAGCCGGGCTTCCTCCACGTCGACGTGAAGTACCTCCCCGCCATCCAGGGCGAAGCCCGCCAGTTCCTGTTTGTCGCCATCGATCGCGCCACGTGAAACCCAACCGCACCGCGCGTTCCGCCAAGGCATTCTTGAAGGCCGTGATCGAGGCGGCACCGTTCCGCATCCCGACATGCCTGACCGATCACGTCTCGGCATTCACCGACCGCTTCCTGGTCAAGGCCAAGCAACCGACGGGCACCCACCTCTTCGATCAAGCCTGCGCCGAGCACACTATCGAACACCGCTTGATTCCACCCTGAAAGCCACCAACCAACGGCATGGTCGAACGGTTCAATGGCCGCATTGCCGAGGTGCTGCAAACCCATCGCTTCGACTCGACCCAAGGCCTGGCGACCACCTTGCTGCGTTATGCCAACCTCTACAATCACCACATGCCACAGCGAGCCCTCAACCATCAAACGCCGGTCCAGGCCCTGAAACAATGGCAAGCATCACACCCTGATCTGTTTCACAAAAAGGTTTATCACATCACGGGACTTGACATCTATATTCATCGGCGTATTTATAATCGTCCTGGACTTGACAGAATTCTTTGCTATATGATTGTTTTGTATCCTAATCCGTGAAAATTTGCACGAATTCAGGTAAAAGAAAACGCGCTTAACAATCTTTATGGTATGGCCGAATGACATATAATCGCACAGGCATTTTACTCCTGGGGATCACCTTGTTTTCACAGCTTGCCTCAGGATCCACATGTCAACCCCTTCCTGCAAGCGTTACTCCACCGGCTTCATTGATAGTAACGTCCTGCTATCAAAGCCTTCCAGGCGAAACTTATACATATGAAAACGTTAACATACTAAGTGGCGGCCAAATCATCTTCGTCGATGGGCCTGGCGATACATATTTTAAGGCCAAATCAATCCTAATTGAGCAGGGAGGAGCGATGTTGGCTGGAAGCTATAGTACCCCTTTTGGTAGTAAAGGCGGTCACCTCCATATCCAGTTATATGGTAACCCACTCGATTTACCGATTGCATGCAAAAGTTCAGGCGGATGCTATCCGGCCGAGGCTGTGGGAAAGGGCTGTCTTCATCGAAAGGGATTTGTCAAAACAGACCCGTGCCAGGCAACTATCACACCAAAACAATATAACAGTTATTTTGAAGGCTATGAGGATTTATACTCATACGGCGGCTACTTCGGTCGCAAAGTGCTCGCGGTGAGTTATGGTGGGAGCCTTAAATTATTCGGCGCTAAGGGCGTGGAGAAGAACAAGCGAGTAGATAATGACCCATCGCCAAAGAAAGTTCGAAGCTGTAATATTCCTCGCCCCGCCGATCAAAGCAATATTGACAAATGGGCCGCTGAAACCGGAATAAGTTGGGTAAGGCTTAACGCCGATGTCCAAGAAGGAAGAACGGAACTCGTACTCGACCGCGATGTCAACTGGTCACCTAATGACCTGATTGTCATTGGAACCACGGATTGGCATGTCGGTCATTCAGAATTGTCAACTATCCGTTCAGTTAATGCAAACCAAATCAGTCTTTCCACCCCCCTGAAATACAACCACAACGGAAAACCGTATACTGTACCGCCAAGCTCTAAATTAACTTCACCCAACAATAATGCGCAGCTCGAAGTCGAAATGAGAGCCGCGGTAGGGCTGCTATCTCGAAGCATTACCATCGAGTCGCTAGGGAGCACCTCAACGGACGCATTCCCAGCAGCCAACGAATGCGGCCTTCCCCAGCAGATTTTGACACCAAATCCATCCTGTTATTTTGGCGCCCACTTAATAGTAAGGCAGGGTTTTGCGGATTTTCAAATACAAGGAGTTGAATTTCTACACATGGGGCAGGGTGGTGCAATCGGCACCTACCCGGTTCACTTTCACCTCGTCAAAGACGCCTCATATACAAATACCTTCGTACGCGACAGCTCGATCTGGGATTCGAATACGCGATTTATTACCATTCACGGTTCGCATGGAATTGAGCTGTCACGTAACGTTGGCTATCTCTCCATGGGCCATGCTTATTATTTGGAGGACGGCTCCGAAATTAACAACGTTCTATGCCAGAATCTTGGAATTACCGCTCGTGCTGCCTTCATGGATTATTTTAATGGGACCGCATCGGATAGTCCGGAGCATCGCTATATTCCGCCCATACTCAACGCCATGAATGATGGGTCGGTGCAAGGCAGCGATGCTGCCTACCCAACCATGTTTTGGATGATGAATACATACAACGAATTTGTTGGCAACCAAGCAGTCGGGGTGCAAGGCTTCGGCGTTTGCTATTGGCCCCTTAGTTCAAGTGTCAGCGGGCCGAGTATGCGGCTTCACTGGGCATCAGGCTCCAATAGCGACGCCGACTATGCGAACTACAATGTGCAAGGCGCAAGACAAGCGCCACTCAAGCGGTTTCGTGGCAATGGTTGTACTACAGCACCGTATGCCTTTATGTCCGAACGTCAAAGTCTCACACCCAATACGACGTTAATAAGCAAACCACTGTCTGATGCCAGTGCAAACCTAGGACAGCCTTTAGTCGTTCTTCAAAACACCGATGAAGCGACTCAACAGGCCTCCAAGCCTCAGGTCGCTAGCAATTTTTATCCAACCTTTCACCCGACTAAAGGGAACCCTAACCCTAACTGCAGTTCCCAGCCTACCGGTACGAATGTTAATAACGCTTCCTGTGCTGCCTCGATAATTGACCGCCTCACGACATCGTTCAATTGGGCTCAGACAAATTTTGGCTCGATTTGGTTACGGCCTTGGAGTTGGGTGGTAATTAATAGCGCTATAACCGACCAGCTATTCGGTGGCTTAGGGTTCGTTAGCGGGGGCAGCTGGAATCAAACCCTGCCACAACAACTTGCGATAGTAAAAAACTCAATTTTCGTTGGAAGCGTAAATCCTTCGGATCAGAATTCTGGACAACATGGCCCAACCATTCTCGCATCATCTCCTCCCAGCTCTAATCCCTTTATGAATTCGGAATGCACCAGCTCGGGCGGATATTGCTTTTTGCCGTCGGACGGTACGGGAGTTTATATGGGGGGAATTAATCCGAAGCGGATGATTACCATATATGATGGCCCTTTCTTTTCGGATACAAATGTCTTCACGCGTATTCAAGACGAAACGATCGATATCCCTTCAGAATACATCTACGACTCAACGAATCAAATTGCTTCGTCAGAAAATGGAAGCAATGTGTTAAGTTACACAGTGGCCAACGCAGCTATCGGATGGAAACAAACAAATGGTTTTTATTATCCACCTGTCTTTGCCTTTAAAAATACGTCTTTCGATATGGACAGCATTCGACACAATGTTCTTGATGAGAATATATTATATTCGTCAGGAACAGCAGCTCCAGGTCAATCGGTAACATACACCGTCACAGATATGGGCGCTACTTCTATTGACGCCACCACGATCTTGAATGATCTTGATGGTAGCCTCAACGGCTTGATTCCATCATTCAACTCGCCATTCCCGAAGAAAAGCGCAAATAAAACCTCTGGGTTGAGCAACAACCCGTTCTACGATGTTCCAATCTCGGTTGGGCAATGTAATTCCATAGGAACGCAGACCGTCCCTCATGAATTCGTGTCGACAATCATTTCCAGATTAAGCCAGATAAACTCCTCTTCGTGGGAAACAGATGGAAACTGGGGTGCCGGGGAGCCTGCGGTTGCGGTGTACCGTCAGCTTATTACAAATAGCACGGGCGACTTTTGCTGGTCAAAGCAGAAGGTTTGCCTACCCGGAGAAACGGATTGCTGTCGAAGGGGAACATTTTTCGTTGGCACTCAGACAGGTTCTGCTCCAGGCCTCACGATGAATAACGGCACCTACTATATTGATACCGTTCTTCCTTCCTCCTATCAGACACAACCTAACATTGGGCAACTCGTCAACTTTGCTGCGGACAATACCTATGCGGTGTTTAACCTGTATGGAAATACTCGCACTACAGTGACTTACCAGATTTATGTTGGAACGGATTTCAGTATCGCGGACAACTTTAGGTGGGTCCTGGCGAACCCGCACGTCAACGAAGGTGGGAATGGAATACAGATTAACGACTTGAATGGAACGCCAACGGCTAGCAGTGCGGTTGGACTTGATGAAAACGGCATTCTTACCGTTGTATTATCACACGAAGGGTATAGGAATTACGCAAAAATCAACTCTTCTGAACCGTGTTATCCCGCTAACTTGTGTTCGGCAAAAGAAAATAACACGATGGGCTCACAAAAAACCTCGTGTGTTGTTAGTAAAAAGTTTAAGGAGGTTGGGCTTCAAGACGATATAAATTCCATCTGCAATTATTGGGTGACGCGAACCTCTCGGGAAGGGGCTGATGGCGTTTTTTTGAGCGATTGCCCTCAAGGGGGATGCTTGGGCTTTCGCTTTACATTGCCTTCAGACTTTGAACCACCCTCTACGCCAGATGGTATCTTGAATTTCGTACTACCTGGAAAATATGCTAGCTGTTACAAGAGAGAGAAGCCCTGGACTATTGGACTTTTGCAAGTCCCATCAAGTAATGCGACGTGCCCTGTTCCAACGAGCGAGAACTTCTGTGGGGAGTAGTTTGGGAAATTCGTGGCTGTATTTGCATTAAGCGTGGAAATGGAATTGCCAGCACCGCGAGTGTCACCATTTTTCGCGAAACCCGACAGGACGTCCGAGTCATCCTGGGAGGGCGTTGGTGCATAAATCCGCAGACGGAGCCATTCTATGCGGCCCATGCAGACTGACGCGCGTCCAGAGAGTGTCTAAACACGGGTTACCGGAAAGCCAAGCGGCCAAAGCCAAAGCTAAATGCCGGGTGACGAACTGGCCGGACGACGACCGGGCACGGGTGCGGCGCGGTGATGTGATGGTTTGGTTCGAGGAAGACTTCTTGCGTCATCACTGGCACGGGAAAGCCACCGGCCACCGGGGGAAGCCGTTGAAATATTCGGATATAGCGATTCAAACCTTGCTGATGCTCAAGGCGGTGTTTGGATTGCCTTACCACTCGGTGGAAGGTCTGGCGGGTTCGCTGATGCGCCTGATGGGCGTGGCTTTGCCGGTCCCGGATCCTACCCAAATGTCGCGGCGCGCGAAGCGCCTTGCGGTCATTCCGCGCAGGGAACGGCCGGGGCCGGTGTACTGGGTGGTGGACTCCACGGGATTGAAAATCCACGGCGAAGGCGAGTGGAAAGTCCGTCAGCAGGGGGCAGGCAAGCGCCGGACCTGGCGCAAGGTGCATTTGGCGGTGGATGGCCACGCCAAGGACGTGATCGGCATGGAGGTCACCGCGGTCGAGTGGGCGGATGGCGAGGTGTTCGAAGGCTTGGTGGAGCAAGTCGAAGGCCCGATTGAACAGATCGCCGGCGATGGCGCTTATGACACCCGCCGTGCCTATGAGGTCGCCGTTTCGCGGGAGGCACGGTTGGTGGTACCGCCACGCGACAATGCCGTTCCATGGGAAGACGGTCATCCACGGAACGACGCGCTGCGGCAGATCGCTGAGCAAGGAATGGCGGCTTGGAAGAAAACCACGGGTTATCACTGCCGCAGCCTCGCGGAAAACGCCATGTACCGCCTCAAGCAACTGTTCGATGGCAGCCTGGCCTCCCGCCTGTTCGAAACCCAAGTGACCGACGTTCATGTGCGGATTGCCGCGATGAATCTCATGACCTACCTTGGCATGCCGATTTCGGTTCGGGTAGGGGGCACTTCATCCTGAAGTCTGCACGGTCAAGGGGGGAATGTAGCCATGAGTCTATTTATCCACCAACGCCTCGTCACGGCGAAACTGATGGATTTGCCTTGGCTCAGCAAGGACGAAATTGTGCGGGCGTTCCATGCCAAGGCAATTTGGTAGAGCTAGCAGCATGCCTTTACACATATCTCTGCCAGACAACGGAAAATCAATGGTATGCGGCAAGCGTAGGCAACGCGGCTATGTGTGGCCTACAACGCCAGATGCCAGGAATGCCGATGATTTCAAGCATTCGGGCGGTTGGTGCAAAAAAGATGTGTGTAATGGTATAAGCTAGCAGGTATTGACCGGGGCGCGCCAGGATTAAACTGGTGCCGCAGGTTTTGTCTGACTACATGTTTAACAACCCCAGCGAAGGAAAGACTCCAGATGACTAGAACCCCGAAAGCATTCGCGTTGTTCGCCGTTTTCGTTCTCTTCTTGTTCGGCTGCGCGTCGCAGCCGCTGACTCGCTCTGAAAAAGAAGCCCAGCGGGCGGAAATCCGCTCGATGGCGAGCCAGACCATGGCGCAGCTTTATCAGAATTATCCCGAGGCCAAGGCTCGCGTCCGCAAGTCGGCCGGTTATGCGGTGTTCAGCGACTTCGGCTTGAAGATCATCTTCGGCGGTGGCTCGCACGGCGAAGGTGTCGCCATCAACAATGCCACCCAGAAGGCGACCTTCATGAAGATGTTCGAGCTTTCGCCGGGGCTGGGCTTCGGGGCCCAGAAGTTCCGCGTCGTATTTCTGTTCGATACGCAGGAAGCCTTCGACAAGTTCGTGAATTCGGGCTGGGAGTTCGGCGGGAATACCGAGGCCGCTCTGCAGACAACCACCCAGGGTGCGGGTGGTCGTCTCGGGGTCACCGTGTCGCCGGGCGTGACCATGTATCAGATCAGCGAAGCCGGCGCCATCGTCGGCATCAGCATCGCCGGTGCCAAGTACTACAAGAACGACGATCTGAACTAGCCCCGACCGGGCGGGAATCGGCGCGGAGTCTCACTTCAGCGCCTTTTCCCACCGGCTCACCACCGCCGCGGCCACGCCGTTGCCGAACACGTTGGTCGCGCTGCGTCCCATGTCCAGCACCTGGTCGATCCCCAGCAACAGCAGCAAGCCCTCCGCCGGCAGGTCGAACATGTCCAGGGTGGCGGCGATGACGAGGAGGGACGCCCTCGGCACCCCGGCGATGCCCTTGCTGGTAAACAGCAGCATCAGCAGCATGAGAAGCTGGTCCGCCGGTGCCACCGCGATGCCGTAGGCCTGAGCGATGAACAGCACGGCGAACGTCATGTACATCATGCTGCCGTCCAGGTTGAAGGAATAGCCCAGCGGCAGCACGAAGCCGCAGATGCGCTCGGGGCAGCCGAAGCGTTCCAGTTGTTGCAGCAGCTTGGGATAGGCCGCTTCGCTGGTGGCCGTGGCGAATGCGATCAGTGCCGGTTCGCGGACATGCCGTAGCAGGCTGGTGATCCGCCGGCCCAGCAGCAGGAAGCCGACGCCGCCGAGCAGCGTCCACAGCACGGCCAGGCCGAGGTAAAACTCGCCGATGAAGATGCCGTAGGAGCCCAGCACACGGAAGCCATTCTTGGCGACCATCGAGGCCATCGCCGCGAACACCGCGACCGGCGCGAACTGCATCACATAGCCGGTGACCTTCAGCATCACATGGCCCAGGGAGTCCAGCAGCCGCACCGTGGGTTGGGCCAGTTCGCCGAGCTGGGCGCAGGCGATGCCGAAGAAAATCGAGAACACCACAATCTGCAGAATCTCGTTCTGCGCCATGGCCTCGAAGAGGCTCCTGGGGACCACGTGCGCGACGAACGAGGCCAGCGTGGGGTCATGCTTCTGCAAGCCCGTGTCGGCGCCCGCCGCCGGCAGCTCCAGATGCAGTGCCTCGCCCGGCGCGAGCAGATTCACCAGGGCCATGCCGATCATGAGGCTTACCAGCGAGGCCGAGAAGAACCACAGGATGGCCTTGCCGCCCACCCGCCCGACGGTACGCGCATCCCCCATCTTCGCCATACCCACGACCAGGGTCGCGAATACCAAAGGCGCAATGATCATCTTGATCAGCCGCATGAAAACGTCCGTCAATGCGCCGAACACATTCATGATGCCGGTCAGCGCCTCGCCTTTGCCGAGGGCGAGATTCAGGGCCTCCCCGGCGATCACGCCGAGAAGGATCGCGGCCAGTACGTAGAGCGTCTGATGGTTTGCACGCGAAGCGCGAATCGGAGGATTTGAACCTGAGGTCTTCATGTTTGCGTTTCGGGTTCCTGGTGGGCGTTGGTGCATGAATTGGCCGAACGCGGCATTCTATGCGGCCCATCCAGCCTGAAGCGCGTCCAGCGCGTGTCGAAGCCAGGGGTGCCGGAGGGCCAAGCGGCCAAAGCCGAAGACAAAAACCGGATGACGACCGTGCGCTGGTGCGGCGCGGTGATGTGACGGTTTGGTTCGAGGAAGAGTTCTTGCATCATCACTGGCACAGGAAAGCCTCCGGCCCCGGGGGAAGCCTTCCTGAGGAAAATGGGGGGAGAAGGGAAATGTTGCCATTGGTTGATTTATGCACCAACGCCTGACGGTTATGCAAGTCGAACTGGCCGGCCGGTAGTCGCAGCCGATTTATAATCGGCTTCAACTCATTGTTTTAGAAACATTTTGATGCTGAGTCTTTGACTTCGCGTTTGACCGTGGTGTAAATTCCGCGCACTTTTCTTGTAGCCTGACCCCCAAAGGTATTTCATGAGCAATCTCCCTCGGTGCCCACAATGCGATTCTGAATTCACCTACGAAGACGGTGACATATACATTTGTCCGGAATGCGGGCATGAATGGCCAAAAATTGCGACTTCCGAGAGTGCCGATACCGGTAGGGTAGTGAAAGACGCTTATGGCAACGTCTTACAAGACGGGGACAGCGTGACGATAATCAAGGATCTTAAAATCAAAGGTTCGTCGTCGGTGATTAAGGTCGGCACCAAAGTCAAGAACATTCGTCTGGTCGACGGCGACCACGACATCGATTGCAGGATCGAAGGCATCGGCGCGATGGGTTTGAAATCGGAGTTCGTTAAGAAAGCCTAAATCAACTTGACCTGGCGGGAGGAGAGGCGAATTTATTCGCTTCTGCAAGCAACGCCCCATACTTAAGCTGTTGCGACTTGATCAACGAAAAATAATCCAATCCATTGCTGGATGTTCGAGCAGCCTGGAATCGAGCCCTCGCCGATTATCCTGGCTCACGCAGCCTGGCTTTGTTTTTTGCTAACAACCTGCTTACTCAGTGGTTTCACAGCGCCAAAAAATGATGGAGCGCTGGATCGATCGTCGGTGGCGGCGAGGAGCTCGCCGGGTTGGATTTCGTTGAGGTGATGCACGCGCGCGGGGATGTGACGTTGGTGCCGACAGACGAAGTTCAAGGTGAAGGCAGCCGAGGGAGCTTCGGTCTGCAAAGCGATTCCAGAAGGGGTGATGATTTCGTTGGAAGCGCGGGTGCGGCCCATAAAAAGCTGGCGACCAGCCTAAGAGGGGGACTAGCACTGGTCGCCGGCGAATGGGAGATGATGAACCGTGAATAGTCGCCAGCGCCAAAGAGACGGCGGCTGATTCACGGTGCATAGTTCATCATGTCTGTGTGTCCTGAATGTGTTCGGAATGTCAGCGTTCCGTAAACGCCGTTTCCCCAACTCAAGGCAGTGAACGGCTGCACGACGACGCTCCTCGATGTCCTCGCAGTGTTCACGACAATGCCGGGTCATCCGGCGTACTTGTTCACCATCAAAGCCTTTGCTGGCGATGGAGGCAAGGGCCGAGGTCCAAGATTTTCGTGACTACTGAGTCATCTGCGATACCCGGCTTCGGAACGCCTGGGCTTTCCGTATTGAAAGTTGTTGCTTACTCGGAACGCGGTGACGCATCATGAGCCAACCCGGTTCGATTCTTCCACCAAACCCATAGGTGCTGATATGCGCGAGAGTGATATACGCGATTCATCGGTTGTGCCCAGCCGCCGCAGCTTTCTGATGGCATCCGCGGGAACGGTTGCATGGCTTGCGACTGGCGGACTTCCCAGGGCTGCGAAGGCCGCGTCTCCCTGTGTCCTGCCACCTTTGCCTTATGCCGAGAGCGCCTTGGAGCCGGCGATTTCTGCAAAGACGATCGGGTTTCACTATGGGAAGCATCACAGGGGTTATGTGGACAACCTGAACAAGCTCGTCACCGGAACGGGATACGCCGATATGTCTTTGGAAAAGATTATTGCCGGTACGGCAGGACGGCCGGACAAGGCAGCTATTTTCAATAATGCGGCTCAGGTCTGGAATCACACTTTTTATTGGAAGAGCTTAAGGCCCAGGGGCGGCGGAGAACCGCCGGCTGCGCTGAAGCAAAAAATCGAGGACTCTTTTGGAAGCGTCGACGCTTGCAAGAAGGAATTCGCGAACGTGGCCGTGTCCCAGTTCGGGAGTGGCTGGGCGTGGCTCGTCCTCGATGGCGGTAAGCTGAAGATCATTAAAACGGCAAATGCCGATGTTCCGTTGACCTCTGGCATGAAGCCTCTGCTTGCGATCGACGTTTGGGAGCATGCCTATTATCTGGACTATCAGAACCGCCGTGCCGATTATCTGAATGCCATTCTGGACAAACTGATCAACTGGGAGTTCGCTCTCCAAAACGCGGGTTAAGAAGCGGGCTCATTGGCACCGCTCGTGGCAGTAGGGGCTTTGCCTGACGATGTGGGATAAAGAGGGCGACCAGCCGGGTCCGTGAGGGAGGGGCAACCCCGGCCAGCCGCCGAGAACAGACACGATAAACCACGAGAACTACACGCAAGTGGATCGGAGGATGCTCCCAACCACGGTGCGTAGTTCAACATGCGGTTGTATCGGAAGTATTTCCGGAATATCCAGGAATTGTCGAAATTTTGTAGATTTTGGGGACGAAGCGGCCGCTCTCGCATGGGGAGTAGGGTGTCTAGCCGTATTCAAGCAACGGAAATGACGGATGCGGACCTCCGCCCGCTGCGCTCGGAAGTGCGCCATGCTCTGGCGCATCCGGCTGAAGGGAATTGTATCGGGAATGTGTCGGGGCCTGAGCTTTTCATGCATTCGTCAGTTGGATGGCGAACCGGAAAGGGGGCGGCCAGAGCCGTCGCATTCGAGGGGGCGGAGCGGTCGTGCTTGATGCAGGGAGCGGCCAGCTTAGGGCAACTGGCCGCCAGGTCACCGGGTCCATGGTCAACTGTCGACGTGGGTAAGGGAATGTTCCTCGGTCCACGACGTGAAGTAAATCATGCAGTTGTATCCGGAGTATTTCCCAAGTGTTGCGGGGCGGACAGGGTTGCATTGCGGTGGTCCGGTCGCGGTGGGGTTCCGCTCGCTTCCGCTGATGAAGGGGGCATTCGCAATCGGACTCCCGCGGAATGTTTCCCCACGCATCTTCCCGGTCTTTGATACAGGGGGTGGCTGGTAGGCGCCACGGGCGCATTTATGGCATCATGCAGGGTTTATTATCTCTAAGCTTCGGAGTCGTTCATGCGCATCATGCTGCTGGGAAGCCCTGGATCCGGTAAGGGTACGCAAGCCAAATACATCACGGAACGTTTCGGCATCCCCCAGATTTCCACCGGCGACATGCTGCGTGCCGCGGTGCGCGAAGGCACGCCGCTCGGGGTGGAGGCGAAGAAGATCATGGATGCCGGGCAGCTGGTGTCGGATTCGATCATTCTTGGCTTGATCAAGGAACGCATCGCTGCGCCGGATTGCGCGAACGGCTTCCTGCTGGACGGCTTCCCGCGCACGATCGCCCAGGCCGATGGGCTTGCCGAGATGGGCGTGACGCTCGATCATGTGGTCGAGATCGCCGTGGACGACGAGGAAATCGTCAAGCGGATGAGCGGCCGGCGGGTGCATCCGGCCTCGGGCCGTACCTATCATGTGGTGTTCAATCCGCCGAGAGTCGAAGGCAAGGACGACGAGACCGGCGAGCCGCTGATTCAACGCGAGGACGATAAGGAGGAGACCGTCCGCAAGCGACTGGCGGTCTACCATGCCCAGACCGAGCCGCTGATAGCCTACTATCGGGATAAGGCGGGCGAGGGCGGGGCGAAATTCCATACCGTGCCGGGCGTAGGCAGCGTCGAGGCCATTCGGGACGCGATCCTGGCGGTGTTGGCGTGACGGGCCGCCGGTTCGATCTTTCCATCTTGAAGCCATGAGCGGAAAAACACTCTACGACAAGCTGTGGGACGACCATGTCGTGCATGCCGATGCCGATGGATCGTGCCTGATCTATATCGATCGTCATCTGATCCACGAGGTGACGTCACCCCAGGCATTCGAAGGATTGCGCCTGGCGGGCCGCAAACCCTGGCGGGTCGATGCCAACCTTGCGGTGGCCGATCACAACGTACCGACCGCCCACCGGGACCAAGGCATCGCCGATCCGGTGTCGCGCCTGCAGGTGGAAACCTTGGACAGGAACTGCGCCGATTTCGGCATCACCGAATTCGCGATGGACGACGTGCGCCAGGGCATCGTGCACGTGATCGGTCCCGAGCAGGGCGCGACCCTGCCGGGCATGACCATCGTCTGCGGCGATTCGCACACGTCGACCCACGGTGCGTTCGGGGCGCTCGCCTTCGGGATCGGCACTTCCGAGGTCGAGCACGTGCTGGCCACGCAATGCCTGGTGCAGCGCAAGGCGAAGAACATGCGGGTGCTCGTCGACGGCAAGCCGGCGCCGGGCGTTACCGCCAAGGATATCGTGCTCGCGGTCATCGGACGGATAGGCACCGCCGGGGGCACCGGCTACACCATCGAATTCGCCGGCGAGGCCATCCGCGGGTTGTCGATGGAAGGCCGGATGACGGTCTGCAACATGGCTATCGAGGCGGGCGCGCGCGCCGGCCTGGTGGCGGTGGACGAGGTCACGCTGGAGTATCTGAAAGGCCGCCCCTTTGCGCCGGCGGGCGCGCTGTGGGTACAGGCGGTCGAGGCCTGGAAAGAGCTGCATAGCGATCCGGACGCAGTGTTCGACAAGACCGTCGAGATCGATGCCGCAAGCATCAAGCCCCAGGTGACTTGGGGAACATCGCCGGAGCAGGTCGTGCCGGTGGACGCGACGGTACCCGATCCTGCGGCGGAAGCCGATCCGGTCCGGCGCGAGAGCATGGAGCGGGCGTTGCGGTACATGGATCTCCAGCCGGGCACGCCGATCGAATCGATCCGGGTGGACCGCGTGTTCATCGGTTCCTGCACCAACGCACGGATCGAGGATCTGCGCGCGGCGGCGGCCGTCGCTCGCGGCCGCAAGGTCGCGGCGAGCGTCAAACAGGCGCTCGTGGTGCCCGGCTCCGGCTTGGTCAAGCGCCAGGCTGAACAAGAAGGCCTGGACAGGGTCTTCATCGACGCCGGCTTCGAATGGCGCGATCCCGGCTGTTCCATGTGCCTGGCGATGAACGCCGACCGGCTGGGGCCGGGCGAACGTTGCGCCTCGACCTCCAACCGCAATTTCGAAGGGCGCCAAGGCTACGGCAGCCGCACTCATCTGGTGAGTCCAGCCATGGCGGCGGCGGCTGCGATACATGGTCATTTCGTCGACATTACCGAAGGGGTGGGCGCATGAAGCCTTTCAACAAGGTCACCTCAAAGGTGGTGCCACTGGACCGCGCCAACGTCGATACCGACGCCATCATCCCCAAGCAGTTCCTGAAATCCATCCACCGCAGCGGCTTTGGGCCGTATCTGTTCGACGAATGGCGCTACCTGGACCGCGGCGAGCCCGACATGGATTGCAGCAGCCGTCCGCTGAATCCGGATTTCGTGCTCAATCTGCCGTGCTATGCCGGGGCCAGGATACTGCTGGCCCGCAAGAACTTCGGCTGCGGCTCCTCGCGCGAACATGCGGCCTGGGCCCTGGAGGATTACGGTTTCCGCGTCATCATCGCGCCGAGCTTCGCCGACATCTTCTACAACAACTGTTTCAAGAACGGCATCCTGCCCATCGTGCTCGACGAGGCGAAGGTGGACCGGTTGTTTGCTGAATCCGGGCCGGGATTCGAGTTGACCGTCGACCTCGATGAGCAGACCGTGGCGACGCCGTTCGGCGAGACCTTCCATTTCGAGGTGGACGCCTCCCGCAAGCATCGGTTGCTGAACGGCCTGGACGACATCGCCCTGACCCTGCAGCACGCGGAAGCCATTCGCGCCTATGAAGACGCCCGCCGGAAGTCCGCGCCTTGGCTGTTCGCCGTACCCTGACCCTTGCGTGAATTGAGGAATTCGCTTCAATGACTGTGAAAATCGCTGTATTGCCCGGTGACGGCATCGGACCGGAAATTGTCGCCGAAGCCCTGAAGGTCCTGGACTGCCTGCGTACCGAATTCGGCCTCGCGGTCGAAACCGAGCATGCGCTGATCGGCGGCGCAGCCTACGACGCGCACGGCACGCCGTTCCCCAAGGAAACCCTGGACCTGTGCCGGGCTGCCGATTCGGTCCTGCTCGGCGCGGTCGGCGGCCCCAAGTGGGAGCCGCTGGACTATTCGCTGCGGCCCGAGCGCGGCCTCTTGGGCCTGCGGTCCGAGCTGGCGCTGTTTTCCAATTTGCGCCCGGCGGTGCTCTATCCGCAGTTGGTGTCGGCCTCCACCCTCAAGCCCGAGGTGGTCTCCGGTCTCGACATCATGATCGTGCGCGAGTTGACCGGCGGCATCTATTTCGGCAAGCCGCGCGGCCGCCGTATCAACGATCAAGGCGAGCGCGAAGGCTACAACACCCTGGTGTACAGTGAATCGGAAATCCGCCGCATCGCCCACAGCGCGTTCCAGATCGCCCGGAAGCGCAACAAGCGCCTGTGCAGCATCGACAAGGCCAACGTGCTGGAATGCACCGAGCTCTGGCGCGAGGTGGTGATCGAGGTCGGCAAGGAATATCCCGACGTCGCCCTGAGCCACATGTACGTCGACAACGCCTCCATGCAGCTGGTGCGCAATCCCAAGCAGTTCGACGTGATGCTGACCGACAACATGTTCGGCGACATCCTGTCCGACTGCGCCGCCATGCTGACCGGCTCGATCGGCATGTTGCCCTCGGCCTCGCTGGACAAGGACGGCAAGGGCATGTACGAGCCCATCCACGGCTCAGCCCCGGACATCGCCGGCCGCGGCATCGCCAATCCGATCGCCACCATCCTGTCGCTGGCCATGATGCTGCGCTACAGCTTGGACGACGCGGCTTCGGCGGAACGGATCGAGAATGCCGTGCAGAAAGCGCTGGACCAGGGCTACCGCACTGCCGACATCGCCTCGGAAGGCACCGCCAAGGTCGGCACCGCCGCGATGGGCGATGCCATCGTCGCCGCCCTGCGCGCCGCCTGAACCCGACGTTTCCCTTCGAGTGTAAGTCATGAGCAAAACCTTCAACGTCGCCGTCCTGGGAGCCACCGGGGCCGTCGGCGAAACCATGCTTTCCATCCTGGAGCAGCGCAATTTCCCGGTGGGCGAGGTGTATGCCCTCGCCAGCAGCCGCTCCGCCGGCAAGCGCGTGGAGTTCAGGGGCAGTCAGCTCCAGGTGCTGGACGTCGAGGAGTTCGACTGGTCCCAGGCGCAGATCGGGCTGTTCTCGCCCGGCGCCTCGGTGTCGGACATCCATGCGCCCAAGGCCGCCGCGGCCGGCTGCGTGGTGATCGACAACACCTCCCGTTTCCGCTACGAGGACGACATCCCGCTGGTGGTGCCGGAGGTCAATCCGGAGAAGATCGCCGATTACAGGAACCGTGGCATCATCGCCAACCCGAATTGCTCCACGATCCAGATGGTGGTGGCGTTGAAGCCGATCTACGACGCGGTCGGCATCGAGCGCATCAATGTCTGTACCTACCAGGCGGTGTCCGGTACCGGCAAGCAGGCCATCGAGGAACTGGCGGGGCAGACCGCGCAGCTGCTCAATGGCCGTTCCTGCGAGGCCTCGGTTTACCCCAAGCAGATCGCCTTCAACGTGCTGCCGCAGATCGACGTCTTCATGGACAACGGCTACACCAAGGAAGAGATGAAGATGGTCTGGGAAACCCGCAAGATCATGGGCGACGACGCCATCCTGGTGAATCCGACCACCGTGCGGGTGCCGGTGTTCTATGGGCACTCCGAGGCGGTGCACATCGAGACCCGCGACAAGATCACGGCGGAGGAGGCGAGGGTGCTGTTGCAGAAGGCGGCGGGCGTGGTGGTGATCGACGAGCATCAGCCGGGCGGTTATCCCACTGCGGTCACCGAGGCGGCCGGGCACGATCCGGTCTATGTCGGCCGCATCCGCGAGGACATCTCGCATCCGCGTGGCCTGAACCTGTGGGTGGTCGCCGACAACATCCGCAAGGGCGCGGCGCTCAACAGTGTGCAGATTGCGGAGGCGCTGATCAGCAACTATCTTTGAGTCCAAGTTTTATACATTTCTTGCTGAAGACACGCAGTGGACAGAGCGGAAAGGACCAGATTCGCGCGTCGGACCCTGACCCTCATCGGCATTCTCATGTCGCCCGGCTCCCCTGCACTGGGGGTCGGGGAACTCAGACTGCAATCCGCCCTTAATCAGACACTCAAGGCCGAGGTGCCCCTCGTCGTTTCCGGGGAAAAACTCGAGGACATCAAGGTCACGTTGGGGGCACCGGACGCTTTTGCGCAGGCCGGCATCGATCGCCATCAGTTCCTCACGAGTCTTCGGTTCCATCCGGAGCAGCGCCCGGATGGGAGCTACGTGATCCAAATCAGCTCCCGTGAGCCCATCCGCGAACCTTTCCTGAGTTTTCTCATGGAAGTGAGCTGGCCGGAGGGGCGGGTCGTCAAGGAATTCACTGTGCTGGTCGATCCGCCGAGCCAGGTCTTTCCGGGGCTGAGCCCTTCCCGCCAGGCCGAGCTTTCCTCCGGCTATCGGGGGGATGCCGCGCCACGTTCGCTTGATCCGCCGGACAATCAGTCCTCGCCCTACGCAAGCCGCCCGAGGCCGACTCGGAATCTCTCGGAATACGGCCCCATAAGGCGCCGCGACACACTGTCTTCCGTTGCCCGCGCCGTGGGCGCGGAGGGGGACCTCACCCCCGAGCAGCTCAAGGTCGGCATCTACCGCGCCAACCCGGATGCTTTCATCGGGGGCAACGTCAACGCGCTCAGGTACGGAGCCACCTTGAACGTTCCGCCGCAGGCGGTGTTGGCGGAACGGACGCCGGCGGAAGCGGCCAGGGAGTGGCGGGAGTTGCAGGCCGCGGCGCGCCGAGGCCGTGTGGACGAGGACGCAGGGACGGAGCCCGAACATCCGCCCGCAAACTCCGTGCCGTCGCCGGTCGGCACGGAGGTGGCGAACCGGGGTTCACAGCTCAAACTTCTCGCTCCCGGCAACAAGGGGCAGGTAGGCAAGTCCGGCGGCAAGGAGGACATCGCCCTGGAGGTCGCCGAAAGCCTTCGCCAGGAAAACGAGGAAATCCGTGCCCGTCTGGGTGCGCTCGAGCAGCAGCTCTCGACCCTTCAAAGGCTCCTCGAACTGAAGGAACAGCAGATCGCGGGAATGCAGCCGGCGCAGCCGGGGACCGGTCAAGCGGGATTTGCCGGCGCCGTCCCCAGCCCGACGCCTGCCGCCGCAACGCCCGCGCCGTCGCCGGAAACCGTTCCTCCTCGTGCTGCGGAGGCGGCCGAAGGCGCGGCGGTGACGGTAGCCATTCAACCACCGGCGGCCGATGTGGTTCGACCGGAAGAAGATGCCGGGAACGGCTCCTGGATTGGGGGCGTCGGTTTCGGCGCCGTCAGCCTTGCTGCGGCGCTGGCTTGGTGGACGAACCGGAGGCGGCGGCTGTTCACGCTTGGCTTGGGGTTGCCTTCGAGCCTCGACGCGCTGGTGGCCGGCAAGCGGGAGTCAGCCGGGGCAAGGTCGGCCCCCCTCGCGGCCGCGCGCAGTCTGGAAGCCTATAGCAATTTGGCAAAAGCGGTGGACTCAGGGGAGCCGGTCGATCCGATTGCCGAAGCCGATGCCTTTCTGGCGAATGGCAAACACGCTCAGGCCGAGCAGTTGATGAGGGCGGCCGTCGCGGCACATCCTGAACGCGATGAATTCCACTTGAAACTTCTCGAGATCCTGTATCTCGGGGGTAAGTGCCAGGCGTTCGAGGAGTTGGCCGAAGCGGTGTCGGGCTGGCGCCAGACGCGGCCGGAGCTGTGGGGCGAGGTGTCCCGCATGAGCCTGAAATTGAGGCTGAAATCTCCTGTTCAGGCGGATGCTCAGGACACTCTCCCCGATGCCGCATCAGCTGCATCGATCGTGTCACCCTCGCCGCGGGAGGGGATGGAAGAGCCCGCTCTCGAATCGGTGCCGGCCGGGTCCGAGGATGAGGTCGTGCCTGCCTTTGGCGAGGCGGCATCCGCGGACGGCGCCTCGGAAACCGGCGGGGCCGAAGACATCGCGCCCCTGGAGTTCGAGCTTGGCGGACTGGATTCGGCGGCTTCGGGCGAGAGGCTGGAGGACGCGCAGGAGATCGTCCACGACACCGGCAATCTCATCGCTTACGAACCCGAACCGTATGCCGGCGCAGGGGTTCGGACGGCGGATACCCTGGAGTCGCTGCTGGCGGAACTCGAAAGCCTTGGCGACAGCGCCGAAAAAGCTCGGGCGTCAGTGCCGGCCCAGGCGAACCCGGGTCTCGCATTCGAACTGCCGATGGCCATCGAGATCGAAGCGATTCCCGTCACACCGAATTCCGAAGGCATCTCTGGGGTCGGGTCTGGTGCGCCGAACGAGGTGCCAGAGGACACCGATCCTTACGCCGGCATCACCGACATGGACCCGCTCGAGACCAAGCTCGACCTGAGCAAGGCATACGTCGATATGGGCGATGCCGATTCGGCCCGCGAGCTGCTTGAAGAGATCCTGGCCGCGGGGAATGACCACCAGAAGGCCGAAGCCCGCATCCTGATGGAGCGGGTGACGGGGTTGCAGAGCCGGTAGAACGGCATTCCAGACTCCTCGTGGTTCCGATGCGCCCGGTCGAGTCGAGGCGCAGCCGGACCTTCAAGACGACCGGTTCATCGGGCGCAACGCCGATAAATCGGCAACGGTTCGTCTACCGCGGCCTGGTAAGTCACGCTGAACTCGTGGAGCAGGGGCAATGCGGCTTCCAGGTTCACTTCATGCGTAAATTCAAAGGCATCGAAGCCGACGCGTCGGAGATAGAACACCTGATCCAGGATGAAGGCGCCGCGCGCCCTGAGTTCGCCCTGGTAGCCGTAGCGCTCTCTCAGCAGTCTGGCGAGGGAAAAGCCGCGGCCATCGGTCATGCTCGGGAACTCCACGACGATCAGCGGAAACTGGTCGAGGTCTCCGACGAAATCCTCCATGCGGTCGCCGCCGCCCACCCTCAGGCCTAAGGCGCCGCCATGGGCAGCCAGTTCGTGTTTCTCCCGGCTCCAGCGTGCGAGCGAGACGGTGCAGGGGGCGGCGCTCACCGGCTCGTCGTCGGTCAGGTGGTGCCAGGTGTCGGTGACGATTTTTCCGTCCTTAATGATGGGCATAGACGCGCTCCTGAAACGGGTTGATGCCGAGACGCCGCACGGTGTCCAGGAAGGATTCCTCATCCTGGCGGAGTTCGATGTAGGCTTGCAGGATGGTTTCCACGGCACCGGCCACGTTCGCCTTGTCGACCGCGGGGCCGAGGCGTTCGCCCAGCGAGGCGTCGTTGCTGGAACTGCCGCCGAGAGTGAGCTGGTACCACTCCTCCCCTTTCTTGTCGACGCCGAGGATGCCGATATGGCCGACGCTCTGGTGGGCGCAGCCGTTCATGCAGCCGGAGATGTTGATGCGCAGGTCGCCGAGGTCGTGCAGATAATCAAGGTCGTCGATGCGCGAATAGATGTCTTCCGCTACCGAGATCGAGCTGGCGTTGGCGAGCGAGCAGTAGTCCAGGCCGGGGCAGCAGATCATGTCGGTGGCTTTGCCGATGTTGGGCGTGGCCAGTCCTATGGCGTCGAGCCGCTGCCATAGTTCGAACAGAGCGTCCTGGTTCACGTCCGCGAACACCAGGTTCTGGGTATGGGTGGCGCGAATCTCGCCGAAGCTGTAGCGGTCGGCGAGGTCGGCCACCGCATCCATCTGGGCGTCGGTGACATCGCCCGGCGGTACGCCGCGGGGTTTGAGCGACAGGAACACCGAGCGGTAGCCGGCGATCTTGTGGGATGCGGTGTTGTTCCGGAGCCAGGCGGCGAAGCGCGGATCGGCGCCGGCCTGCGTTTCCACCGTTCCTTCGCCTGCGGGTTGGTAATCCGGTGCAGTGAAATGCCGTTTGACCCGCTCGATCTCGGCCGTGTCCAGGACCAATTGGCCGCGGATATGCGCCCATTCGGCTTCGACCTGGCGGGTGAACTCGTCGATCCCGGTTTCCTTGAGCAGGATCTTGATCCGCGCCTTGTATTTGTTGTCGCGCCGTCCGAAACGGTTGTACACGCGCAGGATGGCCTCCAGGTAGGACAGCAGGTCGGCCTTGGCGAGGAAGGGACGGATGGTCTGGCCGATCATCGGCGTACGGCCGAGGCCGCCGCCCACCAGGACTTCGAAACCGGTTTCGCTGCCATCGTTCCTCACCATCTGCAGGCCGATGTCGTGCACCTGGGTCGCCGCCCGATCCTTCGCCGCGCCGCTGACGGCGATCTTGAACTTGCGCGGCAGGTAGCTGAATTCCGGGTGCAGGGTCGACCACTGGCGGATGATTTCGCAATACGGGCGCGGGTCCTCGATCTCGTCGGGGCAGACGCCGGCCAGCGGGTCGCAGGTCACGTTGCGGATGCATGAGCCGCTGGTCTGGATCGCATGCATCTGGACCGAGGCCAGTTCCGCAAGGATATCCGGCACGTCTTCCAGGCGCGGCCAGTTGAACTGGATGTTCTGGCGGGTCGTGAAGTGCCCCACCGATTTGTCATAGCGGCGGGCGATATGGGCAAGCTTGCGCAACTGCCGCGAGGACAGCAGGCCGTAGGGTATGGCGATGCGCAGCATGGGGGCATGCCGCTGGATATACAGCCCGTTCATGAGGCGCAGGGGCCGGAACTGGTCTTCCGTCAGTTCGCCCCGGAGAAACCTGCGGGTCTGCTCGCGGAACTGGGCTACCCGTTCGTCGACGAGCGTCTGGTCGTAGTGGTCGTACTGATACATGGCGTTTTCGGTGTTTAGTGATCGCTCCGGCGATATCTTGAGTGTTTTACTATGAAATTGGCTGGAACACCATGGGCACGGGAACGGACACGCCCCGGGCACGGTGCAGTGCGTGATTTATCCCGGGCGAAATGCTGAATTCACGGGCGCGGCGGGCTCGGCCAATTCGTCAGTCCTGGTGTAGTTCTTATATAATCGCCGGTCAGATTTGGGAACAGGCGGGCCGCTTCGACAGCGGCCACGTTTTTATCAAAAACAATTGGAGAGGATTAGGCCTTGTTACGCGCACTCGCATTATCGACGCTATGTCTGGGATTACCCGAGCTTGCCATGGCAGAAGAAGCCGGGAACCTCGATCTTACCGCTACCCACCGCGGATTATACTGTGTTCTGATCTTCATCGTGGCCTACGCCTTCGTGATGACCGAAGAGTTCACCCATCTTCGGAAGTCCAAGCCGGTCATCCTCGCCGCCGGCATCATCTGGGCGCAGGTCGCTTACATGGCCAGCGCCGCCGGCGTCGCCGCCGAGGCGGTGCACCAGGCATTCGAGCACGACCTCAAGGAATACGCGGAACTGATGCTGTTCCTGCTGGTCGCCATGACCTACATCAACGCCATGGCCGAACGCAACGTGTTCGAAGCGCTGCGTTCCTGGCTGGTATCCCGCAAGTTCGGCTACCGCAAGCTGTTCTGGATCACCGGCATCATCACCTTCTTCCTGTCTTCGGTGGCCGACAACCTGACCTCGGCTCTCCTGGTCGGCGCAGTGGTGATGGCGGTAGGCGCGAAGAGCCCCAAATTCGTCAGCTTGGGGTTCATCAATCTGGTGATCGCAGCCAATGCCGGCGGCGCCTTCAGCCCCTTCGGCGACATCACCACCCTGATGGTGTGGCAGGCCGGCAAGGCGGAGTTCTTCGACTTCTTCGAGCTTTTCATCCCTTCGGTGGTGAACTTCGTCGTCCCGGCCGCCTTCATGCACTTCGCGATTCCGAACGAACTGCCGGAATTTCCGGAGGAAGAAGTCGTCACCATGAAGCCCGGCGCCCTGCTGATCTGCGGCCTGTTCGTGCTGACCATCGGGATCGCCGTCAGCTTCAAGCAGTTCCTCCACCTGCCGCCGTTCCTGGGCATGATGGTCGGTCTGTCGATCCTGATGTTCTACGGTTACCGTCTCAAGCTGTATTTCCCCGGCGTCGATGGCGACAAGTTCGATGTGTTCGCCAACGTCCGCGATGCCGAATGGGATACGCTGCTGTTCTTCTTCGGCGTGGTGTTCGCGGTCGGCGGCCTGGGCTATATCGGTTATCTGGAGCTGGCTTCCGTGGCGATGTACGACGGCCTGGGCGCGACCACGGCCAACATCATCGTCGGTCTGCTGTCCGCGGTGGTCGACAATATCCCCGTGATGTTCGCGGTGCTGAACATGAATCCGGAGATGGACATCTACCAGTGGATGCTGGTCACCCTGACTGCGGGCGTGGGCGGTTCCATGCTGTCGGTGGGTTCGGCGGCGGGGGTGGCGCTGATGGGGACTTCACGCGGCATGTACACCTTCTTCAGCCATCTGAAATGGACCCCCGCGGTGGCTGCCGGTTATGTCGCCAGCATCATGACGCACTATTTCATCAACGGCTGATCCTTACCGTTCGGGCCGTCCTGAAGGACGGCCCGGAGGCTGGACGACAAAAGCCTGCGGTTTCGGCCGCGGGCTTTTTTTGTGGCCGGCGTCTGCTACGTGTCGCAGCAGGCGCGCTGCATCTGCTGTGACGACAGCTTGTCTCCGTCGAAATAGCAGCCGCACAAGGTGTCGTGGATTTCGCCCAGCTTGATCTGCAGGTCGTCGATGAAACGGTGCAGCTCGGCGTGCCGGCGGGATTCCTCATCCTGCAACAGGCCGATGGCTTCGGCAAGTTTGTCGCGGACGCGGCCGCCTTGTGGCAGATGGTCGAGCGCATCCTGCATGTCGCGCAGGCAATAATGACAGGAACGAGGAAACAGGGTGTCCTCCATGAGGAACTTCACCACGGAGTCGCGTCCGACCGCGGTCTGGCAATGGCGCCGGTACATGTGGTATGCCGTCATCGATTTCAGCACGCTCATCCACAGGAGGTTTTCAAAGGGCTTCAGGCTTTCCTTGGCATCGGGCGAGAGATCGCCCCAGCGGACGTCGAGAATGCGGGTGGTCATGTCGGCGCGCTCCAGGTCGCAGCCGAGCCGGACGAATTCATAGGCCTCGTCGTGGCTCATGGTGCCGGCAATCAACCCGGCGACACCTTGCACGCTGAGGATGATCTCGTCGAGATAGGCGAAGCGGCGTTTCGGCGATTCGCTATCCGGTACTCGTGCCGTGGCCTTGAGATAGAGTTCGTTGATCTGCTCCCAACCTTCGCGCTGGAGGATGTCCCGGATACTGCGGGCATTCTCGCGGGCGGCGCGCAGTGAGCTGATGATCGAGCCGGGGTTGCGGGCGTCCGAAATCAGGAAACGGGTGATCTGGCTTTCGGCCGGAACCGGATAGAGCGCCTTGAACACGGTTTCGCTGTCGGTGATGGTGAGCAGCGAATTCCAGCTGGGCCGGATGTCCTTGGGGAGATCCAGCATCATGTTCGCGTTGGCGTTGATCATGCGGGCCGTGTTTTCCGCCCGCTCCAGGTAGCGCGACATCCAGTAGAGGCTTTCCGCGACTCGTGACAGCATCGCCATGTCAGGCTCCTTCTCCGTCGATGATCCAGGTGTCCTTGCTGCCGCCCCCCTGGGAGGAGTTCACCACGGTCGAGCCTTTTTTCAGGGCGACCCGCGTCAACCCGCCATTGGTCACGTAAGTGTCCCGCCCGCTCAGGATGAAGGGACGCAGGTCCAAGTGGCGCGGCTCGGCCCGGTGGTCGACCAGGGTGGGGGCGGTGGACAGGGTGAGCATGGGCTGCGCCATGTAGTTGCGGGGATCGCGGCGGATGCGTTCGGCGAACTCTGCGCGTTGGTCGGGGCTGGCCTTGGGGCCGATCAACATGCCGTAACCGCCCGACTCGTTGGCCGGCTTGACCACAAGCTGGTCGAGGTGGTCCAGGACGTACTGGCATTCGTCCGGATCGACGCAGCGGTACGAGGGCACATTGGGCAGGATGGGCTCCTCGTTCAGGTAATAGCGGATGATGTCGGGGACGTAGGTGTAGACCACCTTGTCGTCCGCCACACCCGCGCCCGGTGCATTGGCCAGCGCGATCTTGCCTTGCTTCCAGGCCCGCATCAGGCCCGGCACGCCGAGCACCGATTCCGGTTTGAAAGCTTCGGGGTCCAGGAACAGGTCGTCGATACGCCTGTACACCACGTCGACCCGGTGCAGGCCCTCGATGGTGCGCATATAGACGCAGTCGTCGTCGCCGACCACGAGGTCGCGTCCTTCCACCAGTTCGGCGCCCATCTGCTGGGCGAGATAGGCGTGCTCGAAATAGGCCGAGTTGTAGACGCCCGGCGTCAGCACCACGATCTGGGGGTTATCCTTCTCCGGGGCCAGCGATGCCAGACAGTGGCGGAGCTGTGATGGGTAATCGTCGACCGGGGCGATGGCATAGGATTCGAACAGCTCGGGCAGCACCCGCTTCATCACCAGGCGGTTCTCGAGCATGTAGGAGACGCCGGACGGCACCCGCAGGTTGTCCTCCAGGACGTAGAACCGTCCGTCCCTGTCCTTGACCAGGTCGGTGCCGCAGATATGGGCCCAGACGCCGAGCGGCGGGTCTATGCCCACACATTCCGGCCGGAAGTTCTTGGAGTCGGCCAACAATTCGAGGGGGAACACGCCGTCCCGCACGATGTTCTGGCCGTGGTAGACGTCGTCGATGAACAGGTTGAGCGCGCGGGTGCGCTGTTTCAGTCCCCGTTCGACGGTTCGCCATTCGGCGGCGCGGATCAGCCGAGGAATGATGTCGAACGGCCAGGCGCGGTCGATGGAGCCTTCGTTCTCGCAGTACACCGTGAAGGTGATGCCCATGCTCAGGATTTCGGCCTCGGCGGCGGCCTTGCGTTCCTGGATGTCCGTTTCGGAGAAACTGTCGAGATGGTCGAACAAGGCGCGGGCATGGGGCCGGGCGGCGCCGTCATCGTCGATCAGCTCATCGAAACATGCCGGGTTGGGGTAGTCTTGCAGGGCTAAGCTCATGATCGTGCTTCGATCCTTGGAGGCGAAAGTTTTATGAACGCGGGATTGGCCGTCGCGATGCCGGAGGCTCGTGTCCTTCAAAAGGATGCTAGCGATTTCCGGGCCATCCCAAGCACCGCGCCGTCTTTTCGGTGTTTTCCGGAGCCGGACTTTCGGCGGCGTTGGTTCCGGAGCCGGTTTGGGGCGGGCCGGGAACCCCATGCGCCCATTCGGTGCAGGCGCGGAAGCCGGTCGGCTCTTGCGGGACGGCTACGGCTTGAGATCGAGGGCCGTTTCGAGCTAGAGTCCTTTGGCTCAACCGCGCAGATCACACGTAAGGAAACCCGATGACTTACTGCCTTGCCATCAAGGTCGACGAAGGGCTGGTATTCGCCTCCGATTCCCGCACTCATGCCGGTGTCGATTACGCCAGCGTCTACAGCAAGATGTACCGCTTCGACTTGCACAGCGACCGCATGATGGTCATCCTGGCCGCCGGCAACCTGGCGACGACGCAGGCGTTGATCAATCTCATACGACGCGATCTGGAAAATCCGGGAGCGCTCTACAATCTGAATACGGCGGCCTATTTATACGACGCCGCGTCCTACATAGGCGGAACCAGCGTGCGGGTTCAGGAGCAACACGCCAGCGCGATGCAACGCTGCGGCATCTCCGGCGAGGCCAGTTTCATCCTGGGCGGCCAGATCCAGGGCCAGCCGCCGGAAATCTATCTCATCTATCCTCAGGGCAACTACATCACGGCGTCGCCCGAGAATCCCTATCTGCAGGTCGGCGAGACCAAGTACGGCAAGCCGATTCTCGACCGGATCATTGCCCCGGCCACGACGCTCGAAGATGCGGCGCGCTGCGCCCTGGTCTCCATCGATTCGACCATGCGCAGCAACATTTCGGTCGGCCCGCCGATAGAGATCGCCATCTACCGGCGGGATTCCTTCGCCATTGGCCATTATCTCCAGCTGGATTATTCCAGCCCCCTTTACGCTTCGATCCAGAAACAATGGGCGGAAGGCATACGCAATGCGTTCAGCCTGCTGCCGCGGTTCGAGTGGGAATAAACCGAGTCGGCCGGCTCAGAACAGGAGCAGGAGGGCCAGCAGGCCGATGACCGAGCCGATCAGGATGAGTTTCAGCCTATGGCGAAGGTACCAGGCTTTGGCCTGGTCGACCGTTTCGTGCCAGTAATCCTCGATCTGCCGGATGCGATCGTTCCACTCTCGGGCGATCTTGCCGGCCACCATCGTCCCCAGCCAGACGAGGACGCCGACCGCCAGCCAAGCCGTAAGAACCTGGGCGCCGCGCGGCGTGAGGCCGAGCATGGCTTCGAACACCGTGTCGAGCAGCATCTCCAGGGCTTCGAGAAGCAGTTCGAAGGTATGTGACAGGACTTCCACCACGAGTTCGCCTTCTATGGCGATGACGAGCAGAACCACGAAAGTGACGAAGAGATAGAATTTGCCCGCACGCATGAGTCCGAACTTACGCCGCCTGGTTGATGGATGGGTGAAAAATCGGCCGACCGCTCTATGCCCCAACGAGCAGATCCACAACGCCCGGATTTTAACCGTAAAATGGAATTTTTTCCGTCCGGGTTGACAGAGGATGCGATGAGCCGGCGACAGCATGAGTCTGGCGAGGGGCCCGTGGGAGCGGTGCAAAGTGGCTGTCTGGCCGATGGCATCCGGCCATTCCAGGTCATGGAGATCCTGGCGCGCGCCAGGCAATTGGAAGCATCCGGCCGTTCCGTCGTCCACCTCGAGATCGGCGAGCCGGATTTCCCCACGCCTGAGCCGGTGACCGCAGCAGCCATTCGTTTCCTGGCCGACGGGCAGGTGCGCTATACGCCTGCCGCCGGGCTGCCCGAGCTGCGGGAGCGCATCGCGAGGTTCTACCGCGATCGCTACGGCGTGACGGTAGCGCCGCAGCGGATATTCCTCACCCCGGGCGCTTCGGGTGCGTTTTCCCTGGTGCTGGCGGCCGTCTTGTCGCCCGGACGGCGGGTCATGCTGGCCGACCCCGGTTATCCCTGTTATTCCAATTTCGTGCGCCTGTATTCGGGTGACCCGCATGCCGTGCCGGTGGGGCCGGAGCAGGACTTCCACCTGAACGCGGCCTTGTGCCGGGCGCATGGCGGGGGAGAGGTACCGCTGGCGATCAGCGCCTCGCCTTCCAATCCGACCGGCACGGTCATGAATGCGGCGGTTCTGCGGGAGCTGGTCGAATGGTTCGAGGCTGAGGGCGGGGTGTTCATCTCGGACGAGATTTACCACGGATTGGAGTACGGCCGACGCTCGGCCAGCGCGCTGGAGTTCGGCGGGAATGCGTTCGTCGTCAACAGCTTTTCGAAATATTTCGGCATGACCGGCTGGCGGCTGGGCTGGCTGATCGTGCCGGAGGCATACACGGCGGCCGTGGAGCGGGTGGCCCAGAATATCTTCATCTCGGCGCCCACGCTCTCGCAGCACGCGGCCTTGGCGGCATTTTCGGACCAAAGCTTCGCCGAACTGGAACGCCGCCGCCGGGCTTTCGAGGTGCGCAGGGATTTCCTGTGGGAGGCGTTGGTGAAGCTGGGGTTCCGGGTGCCGGTCCAGCCGGCCGGAGCATTCTACATCTACGCCGACTGCTCGGCGTTGACCGAAGACAGCGCCGAGTTGGCGGCTGCCCTGCTGGAACACGAAGGCGTCGCGGTCACGCCGGGTAAGGATTTCGGCGTCCAGGCGCCGGAACGGTACCTGCGCTTCGCCTACACGGCCGACGTTCCGGTGCTGCGGGAGGCGGTCGAAAGGATGCGCCGCTTCGTCGGCGGCTGAAAGGCCGGGATCAGGATGCCCGGCTGATCTCCTGCATCTGAGCTTCGATCCAGCGCTCGGCCTGGGCGGTGATTTCCGCCGCGTCGAACTTGGTGGCGTCGATCGGCGGTCCGATGCGGACCTGGATGGTGCCCGGATACTTCAGGAAGGCTCGGCGGCTCCAGTATTCGCCGGCATTGTGCGCCACCGGCACCACCGGGCAGCCGGCGCGGTGCGCCAGCATGGCGCCGCTGGCGCCGTAGTGCCCCTTCTTGCCGGGGGCGACGCGGGTGCCTTCCGGGAATACCACGACCCATAATCCTTCTCTCAGCCGCTTCACCCCGTCGTTCAACACCTGCTTGAGCGCCGCCGTCTTGTGCGCGCGGTTGATGGCGATAGGCTTGAGCGTCGCCATCGCCCAGCCCCAGACCGGCAGTCTCAGCAGCTCCTGCTTGAGGATGAAAACCAGGGGCGGGAAGATCACCTGCAGGGCGATGGTCTCCCAGGCCGACTGGTGCTTGCAGAGGATGACGCCGGGCTGGGCTGGAATGTTTTCCCGGCCCTGGACCTGGAAGTCCAGCCGGCACACGGTCTTCAGCATCCAGAGATTGAACCGGACCCAGCGATTGGCCAGCGCCCAGCGCACACGGAAGGCGAAGGGCCGGGCGGCGATCATGCACGGGCTGATCACGAAGGTGGACAAGATCATGCCCGTGAAGAACACCGCCGAGCGCAGGATGATCTCAAGCTTGGCTGAAGACGATATTTTGTGCGGCTGCATACAGGTTTGGGAAGGTGGGGACGTCGAGCTCGGGATTCCGGTCCAGCGTGCGCATGCCCTTGCCGGTTTCCACCAGCATCGGCGCGGCGCCCGCCGCCGTCGCCGCTTCGATATCGCGCAGCGAATCGCCGACGGCCGGCACACCGGCGAGTTCCACGCCGTATTTTTCGGCGAAGGCGCGGAACAGGCCGGGCCTGGGCTTGCGGCAGCCGCACATGTCTTCAGGACCGTGCGGGCATAGGAATACGTCGAAGATTTCGCCGCCGGCCTCCCGGACCGCCGTCCGCATCTTGTCGTGGATCGCTTCCAGCGTGGCGGGGCTGAACAACCGGCGGGCAATGCCGGACTGGTTGGTCAGTACCACCACCCGGAAGCCGTGGCGAGTCAGCAGCGCGATGGCGTCGAGGCTGCCGGGGATCGGCCGCCATTCTTCCGGCGACTTGATGTAGTCGTCGGAGTCTTCGTTGATGACGCCATCCCGGTCCAGGATCACATAGCGCATGTCACTGGGCCGGCTGTAGCGCGGAGATGTCGGCGATGTTCAGGAACAATCCTTCTACCAGGGCGAGCAGGCCGAGCCGGTTGAGGCGCAGGGATTCGTCCTCGGTCATCACCATCACCTCGTCGAAGAAGGTGTCGACGCTGTCGCGCAGCTGCGCCAGCCGGCACAGCGCCGTGGTGTAGTCGCGGGCGTGCAGCAGCGGCAGGATATCGGCATGGGCCTGGCGGGCCGCAGCCAGCAGCGCCTTTTCCGAGGGCTCGGCCAGAATCTGTTCGTCGGCGTTCGCAACCACCGTTTCGCCCGACTTGCGCAGGATGTTGCGGATGCGCTTGTTGGCCCCGGCGAGGCTTTCGGCCGCGGTCAGGGCACGGAATTCGCGCACGGCGAGGAGCCGGTACACGAAATCTACGAGATTCGTCGGCCGGATCGCCAGCACAGCCTCGAACTCGTCGTGGCGGTAGCCCTGGTCCAGGCAGTAGCCGCGCAGGCGCTCATAGAGAAAATCGAGCAGCGCCGAGCGGGTCGCGTCCGGATCGAAGCCGTGGGGGAGGCGTCCCAAGGCCTTTTCCAGCAGGACTTCGATATCCAGGTCGAGCTCCTTTTCGATCAGGATGCGGATGACGCCCAGCGCGGCGCGGCGCAGCGCGTAAGGGTCGCGGTCGCCGCTGGGGACCAGGCCGATGCTGAAGATGCCGGCCAGGGTGTCGATCTTTTCCGCCAACGCCAGGATCTCGCCGGTGCGCGAGGCGGGCAGCGGGCCCCCGGACACTTTGGGCAGGTACTGTTCCTCGATGGCCTGGGCGACTTCCTCGGGCTCGCCTTCGGCCAGCGCGTAATAGCGCCCCATGGTGCCTTGCAGCTCGGTGAATTCTCCGACCATGTGGGTCAGGAGGTCGGCCTTCGCCAGCAGGGCGGCGCGTTCGGCGAAGCTCGGGTCCACGTTCAAGGATTCGGCGACGAAAGCGGCCATGTGCTGCACCCGCCGGGTCTTGTCGAGCATGGAGCCGAGCTTGTTTTGGAAGGTGACCTGGCCCAGTTCCTCCACCCGGTCTTCCAGGGTGCGTTTGCGGTCCTGGTTCCAGAAGAATTCGGCATCCGCCAGCCGCGGCCGGACCACGCGCTCGTTGCCTTGGCGGACGAACTCGGGCCGGCGGCTGTCGATGTTGCTGAAGGTGATGAAATGGGGCAGCAGCTTGCGGTCCGCGTCGACCACCGGGAAGTACTTCTGGTTGTCCTGCATGGTCGTGATCAAGACTTCCGGCGGCAGGCTCAGATAGCGCGCCTCGAAGCCGCCCAGCACCGGCACCGGCCACTCGACCAGGGCGGTGATTTCGTCCAACAGATCGGGGTCGATCAGCGGCTTGCCATTCACCGTCGCGGCAGTTTCCACGGCATGCCGTTCGATCCGGCTGCGGCGTTCGGCGAAGTCCGGCAGGACGTGGCCCTGGGTCGTCAGCAGGCGGGCGTATTCGGCGGGACACGTGATCTCGATCGGAGCCGGCGCATGACAGCGGTGGCCGCGGGTGGTCCGGCCGGCGGCGACGCCGAGGATTTCGCATTCGATCACGCCATCGCCGTAAATCAAGACCACCCACTGCACCGGCCGGACGAATTCGGCCAGTCCCGCGCCCCAGCGCATGCGCTTGGCGATCGGCAGCGCGGCCAGGCTTTGGCGGATGATGTCGGGGATCAGGGTTTCGGTGGGTTTGCCGCGAACCTCCTGTATCAGGCCCACCCATTCGCCCTTGTCGGTCTTCAGCGTGATGAGCTGGTCGACCGTGACGCCGCAGCTTTTGGCGAAGCCCTCGGTGGCCTTGGTGGGTGCGCCGGTGGCGTCGTAGGCGGCGTTCAGCGCCGGCCCGCGCCGCTCGACGGTCTGGTCCGGCTGGGCGGTGGCCAGTTCCCGGATCAGCAACGCGAGCCGGCGCGGCGTGGCGTAGGCTTCGATGGCGGCATACGACAGGCCGGCTTTTTCCAGTCCGGCAGCCATGTTGTCCTTGAGCGCTCCGCTCAGCTTGAGCAGGGATTTCGGCGGCAGCTCCTCGGTGCCCAGCTCGAACAGCAGGTCGCGGGTCTCAGCCATGAGCGTGCTCCTCCCGGGCGTTGAGCATCGGGAACCCCAAGGCTTCCCGGCGCTGGTAATAGGCTTCGGCCACGGCCTTGGCGAGTTCGCGCACCCGCAGGATGAAGCGCTGGCGCTCGGTGACCGAGATCGCCCGGCGAGCATCGAGCAGGTTGAAGGCATGCGAGGCCTTCAGCACCATCTCATAGGCGGGCAGGGGCAGCCCCAGCGCGATGAGCTGGCGGCATTCGCGCTCGTAGGTGTCGAAGGCGCCGAACAGGAATTCGGTGTTGGCGTGCTCGAAGTTGAAGGCGGACATCTCGACTTCGTTCTGATGGAACACGTCGCCGTAACGGACGATACCCTGCGGCCCCCGGGTCCAGACCAGGTCGTAGACGTTCTCCACGCCCTGCACGTACATGGCGATGCGCTCCAGGCCGTAGGTGATTTCGCCGCTCACCGGCCGGCAGTCGAGGCCGCCGACCTGCTGAAAATAGGTGAACTGGGTCACTTCCATGCCATTCAGCCAGACTTCCCAGCCCAGGCCCCAGGCGCCGAGCGTGGGCGATTCCCAGTTGTCCTCGACGAAGCGGACGTCGTGTTCGAGGAGGTCGAAGCCGAGCAGGCGCAGCGAGCCGAGGTAGAGCTCCTGGATGTCGGGCGGCGAGGGTTTCAGCACCACCTGGAACTGGTAGTAATGCTGCAGCCGGTTGGGGTTGTCGCCATAGCGGCCGTCGGTGGGGCGGCGCGAGGGCTGAACGTAGGCGGTGTTCCACGGTTCCGGGCCGATGGCGCGGAGGAAGGTCGCCGGGTGAAAGGTTCCGGCGCCGACCTCCAGATCCAGCGGCTGGAGGATCACGCAGCCTTGCTCGGCCCAATAGCGTTGAAGGGCCAGGATCAAATCCTGGAAGCTCAAGGTTTCGGCGGCGGGGGAGTTCGATGTAGGCACAAGCGATCCGGCAGGTTTTCGTGCGGGCGGGAATTATAGCTGAAAGTATAGGGTCAGCCCTTGGGGCGCGCGGCCGATTTCAGCCGAAACAGGCCGGAGATGTCGTCCTCGCCGTGGCCCCGGGCCATGAGTTCGGCATAGTCGTCCCGGGTCTGGGTGCTCAGCGGCAGGGGGATGCCCAATCTTTCCGCCATCTCCAGGCAGATGTTCAGGTCCTTGTGGTGCAAGGCCAGCTTGAAGCCGGGCTGGAAGCTGCCGCGGATCATGGTTTTGCCGCGCTTGTCCAGGAACCAGTTTCCGGCGGCGCCGCCGGAAACCACGTCGATGACCTTGTCCAGGTCCAATCCCAGCGCTTGCCCGAATGCCAGGGCCTCGGTGACGGCCTGGTTGATGCCGGCGCACATCACCTGGTTCACCGCCTTGGTGGCCTGGCCGGCGCCGGTGTCGCCCATGTGCATGATGCGGTTGCCCATCGCTTCCAGCACCGGCCTGACTTTTTCGACGGCTTCGGCCCGGCCGCCGACCATCAACGCCAGGGTGCCGCTGCAGGCGCCTTCGACGCCGCCGCTCACCGGGGCATCGAGAAAATCGCCGCCCGCCTGGCGGACGACCTCGGCGGCGCGGCGGGCGGTGGCTACGCCAACCGTCGAGCAGTCGACGACCACCGCGCCCGGCCGGAGCGTCGGCGCCAAAGCCCCGATCACTTCCAGCGCATCGGCGTCGGCGGAGACGCAAGTCACGATGACATCGCAGGCTGCGGCCAGATCGGCGGCGCCGGCGTAGGCCATGGTGCCGGTCTCGGCGGCGAGCGCCAGGGCCTTTTCCGGCGTGCGGTTCCAGACGCCGGCCAAAAGGCCCGCCCGGTGGAGGTTGCGGGCCATGCCCAGCCCCATGGCGCCGAGGCCGACGAAGCCGGTCTTCATGCTCATTCCTCCAGATAGGTGTAGTTGCTGAGCCCGGCGATCAGTTCGCTTTCGTACTGCTTGCGCTGGTGCAAGGGGATATCCGCTTCGATCAGCTTCTTGCGGTAGGCGCGTTCCAGCTCGTCGGGGTCGATGTGGACGTAGCGCAGCAGATCGTCGGCGCCGTCGCCCCGACGGGTATGGCTGAAGGTGTAGCCGCCCGAGCCGTCCAGTTCGACATTGACCGAGTGGGTGTCGCCGAACAGGTTGTGCATGTCGCCCAGGATTTCCTGATAGGCGCCGACCAGGAAGATGCCGATCAGATAAGGCTCGCCCGGTACCGGCTCGTGCATCCGCAGGGTGTTCTCGATGCTCTGGCGGTCGATGTAGGCATTGATCCGGCCGTCGGAATCGCAGGTCATATCCTGGACCACCGCCCGCCGGGTGGGCTCCTCGTCGAGACGCTGCAGAGGCATGACCGGAAAGATCTGATCGATCGCCCAGGCATCGGGAATCGACTGGAAGACCGAGAAATTGCAGAACAGCTTGTCGGCCAGGCGTTCGTTGAGCTCGTCGAGCACGGCCCGGTGGGCCCTCAGACGGATGTCGAGGCGCTGCTGCACTTCATGGCAGAGCGTGGCATGGAGTCTTTCGGCTTCCGCCAACTGGTCCAGGCAGATCTTGCCCTGGACGTACATGGTCCGGGCTTCGGACAGGTCGAACTCGGCGTCGTGGTATAGCCCCAGCACCGATTCGCTGTCCACCCGCCGGAGCAGGTCTTCCAAGTCTTTCAAAGGCTGGGCCACCGAGGCCGAGACCGGGCTGGCGTCGTAGGTGGCCGTTTCGATATCGACGACGTTGGTCACCAGCACGGCATGGTGGGCACTCATTGCACGGCCGGCTTCGGTGATCAGATTGGGCGGGGGCAGTCCCTGCTCGGCACAGAGTTCGGCGAACGCGCGGACGATGCTGTGGGCGTATTCCTCCACGCTGTAGTTGATCGAGCAGTCGCTGACCGAGTGCGTGCCCTCGTAGTCGATGCCGAGGCCCCCACCGACGTCGACATGATCCACCGGCGCGCCCAGCCGCCGCAGCTCGGCGTAGTAGCGGCCGGCCTCGCGCAAGGCGGTCTTGACGTCGTTGATGTTGGCGACTTGCGATCCCATGTGGAAATGCATCAGCCGGACCCAGCCGAGTCCGCCGACGCCTTCGAGCCGTTTGAGGAACTTCAGGATTTCGCCGGCATGCAGGCCGAATTTGGACTTCTCGCCCCCACTGTTCTGCCATTTGCCGGTACTGATGCTGGAGAGCCGCACCCGGACGCCGAGCTGCGGGGCGATGCCGAGCGCCTGGGACTCGCTCAGCACCAGTTCGAGTTCGGACAGTTTCTCGATGACGATGAAGACGCGCAGCCCCAGTCGGCTACCGATCAGGGCCAGCCGGATGTAGGCACGGTCCTTGTAGCCGTTGCAGACGATGGTGCCGGATTCCGCCAGCGCGAGGATGGCGAGCAGCTCCGATTTGCTGCCGGCTTCCAGGCCGACGCCGCCGGCCCGGAGAATGTTCTCGATGACGCTGCGCTGCTGGTTGACCTTGATGGGGTAAACCGGCGTGTAATTCGCCGTGTATTCGTAGGCCGCGCGCGCCTTGCCGAAAGCCGAGGTGAGCAAGCGCACCCGGTCGTGGAGGATCTGGGTGAAGCGCATCAGTACCGGGAGGGAAAGCCCTTCGGCGCGGACGCTGCGGGCGATGGCGGCAAGACTCACGCTGCCATCGATCTCTCCCCGCCGCGGGCAGACGACGACATCGCCCTCGGGCGCGATGTCGAAATACCCTTCGCTCCAATGCTCGATACCGTAAGTATCGCGCGCTTCGCTCAGCGTCCAGTTCACCTTTGTCATGGGGGACCGTCTTTCAAAAACATCCAATTATGGGGAGAATGCAACATTTTTTCCACGCAGGAGGACTTCCATGCGCGACGCACAGGACTGGTTTACCGAATCCTATCCACAGTACGGCAGTGCGCTGTCCCTGAAAATCAAGGCGAAGCTGCACGAGGAACAGACACCGTTCCAGCGCATCGAGATCTACGACACCGAATGGTTCGGCAAGCTCATGGTGATCGACGGCTGCACCATGGTGAGCGACCGCGATAATTTCCTCTACCACGAGATGATGACGCATCCCGTGCTCTACACCCATCCCGCACCGAAGACGGTGTGGATCATCGGCGGCGGCGACTGCGGCAGTCTGCGCGAAGTGCTGAAGCACGAGGAAGTCGAGAAGGCCGTTCAGATCGACATCGACGAGCGCGTGACCCGGCTGGCGGAGCGGTATTTCCCGGCGCTGTGTGATTCCAACGACGATCCCCGCGCCGAACTGCTGTTCATCGACGGCATCCAATGGGTAAAGGATGCGCCGGAGGCTTCCGTCGACGTCATCATCGTCGACAGCACCGACCCGGTCGGGCCGGCGGAGGGGCTGTTCAACGAAGCGTTTTTCCGCGAATGCCACCGCTGCCTGCGTGCCGACGGTATCCTGGCGCAGCAGAGCGAATCGCCGCTGTTCCACATGCCGCTCATCACCTCGATGCATCGGATCATGCGGCAGGCGGGCTTTTCGCAGACACGCACGCTGTTCTTCCCGCAATTCATCTATCCGTCGGGCTGGTGGAGTGCCACGATGGCCGGCAAAGGGGACCTGAGCCGGTTCCGCGCGGACGCCGCGGTGGCGAAGCCGTTCCCGACACAGTATTACAACGCGGAAATCCATCGGGCCGCGTTCGCCGTGCCTGAGTTCTTTCGCAACGCCCTGCGGGAGCTGGGCTGAACCGATGCTCGGCGGCGATTTGTCAAGATACGATCGGTCCGATACCATTGATCGCCATGGAAGCTGATCGCGTATACGACTATCTGGAGCGGATTTCGAACCTGATCCGCATGGATGCGCGCCGGTCCGAAAGCTTCAAAGGGCTTCAGCCGGTGCAGCTCGAAGCCTTGCATTATCTGGCCAGTTGCAACCGGTACAGCAACACGCCGCTGGCCGTGGCCGACTATCTGGGGCTGACCAAGGGGACGGTATCGCAGACACTGGCGGTCCTCGAAAGCAATGGCTTGATCGTCAAGGAAAGCGATGCCCGTGACCGGCGTGTGGTGCATCTGACGTTGACCGAGGCGGGCCGGCGGCTGCTGAAGGAGTCGATTCCGCCCCCCGTGCTGCGTGCGGCCCTGCGCACTCTGCCGGAGGACCAGCGCCAGGTACTGGAATCGGCCCTCGCCAATGTCCTCCAGGCGATGCAGGTGGCCAACCAGCTCAAGACCTTCGGTGCCTGCAAGACCTGTCGTTACCACCTCATTCTCGAAGATGCCCGTCGCCGTTGCGCGCTGACCGGTGAACAATTGTTCGAGGACGATGCCGAGATGATCTGCCGCGAGCACCAATTGCCCGTTGGCGATTGACGGCGGGCAGCCAGGAGCTGCCCTTGCGTTTCTAACGTCTGAATCTGGCGCGGGGGGCTGTTACAGCGCCTGATCCCCGGTTTCCCCGGTGCGAATCCGGATCGCCTGGTCGATGGCGGTGATGAAGATCTTGCCGTCGCCGATCTTGCCCGTGTTCGCCGCCTTGACGATCGCATCGACCGCCGTGTCCACCAGATTGTCGGCGACCGCGATCTCCAGTTTCACCTTCGGCAAAAAATCCACGACGTATTCGGCTCCGCGGTAGAGTTCGGTATGGCCTTTTTGCCGCCCAAACCCCTTGACTTCGGTGACCGTCAGTCCACTCACGCCGATATCGGAAAGCGCTTCGCGCACGTCGTCGAGCTTGAAGGGTTTGATGATTGCAGTGATGAGTTTCATGATCGTCTCCGCGGATCGTTGTTTTTTCAAGTGAGTGAAGCGTGATGACAGCCGCTAGGCCGGTTTGTTCCGGATGATGTCGTCGACGACCGCAGGGTCGGCCAGCGTCGAGGTATCTCCCAGTTGATCCAGGTCGTTGGCGGCGATTTTCCTCAGTATTCGCCGCATGATTTTACCCGATCTGGTCTTCGGCAGGGCTGGTGTCCACTGGATGATGTCCGGGGTCGCGATCGCGCCGATTTCCTGCTTGACCAGGTCGATCAGTTCGCGCCTCAGCTCTTCGCTCGGGGTCGCGTCGGCAACCAGGGTGACATAGGCATAGATGCCCTGGCCCTTGATGTTGTGCGGGTAGCCGACCACCGCGGCTTCCGCTACGGCATCGTGCAGCACCAGCGCGCTCTCGATCTCGGCGGTGCCCATCCGGTGTCCCGAGACGTTGATGACGTCGTCCACCCGGCCGGTGATCCAGTAATAACCGTCCGCGTCCCGGCGCGCGCCGTCGCCGGTGAAATATTTGCCCGGATAGAGGGCGAAATACGTCTCGCGGAAACGATCGTGATTGCGGAACACGGTGCGGGCCTGGCCCGGCCAGGAAGCGGTGATGGCCAGGACGCCCTCCGCCGGGCCGGCCAGTTCATTGCCCTGGGCGTCCAGGATGGCGGGGATGATGCCGAAGAAGGGCCGGGTGGCGGAGCCGGGTTTGAGCGGGGTGGCTCCCGGAAGGGGCGTGATCATGATGCCGCCGGTCTCGGTCTGCCACCAGGTGTCGAGCACCGGGCAGCGGCCATCGCCGACCACGTGGTAATACCATTCCCAAGCCTCGGGATTGATGGGTTCGCCGACCGAGCCCAGTATTCGCAGGCTGCTCCGTTCCGCCTGCTTCACCCAGTCCTCGCCCAAACCCATGAGGGCCCGGATGACGGTGGGCGCCGTGTAGAAGATGCTGACCTTGTATTTGTCGATGACCTGCCAGAGCCGCGCCGGCGTGGGATAGGTCGGCACGCCCTCGAACATTAGGGTGGTTGCGCCGTTGCACAACGGGCCGTAGACGACATAGCTGTGGCCGGTGATCCAGCCGATATCCGCGGTGCACCAATACACTTCGCAGCCGCGGTAATCGAAAACGTATTTGTGGGTGACCGCGGCATACAGCAGATAGCCGCCCGTGGTGTGGACCACCCCCTTCGGTTTGCCGGTCGAGCCGGAGGTATAGAGAATGAACAGCGGGTCTTCCGCATCCATGTCTTCGGGGGGACAGTTGGGCGATGCGGACTCCACGGCCTCGTGAAACCAGTGATCGCGTCCTTCGGTCCAGTCCACCGGCCGAGCGGTATGGCGCACCACGAGCACGGTTCGGACCTCCGGGCATTCGCGCAGTGCGATGTCGACATTGTGCTTGAGCGGCACGAATTTTCCGCCCCGCCGACCTTCGTCGGCGCAGACGACGAGGCGGCAATCGGCATCCAGGATGCGGTCCTTCAATGCCTCGGACGAAAACCCTCCGAACACGATCGAGTGTATGGCGCCTAGGCGGGCGCAGGCCAGCATGGCCACGGCGGCTTCGGGGATCATCGGCAGATAGATGCAGACCCGGTCGCCTTTGCCGACGCCATGGGATTTCAGTACATTGGCGAACCGGCAGACGCGGTCGTGCAATTCGCGGTAGCTCAGGCTGCGCTGGTCGTCGGGCTGGTCGCCCTCCCAGAGGATTGCGGTCTGATCGCCTCGTTCGGGCAGATGACGGTCGAGGCAGTTGTAGGAGACATTCAATCGTCCGCCAGAGAACCACTCGATGTTCGGCGTATCGAAGTCCCATCGCGCCACCCGGTTCCAGGTGGTGTTCCAGCTTAAGAATTCCTCGGCCAAGCCGGCCCAGAATCCTTCGGGATCCCTGATGGAGTTGTCATACATTTCCCGATAAATTTTGTCGGATATCAGGGTGGACGCCGCGATATTCGCAGGAACGGGATAGACGTGTTCTGTTTTCATTTATTGTGGCGTGTCCGGTCGGCCGCGAATTGAGAATTATACTCATGAGAAGGGCATGAAATCCGGTGAATTTTAAGACGGGTTCGGCGACAATGAAATCTGAGCCGAGGTATCAGGCGCCGTCCTGAGAGGGGCTGAAGAGTAAGAACCCGTGACGTGCCTGTTTACTTCGTAAAAAGAGGGTTTTTCTTCCCTCCGTCGGTATACAATGGAGCGCGGTATCGAAGGGGCGTTATTGCGGGAGTTCGCGATAACGGGTAGTGCGAATGCCGCGTCCGGCAGAGGGGTCGTGAGCGGCGGGTTTGTTGAGGAAGAAACCGATGTCGTCTGAAGTCGATTTTGAGTTGGATGGCGGTCTCGTTGGGGGCTTGGCTTATGTCGATGAGACAGCCGCGATCGAAATGAGCGCCGGTTGCGAGATCGAGGTGGACGCCGTCGATGATGGCGGGGCGCCAGGGTGGCGGGATGAAGCTTCCGATGAATGCGGAGAAGGGGCCGAGGTTGGTTCCGAGCTCGATGCGACGCGGATTTACCTGAACCAATTGGGGAAATGGAAACTTCTGACGGCGGAGGAAGAGAAGCATTTCGGACGGCGTGCCCTCGAAGGCGATGAGGCCGCCCGCTGCCTCATGATCGAAAGCAATCTGCGTCTGGTCGTCAAGATTGCACGCCGCTATCTGAACCGGGGTTTGCCTTTGCTCGACCTGATCGAAGAGGGCAATCTCGGCCTGATCCGGGCCGTCGAGAAGTTCGAGCCGGACCGCGGTTTCCGCTTTTCCACCTACGCAACCTGGTGGATACGGCAGACGATCGAGCGCGCCCTGATGAGCCAGGTCCGGGCCATCCGGCTTCCGGTTCATGTGGCCAAGGAAATGAACGTGGTACTGAAGGCCTACCGGAGCCTGTCCGTCAAAATACAGGGGGTGCCGACGGCTCTGGATGTGGCCCGGCAACTCGGCAAATCTCCCGAGCGGGTCGAGCAGCTTCTGCGGCTGAGTGAAAAGGATTTGTCGGCCGATGCGCCGATCACCGCCGATTCCTCCAAATCCCTGCTCGACATGGCGCCGGATGACGGTCAGAGTCCGATAACGGATACTCTGCTGGCGGAACGACTCGAACAGAAAATCGGCGAATGGCTCGATCGACTGAATTCCCGCCAGTGTGAGGTTCTCCAGCGCCGCTTCGGGCTCGGTGGGCATGAGGTGGCGACGCTCGAAGAGGTGGCCCTGGATATGGGGATCACCCGCGAAAGAGTTCGCCAGATTCAAAGAGAGGCGCAGCTCAAGCTGCGCGGCATGCTGGAGGCGGAAGGATATACCGCCGACGCGGTATTGCTGAACTGAGCCGGCCGCTGTCGGCTCCTGCTGGCTGGCTTCAAGGGCGCCCGTCCTTGTCGACGCAGGGACCGATCCGCGTTAAATTACCCAGAATGCAACGGACTCAAGAGAGAATCATGACGCTTCGTAGATTCGGAATCCTAGGGATTGCTTTCCAATTGGCGGCTTGCGCGTCTATGGAAGAGAAGATTCAGGATACGGAACAGCTGCTTGCGGCCGCCGGCTTCAAGATCAACTATGCTCAGACGCCGGAGCAGCAGGCCAACGTCAAGGGGATGACGCAGCAGAAGCTTGTCGCGCACCCCAAAGGCGACAAAATAATGTACGTCTACGCGGACGCGAGCATCTGTCAATGCGTTTACGTGGGCGACGCGGACGCCTATGCACGTTTCCAGAAGCTCGCGGTGGAGAAGGAAATCGCCGACGAGCAGAGGCAGGCGGCGGAGACCAACCTCGATGCCACGATGAACTGGGGCATGTGGGGCCCCGGATTATGGTGGCCCTGATCGGGATGCTTTTGGTATCGGCTGTTTGCCCGCGCTGATGGGCAAGACGAAGCGCCCCTTTGCGGGGCGCTTCTTTTTTGGCGATTCATTTGCGCCAGAATGTCGAGGTGAAGATGATCAGTGCGGTAAAAACCTCGATGCGGCCCAGGAACATGGCGACGGTGCATGTCCAGGTCTGGAAATCGGAAAGGGAGGCATAGTTGCTGGCGGGTCCCACCACATTGAGGCCGGGACCTGCGTTGTTGATGCTGGCGATGATGGCAGAGAACGAGGACACCATGTCCAGCCCGCTGACCACCAGCAACAACGTCAGGATGACGATGCTCATGAAGTAGACGAAGATGAAACCCAGGACCGACAGAATGATGCTCGAAGGAATCACCATATGGCCGATCTTGACCGGATTGACCGCCGTCGGATGTGTCAGGAGCAGCATCTGCAGTTGACTCTGTTTCATCAGGATCAGGGTGCGCATCATCTTGATACCGCCGCCGGTCGAACCCGTGCACACCAGGATGCTACTCAGGAACAGCATCCACAGCGGTGCGAACAAGGGCCACTGATTATAGTCTACGGATGCGAAACCGCAGTCGGTGGCGATGGACACGAGGTTGAAGCTCGCATGCCGTAGAGCGGTCCAGAAATCCGGATAAGTGTGGTGCGCGACCAGGAACAGGGCGATGGCCAGACAGCTTCCTAATGCCAGAATCAGGTAGGGAATGGCCTCGATGTCATGCTGATAAGCCTTCAGGCTCCTGGTGCGGATTGCCAGGAAATGGGTGGAGAAGTTCATTCCGGCGATCAGCATGAAAACCATCAGGATCGCTTCTATCACCGGCGAGTCGAAGTAGCCGACACTGGCATCATGGGTCGAGAACCCGCCCAGGCTCATGGCGGCGAAAGCATGACAGATGGCGTCAAGCCAGCTCATGCCGGCTATCTTGAGGCACAGGATGCAGGCCAGCGTGATATAGGCGTAAACCAGCCAAAGATTTTTTGCGGTTTCGGTGATCCGCGGTGTCAGCTTGTTTTCCTTCATGGGGCCGGGGGTTTCCGCCATGAACAGCTGGCGTCCGCCGATGCCCAGCACGGGGAGAATGGCCACCGCCAGCACGATGATGCCCATCCCGCCCAGCCAGTTCAATTCGTGGCGCCAGAGGTTGATTGCGGGAGGAAGCTGGTCGAGGCCCGCCAGCACCGTAGCCCCTGTCGTCGTCAGCCCGGACATGGCTTCGAAATAGGCATCGGTAAACGATAGCCCCTCGATGTACGACATCAGCGGGAAGGTAGCGAAGGCCGCCATGCCGGTCCAGGCCAGCACCACGAGTAGGAAGCCATCCTTGGACTTGAGGTCGTATTGATACTGCCTTGTCGCGATCCAAAGCATCGCGCCGGCGCCGATGGTGAAGAGCATGTCCTCGATGAACAGGAGCGCAGTGCCGTCGGAGGCGAGCAAGGAGGCTGAGATCGGGAGCAGATAGGTCAGGCTGAAGACCATCAGCATCAACCCGAACACACGGGCGAGAGAGAGCAGGCGCTTTACGGTGCTGCGGGATGCGATCTGGGGCATCGTCAACGGCGGAGTCGGTGCATGGGGTGCATCGGCGGGCCATCACACAAGCCGTCGGCGCGATTCGGACGCGGGCCCGGATTTCCGGTTCCGATGTCCTCGGACGGCGGCTTCGGGCCGGGGGTCCTGGGTTCGCTCACGATACTGGGGCGACTCACGGTATCGCCGGGTTCACCGCGGCAATTCGGAGTGGCCCATGAGAAATTCGTCTACGGCCCGTGCCGCCTGGCGCCCCTCGCGGATTGCCCAGACGACGAGCGACTGCCCCCGCCGCATGTCTCCGGCCGTGAATACCTTGTCCACCGAGGTGCGATAGCTCAGGGCATCTGCCTGGACATTGCCGCGCTCGTCGAGCCGGACCCCGGCTTCCTCCAGCAGCCCTTCGTGCACCGGGTGTACGAAACCCATGGCGAGCAGGACGAGGTCGGCCTTGAGCGTGAATTCACTGCCCGGGATTTCTTCCATGAGCCAACGTCCGCCGTCCTGTTTCCAGCTCACTTCGATGCAATGGATCTGGGTGACCCGCCCGTTTTCGCCACTGAAGCGCTTGGTCGCGACGCTCCAGCGGCGTTCGCAGCCTTCTTCCTGCGAGGAGGAGGTGCGCAGCCGGTTGGGCCAGTTCGGCCAGGTGAGCCCCTTGTCTTCCTTGGCCGGGGGCTGGGGCAGGATTTCCAGTTGCACGACCGAGGCGGCGCCCTGGCGGATCGAGGTACCGATGCAGTCGGAGCCGGTGTCGCCGCCGCCGATGACGATGACGTGCCGGTCCGTTGCCAGGATGCTGCTCTCGTCTTCGATCGCATCGCCGGCGACGCGCCGGTTCTGCTGCTTCAGGAACTCCATGGCGAAATGGATGCCGCCCAGCTCGCGCCCAGGAACGGGCAGGTCGCGCGGCTGCTCCGAGCCGCCGGCCAGCACGATGGCGTCGAAATCGGCCAGCAGCCGGCTCATCGGAATATTGGCCCCGATGTGGCTGTTCGGACGGAAGATCACGCCTTCCGCCTGCATCTGGGCGATGCGGCGGTCGATCAGATGTTTCTCCATCTTGAAGTCGGGAATGCCGTAGCGCAGCAGGCCACCGATACGGTCCGCCTTCTCATAGACGACGACGCCATGGCCGGCGCGAGCCAGTTGCTGGGCGCAGGCGAGCCCGGACGGACCCGAGCCCACCACGGCCACGCGTTTGTCGGTGCGCTTGAGGGGGATTTGCGGACGGATCCAGCTTTCTTCCCAGGCCTTGTCGACGATCGAGCACTCGATGGTCTTGATGGTGACCGGCTCGTCGTTGAGGTTCAGCGTGCAGGCGGCTTCGCAAGGAGCGGGGCAGATCCGGCCGGTGAATTCCGGGAAGTTGTTGGTGCTGTGCAACACCTCGCTCGCCTCTTCCCAATTGCCTTGATACACCAGATCGTTCCAGTCCGGAATGATGTTGTTGACGGGGCAGCCCTGGTGGCAATAGGGGATGCCGCAATCCATGCAGCGGGCGCCCTGGCGGCTGATTTCTTCCTCGCTGAGCGGCACTACGAATTCGCGGTAATGCTGGATGCGGTCCGCGACCAGGGTGTAACGCCGGTCCTGCCGAGCAATTTCCATGAAACCGGTGGGTTTTCCCATCTTGTTCAATACCTCGCGTCTGTCTTGTGGGCCGGATTCAATGGTGCGCGGACGCACCGGTCCGGGCCTGCTGCATCTTTTCAAGCGCCTTGCGGTAATCGACCGGCATGACCTTGACGAACCGGGGTGCGTAGACCGCCCAATTGTCCAGGATCAGCCCGGCGCGCTCGCTGCCGGTATAGCGGCGGTGCTTCTCGATCAGGAAACCCAGTCGGCGCATGTCGTTGCGGGTCATGTCGTGCATGATGTCGACCATGCCGTGAGTCTCCAGATCGCCGCCCTGGTGCTCGAAATGCTCCAGCGCATCGTCTTCCGCCAGCAGGGGCTCGAGTTCCACCATGGCCAGGTTGCAGCGCTGTTCGAAATCGCCGGATTCGTCCAGCACATAGGCGACGCCGCCGGACATGCCGGCCGCGAAGTTGCGTCCGGTCTCGCCCAGCACCACCACCACGCCGCCGGTCATGTACTCGCAGCCGTGATCGCCGAGGCCTTCCACCACCGCGATCGCGCCGGAGTTGCGGACCGCGAAGCGCTCCCCGGCCACGCCGCGGAAATAGCATTCGCCGCTGATGGCGCCGTATAGCACGGTGTTGCCGACGATGATGTTTTGTTCCGGCGTGATGGGGCAGTCGGCCGGCGGATAGATCGCCAGACGGCCGCCGGACAGACCCTTGCCGACGTAGTCGTTGGCCTCGCCTTCCAGCTCCAGCGTCACGCCTGCGGCCAGGAAGGCGCCGAAGCTTTGGCCGGCGGTGCCGTGGGCCTTGATGTGGATCGTGTCTTCCGGCAGGCCGGCATGGCCGTAGCGCTTGGCGACCTCGCCCGAGAGCATGGCGCCCAGGGTGCGGTTGTAGTTGCGAACGCCGATGTCGATATGGACCGGTTTTTTCTCTTCCAGCGCAGGCCGGGCGAATTCGATCAGCTTGCGGTCCAGCGCCTTGTCCAAGCCGTGATCCTGCTGCTCGCAGTTGAAGATGGCGACGCCGGGGCCGGCTTCCGGTTTGTACAGGACCTTCGACAGGTCGATGCGGGAGGCTTTCCAGTGGTCGACGGCTTTGCGCATGTCGAGCAGATCGGAGCGGCCGACCATGTCCTCGTAGCGCCGGAAGCCGAGCCGGGCCATGAGCTGGCGAACTTCCTCGGCGACGAAGAAGAAATAGTTCACCACGTGTTCAGGCTGGCCGGTGAAGCGCCTGCGCAGCTCCGGATCCTGCGTCGCCACCCCCACCGGGCAGGTGTTGAGGTGGCATTTGCGCATCATGATGCAGCCTTCGACGATCAGCGGGGCGGTGGCGAAGCCGACCTCGTCCGCGCCGAGCAGGGCGGCGATCACCACGTCGCGGCCGGTGCGCATCCCGCCGTCGGCCTGGACGCAGATGCGTCCGCGCAGGCGGTTGAGCACCAGGGTTTGGTGGGTTTCGGCCAAGCCGATTTCCCAGGGGAGCCCTGCATGTTTGATGGAGGTGATCGGGCTGGCGCCGGTGCCGCCGTCATAGCCGGAGATGGTGACATGGTCAGCGTGGGCTTTGGCGACGCCCGCCGCCACCGTGCCGACGCCGACTTCCGACACCAGCTTGACGCTGATGCGGGCCGCCGGATTCACGTTCTTCAGGTCGTGGATCAGCTGGGCCAAATCTTCGATCGAATAGATGTCGTGATGCGGCGGCGGCGAAATCAGGCCGACGCCGGGGGTCGAATGGCGTACCTTGGCGATGACCGCGTCGACCTTGTGGCCGGGCAGCTGGCCGCCTTCGCCTGGCTTGGCGCCCTGCGAGATCTTGATCTGGATGTCGTCGGCATTGACGAGGTATTCGGCGGTGACGCCGAAGCGTCCCGACGCGACCTGTTTGATCGCCGAACGCAGGGAATCGCCGTTCGCCAGCGGCACGAAGCGCTCGGGTAGCTCGCCGCCTTCGCCGGTGTTCGACTTGCCGCCGATCCGGTTCATGGCGATCGCCAAGGTGGTGTGCGCCTCGTAGGAGATCGATCCGAACGACATGGCGCCGGTGACGAAGCGCTTGACGATATCCTTGGCCGGTTCGACTTCGTCCAAAGGCACCGGCTCGGCAGCGTAGCGGAAATCCATCAGGCCGCGCAGGGTCAGCAGGTGCTCGTTCTGCTCGTTGACCAGCTTGGCGTATTCGGCATAGGTCTTGGCGTCGTTCGCGCGGGTCGCGTGCTGTAGCTTGGAGACCGTTTCCGGCGTCCACATGTGATCTTCGCCGCGCACCCGGAAGGCGTATTCGCCACCGACGTCGAGCGCACTCCGGTACAGCGGCGCGTTGCCGAAAGCCAGGCGGTGACGGCGGACGGTTTCCTCCGCGACTTCCTTGAGTTCGATGCCGCCGGTGGTGCATTCGGTGCCATGGAAATAGCGATCGAGGAAGCTCTCGCCCAGCCCCACGGCGTTGAATATCTGTGCGCCGCAATAGGACTGGTAGGTGGAGATGCCCATCTTCGACATGATCTTGAGCAAGGCCTTGCCCACGGCCTTGATGTAGCGCTTATGGGCTTCCTCTTCGCTGAGCTTCTCCGGCAGCGAGTCGAGCAGGTCCGACAAAGTGTCGAAGGCGAGGTAGGGGTTGATGGCCTCGGCTCCGTAGCCGGCGAGCAGGGCAAAGTGATGGACTTCGCGCGCCTCGCCGGTTTCCACCACCAGGCCCGAATGCGTGCGCAGGCCGGCCCGGATCAGATGGTGATGGACCGCCGAGGTGGCGAGCAGGGCGGGGATGGCGATATGGCCCGCATCCATGCCGCGGTCCGACAGGATCAGGATGTTGTTGCCTTCCAGCACGGCCTGTTCGGCGCGGCGGCACACGGCGTCGAGCGCCGGCTCCATGCCCGGTGCACCGGCATCGGCTGGAAAGCAGATGCTCAGGGTCTTGGTCTGGAACGCGCCCTGGGTTCGCGCCTCGATGCGACGGATCTTTTCCAGGTCGCTGTTGCTGAGGATCGGCTGGTGTACCTCGAGCCGCTTGTTGTTGCCGCCATTGTCCAGCGCCAGCAGGTTGGGGCGCGGGCCGATGTGCGACACCAGCGACATCACCAGCTCCTCGCGGATCGGGTCGATCGCCGGGTTGGTGACCTGGGCGAAACCTTGCTTGAAGTAGTCGTAAAGCATCCGCGGCCGGTTCGACAGCACGGCCAGGGCGGCGTCGGTCCCCATGGAACCCACCGGTTCCTGCCCGCTCAGGGCGATCGGCTTGAAGAAGACCTTGATGTCTTCCTGGGTGTAGCCGAAGGCCTGCTGCCGGTCGAGCAGGGTGGCGTGATCCGGCGCCATCGCGGCGACTTCGGGCGGCAGGTTCTCGACGTTGATCTGAGTCTTGTCCAGCCATTCCTGGTACGGATTGCGCCGGGCCAGTTCGTCCTTGATCTCCTGGTCCTCGATGATGCGGCCTTGCTCCAGATCGATCAGGAACATCCTGCCGGGCTGCAGGCGCCACTTCTTGACGATCTTGTGTTGCGGAACGTTGAGCACGCCCATTTCCGACCCCATGATGACGTAGTCGTCGTCGGTGATCAGATAGCGTGCCGGGCGCAAGCCGTTGCGGTCGAGTGTCGCGCCGATCTGGCGTCCGTCGGTGAAAGCCACGGCGGCGGGGCCGTCCCAGGGTTCCATCAGCGCCGAGTAATACTCGTAGAACGCGCGGCGCTTGGGGTCCATCAGCGGGTTGCCGGCCCAGGCTTCGGGAATCAGCAGCATCATGGCATGGACCAGCGAGTAGCCGCCGGTGACCAGCAGCTCCAGCGCATTGTCGAAGCAGGCCGAGTCGGACTGACCTTCGGCGATCAGCGGCCATATTTTGTCCAGGTCTTCACCCAGCAGCGCGGATTTCATGGACTGACGGCGCGCGGCCATCCAGTTGATGTTGCCGCGAATCGTGTTGATCTCGCCGTTATGGGCGATCATCCGGAACGGGTGGGCGAGGTCCCACGTCGGGAAGGTGTTGGTCGAAAAGCGCTGGTGAACCAGGGCCAGGGCCGAAACCAGGCTCTCGTCGTTCAGATCGCGGTAATAGGAACCCACCTGGTCGGCCAGCAGCATACCTTTATAAACAATCGTGCGCGACGACAGCGAGGGCAGGTAGAACATCTCGCCGCCGGCGACTTTGCCCTCGCGCACGGCGTTTTCGGCCTGCTTGCGGATGACGAACAGCTTGCGCTCGAAGGCATTCTGATCGGCGCAACCGGCGCCGCGGCCGATGAAGACCTGGCGCACTACCGGCTCGACGGCCTTGACCGTCTCGCCGATGCCGGTATTGTCCACGGGAACGTCGCGCCAGCCGAGGACCGTTTGGCCCTCGGCGGTGATATAGCGGTTCAGGATGTCCTCGCAGCGGCGCCGGTTCTCCGTGTCGCGCGGCATGAACAGCATGCCGACGCCGTAATGGCCGGGCTCGGGAAGCGTCATGCCGAGTCCGGCGCACGCCTTGCGCAGGAACGCATCGGGCAGCTGGAGCAGGATGCCGGCGCCGTCGCCCGCCAACGGATCGGCCCCCACCGCGCCGCGATGCGTGAGATTCTTCAGTATTTCCAGCCCCTGGAGAACGATGTCGTGGCTTTTCCTGCCCTTGATGTGGGCGATGAAGCCGACGCCGCAGGCGTCGTGTTCGTGGCGTGGATCGTACAAACCCTGCTTCCGGGGCAATGCATGGTGGCTCATTGGGGTTACCTCTTGAGGATCGCGCCGGGTCAACGAGCGAACGCGTCTGGAGTGGCGCCCCATCCGTTCCGATACGGGGTTCCGCCCTGAAAGGGACGGCCGCGGCTTACGCGGGTCCGGTGATCAACGAATGAGGACAAGGTCATCGCACAGGGGGCGGCGGTCCGCCCGCAAAAAATGGCTGGAAACTATATGGAATCGGGCATGCATTTGCAACACATGCCGTCCGCTATCTCTCTCGGCCGAGGGGCCTGGATGTGTCCTCCGTATTGTTCGGGAACGGTGAAAAGGGTATAGTTTGCCGTTTTTGACGGGGTATCTACCCCTTCTCCTTGCTTCATCGCCCCGGCGGGAAGCTGACTCAAACCGAAAGGAGCATTAGCGTGCGACATTATGAAATAGTGTTCATGGTCCATCCGGATCAGAGCGGACAGGTGCCGGCGATGATCGACCGGTACCGTTCCATCATCGAAGGCGCGATGGGGCGCATCCATCGCCTGGAGGACTGGGGGCGCCGTCAACTGGCCTATCCTATCGCCAAGCTGCACAAGGCGCATTACGTGTTGATGAACATCGAGTGCGATCAGGCGACTTTGGAAGAACTGGAGAGCGGTTTCCGGTTCAACGACGCGGTGCTGCGCAGTCTGACGATCAAGCGCGACGAGGCGGTAACCGAGCCGTCGGCGCTGGCAAGGTCGGGTGGGGAAGCCGAGGTCGAGCGCGCGTCGGCTGACGACAGCGAAGACGAGAAGGCAGCCGGCGTCGAGCCGAACAACGAGGCGGAAGCAGAGGCCTGAGGCCGCTGCCGATAAGCCGGAATACATATTCGCCGATCAGGTTTTGGAGTTCACCGATGGTTCGTCAATTCAAACGTAGAAGGTATTGCCGCTTTACCGCGGAAGATGTCAAGGAAATCGATTACAAGGATTTGGACATGCTGCGGGAATACATCTCGGAAACGGGGAAGATCGTTCCCAGCCGCATTACGGGGACCAGTGCGAAGTATCAGCGCCAGTTGGCCACGGCCATCAAGCGGGCGCGGTTTTTGGCGCTGCTCCCGTTCTGCGATGCGCACGAGCAATAAGCGTCCTTAGGCCGTTGTCGCTGAAAGGCTGAGGGTTCGTGAAGGGGCTTGCGGCTTTCGTCATGAAGGGCCGGTGGCAGGCGGTGTTTGTCATCGCCGGCTTTGCCTGCCTTTCGTTCATGATACCGCTGGTCGGTCTGCTGAGTTCCGCCGCCTTCGGGCTCGTAGTGCTGCGGCAAGGCCCGCAGTCGGCGTTGACGGTTTTGGTTCCGGCGGCGATGGCCGTTGCCGCCTTCGGGGGAGTGGTGCTGGGCAGCGTGGCGGCGCCCTTGATCTATGCGCTGTTGCTCTGGCTTCCCACTGCCCTTGCGGCATGGGTGCTGCGGCTGTCCCGCCGCCTCGAGTGGGCGCTGGCCGCCGTCGTCATTCCCGCCCTGGTGGCCGTTTTGGCGGTTTATGGCCTGGTCAGCAATCCGGCGGAATTCTGGAGCGAAAAGCTCATGCCGATGGTCCAGCCGCTGCTGGATCAGGCGCCGGCCGATTTCGACGCGGACGCCGCCCGTTCGGGACTGCGTGTGGCCGCGCATTATGCGACGGGCTTCGTGAGCGCGGGCTCCGCGCTCAGCGTATTCATGACCCTGGTGTTGGCCCGATGGTGGCAGTCCTTGCTGTACAACCCCGGCGGATTCCGCGCCGAGTATCTCGAACTGCGGCCCAGCCCGGCGTTCGCGTATGTCGCTCTGGCCTGCATGGGCGGCGCGGCGTTGTTTGCGTCATCGGCGGTGGCGGAATTGATGTGGAATCTCGGGCTGGTGTTTTTCATGTTGTACCTCATGGTGGGAATCGCGGTGATCCATGCGCTGCTGTCCCGCCGCGCAGGCGGAAAGTTCTGGCTGGCGGGGGTTTATCTGCTGCTGTTCGTGATTCCCCAGGTCGCCATCCCCGTGGTGCTCATGGGGTTTACCGACGTCTGGATGGACTGGCGTCACCGGCGGATTGCGGGCGCCTGAAGCGCACGGGCCGGCAATAATTCATTTCTTAAAATCAGTTTTTTCGAGGTCTGGAAGATGGATGTGATTCTTCTTGAGAAGGTGCCGAATCTCGGCAGCCTGGGTGACAAGGTTTCGGTGCGGCCGGGATATGGCCGCAATTTCTTGATTCCGAAAGGCAAGGCGGTTGCCGCGACGGCGGCGAAGCTGGCCGAGTTCGAGCAGCGCCGGGCGGAACTGGAGAAAAAGGCGTCCGACGAGCTTGCTGCTGCACTGGCCCGCGCCGAGGCGATCTCGCAGCTGAGCGTTTCCATCGCCCAGAAAGCCGGCGAGGAAGGCAAGCTGTACGGCTCGGTCGGCACCAAAGACATCGCCGAAGCGGTCACTGCGGCCGGCGTGGCGGTCGAGCGGCACGAGGTGCGGCTGCCCCACGGCCCGATCCGCCTCGCCGGAGATTACGAAATCACGCTGCACCTGCATAGCGACGTGAACGCGACGCTGAACCTGAAGGTCGTCGCGGAGTAATCAGACCAAGCGCCGGGGGCGGAGCGTGAGGTCCGTTTATACGAGCCTGTTTTACGCGTCCCTCCCCTTGGTGCTGGCGCGCCTGTTCTGGCGCAGCCGGGCGAATCCGGGCTATCGGGAGCGGGTAGCCGAGCGGTTTGCGTTCTATCCCGGCCCCCGGAGGCCGGTGGACGTATGGATTCATGCGGTTTCCGTGGGCGAAGCGGAAGCCGCATTTTCATTGATTGCCACCATCCGGCGGCACCTGCCGGCTTCCATCCTCGTCACCACGACCACGCCGACCGGTTCCGCGCGACTGCGCAAAGTGCTCGGCGATGCGGTCGAGCATGTTTATCTCCCCTACGACCTGCCGGATGGCGTCGGCCGTTTTCTGGACCATTTTTCGCCCCGTCTGGCCGTCATCATGGAAACGGAAATCTGGCCCAACCTGTTCGCGGCTTGCCGCGGGCGAGGCGTTCCGCTCGTGATCGCCAACGCCCGCTTGTCGGAGCGGTCGGCCCGGCGATATGGTCATATCCGCGGCACCCTGAAGAATCTTCTGGCCGGCGTCGACATCGCGGCCCAGACGGAGGACGACGCCCGCCGTTTCCTTGCAGTCGGCGCGGATTCTTCGGCCGTCACCGTGACCGGCAATCTGAAATTCGATACGGAACTGGATGCCTCGACTCGCGAGGCTGGAGAAGCCCTCAAGAAGCGCGTGTTCCAGGAGCGGCTGGTGTGGCTGGCGGCGAGCACGCATCCGGGTGAAGAAAGGGCGGTGCTGGAGGCCTTCGCGAGCGTCAGATGCCGGCATCCGCATTTGAAGCTGGTGATCGCGCCGCGCCATCCCGAGCGTTTCGAAGAGGTCGCGCGGCTGGTGGCTACGAGCGGGTACCGGATCGCCCGGCAAACCCAAGCCGGCGAGGTCATGCCTGGGAATTTCGATGTTTTCCTGCTCGATACGCTAGGAGACCTCATGCGTTTCTACGTTGCGAGCGACATCGCTTTCGTCGGCGGGAGCCTGGTTGACATCGGTGGTCACAACGTCGTGGAGCCCGCATTGGCGGAAACGGCCATTGTGTTCGGTCAACATACCCGGAATTTCAAACAGATATGCGATGATCTGGCGGGCGGCGAGGCCGCTCTTCGAGTCCACGACGCCGAGGCTTTGGCCGCCGCGGTCGATCGGCTGGCGGCGGACGCCGGCTTACGCGCCGAGCTGAGGCGGCGGGCTCTGGCCTTCGTCGAACGCAATCGGGGTGCATCGGAGCGGCATTGGCGGCTTCTTGCGCCTCATCTTCGGGAGCTTTCCACATCTCATTGATTTTTGCGAGGGCGCGCAATGACGAACGTCACGATCAAACCAGTCATTCTTTCCGGCGGTGTGGGTTCCAGGTTGTGGCCCCATTCCCGTGAGGCCTATCCAAAACAGTTCCTACCCTTGTTGGGCGAGCGGACTTTGTTCCAGGAAACCGCCGATCGCATCGGCGGCATCGCCGAAGCGCGCTTCGACATCCGCTCGCCCTTGGTGGTATGCAACGAACAGCATCGCTTCCTGGTGGCCGAACAGCTCAGGCAGATGGGCTACGAGGAGGCCGACATTCTGCTCGAACCGTGCGGCCGCAATACGGCCCCGGCATTGACGATCGCGGGGCTTCATGTTCGCGAGCGCCATGGGGAAGAATGCATTCTGGCAGTGATGCCGGCGGACCACCATATCGCCGACGTCGAAGGATTTCGCGCGGGCCTGGCGCGCGCGCTAGGCGTTGCCGGACGCGGGCTGATCGGGACATTCGGCATCGTACCCGACAGGGCGGAGACGGGTTACGGCTACATCCGCAAGGGCAGGGCGCTGGATGACGACGGCATCTTTGAGCTGGAGGCCTTCGTGGAAAAGCCGGATGCCGAAACGGCCTCGCGTTACCTGGACTCGGGCGATTATCTCTGGAACAGCGGACTGTTCGTCCTGCGGGCAGGTGTCTGGCTGGAACGGATAGGGCTGCATCGGCCCGACATTCTGGAGCACTGTTCAGCGGCCTACGAGAAGTCCTGCCGGGACGGCAACTTCCTCCGTGTGGACCGGAGCGATTTCCTCCGCTGCCCGGCGGATTCCATCGACTATGCCGTGATGGAAAAGCTGAATGGCTCGGGACAGGCGGTCGTCATCCCGATCGACGTGGGCTGGTGCGACCTGGGCTCATGGGCCTCGCTGTCCGAGGTCAAGCCGCGGGACGATAACGGCAATGTGGTGGAGGGCGACGTTTATGCGCGCGACACGCGGAATTCCCTGCTGTATGCCGACAGCCGGTTCCTCGCGGCCATCGGCGTGGACGACCTGCTGGTGGTGGACACCGCGGACGCGGTGCTGGTCGCCCATAAATCGAAGGCGCAGGACATCAAGCAGATCGCTGAACATCTGAAATCGGCCAACCGCCCGGAACACAAAATTCATCGTCGAGTGCACCGGCCCTGGGGGACCTACGAGTCGATCGACACGGGTCAGCGTTACCAGGTCAAGCGGATCACCGTGACGCCGGGATCGGCCCTGTCGCTGCAGATGCACCACCACCGGGCCGAACACTGGATCGTGGTGCGGGGTACGGCGCGTGTCGTCCGGGGCGAGGAATCATTCCTGCTGACCGAGAACCAGTCCACCTATATCCCGATCGGGGTTCACCATCGCCTGGAAAATCCAGGAACCATTCCATTGGAAATCATCGAGGTGCAATCAGGCAGCTATCTCGGCGAGGACGACATCGTCCGCTTCCAGGACCAATACCACCGTACCGAAGAACGCTAGGAATATTCCCAAATGGCATTACACGTCGGCATCGTCGGCCTGCCCAACGTCGGCAAGTCCACGCTTTTCAACGCGCTCACCAAGGCCGCCATTGCGGCCGAGAACTATCCGTTCTGCACCATCGATCCCAATGTGGGCGTGGTGCCCGTCCCCGATCCGCGGCTTGAAGTGCTGGCGGGGATCGTCAAGCCAGAGCGGGTGCTGCCCACCACCATCGAGTTCGTCGACATCGCGGGTCTGGTGGCCGGCGCATCCAAAGGTGAGGGTTTGGGCAACCAGTTTCTCGCCCACATCCGCGAGACCGACGCGATCGCGCATGTCGTCCGCTGCTTCGAGAACGACGATGTGGTGCACGTCGCCGGCAAGGTCGATCCGCTGTCCGACATCGAAGTGATCGGGATGGAACTCATCCTCGCCGACATGGCGACGGTGGAGAAGGGCCTGCAGCGGGCCCAGAAGGCCGCCAAGTCCGGGAACAAGGACGAGATCGAGCGCGTTCGCGTCCTGGATCTCGTGATCAAGGGGCTGAACGCCGGGACTCCGGTGCGCGCGATGCCTTTGCCCCCGGAGGACGTGGCCTTGCTGCGGGACCTGCACCTCCTCACCGCCAAGCCGACGATGTATATCGCCAACGTTCAGGAAGGCGGCTTTGAGAACAATCCGTTGCTGGATCAGGTCGAAGCCTTCGCCCGGGATGAGGGCGCGGTGGTCGTGCCGGTATGCGCCGCCTTCGAAGCCGAGCTGTCTCAGCTCGAAGAGGAGGACAAAGCGGATTTTCTGGCGGAGATCGGTTTCGATGAACCGGGACTCAACCGGGTGGTGCGGGCCGCCTACCGCTTGCTGAACCTGTTCACTTTTTTTACCGCGGGCGTCAAGGAAGTGCGGGCGTGGACGATTCCCGCGGGAGCCACCGCTCCCCAGGCGGCCGGAGTCATTCATACGGACTTCGAAAAAGGCTTCATCCGTGCCGAAGTGATCGCCTACGAAGACTTCGTCGCCTGCAACGGCGAGCAGGGGGCCAAGGATGCCGGCAAATGGCGCCTGGAAGGCAAGGACTATGTCATGCGCGACGGCGACGTCGTGCATTTCCGCTTCAATGTTTAGGCGCCCCCCGGAGGGGGCGATCCGAGCGGAGGGGCGCTGGCGCTTTGTGGCGGAAGACGCCAGGAGTCACAAAGGGTAGACGGAGGGGCTCGTCTACAATCGCAGGAACTGCGATTTTGAAGGGGCTCGATGACCTGCGATCCGGCCTAGGGCCGCCGCCCGGCATTGATCGAGGACGAATGGGTGTGACGAGCGGGGCAGGAGCGAGGCGAAAAATTTTTAAAGTTTGATCCAGATCAACTATTGTTTTTCATTATTTTGTGGGGGTAAACTTGCCATCAATGAAGCGGAGCACCGAGATGGGTCCCGTCCCATCCCGCTTCAGAGTGCAACCATCAACTATATGATGGGGAGGCGGGTAGCCGTTGGGCTCGAAGCGTAATCCCTGCAACATCGGCAACGATAGGAGGATATAAAGTGGAAAACCAAGAAAAAGATAACTTCTGGTTGTGGATCGGCGCACTGATCGTAGGGACCATCGTCCTGGTCGTCTTGTTTAAGGCGAGAGAAAATGAAGTGAGCGGTTGGCAGAGCGGTGCCGCTCAAGAGGCGGCCAAGGAAGTCGACGCTCAAATTTCGAAGCAAAAAAGCAAGTAGGACTTTCGCCATTCCTCGAATGGGATTGTTTTGACAATACGGATCGTTCATTCCCGGTATCGAGACCGGGTGAGCGAGGACAGGAAAGTCTATTAGGAGCAAATGCTCGCTGTTTTTTGGGTGCGTAGAAAGGATGAGTTCTTGACTTAAAGCACGGGAGCTCTATCTTTTCTGCGCATCAAATCCCACCTGATAGGAGCGTTCTTCCTTGGGAATGCCTCCGGTCTTTCTGCGGTTTCACCGCCCTTTGATTCAACGCCCCGGCTACGGCAACCGAGGCGTCCTATGCCTGTGGCGCTTCCTCGTCAAGCGCAAGAAAAGCAGTTTCGATTGAGCAGCCGCCACCGATCAATTCGGGAATCGAGGACCAGCACGGTGTCGCGGGAATCAGCCGCTGTCGGCGCTTGATCGCTCGAACCGCATAAGCCGTCGCTAAACGGGCACGGGAACGGTTCAGGAGAGAGCCGCTGTTCGGGAGGCAGCATTCCGGGGTCAGGCTGAAGCCGGCGACCAGGGAGGTTTCCAGATGGAGGCTTCGCAGCCAGGCAATCAGGCGAGACGGCGTGATCAGGCTGATCTCCGTTTTTTTAAGAAGCAGGGGGATGCAGCGTGGCAGGTTCTTTGGGTTCCAAGGGTTGAGTGCGATGACGTGAAGTTCTCCCTGAGGCTTGAGAATGCGCTCACACTCTTTCAGTATCCAATAGGGATCACCGGAAAACTCGAGTACGTGCACGATGTAGATGACGTCGATGCTCTGGGCGCCGAACGGGATTTCATTCGGGGCGGCAATGACCGGCGCGGGCGCACGGTGGGCCGTCTTCGGCCCGGTGGTGACGAGGCACGAGATGCCGGCCGGGCAGCCTTCAAGGGGCGGCATGTCGCCTGGGCACCCAACTTGTAATGTAATCTGATTGTAAGTAAGCTTTAGCCCACTCGACAAATAATGGAATTCCAATCGCTTGAGTGCCTGCCCCGGCGTCGTGGCTCGATACCATTCAGAGAATATCTCATGAGGGTGTTGAGCAAAGCCTTTGTTTGTACTCATAGAGTTGAGCGGCCTGTTGTAGCTAGCCTCAGCCAGCAGCCTAACTGAGGGAGTATTTCATGAAGCGATTTCCGCTCCGTCCGCGATTGCTCGTCACCGTGTCGCTGGTGGCACTGCTTCTTCCAGGCTGTGCCAGCAAGTCCAATAACCTGAAAGCATTGACTCCGGAGCCCCGGTTCGGGGCTGCTTCCGAGGAAGCAGCCAAGGGCGGCCGATCCAAGAAGGAGAAGCAGGCATCCCCAGGTTCCCGGTACGACACGTTGTGGGAACGAATGTTCTCGCTGTACGCCTTGCCCAACGTGGAACATCGCGCCATAGACCGCGAAGTGTCGTGGTTCATCAACCATCCCGATTACCTAAAGCGTGCGCAGAGGCGTGCCGAACCCTTCCTATATACCATCGTTCGGCAGCTTGAGAAACAGAAGATGCCAGGAGAGTTGGCACTGTTGCCCATTGTCGAAAGCGCGTTCCAGCCGCATGCGGTTTCTCCTGCCAGGGCTGCAGGGATCTGGCAGTTCATCCCGGAAACGGGGCGTCGCTACGGCTTGAAGCGGAGCCGTTCGTACGACGGGCGCCGCGATGTTTATGCCTCGACGCGGGCGGCAATCAAATACCTCAAAAAACTCAACAACGATTTCAACGGCGACTGGCTTCTGGCCGTGGCGGCCTACAATTGCGGCGAAGGGGCGGTCGCCAAGGCGATACAACGAAACGAAGCGCGGAATTTGCCGACCGACTTCTGGTCGCTGGATTTGCCGGAGGAGACGAAGGCCTACGTGCCCCGGTTGCTGGCCGTCTCGAAGGTGTTCGCGAACGCGGACAAGTATGCCATCGATCTGCATTACATTCCGAACGAAGCCATTTTCAAGCCGGTGAAGGTGAGTTCACAATTGGATCTTGCGCTGGCGGCGGATGCCGCCGACATGAGTCTGGAGCAGATGCTCGAATTGAATCCCGGCTTCAAGCATCAGCATACCGATATCGAAGGTTCCTATCGTCTTTTCGTGCCTGCGGACAAGTCGCGGAAATTCAAGAAGGAGCTGGCCCGCCTGGCGATGGGGGGACAATTCGATGCCCGTCCCGAGGCATCTGGCGAGACCGGAAAGTTCGAATTCGGCCGACGCGAATCATCTGGCCCCTCTGCGGATGACGCTGCCGACCAGGCTTCTGCCCGGTCGGAGCGGAAGCCCGCGACCACCGGTGATGGGTCGGGTGATGCTTATCCGTCGAGCCGTTCGGAGCGGGCTTCGGCGAAGAGGTTGAATCGGGAGGACCGCTGGCAGGAGGTAGAGGTCGGGGAGCGGAATGGTTCACATGTCGTCGTCCGTCTCCGCGATGGGACCCGTCTCCGGGACGCTCCGATGCGGGAACATGAACGCGCAGACCAGACCGCCAAGGGAAAGCGCGGTCGCAATGAAGGCCCCAGCTTGTCCAACAAAGGAAAACACGGGGGGAAGGCTGACGACTGGAAAGTGATGGCAGATTCGGCTCGCTCGCGCTCTGAGCCGTCTCACGATGGGCAAGGCGGAGGAAGCAAGGAAAAACATGGTTTGCTTAGATTGTCCGACCAAAGGCATGGCAGCGGGATCAATGCGTCGCAATCCATTCGCCATACCGTCAAGCCAGGGGAAACGCTGTTTGCCATTTCCCAGCGGTTTGGGGTCAGCGTCGCGGATCTCCGAAAATGGAATGGGGTGAAGGAAAACAAGATCGAAGCAGGCAGGAACATCAAGGTTTCAGCCGGAAAGGATTAAAATGCTGCCACCATGGCGATGGCGGAGGCACGATACTCGTTGATCTTGCCAGCGGTTCTTGCAATTCGGCCCAAGCGGCCTCAAGTCAGGCGAGAAGATTGTTCTGATCGTCTGTATTCTCCGATCCCCAGCGGGATCGTTCCCATGCTAGTCAGTTTTCGCCTCGGCCGGGCCTTCCTGCTTGATAGGGATGTTTTTCGGCTGCCGGCCGTGTAACCTCGTTCAGTCTGAATCCTCTCAAGTTATTGGAGTTATCAACCTAGATGCCTATGCAAATCGATTCGTTGCTCGAAATCGTCGTGGCCGCGTTGGATGAAGGCAAAGGGCGCGACGTCAAAATCATCGACCTGCGCGGAAAAACGGCCATCGCCGATTTCTTCGTGATCGCGAGCGGCACTTCCGACCGTCACGTCAGATCCCTGGCGGGGGGTGTCGAAGCCAGTGCCAAAGCGCATGCGCTTCATCCCTTCGGGCTAGAGGGGGAGGATTCCGGCGAATGGGTGGTGGTGGACCTCGGGGATGTCGTCGTGCATGTGATGAAGCCGCCGGTACGCGAGTTTTACCAACTCGAAAAGCTCTGGGCCGAAACCTTTCCTGCCGCCGCCTGAGCGGCTTGGCTTCGGGGACGCCGCGTACCGGCTACTGCGGCGGCGTCTTCTTCTGTTTTTTCTTCGATTGAGTGCTGGCTTGGCCTTGCCGATAGCCTTCGGCGTAGGTCTCCGCCTGGTTTTCTTTGTACTTCTGATACAGATAGCCGCCGGCCAGCCCCGCTGCGGCCCCGATACCCGCCCCCATGGCGGCATTGCCCGCCAGCGCTCCGATGACTGCCCCGCCTCCGGCACCGATCAGCGTGCCGGACGTCATGCGCTGCTGGCTCGGCGTCATCCCGGCACATCCGGCCATTCCGGCGGCAAGAATCAAAGCCGCGAAGCTGCGGGGGAAGTTGGCTACAACGGGGATGGCGCGAATGTTCGCAGGATGGCCGGTCATGGTGAACCTCTCCTTTGCTCTTTGCCAGGTCATGGAGACGTGTTGCAGTTTATCAACTCGAGGCATGGGCATCTATGTGCCACGCGTGTCACGCGCCGACATAATGCAGTCCGTGATCTACCCAGCGGCCGAGCAGGGGCGCGACCAGTTCGGGGTGGCATTCGAGTAGCCGTTCGGCGTTCCGGGGGACCGTTTCGAGCAGGTCGGCGTCGCGGGCAAGGTCCGCGATCCGGAATCGGGCCAGCCCCGTCTGGCGGACGCCCAGAAACTCGCCTGGCCCCCGCAATTGGAGGTCTTTCTCGGCGATGACGAAACCATCCGAGGATTCCTTCAGGATTTTCAGCCTTTCTTTGCCGGTGGCGGAGAGCGGGGATTGATACAGGAGGATGCAGTAGGCCTCGCCCGGGCCGCGACCGACCCGTCCCCGAAGCTGGTGCAGCTGGGCGAGGCCCAGGCGCTCGGGATTCTCGATGATCATCAGGCCGGCATTGGGCACGTCTACGCCCACTTCGATCACCGTCGTCGCGACCAGGATGTCGGACTCGCCTGCCTTGAATTCCTGCATGACGAGATCCTTCTCGGAGGCTGACATACGGCCATGAAGCAGCCGGACGCGAAGGCCGGGGAGGGCCTCGGCGAGGCTGGCGGCGGTATTTTCGGCTGCCTCGCACTGCAGCGCTTCCGATTCCTCGATCAGGGTGCAGACCCAATAGGCTTGCCTGCCGCCGGCGATCCAGTTGCCGATGCGGTCGATGATTTCCGCTCGCCGCGTCGAAGGAATCACGCTGGTGACGACGGGTGTTCGTCCCGGCGGGAGTTCGTCGATGATCGAACAGTCCAGATCGGCGTAGCCTAGAATCGCCAGCGTGCGTGGAATCGGCGTCGCGGTCATGACCAATTGATGAGGCAGGACGGCGTCCGGATGGGCCTTGTCCCGCAGCGCCAGGCGCTGGTGGACCCCGAAGCGGTGCTGTTCGTCGATGATGATCAGGCCCAGCCTGTGGAACTCGACGGTCTGCTGGAACAGCGCATGAGTCCCGATGACCAGTGCCGCGTCGCCGGCCGCGACCGCCGACAAGGTGTCCCGTCGAGCCTGGCTCTTGAGCTTGCCGGTCAGCAGGGCAGTCGTGATGCCCGCGGGTTTCAACCAGGCGCTGAAGGTGCGGAAATGCTGTTCGGCCAGCAGCTCGGTGGGTGCCATGAGGGCGGTCTGCCAGCCGCTGGTCGCCGCCGCCAGCGCGGCATGGGCGGCGATGACCGTTTTGCCCGAGCCGACGTCGCCTTGCAGCAGGCGCATCATGGGGCGCCCGGCGCACAGATCGGACTCGATTTCCCGGATCACCCGCCGCTGCGCCGCGGTGAGCGCAAAGGGCAGGCCGGCACTGAAGGATTCCTTGAGTACGGAATTCGTCCGCAGCAAAGGGGCGGACCGCCGACGGATTTCCTGCCGAAATCGGCCCAGGCTCAAATGGTGAGCGAGCAGTTCCTCGTAGGCCAGGCGTCGGCGGGCCCGTTCCAGGATGTCGTGCCGGCTATCGACGGGGCGGTGCAAGCTGTGGACCGCATGCCACCAGGACATGGCATCGAGCACGGGTGACAGTTTCAGCGGGAACTCGACTGGATCGTCCGGGAACTGCCCGGCGATGCGCAGGGCTTGAGCCACGAGCCGCCGCAGGCTCTGCTGGCGCAAGCCGTCCGTGGTTGGGTAAACCGGGGTCAGCCCCGGTTCCAGGGGAGGGGAGGCGGTGCCGTTCAGACCTTCATATTCGGGGTGGACCATTTCCAGTCCGTGCGCCCCGAGGCGGGCCTCGCCGAAACAGCGAATCCGCCGGGTGCCGCTCAGCGCGCGGAGCTGTTCGGGCCGGAAATGGAAGAAGCGCAGATTGAGGAAGCCGGTGCCGTCGCTGATACGACAGATCAGCGAACGGCGTGTCGTGCCGGCGACATCCGCAAGCTCCACCTCGCCTTCCACTAGGGCGGACTGGCCGGGTTGCAGCGAGCCCAAGGGCGTGAGCCGGGTCCGATCCTCGTAGCGGATGGGTAGGTGAAGCAGGAGGTCCTGCAGGCTGAAGATGCCGAGCTTGTTGAGGCGGGCTATCGTTTTTTCGCCCGCCCCCTGCAGGCTGCCCAGGGAGACCTGTCCCAGTGCCCGCGATTTCGTCATCGCTCTGGAGGCGTTAGTCCGGCAAGATCAGGACCGCATCCATTTCCACGCAAGCGCCGCGGGGGAGAGCAGCCACGCCGATCGCGGCGCGCGCCGGATAAGGCTCGCCGAAATAGTTCGCCATGATTTCGTTGACCAGCGGAAAGTGCCCGAGATCGGTCAAGAACACGTTGAGCTTCACGATGTCTCTTAGCGTGCCCCCGGCGGCTTCGGCAACCGCGCCCAGATTGTCGAAAACCCGTCGGATCTGGACTTCCATGTTGTCGTCGACCAGCGTCATGGTGGCCGGATCGAGGGGGATCTGGCCGGACAGGTAGACGGTGTTGCCTACCTTGATCGCTTGGGAATAGGTGCCGATGGCCTTGGGTGCGTGATCGGTGTGAATGACTTGGCGTGTCATGATTCTTTCTTTCTCAGTTCCGATTTGACTCTGGATATTTTCAGGACGATGCTCAATTTCCGCAATTCCCGCATCACTCGTGCGAGGTGGACGCGATCCTTGACCCCGATGGTGAGGATGTCGGTGGATATCTGATCGTCCTGGTTGGTGATCTGGACGTTTTCGATGTCGGCTTCCATGCGCGAGATAGCCGAAGCGATCTGGGCGAGGGTGCCGACGCGGTTCATCAGCTCCAGGCGAATCATCGCCGGGAACATCCCGCTCGCCGCTCGATCCCATTCCACGTCCAGGCTGTTGATCTGCTTGCGCCGCAGCTCGGCGGCGTTCTTGCAGTCGGTGACATGCACCACGATACCTTTGCCTGGATTGAAGAAACCTACGATCGGGTCTCCCGGGATCGGCCGGCAACATTTCGCCAAGTTGACCACGACGCCCTCGGTGCCCTTGATGACGAGGGGCGTTCTTGCGCGTTTTTCGTCGGACGGCGATGACACGCCTTTGTGGATTTCCTGATCGCTTTGCAGCATCTGCTGCACCACCAGAAAGGGCAGCCGGTTCCCGAGCCCCAAGTCTTCCAGCAGGGATTCGAATGAAGGCAGATCGAGGCTTCGGGTAAAGTTGTCGATACAGTGTTGCGGAATCGCATCCAGATTCAGGCCGTGATTGGCCAGATCCTTTTCAAGCAGGCGCCGGCCGAGATTGACTGCCTCCTGCTTCTTGAAATTCCTCAGGTGGCTGCGGATGGCGGCCCGCGCCTTGGCCGTCACCACATAGTTCAGCCACAGTGGATTGGGCCGGGCCCAGGGCGCGGTGATGATTTCGATGGTCTGGCCGTTTTCGAGCACGCTGTGCAGTGGTGCGAGTACGCGGTTGACCCGTGCCGAAACGCAGGAGTTGCCGATGTCGGTATGGACCGCATAGGCGAAATCGACGATGGTCGCCCCGCGCGGCAGCTTGATGATGCGGCCCTTCGGGGTGAAGACGTAACATTCGTGCTGGAACAGGTCGACCTTGAGGTTGTCCAGGAACTCCATGGAGTCGCCGGCGCTCTTCTGGATTTCCAGCAGGTCCTTGAGCCATTCGCGGGCCCGGGCCTGGCTGCCGGCGGCGGGGTCGGTTTCCGATTTGTACAGCCAGTGGGCGGCAATGCCCGACTCCGCCATGTGGTGCATCGCATGGGTGCGGATCTGGATTTCCAGCGGCAGGCCGAAGGGGCCGATCAGTACCGTATGCAGCGACTGGTAGCCGTTGGCCTTGGGCAAGGCGATGTAGTCCTTGAACCGACCGGGGATGGGTTTGTACAGATTGTGCACTACGCCCAACGCCCGGTAGCACTCGTCGGGCGAATCGACCACGATGCGGAAAGCGTAGACGTCGTAGACCTGGGCGAACGGGAGATGTTTGCCGCGCATCTTCTGGTACAGGCTGTAAAGATGCTTTTCCCGGCCGATGATCCGGGCGTCCGGCATGCCGCAGTCCTTGAGGCGTGTTTTCAGGGTCGACTCGATGGTGGCGAGGATTTCCTTGCGGTTGCCGCGCGCCTTTTTCACGCAGTGTTCGAGCACCCGGTACCGCATCGGGTACATGGCCGAGAATCCCAGGTTCTCGAGTTCCAGCCGGACTTCGTTCATCCCCAGCCGGTGGGCGATCGGGGCGTAAATGTCCAGGGTTTCCTTGGCGATGCGGTAGCGCCGCCCGGCATTCATCACGTCCAGCGTGCGCATGTTGTGCAGGCGGTCGGCCAGCTTCACCATGATGACGCGCAGATCCTTGACCATCGCCAAGACCATCTTGCGAACATTCTCCGCCTGGGCTTCGGCGCGCGACTTGCAGTCGAGCTGGGTGAGCTTGCTGACACCGTCGACAAGTTCCGCCACTTCGGCGCCGAAGCGGGTGCTAAGGTCTTCCTTGGTCAGCGGCGTATCTTCGATGACGTCGTGGAGCAGGGCGGCCATGATGCCCTTGGCGTCCATCCGCATCTCGGCCAGGATGATCGCGACCGAAAGGGGATGGCAGACGTAAGGCTCGCCGCTCAGCCGGAGCTGTCCATCATGCGCCTTGGCTGCGACTTCGTAAGCCTGGTGGATTTCGGAAACCTGAGCCGGATCGAGGTAGCTCGACGTCAACGTGCCAAGCCGGCGCGCCAGTTTCTCCTGGGGCAGTTCCGCCGGCTCTTGCGGCAGCGGAGTATCGGCGATGGCGTAGGGACTCATGACGGCTGTCGGGGCGGTCTCCGGAAAGCTTAGATTTCGTCGTCCAGATCGGCCAGGTCGTCCCTGGGCGGGGCCGGCATCGGCCGTTCGATCGGGAAGCGGTCCGTTCTCACCTTTTCCTTCAGATAGGCCGGGCCGATGTGTCCTTCCGCGATTTCGCGCAAGGCAACCACCGTCGGCTTGTCGTTGTTCCAGGCCACCTTGGCTTCCTCGGGATGGCGCGCCAGCACGCGGGCCCGCTTGCTGGACAGCAGCACGAGCTGAAAACGGTTTTCGACTTTATCCAGGCAATCTTCGACGGTGATGCGCGCCATTGATGATCCTCAATCGGTAGCGATGGAAAAAACGGATAGTATGTACCGTAGTTCGGAAGCCGTGTACAGTTCATTTGACTCCCGAAGCGGTGATTTGTTGCGGACGCGATACAGCAAAGGTAGGGCTGTGTCGGGATTCAAGCTGCGCGGTTCTCCAGCATGGCGACCGCCGGTAGTTGCTTGCCTTCGAGGAATTCCAGGAAAGCGCCGCCGCCCGTAGAAATATAAGAGATGCGGTCGCCGATGCCGTATTTGTCGATGGCCGCGAGGGTATCGCCGCCGCCGGCGATGGAAAACGCATCGCTTTCGGCGATGGCTAGCCCTAAGGTGCGTGTGCCTTCGCCGAACTGGTCGAACTCGAAGACACCCACCGGGCCGTTCCAGACCACCGTCCCGGCGCGGCCGACATAGTCGGCATAGCGTCTGGCGGTCTCGGGGCCGATGTCGAAGATCATCTCGTCGTCGGCGACGTCCGCAACGTTCTTGACCACAGCGGGTTCGGCCGCGTCGAACTGTTTCCCGACGACGACATCGACCGGCACCGGAATCTCGCCTCCCTTGACTTTCGCGGCCTCCATCAGGCGCCGGGCTTCGGCGACCAGATCTTCCTCATACAGCGATTTCCCGATGTTGAACCCAGCCGCCTTGATGAAGGTGTTGGCGATGCCGCCGCCGACGATGAGCTGATCGACCACTTGCGAAAGGGAGTCGAGCACCGTCAACTTCGTCGAGACCTTCGAGCCGCCGACGATGGCGACCAGCGGCCGTGCCGGGGCATGCAGGGCCTTGCCCAATGCATCCAGTTCCGCCGCCAGCAGGAGGCCGGCGCAGGCGACGGGCGCGAACTTGCCGACGCCGTGCGTCGAAGCTTCGGCACGATGCGCCGTGCCGAAGGCATCCATCACGTAGACGTCGCACAGCGCGGCGAGCTTGCGGGCCAAGGTCTCATCGTCCTTCTTCTCTCCCTTGTTGAAGCGGACGTTCTCGAATAGTACGACCGAACCGGCGGCAGGATCGACGCCATCGAGGTAGTTCTTCACCAACTGCACCGGCCTGCCCAGCAGTTCGGACAGCCGCTGGGCCACGGGCTGCAAGGAAAATTCCTCGGCATATTCCCCTTCGGTGGGGCGGCCGAGATGCGACATCAGCATCACCGTGGCGCCTGCGTCCAGCGCGTGGCGAATGGTCGGCAGCGCGGCGCGGATGCGGGCGTCGCTGGCGACCTTGCCGTCCTTGACGGGGACGTTGAAGTCTTCCCGGATCAGGACGCGTTTGCCCGCGAGATCGATGTCGGTCATGCGTTTGAAAGCCATCAGATGCTCCTTTGTGTTCTTGAATCTTGGCATCGCCGCTCAGGCGTCGCGCCACTTGATCGAACAGCCCATGCTGGGGAACTGTTCCGCCGGCCCCTTGCCGGTCCTGGCCACCTGCTTCATGGCCTCGTAAAGGTCGCGGCGGGTGTCCGGCGGCGCGGCCTCCTTGCGGCTGGCGTCGAGCCGACCGCGGTATTGCAGTTCGAGATCGGCGTTGTAGCCGAAGAAATCCGGCGTGCAGACGGCACCGTAGGCCTTGGCGACCGCCTGGGTTTCGTCCAGCAGGTAAGGAAAGGGGTAGGCCAGTTCCGCGGCGACCTTCTTCATATTCTCGAACGAATCTTCCGGATAGTCGGTCGGATCGTTGGACATGATCGCCACCGTGCCGATGCCGAGGGCCTGGAGGTCTCTGGCGTCGCGCACCAGGCGGTCCTGCACCGCCTTGACGTAGGGGCAATGGTTGCAGATGAACATGACCAGCAGGCCTTTGGGGCCGCGGCATTGCTCCAGCGTCCAGGTCTTCCCGTCGACGCCTGGCAGGGCGAAATCGATGGCTTTTTGGCCGAATTCACACACAGGGGTTTCTGTTCTTACCATGTCGGCAGGCTCTGAAATTTAGGGTTTTCCGCATGATACCAGACATCGCCCGGAGCGCCTGCACCGTTTCAGCGCAGGGTCCAGGCATAGGTGAACAGGCCCAAGCCGAGCGCCGCCAGCAGCCAGACCAGTGCCGACTGGGCGAAGGCGGTGCCCAGGATCGCGGCGCTCAGGACCAGCGAACCGCCGCCGATGCCGCCCAGGATGCGGCGCTGCCCCTGGCGGACTTCCCGGCTCAGGGCGCGCAGTTCGTCCGAGCGGATAGGGAGTTCGAGCCTGCCGTTCACCGCGCGGTCCAGCGCCTGGTAGCCCAAGCCCGGCACTTCCGGCCACTGCTGGGCCCATTCGGGAAGCTTGGCGCCCAGCTTCTTGACCGTGGACTTCGGTCCCCGGTCTTCCTGGAACCAGTGTTCGAGGAAAGGTTTGGCCGTCTGCCAGAGATCGAGTTCGGGGTAGAGTTCCCTTCCCAAGCCTTCGATGTTGAGGAGGGTCTTCTGCAGCAGCACCAATTGGGGCTGCACTTCCATGTCGAAGCGCCGGGCCACCTGGAACAGCCGCAGCAGCACCTGGCCGTAGGAGATTTCCTTCAGCGGCTTCTCGAAGATCGGTTCGCTGACGCTGCGGATGGCCGATTCGAATTCCTCGATCCGGGTGGTGCGCGGCACCCAGCCGGATTCGACGTGCATCTCGGCGACGCGGCGGTAGTCCCGGTTGAAGAAGGCCAGGAAATTCTCCGCGACGTAGTACTGGTCGGCCTTGGAGATGCTGCCGACGATGCCGAAATCGACCGCGATGTAGCGCGCATCGGGGGTGGCGAAGATATTGCCGGGATGCATGTCGGCATGGAAGAAGCTGTCGCGGAACACCTGGGTGAAGAAGATTTCCACTCCGCGTTCGGCCAGCAGCTTGAGGTCGACGCCTTCACGCCTGAGCTGTGCGATGTCGCCGATGGGGATGCCGGCGATGCGCTCCATCACCATCACGTCGCGACGGGTGTAATCCCAGTAGACCTTGGGGATGTAGAGAATCTCGGAAGTCTCGAAGCGGCGCCGGATCTCGGCGGCGTTGGCGGCTTCCCGCACCAGGTCCAGTTCGTCGAGGATGGTCTTCTCGAATTCGGCGACGACCTCGGTCGGGCGGAGCCGTCGGGCGTCCGGCCAGAACCGGTGGGCCATGCCGGCCAAGGCATAGAGCAGTTCGATGTCCGCCTCGATGCGTTTCTGGACGCCGGGCCGCAGCACCTTGACCACGACGTCCTCGCCGCTGTGCAGCCGGGCGGCATGCACCTGGGCGACCGAGGCCGAGGCGAGCGGCTCCTCGTCGAAGAACCGGAACAGCGTCCCGACCGGCTGGCCCAAAGCGGCTTCGATCATCCGGCGGGCCTCGAGGCCGGGGAAGGGAGGCACGCGGTCCTGCAGCTTGACCAGTTCCTCGCCGATGTCGTCGGGCAGCAGGTCCCGGCGGGTCGAGAGTGTCTGGCCGAATTTGACGAAAATCGGCCCGAGTTCCTCCAGCGCCTGGCGGATGCGCACCGCGCGCGGCGCTTCGAGGTTGCGAGCGCGCAGCCCCGCCGGGAAACGGGCGGCATAGCGCAGCGGGCGGTACAGATGGGTGGCTTCGACCAGTTCGTCGAGTCCGTGGCGGACCAGGACCTGCTGGATGTGCAGTAAGCGGCTGACGAGTCGGATCGGGATCACGGCGTTTTCGGCTGAAGGTGGCGGGGGGCGGCATGCAGCGTTTTTTCGAGACGGGCAAGCCGGGCTTCCAGCCGTGCGACGCCGTCGCGCAGCTGGTCGACCGCCGTGTACATGGCATCGGCCTCGGGGCCGGCGGGGACGATCCGGGTCTCCTCCTGCAGTAGTTCGCGGAGGTCCAGGCGCACGCTGGTGCCGACGTCGGCGCTCCAGCTCTGGAGCATCCGCCCCGCGTCGGCGATTTCCCTGGCCGCCGGTGGTCCCAGATAGCGTCCGATGATCGCTTCCCAGGGGATATCGAGGTCTTTCAATAATTCGGAAAACTTGCGCGCGGTTTCGGTATCGCCCTCCAGCACCAGTGATCCGGCCGTGCCGGGGCCGACGTTGTCCCGGCTCAGCGCCATCCGCGCCAGCGTCAGGGGGGAGCCCGCGATCACGGCGTCGGGCGTGGCCGTGCTTTCCCGCAGCACCTGGATGCCGTCGGGGGTGGGGCAGAACAAGAGGCCGAGGCCGGGGGGCGTCAGCACCAAAGCAACGGATTTGCCGGCGAGTGCCTCCAGCCGCATGCGGCTCGATGCACCCAAGGCGACATAGCGCGACAAGGCCTTCTCCAGGGCGCCGCTCAAGGCGGCCGCGAGCAGGAGTTTCAGGGTCCCGGCCATGCTCAGAGCTTGTAGCCCCGGTGCACGGCGACGATGCCCTGCATCAGGTCGAAGTATTCGCAGCGCTCGAAGCCGGCCTGCTGCATCATGGCCTTGAGTTGCTCCTGATTGGGGTGCATGCGGATCGACTCGGCCAGGTAGCGGTAGCTCTCGCTGTCGTTCGCGACGAGCTTGCCCAGGAACGGCAGCACCTTGAACGAGTACAGGTCGTAGGCCTTCTTGAGCAGTTCGTTGTGGACCTCGGAGAATTCCAGCACGATGACCCGTCCCCCCGGCTTCAGGGCGCGGTACATGGACTTCAAGGCTTCTTCCTTGTGGGTGACGTTGCGCAGGCCGAAGCCGATGCTGATGCAGTCGAAGCTGTTGTCCGGAAAGGGCAGTTTTTCCGCGTCGATCTGGGCGTAAGCCACCGATTCGGCGAGGCCTTCGTCGATGATGCGGTCGCGGCCGCGCCCCAGCATTTCCGCGTTGATGTCGGACAGCACCACGAATCCCTTGGCGCCGACGCGCCTGCGGAACAGGGCCGTCAGGTCGCCGGTGCCGCCGGCCAGGTCCAGCACCTTCTCGCCGTAGCGGACATGTGCCAGATCGACCGCGATCCGTTTCCAGATGCGGTGGACGCCCATCGACATCAGGTCGTTCATGACGTCGTACTTGCCGGCGACGGAGTCGAACACGGCGCGGACCATGCTCGCTTTTTCGCCCTCGGGCACGGTGCGGAAGCCGAAGTGGGTGGTATTGTCGCTCATGCGTATTCTCGAAAAAGGACTTAAGGCGTTAGGTCAGTGGCCGGTTTTGCGGCTGCAGCCCGCCGCCGAGACTTTGCCGAGGTACTCGCGCCACAGGGTGGTGTAGTGACGGCCGAGGTCGTACAGCAGCTTCCAGGTATAGATGCCGGTGTCGTGGCCGTCGCTGAAGGTCGGCTTGATGCCGTAGTTGCCGACCGGATCGATGGCCGTGATGGTCACGTCTTCCTTGTTCAGCTGCAGGGTTTCCTGCCCGGGACCGTGGCCGCGCACTTCCGCCGAGGGCGAATACACACGCAGGTATTCGCAGGGCAGTTCGAAGCGGCTGCCGTCGTCGAAGGATACTTCGAGCAGCCGGCTCTCCCGGTGCAGGGTGATGGCTAAGGGGGTCGGATCGCTCATGGTCACAGGATGTAGCGGCTGAGGTCTTCGTCCTGAGCCAGGGAGCCCAGGTGGGCGTCGACGTAGGCTGCGTCGATCGTGATGCTGTGGCCCGCGCGGTCTGGCGCGTCGAAGGAGATTTCTTCCAGCAGGCGCTCCAATACCGTGTGCAGCCGGCGGGCGCCGATGTTCTCGGTGCGCTCGTTCACCTCCCAACTGATCTGGGCGATGCGGCGGATGGCGCTGTCGGCGAATTCCAGGTTGACGCCTTCGGTCGCCAGCAAGGCGGTGTATTGCGCGGTCAGCGAGGCGTCCGGCTCGGTGAGGATGCGCACGAAGTCGTCGGCCGACAGCGGGCTCAGCTCCACACGGATCGGAAACCGCCCCTGCAGCTCCGGGATCAGATCGGACGGCTTGGCCAGATGGAAGGCCCCGGAAGCGATGAACAGGATATGGTCAGTGCGGATGGCGCCGTACTTGGTGCTGACGGTGCTGCCTTCGACCAGCGGCAGCAAGTCGCGCTGCACGCCTTCGCGGGAAATGTCCGGACCGCCGTATTCGCCGCGCTTGCAGATCTTGTCCAGCTCGTCGAGGAAGACGATGCCGTTCTGCTCCACCGCCTGGACGGCCCGCAGCTTGATCTCTTCCTCGTTGACCATTTTCCCTGCCTCTTCTTCCTTGAGGAGCTTGAGCGCATCCCCAACCCGCAGCTTGCGGTTCTTCGTGCGCCCCGACTGCATGTTCTGGAACAGGTTCTGCAACTGGCTGCTCATTTCTTCGAGGCCGGGCGGCGCCATGATCTCCACACCGATCGGGGCGGCCGAGACGTCGATTTCGATCTCCTTGTCGTCCAGTTCGCCGCTGCGCAGCTTCTGCCGGAACTTCTGCCGCGCCGGCGAATCGCCCTCCTCGTCGGCGTTCCAGGTGCTGGCGTGCGGCACCAGCACGTCGAGCACGCGCTCTTCGGCGGCGGCCTCGGCCCGGCTCTGCACCTTGGCCATTTCGGCCTGGCGGATCATCTTGATCGCCGCATCGATCAGGTCGCGGATGATGGATTCGACGTCGCGGCCGACATAGCCGACTTCGGTGAACTTGGTCGCCTCGATCTTGATGAATGGCGCGTTGGCCAGCCGGGCCAGGCGGCGGGCGATCTCGGTCTTGCCGACGCCGGTCGGGCCGATCATCAGGATGTTCTTGGGCGTGATCTCGTCCCTCAGCGGCTGGCCGATGTTGGCCCGGCGCCAGCGGTTGCGCAGCGCGATGGCGACGGCGCGTTTGGCCTCGGCCTGGCCGACGATGTGCTTGTCCAGTTCGTGGACGATTTCGCGGGGAGTCATCTGGCTCATGCTGGGGTACTGGAATTCTGCGCGATCTCGAGTTCTTCGATGGTCAGATTGCGGTTGGTGTAAATGCAGATGTCGGCCGCGATGTTGAGCGAACGCTCGACGATGTCGCGGGCACCCAGTTCGGTGTTTTCGAGCAGGGCGCGGGCCGCCGACTGGGCAAACGGGCCGCCCGAGCCGATGGCGATCAGGCCGTTCTCCGGCTCGATGACGTCGCCATTGCCGGAAATGATGAGCGAGGCTTTGTCGTCGGCGATGGCCAGCAAGGCTTCCAGCCGGCGCAGCATGCGGTCGGTGCGCCAATCCTTGACCAGTTCCACCGCGGCTTTGGTGAGGTTGCCACGATGCTTTTCCAGCTGGTTTTCGAAGCGCTCGAACAGGGTGAAGGCGTCCGCCGTGGCGCCGGCGAAACCGGCCAGCACCCGTCCGTTATAGAGGCGCCGCACCTTGCGGGCATTGCCCTTCATTACCGTGTTGCCGAGCGTGACCTGGCCGTCGCCGCCGATCACTACCTGGTTGCCCCGGCGGACGGAGACGATGGTTGTGCCGTGAAAATCTTCCACAGGATTTCTAAAGTCGTGGGTGAAACATCGGCATTCTATACGAATGCGCAACAATCGTCCGTGTGGCGTTTACTTTAAGGGTTCCGAACGGCTCCGGAGGAATTCGACGACGTTTTCGATCCCGATCTGCTGGCTGTCTGCGTCTCGGCGCCCCTTGTATTCCAGGGTGCCGGCGTCCAGTCCGCGCTCACTGACGACGATGCGATGTGGAATGCCGATCAGCTCCATGTCGGCGAACATCACGCCGGGGCGGGCCTTGCGGTCATCGTACAGCACCTCGAATCCGGCGGCCGAGAGTTCGGCGTAGAGCCGGTCGGCGGCGACTTGCACGCGCTCGGAGGTCTGCATGTTGATCGGGCACAGGGCGACCTGGAATGGCGCCAGGGCTTCCGGCCAGAGGATGCCGCGTTCGTCGTGGTTCTGTTCGATCGCTGCCGCGACCACCCGCGACACGCCGATGCCGTAGCAGCCCATCACCATGACCTGGCTGCGGCCCTCCTCGTTGAGCACGGTGGCGTTGAGCGCGGCGCTGTACTTGGTGCCGAGCTGGAAAATGTGGCCGACTTCGATGCCGCGGGCGATGCTCAAGACCCCTAAGCCGTCCGGACTGGGGTCGCCCTCGACCACGTTGCGGAGGTCGCGCAGATACTCGTCCTGCGGGAGCGGCAGGTCGCGCTCCCAGTTGACCCCGGTGAAGTGGAAGCCGGCCTCGTTGGCGCCGCAGACGAAATCGCTCATCGCGGCCACGGCGCGGTCGGCATAGACTGGGCCGAAAGCGGCCTCGGCCGGCAGGTTCAGCGGACCGATGTAGCCGGGACGGCAGCCCATGTGGCGCTCGATCTCGTCCTCGCTGGCGAAGCGGAACCGGCCCAGCACCTTGCCCAGCTTGATCTCGTTCAGCTCGTGGTCGCCGCGCAGCAGGACCTTCACGAACACGTCCCGGTCCAGGCCGTCGGCATCGACGATGGTCTGCATGACGGCGATGGTCTTGAGGATTTTGTCGGCGGGAACCCCGAGGAATTCGCTCACCTCGGCGATGGTTTTCTTGCCCGGCGTCTCGACCTTGAGCAGCTCGGCGGTTGGAGCCGAACGTGGCGTTGCGGGCGCCACGGCCTCGGCCTGTTCGATGTTGGCGGCGTAATCGCTGGCCGTGGAGAAGGCGATGGCATCCTCGCCGGAATCGGCCAGCACATGGAACTCGTGCGAATGGCTGCCGCCGATGGCGCCGGTGTCGGCCAGGACGGGGCGGAATTTCAGGCCCAGCCGGCTGAAGATGTTGCTGTAAGCCAGATACATGGCGTCGTAGGTCTGGGCCAGCGACTCGTTGTCCAGATGGAAGGAATAGGCATCCTTCATGAGGAATTCGCGCGCCCGCATCACGCCGAAGCGCGGCCGGATCTCGTCGCGGAATTTGGTCTGGATCTGGTAGAAATTGACCGGGAGCTGTTTGTAGCTCTTCAGCTCGTTGCGGGCCAGATCGGTGATGATTTCCTCATGGGTCGGGCCCAGGCAGAACGCCCGGTCGTGGCGGTCATTGATGCGCGCCAGCTCCGGTCCGTACTGCTCCCAGCGTCCCGACTCCTGCCACAGCTCGGCCGGCTGCACCACCGGCATCAGCACTTCCAGTGCCCCGGCCCGGTCCATCTCCTCGCGCACCACCCGCTCGACCTTGCGCAAGACCTTCAATCCCAGCGGCAGCCAAGTGTAGAGCCCGGCCGCCAGCTTCCGGATCAGGCCGGCGCGCAGCATGAGCTGATGGCTGACGATCTCGGCGTCGGACGGGGTTTCCTTGAGGGTGTTCAGGGGGAACTGGGAGGTGCGCATGGGGAAGTATCTAGGCGGCTGGAAAATTTTTTATTTTATCGATAGATGGCGGATCAAGTCAGCAAGATTTTGGCTGGGCGCGCCGGAGCCGCGATGGGTGCCGCAGCCGCAGACTATGGCGCGCTCGTCGGTCCGGCATACCGCGCCCGGTACCGTTTGCAGCCAGTCGGCCTGGCAGTCGTCGGTTGCATGGCGGACCGGGTGGGAACGTGCTGCGCCTGGGTTTCACCGCGGCGCAGAGCTCAATGGGTTCGCTGCCAGATCAGTTCGCCGTTGCGGTACACCTCCTTGATGCGATGCAGAGGGATGGTACGCAACTCGCCCAAGTGGTCAATCCATTCAAACGCGTTCGGCGGGTCCTCGGGAAACGCCAGTTCTGCAAGCGGCACCTGCACAATGCGGCGCTCGATACGGTCGTAGTAGCCGATGCGGAATTCCGCGCGGCCGAATTCCGCATCCCAGCGTATGCGATGGAGCAGATCTTGAATCGGTATCATGGCTGGGAAATTGGTCTTCGACCCGCTCCGAGATCACAGAGACCGCCGCTAAGCGAACTTTATTCATTGAAGGGCTGAGGCGTTAAGCCTTCGCCATCGTCCCCCGGCGGCATGGTCGTCAATGAATGTGCATCTCCCGATTGTTGGCCTTATCGCTTCTTTCCAGCAGATATCTGTCCTGATCACCGGGCAGGGGCTTGCCGTCGCCGCTGAGATAGATCAGGGTGCCTTCGTCCCGGATGGCGAGGCGGCGCGGTGGGGCGTCCTTGTTGGGGGTCAGCACGACCAGGCCGTTTTTGTCATCCCACTGGTATCTGCCTTTTTCGAAGGACTCCCGGTTTTGCGGCTTTGCGGGCTGGATGACCAGGAGATACCGGTTCTTGTCGTTCAACGACAGGGTCATCTTCAATCCGTTGCAATTTTCTTCCTGGCACGGCAGGTAGCCGTAAAAGACGCCACGGAATTTGCCCGCTGATTCCTCGGCACCAGCATGTGCCGAATGGTCCATTGCGCCGTGTTGGTTCAGTTCACGTGCCTTGAGGGCTTTTTCCTGGAGCTCTTTGTCGCTTTCCGCCCCGGCGGGCGGGATCGCGCTAAGTAGCGCGCCGAAAACGAGGAAGGGGACCTGCTTGATCATTTTTCCGTTCAATGTTCGCATATTAGGAATTTCTGGGTATCGGTTCATCCCGCGCCCTCGAGATGCCGAGCGTCCAGGAGCGACGCCCGCACCGCGGAGGCGCTGGCGGACACGAAGCCGGCGCAAGGCCGGGCCGCGTTCGCCAACGCTGGATTTTTACACATACTCCTACTTCCAGGGCATAGCCGCCTGCGCTTGGCCACGCCCGCCGCGCTTTCGTGTCTTGCGCAAGCGGGCACTGATAGCCGGGCGCGCATCTGGCCAGGTCCTGTCGAAGGCGGCGCAGACGAATGGATTGGCATCTGTCTACGGGTCGGCGCTCCGCTGAACGATCCGCACGCCTCTGGCAACCTCCAGCCACCGGCCTCCGGGATCGAATGGCGATATCACCGGAAACTTATATACAATGCTGCCAAGGGCATCCCGTCCGCCATGCGTGCGGGCGCCCGTCCACCACGAGCCTCCCGGCTGGCGGCGCCCGCAGCAGGAGAAGGTTCGCCATAACTAGAGCGACCTTGAGGTCGAAAGGAGGGGTTATGCCATCCAGCATCCATGTGTCACGCCGCCGTTTTCTCCGCCAGACCGGTCTGGGTCTGTTCGCTCTCGCCGGGGTGCCGGCCTGGGCACAGGCCATGACCATGCCGACCGGCCCGAAGCTCAGCCCGAACAAGGCATCGCCCGCGTTCGTCCCGGACGTGGAAATCGAGCTGGTGGCACGCCAGTCCTCGGTGGCTATCCTGCCCGGCCAGCCGACGCGGGTTCAGCAGTACGTCGCACGCTTGGTGAAAGGCCCGGAAGGCACGTTGACCAACCTGCCGGGGTCTTACCTCGGCCCGGTGATGCGCCTGAGCAAGGGCCAGAAGGTGCGCATTCATTTCCGCAACGAGCTGTCCGAGCCGACCATCGCGCACTGGCACGGCATGCATGTTCCCGCGCTGATGGACGGCCACCCGATGTACGCGATGGATCCGGGAGAGACTTTCGTTTACGAATTCGAGGTGCTCAACCGTGCGAGTCTGAACATCTATCATCCGCATCCGCACGAGATGACCGGACGGCAGGTCTATCACGGCCTGGCCGGTGGCATCCTGGTGAACGACGAGGAAGAGGCGGCACTGGGCCTGCCCGCGGGGGAATACGAGATCCCCCTCGTGCTGCAGGACCGGCGCTTCGACGCCGACAACCAGCTCGTCTATGTCCGCCACATGCACGAGCGGATGATGGGGTTTCATGGCGATCGCATCCTGGTCAACGGCCGGCCGGACTTCGCGGTCGAGGTGGCGAGCCGGGCCTACCGGCTGCGCATCATGAACGGCTCGAACGCCCGCATCTACAAGCTGGGCTGGGACGACGGCACGCCCTTGACGGTCATCGGTACCGACGGCGGCTTGCTGGAGGCGCCGGAGGTCAAGCCCTATGTGATGCTCGCGCCGGGCGAGCGGCTGGACGTCTGGGCGGATTTCAGCGGGCGCGGGGTGGGTTCGCAGATGGTGATGCGGAGCCTGCCGTTTTCGGGTGCTCTCCCGATGATGGCGCGGCGGATGATGGGCGAGATGATGCACAGCTCCTTGCCGCTGGGCAGCGATTACCCGCTGTTCACGGTCCGGGTGACCCGGCGGGTGAGCGAAAGCCCCAGCCTGCCGAGGCGCCTTGCGAAGCTTTCCCGCTACACCCTGGCCGATACCGCCAATCCGGACAAGCCGCTGCCTCTGGAGATTTCCGAAGGGCCGATGTCCATGCTGCTCAACCGTCGCCCGTATGCCCACGACGACCTGCAGCCGTTCGAGCGGATTCCGCTGGGCAGCATTCAACTGCTGGAGATATTCCACGGCCACGGCCGTTCGGGAGAGGGCATGGAGCATGGCGGCGGGCCAGGCATGGGCATGCACGGTGGCATGGGCATGATGGGGCATCGCGGCATGGGGATGATGGGAGGACACGGCGGCGGCATGGAGGGTGGCATGGGCATGATGATGTCGATGGCGCATCCCATCCATCTGCACGGCCAGTCCTTCCAGGTCGTCAGCCGCACGGTGAGCGGCGCGGTGCTGGAGGACTATGCGAGCGTGCGTGAGGGCTTCGTCGACAGCGGCTGGAAGGACACCGTGCTGACGATGCCCGGCGAACGGATTCGCCTGATCAAGCCATTCCAGGACTTCAAGGGCCTGTTCATGTACCACTGCCACAACCTGGAGCACGAGGACATGGGTATGATGCGCGAGTTTTCCATCGAATGAACGAAGTTCGGACGGGACAAGGAGCGTCCTGCCCGAACTTGCGAGGCACGTCGTCTTTTCCTGCGCCCCCCAAGAACGCCGGTGAGCGTTGCCCACCGGTTTTCACACGATTGATCCCTCCCGGAGTTTGGTCTACGCATGTGGACTCGTTGTTGAATTGGTAAATACGACTCATTATCATTCGTATTGGACGGCATGTCAGTTTCACCGTTTGGATAGCCGTGCCTTTTCGATCAACAAGACCATGCGAGCCCCCTATGAGATTTCACCGCCTTTTCCCGCCATCCTCTTTGGGTTGGTTGTGTGCTTTGATTCCGCTATGCCTGACTCCGGCGAATGCTGCACCGCCGGACCCTTTCGAGGGATCGCGGCATATATTGACCGTGAAGTTCAACGTCAACCGGCCCGTTACGGACACGGAGGACCAATTCCGGGCCGTTCTCCAGCTCATGGACGCCATCGACGGCGAAACGGCGGGCGTGGCCGAACATCACCCGGCCAAGGACGCCACCTGCGACCAGTGCCACGTCAAGGATTCCATCTCCGTGGACCATGGCGGCCTGATGATCAATGAAGCGAGCCCGGCCAAGAGTTGTGAAAAGGCCGGCTGCCATAGCCTGACGGTGGCGGGGGAGATGCCGTTCTACGTCAAACCGTTTGCATCGCTGGATGAAACCAAGAATGCCAAACTGGCGAAGCAGCGCCTCGCGGCGGCGCGGGATCTGTTGCAATACACCGCCTCGCTCAAGAATAGTGCGGTGGTGCGGCTGGGCGGATTGCCCAAGATCAGAGATTTTGCGATCGACATCCGCGCCCAGGACAAGCGCATCAACAACCTGACGCACGATGTGCCGCTGGTTTTCTTCGAGCCGAAAAATGCCTTCGAAGTGAAGAAAAACGGGGATTTGCTGCCCCAGTATGCCGCCGGTCTGTCGAACGAGGTGCTGTCCCTGGTGGCGCAGGACATGAGTGTCGCTACCCGGCTGGACGGGACGGTGGAAGCCAGGATGGCCAAGGCTTCCGATGTGTACAAGTACCTGTCGCTCGCGGATCGCGATCTGTCCATACAGCATCTGCTGACGAATTCGCAGCTCGTGCTGCGTTATCTGGCGACCCTGCCGGTCGATACCGCCGATTTCGTCTCGTCCCGGCTGGCGGAAGATTTTCCCGCTGCCGTGCTCAAGACGGACGCTACGGCCGGCGAGGCCGCGACCGGCCTTCGCCGCACCATCACCTGGGAAATTCCGGCGGCGGCCAATGACGGGGTGAAGGCCGCCACGATCATATTCCAGCGCAACGAGGAGGGCAGCCGGACCCAGCCCTCGACGCAATTGCAGTTCCAGCGGCTGGCCGGCTCCATGCGCGGCACCGCCGTCCGGATGCTCGAACTCTTCCAGGAACGTTATTCCGCGTTCGCCGCCGATCATGCCCGCTTCACGTTGACCTATCAGGCCAGCCAGGAGGCGGACAAGAGCCTGCTGACCACGGCGATCGGGAATTCCAGGGAAGCTGCGGCTGCGGGCGAACTCAGGCGGACTCTGGCGCACAACGAAAACACGGCCACTGGCACCCTGCCGGCGCCGGGCCAAGTGGGGGCGGCCCTCGGCGCCGCCAAGGAGATCGCGGCGGCGAATCCTGCCGTGATCCGCAGGCTCCGCAGCACGCTGCGCTTCAAGCCCGATCTGACGACCGTGTCCCAGATCAGCGGCGAGGTGCTATTGGGCTCGCTGCCCCGCGTCTGGGTGTCGGCTGGCCGGACCGAAGTTGCCGAAGGAAGCGGAGAGCGCTTGGTTTTCACCGTGTCTCGCGAGACGCCGACCGACAAGTCCTTGACCGTTCATCTGACGCTGGGCGGCAGCGCTCAGCCGGGCAAGGATTACCTCAAGCCCAAGCTTCGGGTCACCCTGCCAAAGGGCGTCGCCAGCGTGGACGTTTCGGTGAAGCTGCGCAACGACCGCCTCGTCGAAGGGGCGGAAACGATGACCCTGGCCATTGCGGGAAGGAAGGAATACACCCGCTTGCCGGCCTCGGATGCAACGGTCACCATTGCCGATGATGATTGATCGCCCGCCGGAAAGCCGGAGGCGGTGAAAAAGGCCGGCAGCGTGGCAATGGGAGGCAGGGGGGCATTAAAATCACTGCCTCCCGGCCTGCTCTCGCCGCCGGTTCCTCCCTACCATCCTTCGGCATTCTCTATATGCGTATCGGAACCCCAAATTCGCACTCCGCCGTCCGGGTGCTGCTCCTGGGCAGCGGTGAACTCGGTAAGGAAGTGGTGATCTCCTTGCAGCGCTATGGTGTCGAGGTGATCGCCGTCGACCGCTATCCCGGCGCCCCGGCGCACCAGGTTGCCCACCGCGCCCATGTCGTCGACATGACGGATGCGGCGGCGATCCGGACGCTCATCGAGCGCGAGCGTCCGCATTTCATCGTGCCGGAGATCGAGGCGATCGCCACCGATGCCCTTGCCGACATCGAGCGGCTGGGGCTGGCGAAGATCGTGCCCAATGCCCGTGCGGTGAGGCTCACCATGAACCGTGAAGGCATCCGGCGATTGGCGGCGGAAGAACTGGGCCTGCCGACATCGCCCTATGCGTTTGCCGATTCCTGCGACGCCTTGGCCGAAGCGGCGGCGAAGATCGGTTTCCCCTGCTTCGTCAAACCCATCATGTCGTCCTCCGGCAAAGGCCAGTCGATGCTGAAGGGTCCCGACGATGTTGAAGCGGCCTGGGCCCATGCGAGGGAAGGCGGGCGGGTCAAAGCTTGCCGCGTCATCGTCGAAGGCAGGATCGAGTTCGATTTCGAGATCACCCTGCTGACGGTGCGTTCACCGACTCCGGCAGGCGATGCCGGGATAGCATTCTGCGAGCCGATCGGCCACCGCCAGCAGGGCGGGGATTATGTGGAAAGCTGGCAGCCGCAGCCCCTGAACCCGAAAGCCAGGGAGCGGGCCGAGGCGATTGCCCGCTCGGTAGTCGATGCTTTGGGGGGGCGAGGGCTGTTCGGTGTCGAACTGTTCGTCCGGGGCGACGAGGTCTGGTTCAGCGAAGTGAGCCCGCGCCCGCACGACACCGGGATGGTGACCATGATCAGTCAGGCGCAAAACGAATTCGAACTGCACGTCCGCGCGATCCTGGGGCTTCCGGTCGACACCGCTTTAAGGCGCCCCGGTGCCAGCGCCGTGATTTACGGCGGGATGGCCGCGGAAGGCATCGCTTTCGAGGGACTGGAGCAGGCGTTGAGCGTGCCGGAATCCGAGATTCGCCTGTTCGGCAAGCCGGAAGCGTTTCCGCGGCGGCGGATGGGCGTCGCTCTGGCGGCGGCGGATACGGTGGATGAGGCCCGGCGCCGGGCGGCTCAGGCGGCATCGGCGGTACGGCCGGTGGCGGTTCCGGCGTGAGACTTGTCTGGATCGACGATGCGGTGGTATAACCGCGCTCGTTTTGATTCGAGAAAAAGACGGAAAAACATGCGGATAAAACGACGTCTTTGGATCGCGCTGATGCTGGGGGGGTTGCCGGCGGCGCAGGTTTCGGCAGATGTCTACAAGTTCGTCGACAAGAAGGGCCATGTCTATTACACCGACCGGCCCCAGCACAACGGCTACCGGCTGATCGCCACGACCAAGGTGGCCGGCAAACTGGGGTCGCCGCCGCCGCTGCCCGCCGTGGCGCGGCCCCATCGGGTGTCGGTTTCCCTCGAGCGGAACCGTGAAATCCTGGCGCCGCTGATCGCGGAAGTGGCCGAGCGCTATCATCTCGACCCGCTGCTGCTGCATGCGATGATCCAGGCCGAGTCCGCATACAACGCTGAGGCGGTTTCAGGCAAGGGAGCGGTCGGACTGATGCAGTTGATGCCCGACACCGCGGCGCGCTATGGCGTGCGGGACCGGACGGATCCGGTGGAGAACGTCCACGGCGGCGCCCGCTACCTGAGCGACCTCATCGGCATGTTCAACGACGTGAGTCTGGCGGTCGCTGCCTACAATGCCGGCGAGAACAACATCATCAAATATGGCAACCGGGTTCCGCCCTTCCCCGAAACCCAGGATTACCTGAACCGGGTGATCGAGTACTACAATCGCCTGAACTGAGGCCGTACGGCAGCGGCCTCCTCAAACGACGGCTACGCCGCAGCGCCGCAGCAGTTCGGTGAGCAGAATGAGGGGCAGGCCGACCAAGGCATTCGGATCGTCGCCCTCGATGCGCTCCAGCAGGGCTATACCCAATCCTTCCGACTTGAAAGCGCCGGCGCAGTCGTAAGGTTGGTCGATCGCGACATAGCGCTCGATCAGGCGCCGGTCCAGGCGCCTGAAATGCACCCGGCAGCGGTCGAGGCCGGCATGGCTGATGCCGCGACGGGCGTCGTACACGCATAGTCCCGTCAGAAAAGTCACGATTTTCCCCGAGGCCTGCTGCAACTGGGCCACGGCGTTTTCGTGGTTTCCGGGTTTGCCCAGCCGCCGCTCTCCCAGAACGGCGACCTGATCCGAACCGATGATCAGGTGGTCGGGATAGGCTGGCGCCAGCGCCTGCGCCTTCTGGCACGACAGCCGCAAGGCAAGATCCGCCGGATCCTCGCCCGGCAAGGCAGACTCGTCGATGTTGGGCGACACCGGGGTAAAAGCCAGTCCGAGTTTGCTTAGCAATTCGCGGCGGTAGCTCGAACCGGAGGCAAGCACGAGCGGCTGCAGCGAAGGCGAGGAAGCCTGCATGGCGGTGTTCCAAGCTTTGACAGAAGTTGGATTTGGCCTGTATTATTGCACGATTATGCTTCCCCACCTGCCTGAATTCGTCGATCCGCTGGATTTCGCGGACAAGCGTCGCCGGTTGGCGGGTGAGATGCCGCTGGCACTGTTCGACCGTATCCAGGAGTTCTTGTTCGAGAAAGCCGGGAACATCAGGGTCGAGCTGGATTTCGGCAAGGACGGCCGAGGGTCGGTGGTGACCGGCCGAGTGGAAGCCGATCTCGTGCTGCAATGCCAGCTCTGCCTGGAGCCGCTGCCGTGGGCGGTGCGGTCGCCGGTGTCGCTGGGCGTGGTGGCTTCACTGGAGGAAGCCGATCGCCTGTCCGGGTCTTACGAGCCGCTGCTGTTCGACGGCGGAGCGCCGATTCGGCTGTCCGACCTGGTTCAGGACGAACTGGTCCTGGCCATCCCGCTGATACCGCAGCATCCGAACTGCGGGGAGGCGGCGCATGGCGGACCGCGGCCGGCGGTCAGGCAAAGGGAAAACCCCTTTGCCGTGCTGGCGCAATTGAAAAACAACGATAGCAAGTCTTCTTAAGGAGTCATCATGGCTGTTCAGCAAAATCGCAAGACCCGTTCGAAGCGCGGCATGCGGCGGTCGCACGACGCATTGAGCGCAAGTGCTCTGTCGGTCGAGTCCAATACCGGCGAAACCCATCTCCGCCACCATGTGAGCCCGGACGGTTACTACCGTGGTCGCCGTGTCGTCGCGCCGAAGCGCGGCGACGAAACCGAAGAATAAGCATCGACCTTTCGGTCTTGCGGTTTAGTATCCTCTCTTTGACTTTTGATGGCGGTGCATGCGGCGCGGTGACGGTATGACGACCATCGCTTTGGACGCGATGGGTGGTGACCACGGACCTCAGGTCGTGGTGCCCGCGGCTTTGGACAGTCTGCAACGGAACCCGTTGCTGCGGCTCGTGCTGGTGGGCGACGAGACCGTGCTGCGCGGGTACCTCAAGGACGCCCCGGCCCGGTTTGGAGAACGGCTGAAGGTGCGCCATGCTTCTCAGGTGGTGGAAATGCACGACCAGCCATCCAAGGCGCTTCGCACCAAGAAAGACTCGTCGATGCGGGTGGCCATCGATCTGGTCAAGCAGGGGGAGGCCGATGCCTGCGTGAGCGCGGGGAATACCGGTGCGCTGATGGCAATCGCCAAATTCGTCCTGAAGACCATACCCGGCATCGACCGGCCGGCGATCATCGCTGCCGTGCCTTCCATGACAGGGCATACCCACGTGCTCGATCTCGGCGCGAATGTCGACTGTACCGCTGAGCACCTTTATCAGTTCGCCGTCATGGGCTACGAATTGGTGCGGGCCGTGGAGGAGCGGGAGCACCCCACCGTCGGTCTCCTTAACATCGGCGAAGAGGAAATCAAGGGGAACGAACAGGTGAAGCGGGCCGCCGAACTGCTCAACGGAGCGCACGTCAATTTCGTCGGCTTCGTCGAGGGCAACGACATTTTCAAGGGCAGTGTCGACATCGTCGTGACCGACGGCTTCGTCGGAAACGTCGCGCTGAAAAGTAGCGAAGGCTTGGCGAAAATGATTTCCCATTTCATCAAGCGGGAATTTTCCAGCAGTTGGCTGACCAAGCTCGCCGGCCTGGTGGCGCTTCCCGTACTCAATGCCTTCAAGCGCCGGATCGATCCTCGCCAGTACAATGGCGCCAGCCTCCTCGGCCTGCGCGGCATCGTGATCAAGAGCCATGGCAACGCGGACCGCTTTTCCTTCGCCAACGCCGTCGCGATCGCAGTGAAAGAGGTCGAGAAAGCCGTCCCGGACCGCATCGGCGAGCGCGTGACGGATGTCTTCGCCGCGAGGAACCTGGCGTGAGCCGATACTCGCGCATTGCGGGCACCGGCGGTTATCTCCCCCGTGAGGTGGTGACCAACGACGACCTCGCCATGCGGGTCGAAACTTCGGACGAATGGATCGTCGAGCGGACCGGTATCCGCCGCCGTCATATCGCTGCTCCCGACGAAACCGCGTCCAGCATGGCTGAAATCGCTTCCCGGCAGGCATTGGAAGCGGCCGCCATCGATCCGCACGATCTCGATCTGATCATCCTCGCGACGAGTTCGCCGGACCGGGTCTTTCCCAGCACGGCGTGCCTGCTGCAGCAGCGGCTGGGTGTGCGTAGTTGCGCGGCTTTCGATGTGCAGGCGGCATGCTCGGGCTTCATATTCGCCTTGAGCATCGCCGATCAATACATTTCCGCCGGCAATGCCAACCGCGTCCTGGTGGTCGGCACCGAAGTCAATTCCCGTTCCGTAGACTGGGACGACCGCTCGACCTGCATTCTGTTCGGCGACGGTGCCGGTGCCGTGGTGCTCGAGTCTTCCACCGAGCCCGGCATCATGAGCACCCATATCCATTCCGACGGCCACTACCAGGACCTGCTGTATCTGCCCAATCCCGCCAGCAACGGCGAGGGAAGCGACGAAAGCCGCACCATTCGGATGCAGGGCAGCGAGGTTTTCAAGGTCGCAGTCAACACGCTCGGCCGCATCGTCGATGAAACCCTGGAGCAGAATGGCCTTCAGAAATCCGACGTGGACTGGCTGGTGCCCCACCAGGCCAATATCCGCATCATCGCGGCGACCGCGAAAAAGCTCCAGTTGCCCATGGAGCGCGTCGTCGTGACGGTGGACGAGCAAGGCAATACCTCTTCCGCCTCAATTCCTCTTGCATTCGACGAGGCCGTTCGCGACGGCCGCATCAGGCGCGGGCAAACCGTGCTGATGGAAGCCTTTGGCGGCGGGTTCGCCTGGGGTTCCGCTCTTCTGCGCTATTAATAAAAAGACGTTTTGCAATGCCCAATATCGACAACGGCCTCGCTTTCCTTTTTCCGGGGCAGGGCTCCCAATCCATCGGCATGCTGGCGGACCTCGCCGCGGCGTATCCGGTGGTCGGACGGACCTTTGCCGAGGCCTCGGAAGTGCTGGGATTCGACCTCTGGCAGCTGGTCCAGGAGGGTCCCGAAGAAGAACTCGACCAGACCGTCAATACCCAGCCGGCGATGCTTGCCGCAGGTGTCGCGACCTGGCGGATCTGGTGTGAAGCGAGCGAGCGGCGTCCCGCGTGGATGGCGGGCCATAGCCTGGGAGAATATTCGGCGCTGGTCGCCGCCGGTGCGCTCGGGTTCGCCGATGCGGTGAAGCTGGCGGCCCAGCGCGGACGGTTGATGCAGGAAGCCGTGCCGCCCGGCAAGGGGGCCATGGCCGCCGTTCTGGGTTTGGATGATCCCCAGGTGGTCGCCGCTTGCAAGGAAGCCTCCACTGCGGATTCGGTCGTGACGCCGGCCAATTTCAACGCGCCGGGCCAAGTGGTGATCGCCGGTGTAAGCAGCGCGGTCGAGCGCGCGATCGCGGCGGCCAAGGCGTTGGGCGCCAAACGAGCGGTGCTGCTTCCGGTCAGTGTGCCCTCCCATTGCGCATTGATGGCGCCTGCCGCTGAAAAATTCGCAGCCCTGCTGTCGGAAACGCCGTTCGATTCCCCCCATGACCGGATCGGCGTGGTGCACAACGTCGACGTCGCCATGCACCCGTCTCCCGAGGTGATTCGGGCCGTACTGGCCCAGCAGATTTCCCATCCCGTGCGCTGGTCCGAAACGATCCGCTTCCTCAGCGACCAGGGCGTCAGGCGCTTCGTGGAATGCGGCCCCGGCAAGGTTCTGGCCGGCCTCAACAAGCGCATCGTCAGCGGCGAAGCGACGCTGGCCATCGTGGATCAGGATTCGTTTAATAAAGCCCTGGAGTCGATTCGATGACGGACCAGATTGCAATTGTCACAGGCGCCAGCCGGGGTATCGGCCAAGCCATTGCCCACCGCTTGGCGCGGGCCGGCCATACGGTGATCGGCACCGCGACCTCGGAAGGAGGCGCAGCGGCCATAGGCGCAGGCTTGGGCGATGCCGGCTTGCCCGGCTGCGGGCGGGTGTTGGACGTGAGTGATCCTCAGTCGGTCGAGGCATTCGTCGCCGCCGTCGGCGAGGAGTTCGGCGTGCCGACGATCCTGGTCAACAACGCCGGCATCACCCGCGACGGCCTGTTGATGCGCATGAAGGACGAAGACTGGAATGCGATCATCGACACCAACCTGTCCTCGGTCTACCGCATGAGCAAGGCATGCCTCAAGGGCATGATGAAGGCGCGCACCGGCCGCATCGTCAACATCACCTCCGTCGTGGGGTTGACCGGCAACGCCGGGCAGACCAACTACGCGGCGGCCAAGGCCGGCATCATCGGCTTCACCAAGTCTCTGGCCAAGGAGATCGGGTCGCGCGGCATCACCGTGAATTCGGTGGCGCCGGGTTTCATCGATACCGATATGACCCGTGCCTTGCCGGAGGCGCACAAGACGGCCCTGCTGACCTCCATTCCGCTGGGGCGGCTGGGCCGGGCCGAGGAAATCGCCGGGGCCGTGGCCTTTCTATGCTCCGACGATGCGGCCTACATCACCGGCGAAACCCTGCATGTCAATGGCGGCATGTTCATGCCATAAGCGGCTTTTATTGCCAGAAATTGCTTGTGTTCGCGGGAATTCACACTAAAATCTCCGCACCTCTAAACTTGAATAACACTGAGGACAAAAAACGATGAGTGATATAGCAGAACGTGTAAAGAAGATCGTCGCCGAACAGTTGGGCGTGAAGGACGAAATCTCGAACGAGGCTTCCTTTGTGGACGATCTGGGCGCCGATTCTCTGGACACGGTCGAGCTGGTCATGGCTCTCGAAGAAGAGTTCGAGTGCGAAATTCCTGACGAGGACGCCGAAAAGATCACCACGGTTCAGCAGGCGATCGATTACATCCAGAGCCATACCTGATCCGCTTTACCGTTCCATCAGCCCCACGGGACATCGTCATCCGGTGGGGTCTTCTTTCGTTGACCTCCAGGTAATTCAGCGTGAGCAAGCGTCGCGTCGTCATCACCGGACTGGGAATGGTCTGTCCGGTCGGCCTCAATGTACCCGAAAGCTGGGATAGCATCCTGAACGGCCGCAGCGGAATCGGCCCGATCGAGCATTTCGATGTGTCCGGCTTCGCCACCCGTTTCGGCGGCAGCGTGCGCAACTTCGATGTCACCCAGTATCTGCCCGAAAAAGAAGCCAAGAAGATGGATACCTTCATCCATTACGGCATGGCGGCGGGCAGCCAGGCGTTCGAAGACGCCGGACTCGAGGTCACCGAAGCCAATGCCGACCGGATCGGCGTCTGTATCGGTTCGGGCATCGGCGGGATCACCGGCATCGAGCACGGCTATGGCGTATTTCTCAAAGGCGGACCCCGCAAGATTTCACCCTTCTTCGTGCCGGCCAACATCATCAACATGATTTCCGGCAATCTGTCCATCAAGTACGGCTTGAAAGGGCCGAATTATGCCATCGTGACCGCCTGCGCCACGGCGACCCACAGCATCGGCAGTGCGGCCAGGGTGATCCAGTATGGCGATGCCGACGTGATGGTGGCCGGCGGCGCCGAAATGGCGAGTTCGCCGACAGCGCTGGGCGGCTTTGTCTCGGCCCGTGCCCTGTCGCGCCGCAACGATGACCCGCCGCGGGCGAGCCGGCCCTGGGACAAGGATCGCGATGGTTTCGTGCTGGGTGACGGCGCCGGCGTGGTGGTGCTGGAAGAGTTGGAACACGCCAGGAAGCGCGGTGCCCGCATCTATGCGGAAGTGATCGGCTTCGGCATGTCGGGTGATGCTCATCACATGACGCAGCCGCCGGAAGACGGGGAAGGCGCCGCGCGCTGCATGATGCACGCGATGCGCGATGCCGGCGTCAATCCGGAAGACATCGATTACATCAATGCGCACGGCACCTCGACGCCAGCCGGCGATCTCGCCGAAACCCGCGCCATGAAGGCAGTGCTGGGTCCGCATGCCTATACCACCGCGATCAGTTCGACCAAGTCCATGACCGGTCATTTGCTCGGCGCGGCGGGCGGGATCGAGGCGATCTTCTCGGTGCTGGCAATCCGGGACAGCGTGGTGCCGCCGACCATCAATCTGGATACGCCCGATCCGGAGTGCGATTTGGACTACGTACCCCATACCGCCAGGCACAAAGACCTCGACGTGGTCATGTCCAATTCCTTTGGTTTCGGCGGCACCAACGCGACGCTGATCTTCAAGAAATTCGCCTAGGCGCGGAGGGTTTTCCCCGGCTTCTACGCCTCGCTCCACTTCTGCCGGATTCCGTCTCCATGAGAGTCCTGGTCAACGGTCGTCCCGCCGAGTGTGTCGATGCGCGCGACCGGGGGTTTCAATATGGCGACGGCGTATTCACGACCCTCCGCGTGAGCGGCGGACGGCCGCTCCTGCTGTCCCGGCATCTCGACCGTCTCGCCGATGCCTGCTCCCGGCTCGGCATCCCCTATCCCGGCGATGAGTCGCTTCTCGCCGACCTGCAGCTGCTTGGACCGGAAGCGGCCGAGGGGGTGGTGAAGATACAGATCACCCGCGGCATCGGCGGACGCGGCTACCGGCCGGTGACGGACGGCGAGCCGACGCGCGTGGTTTCGCTCCATTCCGCCCCTGAATTTCCGCGGGCATATTACCGCTACGGCGTGAGTGCGATGCATTGCCGTACGCCGCTCGGTGTCAATGCCGCGCTCGCCGGGATCAAGCACATGAACCGGCTGGAGCAGGTGCTCGGACGGGGGGAGTGGGCCGACGAATACCAGGAAGGCGTGATGTGCGACACTGAAGGCTTCGTCGTCGAGGGCACCATGAGCAATGTTTTTCTTGCGAAGTCCGGTAGGATCGAAACTCCCCTCATCGACCGCTGCGGCGTGAATGGTGTGATGAGGCGTCTGGTCCTGGAAATCGCGTCTTCCCAAGGGGTCGAAGTGCGTGAAAGGCGCATCCGGCCGGAAGAGCTGGCGTCCGCCGATGAAGTCTTTTTGACCAACTGTGTCATCGGCATCTGGCCGGTGGCACGGCTGGCTGACCGGAGTTACCCGGTGGGGGAGGTGACGCGCATGCTGAGTGCGCGGGTGGCCGACTGCCAGCGAGGTGTGCTGTCCGAATGAAGCGTGCCGCCGCCATAGTGCTGATTCTCGCGGCAGCGGTCGTCATCGCTGCGGTGAACGATTTTCTCAAGTCGATCGAGCGGCCGGTCGCCAACGCGGAGCCGGTGGTGTTCGAGATCGCTCGGGGGCAGGGCCTGAAGGATATCGCCTCCGGACTGAGGCAGGCGGGCGTGATCGACGAGCCCTGGTGGTTCGTATTGCTTGCCTGGGAGGAAGGCCAGGCGCACAAGCTGAAGTCCGGGGAATACGAGATTCCTCCGGGCATCGACCGGCGCCGGCTGCTGGCGCTGTTCGCCTCCGGCAGGGTCCGCCAGCATGCCGTGACCCTCGTCGAAGGCTGGACCTTCCGTCAGATGCTGGCGGCGCTGCAGTCACAGCCGGCGCTGGAGCACCGCATCGTGGCGGAAAGTGACGTCGCTGCGTTGATGCGGATGCTGGCAAGGGCGGAGCTGGATCCGGAAGGGCGGTTTTTCCCCGATACCTATTTCTTCACCAAGGGCACGCCGGACGTCGAAATTCTCAAGCGAGCCTACGACCGCATGGCGGCGGTGCTGGCCGCGGAATGGCGGCGCAGGGTCGCCGAGCTTCCCTACCGCACGCCGGACGATGCCCTGATCATGGCCTCCATCATAGAAAAGGAGACCGCGCGGCCGGAAGAACGGCGCGAAGTGGCCGGGGTCCTCGTCCGCCGGCTTCGGGCCGGCATGCCGTTGCAGGTCGATCCGACCGTCATCTACGGACTCGGCGAGCGCTATAACGGCAACCTGCGGCGCGAAGACCTCAAAGCGGATACACCCTACAACACCTATCTGCACCGAGGCCTGCCGCCTGCGCCGATCGCAGCGCCGGGGCTGGCCTCGCTGCGGGCCGCGCTGAACCCGGCGCCGGGTGACAGCCTGTACTACGTCGCGCGCGGCGATGGTGGCCACCGCTTTTCGCGGACTTGGGACGAACATAGGGAAGCGGTCGATCGGTACCAGAAGAGCAAGCAGCCATGACACCCGGCAAATTCATCACGCTGGAAGGTGGCGAGGGCGTCGGCAAGACCACCAACCTCGATTTCGTCGTGAGGCGGCTGCGCGAACGCGGGCTGGAGGCCGTTGCGACGCGGGAGCCGGGGGGCACCGTTTTCGGCGAGGCGGTGCGGGGGATTTTCCTGCATCAGGAGGAAGTGCGGCCGGAAGCCGAGTTGCTGCTGCTGTTCGCGGCCCGGGTCCATCATCTTCGGGAGGTGGTCGAGCCGGCCTTGCGGCGCGGCGCCTGGGTGGTATGCGACCGCTTCACCGATGCCAGCTATGCCTACCAGGGCGCCGGGCGGGGCATCGAGCGATCGGTCATCGATTTTCTGCGGGACTGGATCCAGGCCGGGCTGAAGCCCGATCTGACCCTGCTGCTGGATGCGCCGGTGGACACCGGTCTGAAGCGGGCGCACCAGCGCAGCGGGCCGGACCGGCTGGAAAAGGAGAACATGGCTTTTTTTATGCGGGTGCGGGAAGGCTATCTGGCGTTGGCGCAGGCCGAGCCCGATCGGATACGGGTGATCGATGCCGCCCAGCCGTTGGCCTTGGTGCAGGCGGCGATAGCATCGCAAGTGGATTGGCTGTTTTCCGATCATGTCTGATCTGGTGGGGCGTTATCCTTGGCTGGAGCCGGCCCATGACCGGCTGAGGGCGTATCTGGCTTCCGGGCGACTGCCGCAAGGGCTTCTGATTTCAGGTGCCGCGGGTGTGGGGAAGGGCGCGCTGGCCGATGATTTCGCTCGCCGGCTGCTGTGCAGCCGAGCGTCAGTCGACGGTGCTTGCGGCGTCTGCGCGGCCTGTCGTCTGGTGGCGGCAGGCAGCCATCCGGACTACCTGCATGTCGAGCCGGAGGAAGCGGGAAAGCGCATCACCGTCGATTTGATCCGCCGGCTGATCGACAGGCTTTCGCTCAAGCCGCAGTACGGTGCTGCCCGGGTCGTGGTCATCCGTCCGGCGCACGCCATGAACACGGCGGCCGCCAACAGCCTGCTAAAGACCCTGGAAGAGCCCGATCCCCGTACCCTGTTCGTCCTCATCAGCGAACGGCCTGCACAGCTGCCGGCGACGGTGTTGAGCCGTTGCCAGCGGCTGGAGGTGGCGTTGCCGGAGCGGGAGGACGCGCTGCGCTGGCTGGCCGGACAGGGTTTCGGTGAGAACGCCGAGGCGTTGCTGGCGATGGCCAACGGCGCGCCGCTCCGTGCGGCCGAGCTGCATGGCGGCGATCTGGTCCAGCGCCGGAGGAAGGTATTCGAAGACTGGATCGCGGTGTCCCGGCAAGCGGCTGATCCGCTCGCGGTCGCCGAGCAATGGGCCAAGGAGGACGGCGAGACCGTCACCGGCTGGCTGCAGAGCTGGATCACGGACCTCATCCGCGTCGGCAGCAGTCGGACGCCGGCAGGGGGCCGGTTGGCCAATGCCGATCTGGAACAGGAATTGCGGCCATTGGCGGAGGGCCTGGAACTTCGCGGCCTGTTCCGGCGGCTCGATGAAATCGAAACCGCGCGGCGGAGTCTGGAAGGTCAAGCCAACCGGCAACTGATCATGGAAGATATCCTGATAAACTGGAGCCGGTTCAGGTGACCGGGAGCACGGCATTGAGCGAAGATCAGAAGGGTACCCGCCAAGGCATTCTGGCGCTGACCATCAAGGATAGGAACGCGCTGTATGCCGCCTACATGCCGACCATCAAGAACGGCGGCCTGTTCATTCCGACGACTCGCAACTACCGTTTGGGTGATGAGGTCTTCATGCTGTTGCAGCTGATGGACGAACCGGAGCGGATCCCGATTTCGGGCCGGGTCGTGTGGATCACGCCGAAGGGTGCCGCCGGCTTCCGATCGGCCGGCATCGGTGTACGATTCAACGAAGAGGACGCCGGTGTCACCAAGGCGCTGATTGAAAGCTACCTGTCCGGCCATCTGGAATCGGATCAGCCTACCCATACCATGTAATCCTTAGGGGCGAAACCCGCCCTCGTCGCTCCCAATCCCATGTTCATCGACTCACATGCTCACCTCGACCGCCTCGACCTGAAACCGTTCGGCGGCGACTTTTCCCGCTTCATGGAGGAGGCCGGCGCCCAAGGCGTGGAGCGCATGTTATGCGTCTCGATCAACCTGGAAGACTACCCCGCCATGCGCCGGCTCATCGAGCCCTATCCCCATGTCTCCGTCTCGGTCGGCGTGCATCCCAACGAAACCGATACCGAGGAGCCGGATCTGTGGCGCCTGGCCGAACTGGCGGATGACGACCGCGTCGTCGCCATCGGCGAAACCGGCCTGGATTATTTCCGCAGCGAGGGAGATCTCACCTGGCAGCACGAGCGCTTCCGCAATCATATCCGCGCCGCGAAGCACACCGGTAAACCGCTGATCATCCACACCCGCGATTCGCGCGCGGACACGCTGCGCATCCTCGAAGAAGAGGACGCGGGCGAGGTGGGCGGTGTGTTCCATTGCTTCACCGAAGACTGGGAGACGGCACGCCGGGCGCTGGATCTGAATTTTTCGATCTCGTTCTCCGGCATCGTCACCTTCCGGACCGCCGAAACCCTTCAGGACGTCGCCCGCAGAGTGCCGGACGACCGTTTCCTGATCGAGACCGATTCGCCCTATCTGGCGCCGGTGCCGCTACGGGGCAAGCCGAACTATCCGTACCATGTCCGCCATGTGGCCGGCATGATCGCCGAACTCAGGGGCGTCTCGCTGGCCGAGGTGGCCGACCGGAGCATGCGGAACTATGACGAGCTGTTCGGCAACGGCTGAGTCAGCGGAACATTTCTTGCCTAGCCCAGAAGGTTTTATCCTGACGACCGGATGTCCTTATGACGATCTATTCTCGCTCCCGGCGCTTCGGTGCGCTGCCTTACCGCTGGGCGGCGGTCGCCCTTTGCCTGGCCGTCTCGGCCGGCTGTGCGCAGCGGGCGGCCGTCAAGCCGCCGCCGTCGGCCGCGCATCCGGTTCCCACGCCGGCGCCGACGCCCGGCCCCAAGCCGAAACCGGCGGCTCCGGTGACCAAGCCGGGCTCCGGCGCTTCCGGAGGCGCCAAGAAACTGCCGGCTCCGACGCCCGCCGTGGCCGCGCTGCTGTCGGATGCCGACAAGGCGCAGGCCGCCGGACAACTCGACAATGCCGCCGCCACGTTGGAGCGGGCCATCCGCATGCAGCCGCGCAACCCGGATCTGTGGTACCGGCTGGCGGCGATCCGGATGGAGCAGAACCAGCCGTGCCTCGCGCTCGACCTGGCCCGGAAGTCCAAAGTACTGGCCAAGGGCCATTCCGACCTCATCGAGAAAGCTCAGGCACTCATCGATCAAGCCGGGCAGCTCGGGGGCGCTTCGGGAAACTAGCGTGAGCGGTGTAGCCGAAGCCTTTGCGGAAGACGGGCCGCTGGCGCGCGCGCTGGCGGGATTCCGGCCGCGGGAGGCGCAATCCGGCATGGCGCGGGCGGTGGAGCAGGCCATCCGCGACGGCCGCTGCCTGATTGCCGAGGCCGGCACCGGCACCGGCAAGACCTTCGCTTACTTGGTGCCCGCCCTGCTGAGCGGCAAACGGGTATTGGTCTCCACCGGCACCCGCAACCTGCAGGATCAGCTGTTCCAGAAGGATGTGCCCCTGCTGCGGCAGGCGCTGGCGGCACCGGTCCGGACTGCCTTGCTGAAAGGGCGGTCGAACTATCTTTGTCCCTATCGGCTGGAAAACGTGGTCGATTTCGGCTTTCGCGCCGGCTTCAGCGAGCACGAGGCCGATCAGCTCGAACGCATCCGTCGCTGGGCGAAGACAACCCGTGGCGGCGACATCGCCGAGGTGGACGATGTGCCGGAAGGCTCGCTCCTGTGGCGTTCGGTCACCTCCACCGCCGAGAACTGCCTGGGCCAGGATTGCGGGGCCTACGACGACTGCCATGTGGTGAAGGCCAGAAAGGCGGCGCAAGAGGCGCAGATCACCATCATCAACCACCACCTGCTGTGGGCCGATTGGGCGGTCAAGACCGACGGTTTCGGGGAACTGTTGCCAGAGGCCGACGTCATCATCGTCGACGAGGCCCACCAATTCGCCGACACCGCGACGCAGTTCTTAGGGGTCAGCTTGAGCACGCGACAGCTCGGCGAACTGGCGGACGACACCCTGATCGAACGGGCCAAGGATGCGCCGGACATGGGCGGGCTGGCAGACGCCGCGACCCTGCTCAAGAACGAATTGGCGGCGATGCGCGCGGCGCTGGGCGAGGCGTCGCGACGCGATGCCTGGCACAGCGTGGCCGGTCATGAGGCCGTGAACACCGGGCTCAGGCGCATGGAACAAAGCCTGCTGGCCTTGGCCGCCCAGCTGAAGCTGGCGTCGGTACGGGGCAAGGGGCTGGAATCCTGCTGGAAGCGCTGCGACGAGTTCATCCAGCGGCTGGAGGCTTTCCTGGCCGAGGATACCGAGGAATCGGTGCGCTGGTTCGAGACCCATCGCCGCGGCTTTTCCTTGAGCCGGACACCGCTGGACATCGCCGGCGAATTCGCCCGCTTCCGCAAGGCAAGACAGGCGACCTGGATATTCACTTCGGCGACCTTGAGCGTGTCGGGGCGCTTCGAGCATTTCTCGCGCCAGCTCGGCATCTGCGATGCGGACTGCCGGCGCTGGGAAAGCCCTTTCGATTACCGCCGCCAGAGCCTCCTGTACCTGCCGGCCGGCTTGCCCGAGCCGGGCGCCCCCGACTATACCCGGGCGGTGCTGCGGGCGGCGTATCCGGTGCTGAAGGCGAGCGGCGGCCGCGCCTTCCTGCTGTTCACCAGCCACCAGGCTTTGACCGAGGCGGCGTCCATCCTGGAAGGCAAGACCGAGTTTCCGCTGTTCGTCCAGGGCACCCAGCCCAAGGCCCGGTTGCTGGAAGCCTTCCGCGCCTCGGGCAACGGCCTGCTGCTCGGCACTGCCAGCTTCTGGGAAGGGGTGGACGTTCGCGGCGAGGCGCTGTCCTGCGTGGTGATCGACAAGCTGCCGTTCGCATCGCCCGGCGATCCCGTCGTCAGCGCCCGGCTGGAAGCCATCCGCAGGCGCGGTCACAGCCCCTTTGCGGTGTTCCAACTGCCGGCCGCCGTGATCACCCTCAAGCAGGGCGCGGGCCGGCTGATCCGGGATGTGGACGACCGCGGCGTTCTGGTGCTGGCCGATCCGCGGCTCACGTCCAAGAGTTACGGCCGGGTGTTTTTGGACAGCCTGCCGCCGATGCGCATGACCCGCGAGTCGAAGGCGGTGCGAGCCTTTTTCGCCGATCCTCAGCCGGCGGTCTCCCCCTGAGATTTCCCGTCTCCGTCTGAGTGGCGAATTGGCCTACAATAGGCAGTTTTCCTTCCGCCAGCCCTATCTTGTTCCATGTCCGATCTTGAATTCGAAATCGAGCGGCGGCGAACCTTCGCCATCATCTCCCATCCCGACGCCGGCAAGACCACGCTGACCGAAAAGCTGCTGCTGTTCGGCGGCGCGATCCAGCTCGCGGGCTCGGTCAAGGGCCGCAAGGCGGCGCGGCACGCGACTTCGGACTGGATGGAGATGGAGAAGCAGCGCGGCATCTCGGTCACGACCTCGGTGATGCAGTTCGAGCACCGCGACCGCATCTTCAACCTGCTCGACACGCCGGGCCACGAGGACTTCTCCGAGGACACCTACCGCACCCTGACCGCGGTGGACTCCGCCCTCATGGTGATCGACAGCGCCAAGGGCGTGGAGGAGCGCACCATCAAGCTGATGGAGGTGTGCCGGCTGCGCGACACGCCCATCCTTACCTTCATCAACAAGCTGGACCGCGAGGGCCGGGAGCCGGTGGAGCTGCTCGATGAGGTCGAGCGCATCCTCAACATCCAGTGCGCGCCCATCACCTGGCCGATCGGCATGGGCAAGCGCTTCAAGGGCGTTTACCACTTGTACGAGGATGCGATCCATTGGTTCAGCGCCTCGCACGGCGACCGCATCGTCAAGGGCGAGGTCATCGAGGGCTTGAACAGCCCGAAGCTGGACGAACGCTTGGGCGACATGGCGGACGAGTTGCGCATGGAGATCGAACTGGTGCGCGGGGCGAGCCACGAGTTCGATCTGGAGGCCTATCGCGCCGGGCGCCAGACGCCGGTGTTCTTCGGTTCGGCGATCAACAATTTCGGCATCCTCGAACTGCTGGATGCCTTCGCCGAGTACGCGCCGCCGCCGCATTCGCGCCAGGCCCGCGAGCGCGCCGTCATGCCGGAAGAGGACAAATTTTCCGGTTTCGTGTTCAAGATCCAGGCGAACATGGACCCGGCCCACCGCGACCGCATCGCCTTCCTGCGGGTCTGCTCGGGTCGCTACACCAAGGGCATGCGGCTGTTCCACGTACGCTCGGGCAAGGCCATGCAAGTGGCCAACGCCATCACCTTCCAGGCCGACAGCCGCGAGAACGTGGAGGAGGCCTATCCCGGCGACATCATCGGCCTGCACAACCACGGCACCATCCAGGTCGGCGACACGTTCACCCAGGGCGAGAACCTGAAATTCGAGGGGATTCCCTACTTCGCGCCGGAGCTGTTCCGCCGCGTGGTGCTGAAGGACCCGTTGCGCTCCAAGGCCTTGCAGCGCGGCCTGCAGCAGCTGAGCGAGGAAGGCGCGACCCAGTTGTTCAAGCCTCTGCGCAACAACGACCTGATCCTCGGCGCGGTGGGCGTGCTGCAGTTCGACGTGACGGCGTTCCGGCTGAAGTCCGAATACAACGTGGACTGCGTCTACGATGCGGTGCCGGTGACCACGGCGCGCTGGGTGTCGTGCAGCGATCCCAAGAAGCTCGAAGAGTTCAAGCGCAAGGTCCACGACAACCTGGCGGAGGACGGCAGCGGCTATCTGGTCTATCTCGCCACCAGCCGGGTGAACTTGTCGCTCACCGAGGAGCGCTGGCCGGACATCCGCTTCAGCGCGACCCGCGAGCTGTAATCACTCGATGAAGGCTTCCTGCGATTCGGTTTTTCCGAGATTGTCGGTCCAGCTCACCCGGATGCGTTCCCCCGGCCGGCCGCCGCGGAATTGCAGGGAGAAATAAGGGTCCTTGGACACGGCGGTGCTGAGCCGGCAGCGCACCACGGGTTTGCCTTCGTGCTCGAGGGTCAGTTCCTCGATGTAATGGGCCGGAACGACTGCGCCGGAGGCCTCGTCGCGGCGCCGGCCGGTTTCCATCGGATGGGTGATCAGCAGGCGGAGGGTGGTGACGCCGTCGACGGTCTTGGTACGAATCTTCATGCAGCGGCGAAAGAACGGGTCTTGGCTGAAGACTCAGGGTAGCGATAAGCTGCGACACCGACAAGCCTGGCTCTGCGACATGAACGAAACCGCTTCCCGCCGCCGTTTTCTCCTCATCGCCCTGCGTCGTGCCGCTGCGCTGGGGCTTTTCAGGGCCGCCGCTGCCTACGGAAAAGACACGGACCCGACGTCTTACGATGGCGTCCTGCGCGCCCTGACGGGTGGCCGAACGCCGGAAGCCAGCGGTGAACTGGTGCTGGACGTCCCGGACAGTGCGGAAAACGGCGCCATCGTGCCGGTGACGCTGGCGAGCCGAATCGACCGGACGGCCGCGCTGCATTTGCTGGTGGTGCACAATCCCCGGCCGCTTGCGGCATCATTCAGTTTCCTGGACGGCGCGGTGCCTTCGGTCTCGTTTCGCATCAAGATGAACGAGAGCAGCGAGGTGGTCGCGCTGGCCGAGGCCGGAGGCAGGCTCTACTGGACCCGCAAACAGGTCAGGGTGGCGGTCGGCGGCTGCGGCTGATCGGGTTCAGGCCGATTCGGCGAAACGGGTCAGCAGCTCGACGAAATCGGCCATGCCGCGCGCAAGATGCCGTTCGATCTCGGCCATGGTGATTTCGCCTTCGCCCTTGCCGGCGGCCCAGTTGGCCACGATCGCGCAGGCCGCGTAGGGCAGATCCAGCTCGCGCGCGAGCGCTGCTTCCGGCATGCCGGTCATGCCGACCAGATCGCAGCCGTCGCGCTCCATCCGCGCGATCTCCGCCGCCGTTTCCAGCCGCGGTCCCTGGGTACAGCCGTAAACTCCTCCGTCAACGATGGAAAGGCCCGCGGCGCGGGCCGAGGTGATCAGCTTCCGGCGCAGGTCTTCGCTGTAGGGCACGGTGAAATCGATGTGGGTGACGTGGTCCAGCTCGTCCTCGAAGAAGGTGCCGGCCCTGCCCCAGGTGTAGTCGATGAGCTGGTGCGGGACGGCCAGCCGGCCCGGTCCCATGCGTTCCCCGATGCCGCCGACCGCGGCCGCGGCGATGACGGCATCGGCGCCGGCCTGCTTCAGCGCCCAGACGTTCGCGCGATAGTTGATCCGATGCGGAGGAAGGGTGTGCGGATCGCCGTGACGGGCCAGGAACACGAAGTCGCGCCCTGCCAGCCGGCCGAAAGTCAGGGCCGAGGACGGTGCGCCATAGGGTGTGGCCAAGGTCTCACGGCGGATGATGTCGAGTCGTTCCAGCCGGGTCAGGCCGGTGCCGCCGATGATCGCGGTGAGGCTCATGTCAGGCTCCTTGGGATTCGGTGCCGGTGCAGGCATAGATGCCGGCGGCATTGCGCAGATAACCTTTGTAGTCCAGGCCGTATCCAAATAGGTAGCGGTTTTCCGTAACGAGGCCGACGAAATCCGCCCGGCAGGGCTTCTCCCGCCCCAGATTCTTGTCGACCAGGACGGCGATCAGGACGCGCGCGGCGCCCAGCTCGAAGCAATGCTTTCGCACCTCGGCCAGGGTGATGCCTTCGTCCAGGATGTCGTCGACCAGCAGCACGGTGCGGTCCTTCAGGTGAAGTCCGGGTTCCAGCCGCCAGTGGGTCTCGCCGCCCCTGGTCCGGCCGCGGTAGCGGCTGGCGCCGATGGCGTCGAGCTCCAGCGGGAACCGCAGATGGGTGAGGAGCTTCCCGGCGAACACGATCCCGCCGGTGAGGATGGTCATGACGATCGGATTGCTGTCCGCGATGGCCTCGCCGATCTCCGCGGCCAGGCGGGCGATGGCACGTTCGACTTCGGCTTCGGAATGCAGCAGTTCGGCGGTTGCCTCGACCCGCCGTATCTCTTCGAGTCTGTTCATGCGGTATGGCCGACAAAGATTTGGAGACGGTCGACCGCGTCGCGCCATTCGGCGCTTGCCAGCAGCTCGCCGCGGTCGATCGGAAAGCGGCCGCGCATGGCCGCCAGCCGGCGCGCGCTGCCGGCGGAAGCGGGGCGGTTTTCCAGGGCTTGCAGGATCGCCGCGGTCGCCTCGGGGGTGTTGCAAACCACCAGCATGTCGCAGCCCGCCTTAAGCGCCGCCAGGGCGCGGGTGGCGTAGTCGCCTGCAAAAGCAGCGCCCGCCATGGAAAGATCGTCCGAGAAGATCGCGCCGTCGAAATTCATCCGTTCGCGCAGGATGGTCTGCAGCCAGAAATGCGAAAAGCACGGAGGTTGGGCGTCGATCCGGGCATACAGCACATGGGCGGGCATGATGCCTTCCAGGTCCTCGCGTATCAGCGCCGAGAAGGGCAGCAGGTCGCGGGCGAGCAGGTCCTCGAGTTCGCGCCGGTCTTCCGGCAGGGTCAGATGCGAATCGTCGGCCACGCCCCCGTGGCCGGGGAAATGCTTGCCCACCGCGGCCATGCCGGCTCGGCGCATCCCGGCGACGAAGGCTCGGGCGGCGGCGGTGACTTCATCCGGGGTGCGGGCGAAGGCGCGGTCGCCGATGACGGCACTGATACCGCTGTCGACGTCGAGCACCGGCGCGAAGCTGAAATCCACGCCCACCGCCCGGAGCTCCGCCGCCATGAGCCAGCCGGTGGTTTCGGCAGTCGCCAAGGCGTCGGGGCGGCCCGATGCCAGAAAAGTGGCCGCTGCGGGTAGCCGGGTGAAGCCTTCGCGGAAACGCTGGACCCGGCCGCCCTCGTGATCGGTGGCGATCAGGATATCCGGCCGCAGGGCGCGGACGCTCGCGACCAGCGCGGTCAATTGTTCCGGCGATTGGTAGTTGCGGCTGAACAGAATCAGGCCGCCGGCCGCTGGATGACGCAGAAATTCGCGCTCTTCGTCCGATACGGTGGTCCCGGCAAGGTCGAACATCAGGCAGCGCGGTGGCGGGACTGGATTCATACGGCTCTCATTCGGATCGGGGCGGGCATTGTAAACCATAGGCAAGGGCGGACGGCGGGCCAGTTGTGGTTGAATTGTAAAAAGGGTGCACCAGGCGGGTGATGGGTCTACCTGAAGGCTTCGGTCTCCGGCGCAGCGCGAAAATTTTGCGGGAAGGCTTGAATTGCAAACGGTTTGTCTCAAGATTGTGCAGATGGCGATGCCGGTGCAATTCTGTTAATTTGTTTCAAGTCTTGGATGGGAAGGTAATCCAATCCAAAAACAACAAGGAGAAAGAGGATGTCGAAGGGCCAAAATTTGCAAGATCCATTCCTGAACACACTCCGGAAGGAACACGTTCCGGTTTCGATCTATCTCGTCAATGGGATCAAGCTGCAAGGAAAGGTGGATTCGTTCGACCAGTACGTGATCATGCTGAAGAATACCGTCAGCCAGATGGTGTACAAGCACGCGATCTCGACAATCGTACCCGGCCGTCCCGTGCGCGTGCCGCATGCGGGCGACGGCGGCGAAGAAGAGGCCGAATGAGGATGCAAACCGCTCCAGGGACTGGGCCGTCGGCGTGAGGGAGTCGGTTGTTCGATAGGCCCGGTGCCGGATCACGCGCGGTATTGGTGCACATGCCGTTGGCCGGGCCGGATCAGGAGGATCTGGACGAACTTCGGCTCCTGGCGCTGTCCGCCGGAGCCGAGCCGGTGGCCACTGTCAGCGGACGCCTGCGCGCGATCGACCCACGCTATTACATCGGCCAGGGCAAGTTGGAGGAACTGGCCGAGACCGTCAAAGCGTATGAGGCCGAGCTGGTGTTGTTCAATCATGCGCTCACGCCGAGCCAGGAGCGAAATCTAGAGAAAGCCCTGGATGTCCGGGTGGTCGACCGCAACGGCCTCATCCTGGATATTTTCGCCCAGCGCGCGCGTTCCTTCGAAGGGCGGCTCCAGGTCGAACTGGCTCAGTTGAAGCACCTTGCCACGCGGTTGGTGCGGGGCTGGACCCATCTCGAACGCCAGAAGGGCGGGATCGGCCTACGCGGTCCGGGCGAAACTCAGCTCGAGACCGATAAGCGTCTTCTTGCCAACCGGATCCGTCAGATCCAGAAGCGGCTCCAGCAGGTGGAGGTGCAGCGCAACCAGGGTCGGCAGGCCCGTCGCCGGGCGCAGGTGCCGGTCGTCGGTCTGGTCGGTTATACGAACGCGGGCAAGTCGACCTTGTTCAACGCCTTGACCCAGGCGGACGTCTATTCGGCAGACCAATTGTTCGCGACCCTGGATCCGACCTTGCGGCGCCTGACCAGAGGCGGGTTGAACATGGTGCTGGCGGATACCGTCGGCTTCATCCGGCACCTCCCGCACGAACTGGTCGCGGCGTTTCGGTCGACTCTGCAGGAATCGGCCGAAGCGGATCTTCTGCTGCATGTCATCGATGCCAACGACCAGCGCATGGACGAAACCATCGCAGAGGTCCGGCAGGTGCTGGCGGAGATCGGCGCCGACCGGATTCCGTGTATCGAGGTCTACAACAAGATCGACCGCCTCGACGGCGTGGCTCCGCACATCGAGCGCGACCAGTCGGGCCGTCCGGTCCGGATTTGGATTTCGGCCCGGAGCGGCAGCGGCCTGGAGTTGCTGAAGGAGCTTCTCGAAGAGATCCTGGGGGGCGGCGTCGAGCGCCGCACTCTGGCCTTGTCGGCGGAGCAGGGCGAACTCAGGGCCCGGCTTTATCGCGAGGCGCGGGTGTTGTCCGAAGCTCCCGACGGCGAAGGCGGCTGGCGGATGTGCGTGGAATTTCCGGCCACGGCCCGCGGTTTGCGCTGCGCTATCGGGGACGACCCGGCGCATGGGGAGGGCGGGGATTGGACGGCGAAGCGGGCAGGCGCGAGCCACTGACGATTCCCGTCGGGATTTTTGTATGTTCGACGAATTTCCGGGATAATCCGGGCAATGCTGCAACTCGAAAGTAATGGCTATAGATCGTCACAGGAGTGTTCACATGGCTTGGAATGAACCGGGCGGTGGCAAAAAAGACCCGTGGAGCGGGCGCGACCAGCAGGATACCCCGCCGGATCTGGACGAGGTCTTGCGTCATCTGCAGGAGCGCATCAACAAGCTGTTCGGGCGCAAGCCGGGCAGCGGTGATGGCGGGAACGCCGGCAGACTGACCGGCATGATCGGCGCGGCCGCCGTGGCGGTATGGGGTCTGACCGGCATTTACATCGTCGATGAGGGCAGCCGCGGCGTGGTGACGCGTTTCGGCAAGTACGTCGAAACCACACAGCCCGGTCCGCACTGGCACTGGCCGGCTCCGATCGAAGCGGTGACGGTGGTCAACGTCGAGCAGCAGCGTTTCGTCGAGGTCGGCTACCGCTCGGGCGGGCGTCAGCAGGCGGTCGGCTCGCTCGGCTCGGTGCCGCGCGAAGCCCTGATGCTGACGAAAGACGAAAACATCGTCGACGTCCGTCTGGCCGTGCAATACCAGATCAAGGACGCGAAGGACTATCTGTTCAACGTGCTGGATCCCGAGGGCACTTTGAAGCAGGTCACCGAAAGCGCTGAACGTTCGGTGATCGGCAACAGCACCATGGATTTCGTCCTGACCGAGGGGCGCAGCGGTATTGCCGCCGACATCAAGGTCGAGATCCAGGAAATGCTCGATCAATATCGTGCCGGTATTCGGGTGATCACGGTCAATCTGGTCGATGCCCAGCCGCCGGAAGACGTACAGGCTTCTTTCGAGGATGCCATCAAAGCTCGCGAGGACGAGCAGCGGCTGAAGAACGAAGCCGAGGCCTACGCGAACGAGGTCGTTCCCAGGGCGCGCGGCGCCGCTTCGCGGTTGACCCAGGAATCCGAAGGCTACAAGGAAAAGGTCATCGCCAAGGCTCGGGGCGAGGCCGGTCGTTTCGAGCGGCTTCTTGCGGAATACGAAAAGGCGCCGGACGTGATGCGCGAGCGCCTTTACATCGAGTCGATGCAGGAAGTGATGGAGCGCGCCAACACCCTGATGCTGGACGTGAAGAACGGGAACAACGTGATCTACCTGCCTCTGGACAAGATCAGGTCGGCTCGGGGCGCAGCCGATGCCGCTGCGTCCGAGTCCGAAGCCGGCAGCGTGCCCATGCCGGCGCAGATCGACAGCCAGGAGGGTGGAGCCAAGGCCGGCGGCGGGCGTGCGTCGAGCCGCGGCAGAGACGGGAGGGGACAATAATGGCACAGGCTAAGGCAATCATCGCGGTGGCCGGCGCGGCGGCGGTGCTGGCATCGCTGTCGATGTTCACCGTCTCCGAAACCCAGAAGGTGATCAGGTTCCGGCTGGGCGAAATCGTGCAGGCGGACTATACGCCGGGGATTTATTTCCAGGTGCCGTTCATCAACAACGTGAAGAAATTCGACGGCCGGATCCTGACCCTGGAGTCCAAGCCCGAGCGTTTCCTGACCTCCGAGAAAAAGAACGTCATCGTCGATTCCTTCGTGAAATGGCGGGTGAAGGACGTCGCCAAGTATTACACGACGGTGGCGGGCGACGTGGTTCAGGCAAACATCCGCCTGGATCAGATCATCAAGGACGCCATGCGTAGCGAGTTCAGCAAGCGTACCATCCGCGAGCTGGTGTCTTCCGAGCGCTCGCAGATCCGGGACGTCCTGAGCAGCGCCGCGAGTCCGGTGGCGGAGCAGCTCGGCATCCAGATCGTGGATGTCCGGGTGATGCGCATCGATCTGCCCAGTGAGGTCAGCTCCTCGGTGTACCGGCGCATGGAGGCCGAGCGGGCACGTGTCGCGCGCGATTTCCGTTCGCGTGGCGCCGAAGTGGCGGAGCGTATCCGTGCGGACGCCGACCGCCAGCGCGAAGTGATCCTGGCCGATGCCTACCGCGACGCCGAACTCAAGCGCGGCGAGGGCGAGGCGACGGCGGCGGATATCTATGCCCAGGCTTACGGCAAGAACAAGGAATTCTTCAGCCTTTATCGCAGCCTGTCGGCTTACCGCAGCGCGATTCGCGAGGATGACACCCTGGTGCTCGAGCCGGATTCCGAGTTCTTCAGGTATTTCAAGAAATCCACCGGCAAGTGACACGACCGTGTGCCCGTCGCCCTAGGCGGGCACACCGGCTCATTCCTCCGCTATAATTCGACATCGACGTCTTTCGCCCAACGGTGGTCCGGGGCGCTGGCTACTTGCGGCTCGACCCGATTGAATCCTTATGTTCCCTTTTTCCTATCCAGCCGATGACCGCTGGCTGCTGCCGGAAGGCATCGAAGAACTTCTGCCCGAGGAAGCCGAGCGGCTGGAGCTGTTGCGGCGACGGGTGCTCGACCGCTTCGCCGCCTGGGGCTACCGGCTGGTGATGCCGCCCTTGATCGAATTCATCGATTCCCTGTTGACCGGTGCCGGCCATGACTTGGACATCCAGACCTTCAAGCTGATCGACCAGGCCAGTGGACGCCTCCTCGGCATCCGCGCCGACATGACGCCACAGGTCGCCCGCATCGATGCCCGCACCCATGCCGGCGATATGCCGGGGCGGTTTTGTTATTTGGGCTCCGTGCTCCACACCCAGGCCGATCGCCTGGAGAAGTCTCGCAGCCCCATCCAGTTCGGCGCGGAGCTTTACGGCCACGGCGGCGTGGCGAGCGACCTCGAGGTCATCCGTCTGATGCTCGAAGTTCTGGCAACGGCAGGCGTCGAGCGGGTCCACCTGGATCTGGGGCATGTGGGCATATTCCGCGGTCTGGCCCGTCAGGCCGGGCTGACTGAGACGCAGGAAGGCGAACTGTTCTCCCTGTTGCAGCAGAAAGCCCGCCCCGAACTCACGGCGGCCATTGCCGGCATGGGGATGGCGCCGTCACTGGCGTGCATGTTCACGGAACTGGTCGATCTCAACGGCCGGCACGGCGTCCTAGAGCGGGCCCGACGATGCCTGGCCGAAGCCGACGCGGCGGTGCATCTCGCCCTGGAAGAGCTGGCATCGCTGGCAGAGCGGCTCGGCTGTCATAGTCCCGAGCTTCCCATCAATTTCGACTTGGCCGAATTGCGGGGCTACCGCTATCAGACCGGCGTGGTTTTTGCCGCGTTCGTGCCCGGCTACGGGCGGGAGATCGCGCGCGGTGGACGGTATGACGACATCGGCAAGGTGTTCGGACGGGCGCGTCCGGCGACCGGATTCAGTGCCGATCTCAAGGTCATTCTCAGATTGTCTGCGCTCGGCGAGTCATTTTCCGGCAATGGAAATGCCATATTCGCCCCGGCCGCCGGTGAGCCCGGGCTGGCCGCGGCCATTCGCGAACTGCGCGATGCGGGACAGACGGTCGTGGAAGCGTTGCCCGGACAGCCAGGCGATGCCGCGACGCACGGCTTCCGCAACGAACTGCGGTGCGACGGTGGTCGCTGGCGCGTTCATCCTATTTCGTCGAACGACGCATGACGCCAGTTTCCGGCCCTGCCGTTCCAGAGTTGGCACAGCCTAAACGATACAGCAACGGAATATTCATTCAATGGCAAAAAACATAGTCGTCATCGGAACCCAGTGGGGGGACGAGGGTAAGGGCAAGCTGGTCGACCTCCTGACCGAACACGCCAATGCCGTCGTCCGTTTCCAGGGGGGGCACAATGCGGGCCACACGCTGGTCATCGACGGTCGCAAGACCGTGCTCCATCTCATCCCCTCGGGCATTCTCCGGGACAGTGTCACCTGCCTCATCGGAAACGGCGTCGTTCTCTCGCCGGAAGCGCTGATGCATGAGATCGGGGTGCTGGAGAGCGTCGGGTTGTCGATCCGTGACCGGCTGATCATCAGCGAGGCCTGCGCCTTGATCCTGCCGGTGCATGTCGCCCTGGACAACGCCCGGGAGGCGGCGCGTGGCGGCAAGGCCATCGGCACGACCGGGCGCGGCATCGGGCCCGCCTACGAAGACAAGGTGGCGCGCCGGGGGCTGCGGGCCGGCGATCTCCGCGATCCGGCGGGCTTGCCCGAACGTCTGCGCGAACTGCTCGACTATCACAATTTCATGCTGACCCGGTATTACGGGGCGCAGGGCGTGGATTTCCAGCAGACCCTGGACAATCTGCTGGACTTGGGCGGCAAGATATGCCCCATGCTGGGCGACGTGGCCGGCATCCTGCACCGCTACCAGGCGGCGGGCGAAAACGTGCTGTTCGAGGGGGCGCAAGGGGCGATGCTGGATATCGATCATGGCACCTATCCCTACGTCACTTCGTCCAACACCACGGCGGGCGGCGCCTCCTGCGGCACCGGCGTCGGCCTGCTGAATTTCGACTATGTCCTGGGGATCACCAAGGCCTATGCCACCCGCGTGGGCAATGGTCCGTTTCCGACGGAGTTGCTCGACGCCACCGGCGAGATCCTGAGCCACAGAGGCGCCGAATTCGGTGCGACGACCGGCCGCCGTCGCCGCTGCGGCTGGTTCGACGCCGTGCTCATGCGCCGTTCGGCCAGGCTGAACGGATTGAGCGGCATCTGCTTGACCAAGCTGGACGTGCTCGACGGTCTGTCGAAGATCGGTATCTGTACCGGCTACCATTACGACGGCCAGGAGATCGATACCGTGCCGATCGGTGCGGACAACTATGCCCGTTGCGAACCGATCATCGAAGAAATGCCCGGCTGGCAGGAGTCCACGGCCGGTATCCGTGCCCTGGACGATCTGCCACCCAATGCGCGTGCTTACATCAAGCGGCTGGAAGAGGCCGTTGGTGTCAATGTCGACATCATCTCAACCGGCCCCGACCGGCAGGACACAATCGTCATGCAGAATCCCTTCGCCGCAGGATAAGAGGTCAGGGCCACGGGTTTCCTCCGGCGAGGAAGCCCGCGTGCGGATACAGTGCGACGCGCCGTTGCCCGGGCGGGCGACGCCTAGGGCCGCAGATTCATGCAGGTTGGGGCGGTCCGCTCGAATCGAGCGTAAGGGGAGCGTTTGGTGCCGAGGAGAGGACTTGAACCTCCACGAGTCGCCTCACATGTACCTGAAACATGCGTGTCTACCAATTTCACCACCTCGGCAAGATGATGAGGCTCGAAAGCCTTGCGAGAGCTGGTATGATAGCCAGCTCAATTATTACTGTCAACAGCACTCGAGAGAACACATTGAGCATTAAGGATCAGGATAGCGATTTGAATACGTCTTCGGCCGATACCGTCAACAGGGAGCGGGAGTTTCGCCTCAAGGACCCGTATGCGGAAAGGGAGGCAAAGAAGTATGAACGCCCGATCCCCAGCAGGGAGCTGATTCTCAAGGTGCTTCAGGACATCGGTGCTCCTGCGAATCTCGACGAGGTCGCCGCTGCGCTCGGCGTGGACGACGCGGACGACCGCGAATCGCTGCGGCGCCGGCTCAATGCCATGGAGCGGGATGGACAGGTGCTGCGCAACCGCCGCGACCGCTTCTGCGTGGTCAATGCCAAGGACCTGATCGCTGGCCGGGTCATTGGTCATCCCGACGGCTTCGGCTTTCTCCATCCCGACGATGGCAGTGCCGACCTGTTCATCTCGCCGAAGGACATGCGCGCCCTGATCCACAACGACCGCGCGGTGGTCAGCGTGCGCGGCATCGATCGCCGGGGGCGGCGCGAGGCGGCCGTGGTCCAGATTCTGGAACGCAATACCCGCAGCACCGTCGGCCGTTTGTACATCGAGAACGACATCTCGTATGTCGTTCCGGACAACAAACGCATTCCCATCGATATCCTGGTACCGGAGAGTGCCCTGGCGGGAGCCGTGCATGGCCAGATCGTCGTGGTCGAGATCATCGAACAGCCGACCGCCCGGCGCGAACCCATCGGGCGGATCGTGGAGATTCTCGGCGACCACATGGCTCCCGGCATGGAAATCGAAGTTGCCATACGCAATTACGACCTGCCGAACCGGTGGTCGGACGAGGTCGAAGCAGCGGTCGCCGGGCTGACGACGGTGGTGCCGGAAGAGGCCAAGGCCGGCCGGATCGATCTCCGCGACCTGCCGCTGGTGACCATCGACGGCGAGGATGCGCGAGATTTCGACGACGCCGTCTATTGCCGCCGCACGCCCAAGGGCTGGAAGCTGTATGTCGCGATCGCCGACGTCTCGCACTACGTCAGACCGGGTACGGCCCTGGACCACGAAGCCCACATCCGCGGCACGTCGGTGTATTTCCCCGAGCGGGTGATTCCGATGCTGCCCGAGGTGCTGTCCAACGGGCTGTGCTCCCTCAATCCGGAGGAAGACCGCTTGTGCATGGTCTGCGAGATGATCCTGGATGAGGACGGAAATATCGGCCGCACGAAGTTCTATGAAGCCGTGATGCGGTCCCATGCGCGCCTGACTTATACCCAGGTCGCGCGCATGCTGGTCGACGGCGACAAGGATCTCAGGCGTCGTTACAAGGCCTTGGTACCGCATCTGGAAAACCTTTATTCGGTCTACCGGAGTCTGCGGCGGGCGAGGGACGAGCGCGGAGCCATCGATTTCGAGACCCAGGAATCCAGGATCGTGTTCGGCGCCGGACGCAAGATCGAGACCATCGTGCCGGTCGTCCGGAACGACGCCCATCGGCTCATCGAGGAGTGCATGATCGCCGCCAACATGGCGACGGCCCGCTTCCTGGCAAAGACCAAGGTGCCGCACCTGCTGCGTATCCACGAAGGGCCGACGGCGGAACGCCTCACCGATCTGCGTACCTTCCTGGGTGAGGTCGGCCTCAGCCTGGGCGGCGGCGACGAGCCGGAGCCCCGACATTACGCAGAACTCATCGAGGCCATCCACGGCCGGCCCGACGAACATCTGGTACAGACCGTGCTGCTGCGGTCGCTGGCCCAAGCTGTCTACAGCCCGGACAAGAAAGGGCATTTCGGTCTCGCTTCGGATGCCTATACCCATTTCACATCGCCGATCCGGCGCTATCCGGACCTGCTGGTCCACCGCGCCATCAAGCATGCCCTGAGCGCAGCCAAGCCCAGCGAATTCGCCTATTCGCACAACGATCTGGTGCTTGCGGGCGAACACTGCTCGACTTGCGAGCGCCGCGCCGACGAGGCCACCCGCGACGTCGTGAGCTGGCTCAAGTGCGAATTCATGCTGGACAAGCTGGGCGAAGAATTCGACGCCGTCATCTCGGCCGTCACTTCGTTCGGCTTCTTCGCGGAACTGCGGGACATCTTCGTCGAGGGGCTGGTGCACATCTCCAACCTCGACAAGGATTTCTTCCACTACGATCCCATCGGCCACCGCCTGACGGGCGAGCGCAGCGGCGTGCGCTACCGGCTGGGCGATACCGTGCGGGTGAAGGTCGCACGGGTCGATCTCGACGAACGCAAGATCGATCTCGAATTGGTCAAGAAGACCGCAGAGACGCCGGAGGCTGGGCCGAAGCGCAAGAAGCGCAGCCGGAGGCGGAGCAAGAAATGACGGAAAGCCGGCGCGTCTGGGGCATCCATGCCGCCGAGGCGGCGCTGGAGCACTCGCCGGACAAGGTGCTCAAGGCCTGGCTGGACGACCACCGCATGCACAGCCGCCTCAAGGCCCTCGCTTCGCGCCTGGACGAACTGGGGGTGGAGATCGTACGCGCGGACCGGAAACGGCTCGACCGTCTGGCCGATCCGCGCAAGCACCAGGGCGTCCTGTTGGAGCTGGATCTGCCGAGCGAGCGGGGCGAGGCTGAATTGCTGGACGCGCTGGATGCCGTCGATGGCCATCCGCTCTATCTGGTGCTCGATCATGTGCAGGACCCGCACAATCTCGGGGCTTGCCTGCGGACTTGCGATGCTGCGGGCGTCAAAGGACTGGTGGTGACCAAGGACCAGTCGGTCGGGTTGACGCCGACCGTGGCCAAGGTGTCCTCCGGCGCCGCCGAGACGGTTCCGGTGTACCGGGTCACGAATCTTGCCCGCACCCTGGATCGATTCAAGGAGCGCGGCTACTGGGTGGCCGGGGCGGCAGGCGAAGCGGAAAAGACGCTGTACGAGCTGGATCTGAACCTGCCGCTGGTGATCGTGATGGGCGCCGAGGGGGTGGGGTTAAGGCGCCTGACCCGGGAACGCTGCGACTTTTTGTTGCGGATACCGATGTTGGGTGGGGTGGAGAGTCTCAATCTGTCGGTGGCGACCGGCATAGTCCTGTACGAAGCCCTCCGCCAGCGGGGGCGGGCGGCGCCCTGAATCGGCCGACGGCGTCCATGGCCAATCCCGCTCTCAGCCCGTAAAATCCGCACTTCGTGCCGATTGCGGCAGCCGATGAACCGCTCCAGGGCTTTCATTCCCGTGTCAGACCATTCATTTTCCGCAGTTTCCAACGTCCAGGCCCTCAAATGGTCGGACCGCGGCCTGGACGTGCTGGATCAGCGCCTGTTGCCGGGCGAGCTGGTTTACCAAACTTTCGACACCGCGGCGGGTGTGGCGGAAGCGATCGCCAGCATGCGGGTCCGCGGCGCGCCGGCGATCGGCATTGCCGCGGCATACGGCGTCGTGCTCGGCGCCAGGGGCTGCTTCGCCCGTGATCCTTCAGGCTGGAAACGGGCCATCGAGGACGACATCCGGCGGCTTGCCGAGTCTCGCCCCACCGCCGTGAACCTGTTCTGGGCGCTGGATCGGATGCGGGAGGCGATTGCTGGTATCGAAGGCGATCCCGTACCGCCGCTTCTGGCGGTTGCCCGCAAGATTCACGAAGACGATTTCGCCGCCAACCTGGCGATGGGCGAACTCGGCGCCGATATCCTGGGCGGATGCAAAGGAGTGCTGACGCATTGCAACACCGGTGCGCTGGCGACGGGGGGATACGGCACTGCGCTGGGCGTGATCCGCAGCGCCTGGCGGCGGGGCACCCTTGAACGGGTCTATGCCACCGAAACCCGGCCCTGGTCGCAGGGGGCCCGGCTCACGGTCTGGGAGCTGAACGAGGACCGGATTCCGGCGACCCTGCTGGCCGATTCCGCCGCAGCCTGGCTGATGAAATCCGGCGCCGTGCCGTGGGTCGTGGTCGGCGCCGACCGCATCGCCGCCAACGGCGACGTGGCGAACAAGATCGGCACCTATTCGCTGGCGGTGCTGGCCAGGCATCACGGGGTCAAGCTGATGGTGGCGGCGCCGACGTCGACGGTGGACTGGGCGACGGCCACTGGCCGGGACATCGTGGTGGAGGAGCGGGATCCGCGCGAATTGCTGCATCCGGCTTTGCTCGGGAGCGACAGCGTGATCGGGGCCTGGAATCCCGTGTTCGACGTGACGCCGGCCGAGTTGATCGACGTCATCGTCACGGAGGCCGGGACCGTGGCGAATCCCTCGCCCGATGCCATGGCGGCTCTGCGCGGGAAGCCGCGATGAATCTTTCGCTGGCCGCGATTGCCTTGGGCGGAGCCGCCGGAGCGCTGGCGCGCTTCTGGGTCTCCAATGGCCTGTACGGCTGGCTGGGAAGGGATTTTCCGCATGGGACGCTGTTCATCAATGTCAGCGGTTCGTTTCTCATGGGATTCCTGACGGTATTGATGATCCAGCGTTTTGCCCTGGCGGCGGAATACCGTGCCGGCGTGCTGGTCGGCTTTCTCGGTGCTTACACGACGTTTTCGACGTTCTCGGTGGAAACGCTGGTTCTGTTCGAGGAGGGAAGTCTGCTCAAGGCTGCGCTCAACGTGCTGTTGAGCGTCATTCTGTGCCTTGCGGCCGTCTGGGTGGGCACGGTGCTGGCACGCCGCCTGGCCATCGGCGAGATCGCAACGATGGCGGGCGGACCGGGTCCGCGGGTGTTCGGGGCGGCCTGCGCGGTGGCATTTCTAGCGGGCTTCGCTGCGGCTCACGCATTTGCGCGGGCCGGATTCGGCCCTCAGATCGAGTCACTGGTCCTGGTGGCCTTGACCGGCCTCATCGTCGTGGGAACCCTGGCGGCACTGGTGTTGACGGGTTCCGAGTTGCGCGGCCCGGTCGAGCTGTGGGGCGCCTTTACCCTGTCGGCGTTCGCCGCGGTGGTATTTCTGAGTCTGGGGCTGGCATTGGCAAGGGGGGCAGGATGAAGCGGACAGTGATTTTCGCCCGGATCTATCTCCGGGAAGGTGAGCACATCATGCGCGACCTGGTGAAGCATTTGCTCGCCACGCATGAAGTCGCGGGCCTCACGGTATTCCAGGGCATGGCGGGAGTCGGTTCGGATGGCAGGCTGCATACCGCCAGTCTGGTGGACTTGTCGCTGGATCTGCCATTGGTCGTCGAGTTTTTCGACGCACCGGAGCGGGTCGAGTCGGCCCTCGCCGACATCATCGAACGATACGATTTACATCATGTGGTGACCTGGCCGGCCACGGCACGGGCAACCGCGCATCGCAACGAAGGAGCATAGGCAACACGATGTTGGATCCACGCTTAGTCCGCAGTCAGCTGGAGCAGACCGCGCAGCAGCTCGCGCGCCGCGGGTTTATTCTGGACGTCGAAGCGTTTCGCGCGCTCGAAGAGCGCCGCAAATCGGTACAGGTGGAAACGCAGAACCTGCAGAACGAGCGCAATACCCGCTCCAAATCCATCGGCCAGGCCAAGGCCCGCGGCGAGGACATCGAACCCCTGCTGGCGGCGGTACAGGGCCTGGGCGATCAGCTGCAGGAGAAGGAAGCGGAACTGGCATCGATCCAGTCCCTCATGGAGGACCTGCTGTTGGGCGTGCCGAATATCCTGGATGCCGACGTGCCCGAGGGCCGCAGCGAGGACGACAATGTTGAGCTACTGCGCTGGGGCGAACCGCCGCGATTCGGCTTCGAGCCCAAGGATCACGTCGATTTGGGCGTGGGGCTGGGCTATGCGGACTTCGAGGCCGCGGTCAAGCTGACCGGTTCGCGCTTCGTGGTCCTGACGGGGCCGCTGGCCCGGCTGCAGCGCGCCCTCGCGCAGTTCATGCTCGACATCCACACCGGCCAGCACGGCTATGTCGAAACCTATGTGCCGTTCATGGTCAATGCCGACAGCTTGCGCGGCACCGGGCAATTGCCGAAATTCGAGGAAGACCTGTTCAAGATCGAACACGATCCGGCGTTCTATCTCATCCCCACCGCCGAAGTCCCGGTGACCAACCTGGTCCGCGACGAGATCATCGAGGCCGAGCGCCTGCCGTTGAAGTTCGTCTGCCATACCCCCTGTTTCCGCGCCGAAGCCGGCTCCTACGGCCGCGACGTGCGGGGGCTGATCCGCCAGCATCAGTTCGAGAAGATCGAGCTGGTCCAGATCACCCGCCCGGCGGATTCGGCGGCGGCCCATGAGGCGCTGACCGGGCATGCCGAGACCATCCTGCAGAAACTCGGCTTGCCGTACCGCCGGATCGTGCTGTGCGCCGGCGACACCGGCTTCTCCTCGGCCAAGACCTACGACCTGGAAGTCTGGCTGCCGGGCCAGCAGGCCTACCGGGAAATTTCCTCGTGCAGCAATTTCCGCGACTTCCAGGCCCGCCGGCTGCAAGCGCGCTGGCGCAATCCCGAAACCGGCAAGCCGGAGCTGGTGCATACGCTCAACGGCTCGGGGTTGGCGGTGGGACGGACCCTGGTCGCGGTCATGGAAAACTATCAGGACGAGCAGGGGCGGATCCGGGTGCCCGAGGTCCTGGCACCTTACATGGGCGGCGTCACCGTCATCGAATAAGCGAGCGAGGCCATGAGCGAATGGTGGAACACACTGGCCGGGGCCACGGCTTCGGTGCTGGGCGAGGGGGCGTGTCTGCTGCCTGGGGACACTGCTGAAGCGGCGTCGTTCGACGCGCGCGTGGCGGCTCGTACCGCCCATAGGGAGGCGAAGCGCCAGCGCAACATCGAACGCATTCTTGAGCTCGCCGCTGCGGAGCTGCCGCAGTATGCGTCGCAGGATCCGGTCCGCGCCGACTGGCTGGACGTTTTTTTCCGGCTGGCTCAGGACGTGGGCGAGGCCGAAGCGCAGGCGTTCTGGGCGCGCGTGCTGGCGAAGGAGGCGGCGGCGCCGGGCTTCTATTCGCATCGCGCGCTGGTGTGCTTGAGCCAGATGGAGGCCTGGGAGCTGAGCGGCTTTTCCGAGTATTGCGCCTTCGTTTTCGCTTTCGAATCCGGCTGGCGCTTCCTGTTCGACGAGGCCCTCACCCGGCAGGAAATGTGGAGCTATGTGCGCGGCAACGATCTGACCCAGCATTTCATCGGGATCGGGTTGCTTTCGCCGGAAACCGGCGTTTTGAGCGGGAGTTCTCGCGGGTTGCGCGTGATTTATTTCGATCGCGTGTATGAATTGGCCAAGCCGGCGGGCGAAGATCCGGGCAGCGTGAGCTATCGTAAATTTTCCGTGATCGGCCATCAGCTCGCCGCCGCCGTACGGGTCAAGCCGTTCAACGGTTATGCCCGCCAACTGATCAAGCGGATCGGGGACGAGCGGGGCGTCGCACTGGAGCAGGTCGAGCCGCAGCCTCAGTGATGCGCTTGATCGGTCAAGGCTTTCTGTCTTGGCGGGGTGGGCTCGAGTTGACGGACACCGCCCCAGTCCCGACAATACACGCCTTTTTTGCGTACTGCACCGACGATACGACGCGCGTAGCGGCCCCATGACTTTCCAGCCTTCGGACACCCCCGCGCTCGTTTCCATCCGCGGCCTGAGTTTTTCCCGCAACGGTCGCAAGATCTTCGACAAGATCGACCTCGACATCCCCCGCGGCAAGATCACCGCCATCATGGGCCCCAGCGGCACCGGGAAGACCACGCTGCTCAAACTCATCGGCGGGCAGCTTCGCCCGGATAGCGGTACCGTTCGGGTGGACGGGATCAACGTGCACCGGTTGGGGTTGGATGAGCTGTATGCCCTGCGCAAGCGCATGGGCATGCTGTTCCAGAGCGGGGCGCTGCTCACCGACCTTTCGGTTTACGAGAACGTCGCCTTCCCCTTGCGCGAGCATACCCGCTTACCGGAATCGATGATCCGTACCCTGGTGCTGATGAAGCTCGAAGCCGTGGGTTTGCGAGGCGCCCGCGACCTGATGCCGGCGCAGCTTTCGGGCGGGATGGCGAGGCGCGTCGCGCTGGCGCGGGCCATCGTGCTGGATCCGATGATGATCATGTACGACGAGCCGTTCACCGGCCAGGATCCCATTTCCATGGGGGTGCTGGTGCAGTTGATCCACGACCTCAACCACGGCTTAGGGTTGACCAGCATCGTGGTGTCGCACGACGTGCACGAGACTGCTTCCATCGCGGATTATGTGTACCTCATCTCCGACGGCAAAGTGGTCGGGCACGGTACGCCGGGGGAGGTCGCGCAGTCGGATTCGCCCTGGATCAGGCAGTTCATGGGCGGCCTTCCGGACGGGCCGGTCCATTTCCATTACCCTTCCAGGGATTATGCGAGCGATCTGCTGGGGTTCGTGGCAAGCTGATGAATATCGTGTCGAAGTCGTTCCAGCTCCTCGGCCAGTCGGCTCTGGTCAGTGTCCGCAAGCTGGGCCGGGCTCATCTGTTCATCCTGCATGTGCTCACCGGCTTGCCGGGCATCCTCGCGCGCCTGCGCCTGCTCATCGCCCAGATGTATTCGGTCGGCGTGTTGAGCATCCTGTTGATCATGATCTCGGGCCTGTTCGTCGGCATGGTGCTCGGTCTGCAGGGTTACTATGTCCTGTCGGATTTCGGTGCGGAGGAAAGCCTGGGCGTGATGGTCGCCGCATCGCTGGTGCGCGAACTGGGGCCCGTGGTGACGGCCCTGCTGTTCGCCGGCCGGGCCGGTTCCGCCTTGACGGCGGAAATCGGCCTCATGAAGGCGACCGAGCAGCTTTCGGGAATGGAAATGATGGCGGTCGATCCGGTCAAGCGGATCATCGCGCCGCGCTATTTCGCCGGTGTGGTTTCGATGCCGCTGCTGGCGGCGCTGTTCAGCATCATCGGCGTGCTCGGCGGCTATTTCGTCGGCGTCGGCCTTCTTGGCGTGGACGAAGGCGCGTTCCGCTCCCAGATGCAGGCCAAGATCGATTTCGACGAGGATATCGTCAACGGCGTCATCAAGAGCTTGGTTTTCGGCGCGGTCGTCACCTGGATCGCGGTATTCGAGGGCTATGATGCCGTGCCGACCTCGGAAGGCGTCAGCCGTGCGACGACGCGGTCGGTGGTCTATTCGGCGTTCGCGGTGCTGGGTTGTGACTTCGTGCTCACAGCCCTGATGTTTGGAAAGGATTGAGGCGTGCATTCGAAAACGATCGAAATCTGGGTGGGGATATTCGTCGCCCTGGGGCTGGCATCGCTGTTCCTGCTCGCCATGAAAGTGAGCAATCTCAGCGAGTTCGAGACCGGCGCGGAAGGCTACAGGATCATCGCGCGGTTCGAGAACGTCGGCAGCCTCCGGCCTCGCGCGGCCGTATCGATGGGCGGGGTCAGGATCGGACGGGTGACGGCGATCTCATTCGACAAGACGTCGTACGAAGCGGTGGTGGAAATGCGCATCGACCGGCAGTACGACACCCTGCCGAGCGATACCAGCGCAAGCATCCTGACCGCCGGCTTGCTGGGGGAGCAGTATGTCGGCCTTACGCCGGGCGGCAGCGACGATTATCTGGGCGAAGGCGGGCAGATCGAGTTGACTCAGTCCGCTCTCGTCCTGGAAGAAGTGATCAGCCGTTTCCTGTTCAACAAGGCGGAAGGCGAAGGCAAGTCCGAGGACAAATCGGACAAAGGGAAATAGCCATGCATCCGCCCGCCGGCCCGAAGCGTGTTTTCGCTTTGCACGAGGAAGCCCCAGGGCGGTATTCGGTGAGCGGCGAGCTCACTTTCGCCACGGCGCCAGCGGCGCTTAAGCGGACCCTCAGGCTGTTTCGTGCGCAAACGAGCGTGGTGTTCGATCTGCGCAAGGTGACGCGCGCCGACAGCGCCGGCATCGCCCTGCTGATCGAATGGGTGAGGCTGGCCCGAAAGAGCGGCGCGTCCCTGCGCTTGGAAAATATGCCGGACCAGGTCGAGAATCTGGTTCGCGTGTCCGGAACCGGCGCCTTGCTGGCGTCTTGTTCCGGAACCGCATCTCAACCTACGGATACAGAACGACATGGATAAACTTCTCATCGGAGGCGGACGGCCGCTTTCCGGCGAACTGCGAATCTCCGGCGCCAAGAACGCGGCCCTGCCGGTTCTCGCCGCGACCTTGCTGTCGGACGGCCCGGTGACGGTGGGCAACGTCCCCCATCTTCACGACATCACGACCACCATGGAGCTGCTCGGCCGCATGGGTTTGAATCTCATGGTCGACGAAAAGCTGAACATCGAGGTCGATCCGAGCACGATCCGGAATTTTTTCGCACCGTATGAGCTGGTTCGTACCATGCGCGCTTCGATCCTGGTGCTGGGGCCGTTGCTGGCGCGTTTCGGCCGGGCCGAAGTCTCGCTGCCGGGCGGCTGCGCCATCGGCACCCGGCCGGTCAATCTCCACCTGGAAGGGCTGGCCGCCATGGGGGCCGACATCAGCGTCCGCAACGGTTACATCTACGCCGAGGCGAAAAGGCTGAAAGGCTGCCGGCTGGTGCTGGACCAAGTGACCGTGACCGGCACCGAGAACCTGATGATGGCCGCGGCGCTCGCCGAAGGCGTGACCATCATCGAGAACGCGGCGAGGGAGCCGGAGGTGGTCGATCTCGCCAATTTCATCAATGCCATGGGCGGCAAAGTGAGCGGGGCGGGGACGGACGTCCTGCAGATCGAGGGCGTCGACTCGCTGAGCGGCGAGGGACTGAGCTACCGGATCCTGCCGGACCGCATCGAAACGGGGACTTACCTGGTCGCCACGGCGATGACGGGCGGCCGTGTGAAACTCAAGGGAACCCGTCCCGATCTGCTGGATGCGGTGCTGGCCAAGCTGGAGGAAGCCGGCGCCGAAATCGCCCTGGGCGAAGACTGGATCGAGCTGGACATGAAGGGCCGGAGGCCGCGGGCGGTATCGCTCCATACGGCGCCCTATCCGGCGTTTCCCACCGACATGCAGGCCCAGTTCACCGCGATGAACTGCGTTGCCGAGGGTGTAGGCGTCATCACCGAAACGGTGTTCGAAAACCGCTTCATGCATGTCCAGGAAATGCAGCGCATGGGCGCCGATATCAAGCTGGAGTCCAACACCGCCATCGTCAAGGGCGTATCCCGGCTGACCGGGGCGCCGGTCATGGCGACCGACCTGCGCGCTTCGGCCAGCCTGGTGCTGGCGGGCTTGGTGGCCGAAGGGCAGACCAAGGTCGACCGCATCTACCACATCGACCGCGGCTACGAATGCATCGAGGAAAAGCTGGCCCAGCTCGGCGCCGAAATCCGCCGGGTGCCGAACTAGACGCCATGCTGACCATCGCCGTTTCCAAGGGGCGCATCTACGAAGAGGCCCTGCCTCTGCTGGCCGATGCCGGCATCGTGCCGTCGGTGGATCCGGACAAGAGCCGCAAGCTGATCCTTCCCACCAACCGGGAGGATGTGCAGCTGGTCATCATCCGGGCCGCGGACGTGCCCACTTACGTCGAGTATGGCGCGGCCGATCTAGGCATCGCCGGCAAGGACGTGCTGGTGGAATACGAAGGCGAGGGGCTCTACGAGCCGCTGGATTTAGGGATCGCGCGCTGCCGGCTGATGACGGCGGGCCGGCGGGACGTGCCCCTGGGCGCGCGCCGGCTGCGGGTGGCGACCAAGTACCTCAACACCGCCAAGCGCTTTTTCGCCCGTCGCGGTGTGCAGGCCGAGGTCATCAAGCTGTACGGCTCGATGGAGCTGGCGCCGCTGGTCGGCCTGGCCGATTGCATCGTCGATCTGGTCGACACCGGCAACACGCTGCGCGCGAACGGCCTGGAGCCGCTGGAGCTGATCATGGACATCAGCAGCCGCCTGGTGGTGAACAAGGCGGCCATGAAGATGAAACATGGAGCCATCACGGAACTCATTGGCCATCTGGCGCGGATCGTTTCGGAACGGGCCGCTCGGGAGGGGTAGGTTTATGACAGAAGTAAAAATCAAACGGCTTGACACCGCGGATGCGGATTTCGCCTCGCAATTGGACCGGCTGCTGGCCTGGAACGAGAGCGAGGATGCCGATATCCATCAGCGCGTGATCGAGATCATCGGCCGCATCCGCCGCGAAGGCGATGCGGCCCTGGTGGAGCTTACGTCGCGCTTCGACAATTTCGTCGTGGACGACGCCGGGGCGCTCGAACTTCCGCGCGATGCGCTGGAAGCGGCCTGGCAGGCCCTTCCCCCCGAACAGGCCGAGGCCCTGCGGGAAGCGGCGGAGCGCATCCGGGCCTATGCCGAGCGGCAAAAGCTCGAATCCTGGGACTACCGTGAAGCCGACGGCACTCTGCTGGGCCAACAGATCACGCCGCTCGACCGGGTCGGCCTGTACGTGCCTGGCGGCAAGGCCGCGTATCCTTCCTCGGTGCTGATGAACGCGGTTCCCGCCAAGGTGGCCGGCGTGCCGGAACTCGTCATGGTGGTGCCGGCGCCCCGGGGCGAGCTGAACGCCCTGGTGCTGGCCGCCGCCTATATATCGGGCGTGGACCGGGTATTCCGCATCGGCGGTGCGCAGGCCGTCGCGGCTTTGGCCTATGGCACGGAGACGGTCCCGCGGGTCGACAAGATCGTCGGCCCCGGCAATATCTACGTGGCGACGGCCAAGAAACTGGTGTTCGGCCAGGTCGGCATCGACATGGTCGCTGGCCCTTCGGAAATCCTGGTGATTTCGGATGGGCGGACGGATCCGGACTGGATCGCCATGGACCTGTTTTCGCAGGCGGAGCACGACGAGGACGCCCAATCCATCCTGATCAGTCCCGATGCGGCGCACCTGGATTCGGTACAGGCCAGCATCGAGCGCCTGCTGCCCGGCATGGAGCGGGCCGAGGTCATCCGTGTGTCGCTGGAACGGCGCGGCGGCATGATCCTGGTCGAGGATCTGGAACAAGCGGCGGCGGTCGCGAACCGCATCGCGCCGGAGCATCTGGAGCTTTCGGTGGAGAACCCGGAGATTCTGGTGCGTTCGATCCGCAATGCCGGCGCCATCTTCATGGGGCGCTACACCGCGGAGGCGCTCGGCGATTACTGCGCCGGTCCCAATCACGTTCTGCCGACCTCGGGCACGGCGCGCTTCTCGTCTCCGCTGGGCGTGTACGACTTCCAGAAGCGTTCCAGTCTGATCTACTGTTCGGCAGACGGCGCAGACCAACTGGGTCGCACCGCTTCGCTGCTGGCATGGGGAGAAGGGCTGGGAGCGCACGCCCGTTCGGCCGAATACCGGATCAGGCACCGCTAGGCAGCCGCTGCCGGCCCGCTCACAGGCGGTTTCGACGGCGAAACCGCGGCCGGACATTTTCCCGAATGACAAACGCGGGGAACTGCCTTCACGAGCTGGAACCCGCGTGCGTGCTACAATTGCGCGGTTTGGCTTGACCGCATTGACGACTATGCAACACAATCGGCGGCCAAACAATAAGGAGGGTTTCGAAATGGATTGTTTCCAAACGGGAGTAAAACTCCTTCCGACCACCGCTGGAGAAATTTCACGATGACAGAAGGCGTCGATTCAGAGAAGCGCCGGTTCCTGACACAAGCCGCAACCATGATCGGTGCCGTCAGCGCCGGCATGGTCGCCGTGCCGTTCGTCGGCTCCATGCAGCCCAGCGCCAAGGCCCAGGCCGCCGGCGCGCCGGTCGATGTCGATATCAGCAAACTCGAGCCGGGCCAGCTCATTCGGGTGCTCTGGCGCGGCAAGCCGGTATGGGTATTGCGCCGGACTCGAGAGGAGCTCGACCGTTTGGCCACACTGGACGAAGACGTGCTGCGCGATCCCCTGTCCAAGGAGTCCGATCAGCCTAAGGCGGCGACCAATCCCGTTCGGGCCTTGAAGCCCGAAGTTTTCGTGGCTGTCGGCGTCTGCACCCATCTGGGCTGTGCCCCGACGTTCCGTCCGGAAGTGGCTCCGGCCGATCTGGGTCCTGACTGGCCCGGCGGTTTCTTCTGCCCCTGCCACGGCTCGCGCTTCGATCTGGCCGGCCGCGTATTCAAAGGGGTTCCGGCGCCCAAGAATCTGGACATCCCACCCTACAAATATCTCAGCGACACCCGTATCCTGATCGGGGTCGCCGGCGACGAGGAGGCCTGATGTCCAACGAAAGAATGAAAGCCGTGATGGATTGGGTGGATCAGCGCCTCCCGGTGAGCGCCTTCGTCCGCGACCACCTGACCCAATATTACGCGCCGAAGAATTTCAATGTCCTCTATTTCTTCGGCTCGCTCGCCCTGTTCGTGCTGATCAATCAGATCGTCACCGGCATCTTCCTGGCGATGCACTACAAGCCGGATGCGGGCCTCGCTTTCGACTCGATCGAATACATCATGCGCGACGTCAAATGGGGCTGGCTGCTGCGCTACATGCATTCGACCGGTGCCTCGGCGTTCTTCATCGTGATCTATCTGCACATGTTCCGGGCGCTGTTCTACGGATCGTTCAAGAAGCCCCGCGAACTGCTCTGGCTGTTCGGCATGGTGATTTTCCTCCTGCTGATGGCCGAGGCCTTCATGGGCTATCTGCTGCCTTGGGGCCAGATGTCGTATTGGGGCGCGCAGGTGATCATTTCGCTGTTCGGAGCCATTCCGGTGATCGGCGAGGATCTCGCCACCTGGGTCCGGGGCGACTACGTGGTGGCGGATGCCACGCTGACCCGCTTCTTCGCGCTGCACGTCGTAGCGATTCCGCTGGCCATCGTGATGCTGGTCGTGCTGCATCTGGCCGCATTGCATACCTCGGGATCGGGTAATCCGGACGGCATCGAGATCAAGGAGAAGAAAGATGCCAACGGCATTCCCCTGGACGGCATCCCTCTCCATCCTTATTACACGGTCAAGGATCTGTATGCCATGGCGGTGTTCGTGGTCCTGTTCGCACTGGTCGTGTTCTACGCGCCGGAGATGGGAGGTTATTTTCTGGAGCATCCCAATTTTGAGCCGGCCGATCCGATGAAGACGCCCGAGCATATCGCGCCGGTCTGGTATTTCACTCCGTTCTACTCGATCCTGCGGTCGGTGCCGGACAAGCTCGGCGGTGTCATCGCCATGGGGGCGTCGATCGTGTTGCTGTTCGGACTGCCGTGGCTGGACCGCTGCCAAGTGCGCTCGATCCGGTACCGGGGTGCCTATTACAAGACCGCCCTGACCCTGTTCGTCCTGAGCTTCCTCGGGCTCGGCATCCTGGGGACCAAGCCGGTGACGCCCACCACCACGTTCCTGGCCCGGTTTTTCTCGCTCAACTACTTCGCCTTTTTCCTGTTGATGCCGTGGTACAGCCTGAAGGATCGAGTCAGGCCTCTGCCGGAGCGTCTGACCGAGGCTGTGATCCCGCTGGAAAAACGCGAGGGTATCGTTTGGGAGTGGGTGCGGCGGGGCATCGCCGCGGCGGAGAATTCCAAATGGTACCAAAGGGCTGGCACGCAGGTCGCCGCTTGCTTGGAAAAAGCCAGGGAATTTAGCGGAATCAAAAAATGAGACGAATCGGCGGATTTTTTCTGACTTTGGTGGCCGGCAGCGCGTTGGCCGTGGAAAGCGTCATGCCGTTGGAGGACGTCGACATCGACGTCTTCGACAAGGAGTCGCTCAGGCGGGGCGCGGTGACGTACGCGAACTACTGCCAGGGCTGCCACTCCCTCAAGCACCTGCGCTATTCGCGGATGGCGCACGACCTCAAGCTGGAGCAGCAGGCCCTGGAGCGGGATTTCCTGCGGGGCCAGGCCAAGCCGCAGGACAGTATGCTCAGCGCCATGCGCGCCGCCGATGCGGAAGGCTGGTTCGGAGTCGCTCCGCCCGACCTTTCCCTCATCGCGCGTTCGCGCCATCCGGACTGGATTTACAGTTATTTGCGGGGTTTCTATCTGGACCCTTCACGGCCGACCGGCGTGGACAACGCCTTCTTTCGTCAGGTCGCCATGCCGAACGTATTCGCTTCCCTGCAGGGCGCCCAGCGGCCGGTCGTCAAGAAGGGCGGCGGGGTGGAGGCCATCGTCGGGTTGAAACGTGTCACTCCAGGCGCATTGTCGCCCGAGGAGTTCGACGCGGTGGTGGCCGATCTGGTCAATTTCCTGGTTTATGCCGCCGAGCCCGCCCAATTGGACCGGCTGCGCATCGGCAAGTATGCGATCGCGCTGCTGATCGTGCTGATGGTCGTGCTCTATCGGCTCAAGCGGGAGTACTGGAAAGACATCGCCTGAGGCGAACATGATACAATCCGAACGGATCGCGGCGCGCCAAGACCCCCCGATCCGTCCGGTTCAGCGCAAGGGTTTGATGCATTTGGGCCGAGCGTCCCAGACTGTCCTCCGGCGTGTAGAAACGCCCGACGGGTGGCTTTCTCGAATGTTTCCCGCTCTCGCAGAGACGGCCCGCCAGTTCGCGGTTGGACATGATAAGGAAGGGGATTCCGGGCGTGATCACGACATGAAAGAGGTGTGATACGTGGCAACAGCGGCCAGTCGAAAATCCGTGATGACTCTGTATTGTTCTCCGACCTGCGCGTACAGTCATCGCACGCGGATCGTACTGCATGAAAAAGGAATTTCCGCGGATATCGAATATGTCGATATGGGCAACCCTCCCGAGGATCTGGTCGAGCTGAATCCTTACGGCACCATGCCGACTCTCGTCGACCGGGATCTGGTGCTCTACGATTCCCGCATTATCATGGAATATCTCGACGAGCGTTTTCCCCACCCTCCGCTGCATCCCATGGATCCGGTTTCGCGGGCCAGGGCTCGCCTGCTCGTGCATCGGGTCGAGCATGACTGGTACAGCCTGTTGGAGGAAATCGAACATGCGCCGGAGGGCAGGAGCCAGAAGGCCAGGAAGCAGCTGCGGGAGAGCCTGCTCGCGGCGGCGCCCGTGTTTGCCGCGAAGCCCTATTTCCTGAGCGATGAATTCTGCCTGGTCGATTGTTCGCTGGCGCCGCTGCTGTGGCGGCTGCCGATGCTGGGCATCGGGCTGCCGCGGCAGGCCGATGCGATCAAAGCCTATGGGGCGCGGCTGTTCGAGCGCCATTCGTTTCAGGCGAGCCTGAGCGAAGAGGAGCGGGAGTTCGCCGCGCCAGCCCACGCTGCACCGGAAGATGCATGATTCCACTCAAGCCTTACCTTATACGAGCGGTGTACGGCTGGCTGGTCGACAATGATTTCACGCCGTATCTGCTGGTCGATGCCGAAGCGCCCGCGGTAGACGTGCCGCGGCAATACGTACAGGATGGGCGCATCGTGCTCAACCTCCGTCCCGAGGCCGTGCAGCGTCTGGACATGAACAACAGCGAGGTGACCTTCAGCGCCCGTTTCGGCGGCGCGCCCACCCACGTCCACATTCCGGTGTCGGCCGTCATGGCACTGTATGCCCGTGAAAATGGCCAGGGCATGGTGTTCGACCAGGAGGAAGGACCCGGCGGTGAACCTCCGCCGGCGCCGGAACCGCAGGAGCCGGCGCAGAAAAAGCGGCCGGCCCTGCGTGTGGTGAAATAAGGCTTCCCGCTAATAGGTCAGGGTCAGGCCGCCGTAAGCCGCGGCCCCGGTGGCCCCGTAGCCGTAGACCTCTTCGTACCACTTGTTGAGTGCGTTATCCACCCGCGTCCACAGCGACAGCTTGTCGCTGACTTCATAGGATGCCGCAAGGTTAAGGATGACGTAACCGGCTGCTATCCGATTACCCGTGCTAAGCCGCTGGCCGACCATCACGATGTTCGCGTGGACGTTGGCGCCGTTGTCGAAACGGTAGTTGAGGTCGAATGCCCCCTTGTCGCGAGCCCTCTGGTACAGGGGGTTTCCGGTGTCCTTGTCCCGGCTGTCCATGTAGGTATAGGTTCCCCGCAGATCCAGGCCGCTCAGCGGATTCAGTTCGACATAGGTTTCCACGCCTTCGGCAGTGGCGTTGCTGATGTTTTCCATGCGGAACGTGACCGGATCGAACTGGATCAGGTTGTTGAACCGGTTGTTGAAGTACACGATGCCGGCGTTGCCCCTCAGCAGCCCCCAGAACGGCTGTTCGATGCCGACGTCCCAGTTGGTGCTGGTTTCCGGTCTCAGGTCCGGGTTTCCCGTGTTGTACAAGGGGTCGTAGAGCTGGGCGAGGGCGGGTACCTTGAAGCCGGTTCCGTAGTTGGCCTTCAGTCTCGTTTCGATGTGCGGAGTGGTCCAGACCTGGCTGACCCTCCAGGTCGTTCGGCCGCCAACGAAGTTATTATGGTCGTGGCGCACGTTCGCCGTGGTAGACCACCAGTCGGCGGGATTGATCTGATCTTCGAGAAAATAGCCGAGGGTGTTGTAGCTTTTGACGAATTGCGACGGCTCCATGATGGTCATGGTGTCCTCCTCGTCATCGATGCCGAAAGAGACCGTATTGGTCTCGTGGGGGCGGAGCGTGTTGAGCCAGTTGCCCTTGATCTTTTCGCCCAGGTAGGCCGCACGGAAAGGGAAGGGGTCGCCCGGATTGGCCGCGTTGTCGTACTGGCGGTCGACGCGGGTGTAGGCCATGCCGGCCGTCTGTTCCCACAGGCTGTCGAACAGCTTGAGGGTGCCGAAGCCGCGGGTATAGAGCTCGTGGGTGTTGCCCGTGAAATTGGGATCGTCGACCGGGCGCCTGAGCAGGAAATCGTAGTTGTCCAGCTTGGTGAAGCCGTCGTCGTAGCGGAGGCTCCATCCCAGCTCCAGGTTGTCGGCAGGCTTGCCGCCGACGCGGGTGCTGACGGTGGTGTTGCGGTAGCCGTCGCGCTCGGTGGCGCCGAAATGCTGGTCGGCGGCGGAAAAGCCGCGGACTTCGCGGTGGCTGGCGGTGAGGCTGTAGTTCAGGCCGGGGTCGCCGCCGGCGACGTCGCCCATGACCCGCCAGGTGTCGTAACTGCCGCCGTCGACGCTGGCTTTCAGCCTCGGTTTGCCGGTGCCCTTCTTGGTAATGATGTTGATCACCCCGCCGATGGCTTCGGACCCGTATACCGAACTGGCCGCGCCGCGCAGGATTTCGATGCGCTCGATGTTGTCGACGGTCAGGTTGGCGAAGTCGAACCCGGCGTTGGCCGAAGAGGGGTCGTTCATCTCGGTCCAGTCGATCAGGACGATGGTCTGGCCCGAGTTGGCGCCGCGCAGGAAAACCGATGTCTCGCGTCCCGGACCGCCACTCTGGGCCACGTCGAGGCCGGGAACGATACGCAGGATCTGGTCGACCGAATAGATGCCGCGCTCCTTGATGTCCTCGGCGGTCAGGACGGTGACGGAGCTGCCGACCTGCCGGCTCGGCGTCTCGGTGCGGGTGGCCGTGACCACGACGGTGTCCAGTTCCTCGGGGTCGCTGTCGATGGCCGATATGTCGAAGGAAAGGGCGGCGCCGAGCGCCGTCAGGGAAAGGCGGAAAAGCCGGGATTTCACGATGGACCTCTGCATGGGATGGCCATGCACACCCGCATGGCGTTAATGATTCCACGGAGGTCGCCAGCCGGCCGCAGCCGCATCGCCGGGTGAGCATCGGGCGGACGGCAAAGCAGGGTGCGACCCTCGCCCTCCGCGGGGTCTTCAAATCATCGCAGGCCGGTCTCCGGGCTGATGAGAGGCGTGTTCGCCGGCGGTTTTCTGCCTTCCCGCGCGTTCGCGCAGTGGCGTCATGAATCCGCCTCGGAACGGTTGCAGGGAACGTTCCGGCTCAATCACCGTTGCGGGGGCAGCGCCGGATTGGGATAAGGTATCCGCACCGGCTTCCCGTTTCACCGACCGGTCTTTTGTGCCGGTCGACACCTGTGAAGGGCGCGAATTTTAGCGTATGGAAGCCGGAGCGCCAATGGTTAATAATTGATTATTTAAGAGATTTATTTGGAGACAGGCTTATGGGCTGGGACGAGAAGCGCTTCAAGCAGCCGACAGAGGAAGAACTGAAGGGCCGGCTGAGCCCGGAACAGTATGCAATCTGCCGGGAAAACGGAACCGAGCGGCCGTTCGACAATCCCTACTGGAACGATCACCGGGAGGGCATCTATGTAGACATCGTGTCGGGTGAACCGCTGTTCAGCTCGCGCGACAAATTCGATTCGGGGACGGGATGGCCCAGCTTCACCCGGCCGCTGGAGCCCGACCACATCGTCACTCTCGCCGACCGCTCCCTGCTGATGACCCGGACCGAAGTGCGCAGCAGGCATGCGGACTCTCATCTTGGGCACGTTTTCGACGACGGTCCGGAGCCTACCGGCAAGCGCTATTGCATCAATTCCGGCGCATTGCGTTTCATCCCCAAAGAAGAGTTGGCCGAGGCCGGCTACGAGGAGTATCTGACGCTTTTCGAATGATGGACATCGTGGAACGCGAAAACGAGGATAAGGTGGGAGGTCGCTTGGTCATCAGTAAAGTCAAAGGTATCAGCAAGTCGACACGGATCATGCTGGCGGAGCACGGGATTTTTTCGGTCGAGGAGCTGGCCGATGCCGACGTCGGCCGGCTCACCAAGATCCCCGGCCTCAGCCGGCAGAAAGCCCAGCGCATGGTCAGGGCGGCCAAGTTCATGGTCGGCGACATGGAAACAGGGCGCGAAGAAGCGATCGCATCTGCCGGTGCGGCCGAAGTAGCGGAGGTTTCACTGGAGGGCGTAGGGCTGGATGATTCCCGGTGTTTCCTGAACCGGGAACTCAGCCTGCTGGAATTCAACCGCCGGGTGCTCGACCAGGCCAAGGACCCCCGGACGCCGCTGCTCGAACGGCTCAATTTTCTGAGCATCTCCTGTTCCAACATGGACGAGTTCTTCGAAATCAGAGTCGCCGGGCTGCTTCAAAAATCCGAACTCGGGGCGGCCCAGACCGACCCGGACAGCATGATGCCGCAGGAAGTCCTTTCCGCCATCAGCGAACGCGTCCACGAACTGGTCGCCGAACAGTACCGTGTGCTCAATCAGGAGCTGTTGCCCGCGCTGGAAGCCGAAGGTATCCGCTTCATCCGCCGTTCCGACTGGACCGATGCCCAGCACAAATGGTTGCGCCGATATTTCGAAGAAGAGCTCGCGCCGATCCTCAGCCCGATCGGGCTGGATCCGACCCATCCGTTTCCGCGCCCGCTCAACAAGGCCCTCAATTTCATCATCTCCCTCGCGGGGAAGGACGCTTTCGGTCGCAACATCCATCTCGCCATCCTCCAGGCACCGAGGGCGCTGCCGCGCATCATCCAGTTGCCGAAGAGCACGACCGGCGGCCGGCCGCACGATTTCGTGTTCCTGTCGTCCATCATCCACGCCTTTGTCGACGACCTCTTCCACGGCATGAAAGTCAAAGGGTGCTACCAGTTCCGGGTGACCCGCAACAGCGATCTGTTCCTGGACGAGGAAGAAATCGACGACCTGCTGCAGGCGGTCGAAGGCGAGCTGGCGAGCCGCAATTATGGCGACGAGGTGCGGCTGGAAGTGGCCGACAACTGCCCGGACGCGGTGATCGAGTTCCTGCTGAGCCAGTTCGGCCTCGGCGAGGACCGCCTGTACCGGGTGGACGGTCCGGTCAACCTGAGCCGGACCCGCGAGATCTACGACCTGGTCGACCGGCCGGACCTCAAATATCCGCCCTTCACACCGGGCTGGCCGGCGCAGCTCACAGGGCACCAGGACTTCTTCGAGGTTTTGCGCCGGCAGGACATCCTGCTGCACCATCCTTACGAGTCCTTCATCCCGGTCATCGACCTGATCCGCCAGGCCGCCGACGATCCGCAGGTCGTCGCCATCAAACAGACGCTGTACCGGACCGGACCGGATTCGCCCATCGTCGATGCACTGGCGCGCGCCGCGCGGGCCGGCAAGGAAGTGACCGTGGTCGTGGAACTGCTGGCGCGCTTCGACGAGCGCGCCAACATATCCTTGGCCACCCGCCTGCAGGAGGCCGGTGTGCAGGTGGTGTATGGCATCGTCGGCTACAAGACCCACGCCAAGATCCTGCTGATCCTGCGCAGGGAAGGGCGGACGCTGAGGTATTACACCCACCTCGGGACCGGCAACTATCATCCCCGCACGGCCCGCCTTTACACCGACTACAGCCTGATGACCTCCGACAAGGCGCTGGGCGAGGACGTGCAGAGGGTGTTCGTCCAGCTCACCAGCCTGGGAAAGATGGGCAAGCTGCACAAGTTGCTGCAATCGCCCTTCACCCTCCACAAGACGCTGATCCGCAAGATCGAGCGCGAAATCGAGCACGTCCGGGAAGGCCGGCCGGCGCGGATCGTCATCAAGATCAACTCCCTGGTCGAGCCCAAGCTGATCCGCGCCCTTTACCGCGCATCGAGCGCCGGGGTCCCGGTCAGGCTGATCGTGCGCGGCATCTGCTGTCTGAGACCGGGCATTCCCGGCGTCTCCGAGAACATCGAAGTGCGTTCCATCGTCGGACGATTCCTGGAGCACAGCCGGGTGTATTGTTTCGAGAACGGCGGGGAGCCTGAAGTGTATGCGGCCAGCGCGGACTTCATGGCCCGCAACATGTTCCGCCGGGTGGAAACCTGTTTTCCCATCGAGAACAAGAAGCTCGCCGAGCGGATACGGAACGATCTGGAACTTTACCTGAAGGATGACTGCCAAGCTTGGCAACTGCGTTCCGACGGAAGCTACGAGCGGGTGCACGACACCCGGCACTGCGACGCGCAGGCAGAGCTGCTGGAGGCGCTCAAGAAGATGGTTTGAATTCGTCGCCTGAGCGGGGCTTGGAGTCCGCGACGGGCCCTGGTCGCGGGCTCGAGCCCGTCCACCCGAGCGTGTTTGGAAGGGAGCGGCCAATCAGTGTAAACTTCCACGTTCAATATCGCGTCGCCACAGCGCATTTTTTCACCCCGACGGAGAGGTTTAGGTTCCCATGTTCAGCAAGGGTATGGAGATTGCCGGATTCGACGATGAACTCTGGTCTGCGATCCAGGACGAAGAACGCAGACAGGAGGACCACATCGAGCTGATCGCTTCGGAGAACTATGCCAGCCCGCGGGTGATGCAGGCGCAAGGGACGGTGCTGACCAACAAGTACGCCGAAGGCTACCCCGGCAAGCGCTATTACGGCGGCTGCGAATACGTCGACGTGGTGGAGACCCTGGCCATCGAGCGCGCCAAACAGCTGTTCGGAGCCGATTACGCCAACGTCCAGCCGCATTCGGGCTCGCAGGCCAATGCCGCCGCCTACATGGCTTTGCTGAACCCGGGCGACACCGTGCTGGGCATGAGCCTGGCTCATGGCGGGCATCTGACCCATGGGGCGAAGGTCAATTTTTCCGGCAAAATCTACAACTCGGTCCAGTACGGCCTGAATCCCGCGACCGGCGAGATCGATTACGAACAGGTCGAGGCCTTGGCTCAGGAACACCGGCCGAAGATGATCGTGGCCGGTTTTTCCGCCTATTCCCAGGTGGTCGACTGGCAGCGTTTCCGCGCCATCGCCGACGCCATCGGGGCTTGGCTGATGGTCGACATGGCCCATGTCGCGGGCCTGATCGCGGCCGGCCTGTACCCGAGCCCGGTGGCTATCGCCGACGTGACGACGACCACGACCCACAAGACGCTCCGCGGCCCGCGCGGCGGCCTGATCCTGGCGAAAGCCAACCCGGAGGTCGAGAAGAAGCTCAACTCCCTGGTCTTTCCCGGCATCCAGGGCGGGCCTCTGATGCATGTGATCGCGGCGAAGGCGGTGGCGTTGAAGGAGGCCCTGCAGCCGGATTTCAAGCATTACCAGGCTGCGGTGATGGAGAATGCCGACGCCATGGCGAAGACCTTCATCGAACGGGGCTATCGCATCGTATCGGGCGGCACCCGAAATCATCTGTTCCTGGTCGATCTGATCGAAAAAGGCCTGACCGGCAAGCTGGCGGAGGAAGCACTGGGCAGGGCGCATATCACCGTCAACAAGAATGCGGTGCCGAACGATCCGCAGTCTCCGTTCGTGACCAGCGGGATCCGGGTGGGGACGCCCGCGGTGACCACGCGCGGCTTCGGGATCGAGGAATGCCGCCTGCTGGCGGGCTGGATGTGCGAGGTCATGGACAATCCCGAAGACGAAGCAGTCATCGGCCAGGTGCGCGGCGAGGTCACTCATCTGTGCCGGCGTTTCCCGGTCTATGCCAACTGAAGGTGGGGGCCATTCGCCGGAAGCTTGCACATTGTGAGGGGTGAAGTTCGCCCGTGCGGTGTCCTTTCTGCGGTGCTCAAGATACGCGAGTTGTGGATTCCCGGCTGTCGCAGGAGGGAGACCAGGTGCGCCGCCGCCGCGAGTGCGGCGAGTGCAAGGAGCGCTTCACTACTTACGAAGCGGCTGAACTCAACATGCCCAGGGTGGTGAAGTCGGACGGCAGCCGGCAGCCGTTCCGGGAAGAGAAGCTGCGCGCCGGCATGCTGCGCGCCCTGGAGAAACGCCCCGTGCCCAGCGATCGGGTGGAGGCCGCGATCACCCGCATCAAGAAACGCCTGCTGGCGACCGGTGAGCGTGAGGTGCAGTCGCGTCTGGTCGGTGAGTACGTGATGAACGAGCTGAGCCAGCTCGACGACGTGGCCTATGTCCGCTTCGCCTCGGTCTATCGCCGGTTCGAGGACGTCAACCAGTTCCGCGAAGTGATCGACCGCCTGGAAAACGAGCCCGATTCCGAGGCCGCTCGCAGGCAGTCCGACGCTTTCGATGCCTGAAACAGGCATACCCTGCCGTTTTCGATGACCCCCTCCACCGACACCGCAAGCTGGAACGCCGACGATTTTCGCTTCATGGCGCGTGCCCTGCGTCTCGCCGAAAAGGGCTTGTATACCACCGATCCCAACCCTCGGGTCGGCTGTGTCCTTGTGCACGGGAACCAAGTCGTCGGCGAGGGCTGGCACCAGCGCGCCGGCGGCCCGCATGCCGAGATCGTGGCTCTGCGGAATGCCGGTGAGCGGGCCAAGGGCGCTACGGCCTATGTCACGCTTGAGCCCTGCTCGCATCACGGCCGGACCCCTCCGTGCGCCGGGCGTTTGATCGAGGCCGGCGTGGCGCGTGTGGTCGCGGCCATGCAGGACCCCAATCCGCGAGTGGCGGGGAAGGGGCTCGAACGATTGCGGCAGGCCGGCATCGAGGTCTCCCGCGGCTTGCTGGAGAAGGAAGCGGAGCGCCTGAATCCGGGCTTCATCAAGCGCATGCGTTCGGGACTACCATTCGTCAGGAGCAAGCTGGCCATGAGTCTCGATGGGCGGACCGCACTGGCATCCGGCGAGAGCAAATGGATCACGGGAGAGGCGGCGCGATGTGACGTCCATCGTTTGAGGGCGCGCAGCTCCGCCATCGTTACCGGCATCGGTACAGTGCGCGCCGACGATCCCTTCCTCACCGCTCGCCTGGCTGAAGCTACCGATCTGGAGCAGCCGGCGAGAGTGATTGTTGACAGCCGCTTGCAAGCGCCGGCATGCGCGCGGGTTTTCCGGCAGCCCGGCCGGGTGCTGGTGATAACCACGGAGGCCGACGCTGGGGCCCGGCAATCCCTGACCGATGCCGGCGTCGAGATACTGGAGGTCGAAGCCGATGCAACGGGAAGGCCTGCCGTGTCGGCCGTGGTGCGGGCGCTGGGACGCCTGGAGTTCAACGAGGTGCTGTTCGAAGCCGGCGCGACCTTGAACGGCGCATTGCTTGCGGCCGGGGTGGTCGATGAATGGCACGTCTATATCGCGCCTTGCATTCTCGGGGACCAGGCGCGTGGCCTGTTCCACCTGCCGGGCCTGACCGAGATGGCCGACCGCCCGGAACTGGCGATCTCGGACGTGCGGCGGGTCGGCAAGGACATGCGGCTGATCCTCCGTCCGAGCGCTTGAAGCCACCGGCTCCGGAGAACTTTCAAGGCATGTTTACAGGCATAATACAAGCCAAAGGGCAGCTTCAGCGCAAGGAGTTGCAGGGAGGCGACTGCCGTCTGACCGTCGCTGCGGGCAAGCTGGCGATGGCCGAGGTGAGGCGGGGTGACAGCATCGCCGTCAACGGCATCTGCCTGACCGTGATCGAATACGGCAGCGGCCATTTCAGCGCCGACGTATCCCGCGAGACGCTGTCCCGTACCACGCTGGGTGAGCTGGAGGCCGGGGCGGCGCTCAATCTGGAGCTGGCGCTGACGCCCGCCGCCCGCCTGGGCGGGCATATCGTCAGCGGCCATGTCGACGGCGTCGGCGTCGTCGGTTCACGAGTCCAGGATGGACGGTCGGTCAGGTTCCGCATCGATGCGCCTGCGAACTTGGCGAAATACATCGCCGAGAAGGGCTCGATCTGCATCGACGGTGTCAGCCTGACGGTCAACCGCGTCGATGGCTGCGCCTTCGACGTCAACGTCGTGCCCCACACCTTGGCGGAAACGACACTGGGAGAAACATGCGCCGGCAGGCGGGTCAATCTCGAAGTCGACCTGCTGGCGCGGTACCTGGAACGGCTGATGCTGGGCGACGCCGCCGCGCGGCCGGCCGGTTCACTGACGCGCGAATCGTTGCGCGGCCATGGATTCATCGCAGAATGACATTAAACACGATCGAAGAAATCATCGAAGACATCCGCCAGGGCCGGATGGTCGTCATCATGGACGACGAGGACCGGGAAAACGAAGGCGACCTCGTCATGGCGGCCGCTCACGTGCGGCCCGAGGACATCAATTTCATGGCGCGCTACGGCCGCGGTCTGATCTGCCTGACGCTGACCCGCGAGCGCTGCCAGCAATTGCGGTTGCCGTTGATGGTGAACGAGAACCGGACGCCGCATTCGACCAACTTCACGGTGTCGATCGAGGCCGCAAGCGGCGTGACCACCGGCATTTCGGCCGGCGACCGCGCCCGCACCATCCAGTGCGCCGTGGCCGTGGATGCCAAGCCCGAAGACTTGGTTCAGCCGGGCCATATTTTCCCGCTCATGGCGCAGCCCGGCGGGGTGCTCAATCGCGCCGGCCACACCGAGGCGGGCTGCGATCTGGCGCGCTTGGCCGGCTTGGTGCCGGCAGCGGTGATCGTGGAGATCCTCAACGAGGACGGCTCGATGGCGCGGCGCGTGGATCTGGAACAGTTCGCGGCGGTCCACGGCCTCAAGATCGGCACCATCGCCGATCTGATCCACTACCGGATGCAGAACGAACAGACGGTGGAGCGCATCTGCGAATGCGAATTCCCGACCGAATACGCCCGCTTCCACCTCTATGCCTACCAGGACCGCCTGGATAACAAGCTGCACCTCGCGCTTACGCTGGGCGACATTGCCGGCGAGGGGCCGGTGCTGGTCCGGGTGCACGGCCGCAACCTGCTGACCGACCTGTTCGGCGTGCGGCGGGGCGATGTCGGCATATCGCTGCGCGCGGCGATGAAGCGGATCGCGGACGAGGGGCGGGGCGTTCTGGTCGTGATCCGCAACGAGGAAGACGACCGCTGCCTGGTCGAACGCATCCACCACTACCAAATGGAAGACCACGGCGTGGACATCGGCCAACGCGAGGATCCCGGGGTCGACTGGCGCACCACCGGCACCGGCGCACAGATCCTCGCCGACCTGGGCGTGCACAAGTTGCGGGTTCTGGGCGCGCAGAAGAAATATTTGGGACTTTCCGGCTACGGGCTGGAAGTCGTGGATTACGTGACAACCGACTGATCGGGAACCGACATGGCTCATATCAAGACTTTCGAAGGCGGCATGAACGCCGAAGGACTGCGCGTCTGCATCGCCGCTTCGCGCTTCAACAGTTTCATCGTGGACCACCTGGTCAGCGGCGCGATCGACACCCTGGTGCGCCATGGCGCCCGCCGGGAGGACATCTGCATCGCCAAGACGCCGGGGGCTTACGAGCTGCCGCTGGCGGTCAAGAAGATCGCCGATTCCGGCCGTTACGATGCAATCATCGCGCTGGGTGCGGTCATCAGGGGCGCGACTCCGCATTTCGATTACGTCGCCGGCGAATGCGTCAAAGGCTTGGCGAGCGTCTCCCTGCAGCATGGCCTGCCGGTCGCCTTCGGGGTGCTCACGGTGGACACGATCGAGCAGGCGGTGGAACGGGCCGGCACGAAGGCCGGCAACAAGGGTGCGGAAGCCGCGCTGTCCGCCATCGAAATGGTCAATCTGCTACGGCAGCTGGGGGCTGAATGAGCCTGACGCGGACGCTGGCGCGCCGTGCCGCCGTACAAGCCGTTTACCAGTGGCAACTGGCGAGGGACAGCCTTCCGGAAATCGAACGCCAGTTCGTCGAAGAGCTGCAGCTCACCAAGTCGCTGTATCGGCGTCACGCCAACGGTTTGGAATTGAGTCCGGCTGAGCGGGACCAGCTCGAGGAACTGCTGGAAAAATTCGGCCGCTCGCAAGAAGCCGGCGAGGGCGAGGCGGAGGACGAGACGCTGGAGCAGCGGGTCAGCAAATGCCACGTGCCGGACGTCCAGGTCGGCTATTTCAAGGAGCTCTTGCACGGCGTGGCGAACAACCTGCCCTTGCTGGATGCCGAGCTGGCGAAATTCATCGATCGCCCGATCGAAGAGGTCGATCCTGTGGAGCGGGCGATTCTGCGCATCGGCTGCTACGAATTTCTGCGCCGTCCGGAGACGCCCTACCGGGTGATCCTGAACGAGGCCATCAATCTGGCCAAGGAGTTCGGCGCCACCCAGAGCTACCGCTATGTGAATGGCATCCTGGACCGGGTGGCGCACGAATGCCGGGCGGTCGAGATGGCGGCCCGCAGGCGGGGCTGAGATTGCCCGATTCCATGCAGCGGCCGGGTGAATTCGAGATCATCCGGCGTTTCTTTTCCAGGCAGCGGGTGATGCACCCGGAGACGGAGCTCGGCATCGGCGACGATTGCGCGATTCTGAACTTTGCGGCGGAGACGCGGCTCGCCCTGACGACCGATACCCTCGTCGCCGGCGTCCATTTTTTCCCCGATGCAGACCCGATGAGGCTCGGCCACAAGGCACTCGCGGTCAACCTGAGCGATCTGGCCGCCATGGGGGCCAGGCCGCGTTGGGCGCTGCTGGCCTTGACCCTGCCGGAAAACGATCCCGAATGGATTGCCGCCTTCGCGCAAGGCTTCTTCGGACTCGCCGAGCGCCACGGCGTCCAACTGATCGGAGGCGACACCACGCGCGGTCCGTTGGCCATCACCGTGCAGGCACTCGGGACGGCGGCAGGACGGTCGGCGGTGAAACGGTCGGGGGCACAGCCCGGCGACGCCGTTTACGTCACCGGCGGTCTCGGTTTGGCCGGCCTGGGCTTGAAGATCCGGCAGGGCGCATATGATGCCTCGGACGAAGAGGCACTGGATCGGTTGGACGTTCCGGAACCCAGGGTCGGCTTTGGCTTGCGCCTTCCGGAATTCGCCAGCGCGTGCATCGACGTCTCGGACGGACTGGCGGCGGACCTGGGGCATATCCTGGAACAGAGTGCGGTGGGCGCGGAGGTCGACTGGGAAAATCTGCCGCTGTCGGCTGGCGTCTGCCGGTATGTCGCCGATTCCGGCGACTGGGAGATGCCTTTGGTCGCCGGTGACGACTACGAACTGTGTTTCACCGCTCCGGCGATGAAGGCGAACGCGGTCACACTTGCGGCCGAGGCAACCGGCACCCGGGTGAGCCGCATCGGCACGATCCGCGCCGGCTCCGGTTTGAGCGTTCGGCGCGCCGGCCGGCCTGAAAGGCTTTGGCGGTCGGGCTACCTCCATTTTGTGTCTCGGGAGACGACGGATGAATCGCCGCCGCGTTGAGTTCCGCCCGATGCTCAAGAATCCCTGGTGCCTGATCGCCGTGGGATTCGGTTCCGGGCTGGCGCCCTGGGCGCCGGGCACCTTCGGAACGCTCGCGGCAATTCCGGTCTATCTCCTGCTTGCCGGGTACACTCCGGCGATTTACGCAACGGCCATGGCTCTGCTGCTGGGGCTGGGCGTGGTGGCCTGCGGCCGTTGCGGCCGCATGTTGGGCCAGGCCGACCACCCCGCGATCGTATGGGACGAGGTCGTCGGTTATCTCATCACGATGTGGAGCATTCCAGCCTCATGGCAGAACGTGCTGCTCGGTTTTGTCCTCTTCAGGTTCTTCGATATCGTCAAACCCTGGCCGATCCGGGTGATAGACCGGCGCACTGGCGGCGGCTGGGGCGTCATGCTGGACGACGTGGTCGCCGGCGCGCTGTCTTCTCTGGTCTTGCATGGCCTGGCATCTCCGCTGGTGATGCCCTTCATTCACTGACGCCGCAGGCCGGCCTTTTCGGCGGATGGGGGATTTGACCCGTTAATCCGAGAAGGAGTACGTTATTCGACACAGGCAGTCGGAATTTGCCCGCAGCGACTCATCCACAAATGAAGGGGAATATGCCATGGCCAGACGCATCACCAAGGACTGCGACGACAAAGCCGCGGGAATCCGCTTCCACATCAGTTCCGCGCGCATGTCGATGAACAAGATGAGTTTCGTCGCGTTTCAGCGCTTCCTGGATGAAATGGAGCGGTCCATGTACCGGTGTCCGGAATGCGGCTGGCGGGGGCGGGGCAGGGAGCTCGTGCCGATGGAGCAGGATGGAAACGAAGGCTATGCCTGGGGCTCGGACGCCGAAACCTGGTATGCCTGCCCGAACTGCGAGAGCGAGATCGGCGTCGAAACGCCCGTGATGCGGCCGGCCGATTGATCTGCGCCACGGGCGGGCGGATTCAGGCCAATTTCTCGAAAAATTCCGCTGCCGGGAGCGGCGGGCTGAAATAGTATCCTTGAAAGCGCTGACAGCCCCTTTCCTTCAGAAACGCGAGCTGCTCGCGGGTCTCGACGCCTTCGGCGATGGTTTCCAGGTTCAAATGGTAAGCCATCGACAGGATCGTCTCGACCAGCATGACGTCATTCGGGTCGTTCGGCAAGTCGTCCACGAAGGTTTGCGCAATCTTCAGCTCACTCAGCGGCAACCGTTTCAGATAGGCCAGCGAGGAGTATCCGGTGCCGAAATCGTCCACCGAAAACCGGATGCCGATTTGCTCCAGGGCGCTCATTTTGGCGATGGCATCGTCGATGTCCGAGACCAGCAGACCTTCGGTGATTTCGAAAATCAGGCTGTGAGGGTCGGCCCCCGTCCGGTTCAGGATGCGCAGGACCCGTTCCAGGAAATCGGGCTGCTGAAAGCGGCGGGGGCTGATGTTCGCCGACAGGCGCAGCTTATGTCCCGCCTGTGACAGGCGTACGCTCTCCTTGCAGGTTTGTTCGAACACCCATTCGCCGATCGGCAGAATCAGGCCGGTGTCTTCGGCCAAGGGGATGAACTTGTCGGGCAGCAGCAGCCCCTCGGTGGGATGTTGCCAGCGCAGCAGCGCTTCCGCGCCGACGGTCTTGCCTTCGCCATCGACCTGCGGCTGCAGATAGATCTGGAACTCTCCGCGTTCCAGTGCGGCATGCATGTCCCTCTCCAGGGTCAGGCGGGTTTCGGCTGCCGCCTGCATGGTCGATGCGTAGGCCCTCACCGTATTGCGGCCGGCCGCCTTGGCCTGGTACATGGCCATGTCGGCGGCTTTCAGCAGATCGTCGGCCGAGCCCGTATCGAAAGGAAACACTGCCGTGCCGATGCTGGCGGTGACGTAATGCTGTCCGCTGGAGAGAAGAAAGGGCCGCTGCAGCATCAGCCTGAGGTTTTCAGCGACCTCCATGGTATGCCGGGATGCGGGTTCGATGTCGGCATCGAGGCCGTCCAGCAGGATCACGAACTCGTCGCCACCCAGGCGCGCAACCATGTCGCGCTGGCCGATGCCTTCGGTCAGACGTTCGGCAACTTTGCGCAGCAGCTGGTCTCCGACCGTGTGGCCGCATGCATCGTTGAGATGCTTGAACCGGTCGAGGTCGACGAACAGCAGCGCACAGCGGGACCCGTCGATGCGACTTTCCCCGACGGCCTGATTCAGCCGTTCGAGAAACAAACGGCGGTTCGGCAGTCCCGTCAGCGAATCGAAATAAGCCAGTTGCTCGATTTCCTGCTGGGCGCGCTTGCGCTCGCTGATGTCGACGAAGGTTGCGACATAGTGCGTCAGCACCCTCTCCTCGTTCCGCACGGCCTTGATCGAAAGCCATGCCGGATAGGTATCGCCGTTCTTGCGCCGGGCCGTGACCTCGCCTTTCCAGCAACCCGTCCCGTTCAAACTTTCCGAGATTTGCGCGGATGTCGCTTCGCCTTCATTCGCGCCGAACCGTAAAAATTCGGACGGTGTGCCGATGATTTCTTCCGGGGCATAGCCGGTGATTGCGGTATAGCCCGAGTTGACCCGCTGCACGATGCCCTCGGCGTCGGTAATCATGATGGCTTCACTGGTTTCGAAGGCGGTTGCGGCCAGTCGTACGGCCTCTTCCGCCTGCTTCCGATCGGTCATGTCGCGAGTCACGGCCAGCAGGGCCTCGGCGCGCCCAGGGGGGCCATAGAAAGGTACCGCGTGGGTTTCCAGCCAGCGCCGGCCGCCCCTGAGGCCGATGACCTGGAATTCCAGCTTGCCGCTTTCGCCTGCCAGCACCCGCCGACTGAAGGCTTCGAACCGTTCACGATCGTTGGGATCGACGAAGGCGGATATCGGTTTTCCCCGGACTTCTTCGATCGAGCCGGCCTCGATCATCCGAAGTCCCGCCCGGTTCATGTCTATAAGGGTGCCGTCGGCCCCCACCGTTTTCACGCATTCGGGTTCCGCATCGATGAGTGTGCGCAAGCGTTCCTCCGCCTGCTTCCGCTCCGCGACCTCGTTGGCCAGATATTGATTGAGTTCCAGCAGTTGTTTCGGTGAAGGAATTTGCAGCGCTTGTGGTATCAGGGGCCAGACCAGGACAGCGGTGGCGATGGATAGCACGGCCGTGATGGCCTTGATGGCTCCGTCCGTCCAGTAGTCGGGGTGCCAAACTGTCCATGCTCCCATGAGATGGGTGCACGCGCAGGCCAGTATGAACAATCCGAACAGGAGAAATACGCCCCGGAAAACCACATCCCGCCGCCGTTTCGCGAAATAGAAAAGGGCGATGGAAATCGAATAGTACGCGGCGGCGATGACCAGGTCGGAAATCACATGCAGCCAGAGCAGCTCCGGAATCCACGCGTAGCAATAGCCATGGGGCAGGTAGTCCAGGGAAGCCTTCAGTACCGTGATCGGTGCCATGGCTGTTCCGTCCTCCTGGCCGCAATTCAGTCTGAGGCGGTGGGAATGCCGGCGCCCTCGGCGCGATGCCGCGGACTGCCCGGATGAGGGAATAACGCTTGCGTGAGCGGGACCTTCGTCACGAATTTGTCCTCGAGCGTCGTGGCCATCAAAAAAACAAGCTTATCACTCGGCGAGTAATGTTCCAGCTCAAGTATCGCCACCTGCTGGTCTGATGCAGGTAGGCGATATCGCGCATCAACCGAGTCATATGACGCGATAGCAGCATACTAAGGCACAAGTCCTTCCTTTCGCCCCCTTCGGAAATCAATCGGATGGCTCAGCGATGGGTGGGGCGCGAGATTTGCTAAGGCAACGGGGCGCGACATCACGCGCAAGAGATACCGCCTTGTGCTTGTGGATGAGGCGATCGACCCCGACAAAAAGAAAACAAGGCTTTACGACGATGAAAAAACTGTTGCTTGCTACACGACCCGCCGCGCTGTTCAGTGCGCAGCTGCAGGCCGGATGCAAAACCCCAGACCTCAACGGCACATGGATCATGTACCAGTCCAATCTCGCTGAACAGCACACCGGACGCTGTGAAGTCAGCATCGTTCGGGGATCGGCGACCGGCCATTGCGTCATGGGCCATCACATCGAATTCGATGTTACCGGAACCGGCAGTGTGGACAGGAATGGTGCGGCTTCCCTGCAACTGGATTTCAGCGGCGGCAGCTCGACTTTTGATCTGCAACTTGCCAGGAATAAACTGTCCTTTGTGGGGCAGTGGAGCAACACTTTCGGTACGGGCGGCATTTCCAACGGTGTGAAGCGGTAACCGCCAGCTCCGGGAAACAGACTCGCCCCGTGCCGGAGCGTCTCGTTAACGTCCGGTCTTCACCCGCGCTTGTGGATTTGTGCCGAACCCGTGGTGGGAACCCAGGGGACGGACAGGATGGCTGGCCGTTCCCCTCCCGCGCCTTCCGGCTTCCGGTCGATTGACGGATGGAGAGGCTCATGCGAAGCGCCCAATAAAAAGCCGGCATTTCTGCGAGAGAGACAATCGAACGTACCTCGTAAGCCGCATTCTGCCTATCACCGCGTCTTTATGATGGAACTTCATGCCCCCAAATGTGCCCCCTGTTTTTTCATCGGCGTGTTCTAGCCCTTTTCATTCAGATACCTATACAGCGTAGCCTCCCCGATCCCGACCGCCCTTGCCGTCGTCCGCTTGCTGGCCCCGGACGCCAAAAGCTCATCGATCTTCGCGCACAGCTCCGGGGTCAGCTTGGCCGGCGCCCCGAACTTCCGACCCCGCGCCCGTGCCGCCGCCACGCCTTCGCGCCGCCGCTCGTTGATCAGCTCCCGCTCGAACTGCCCGAACGCGGCTAGCATGCTCAGCATCAGATTCTTGAACGGGTCATCGTCGGACCCTGAAAAGGTGAGGTTCTCCTTCAAAAACCGGACCGTCACGCCCTTACCCGTGATCTCCCGGACCAATCCCAAAAGCTCCGCCGTGTTCCGCGCCAGCCGGTCCAGTGAATGGCAGACCAGCGTATCCCCGGCCCGCACGTAGGCCAGGCATTCCGCCAGCACAGGCCGCGCCGTGACGGTCTTCGCGCTTGCCTTCTCCTCAAAGACCCGATCCAGCGCCACGCCCGCCAATTGCCGGTCCGTGTTTTGCCCGACCGAACTGACCCGGATGTAACCCACGACCTGATGTTTCATGATGACGACCTCCCAAAAATGACGAATGGAACACGATCATAAGTCTATCATAAGTTTTAAAAGCGTTTCCATCGGTCTATCAAAAGTCGAAAAATAAACTTTTGATCGACGGTGAAATGCGGGTTTCAGGCCGGTCTATCGCGTCTATCATTAGTACACAAAATGAGAGACTCCAGGAACAGCCAGCGGACCGGCGCCGGCTGCACGCTGGCGCCCTGCAACAGGGTCACCCCCAGCGGCACCCGGCCACACCGCGTCACTGGTGAAGGCGAAGGCCTCGATGGGCAGCCTACCGCCGACCCGGATCATGTCGCCGACACAGCAGGGTGATTGGACGCTTTGTGGCTCCTTCTGGTCATAGTGTCAACCAAGGTGTAAACTGACAACCAAACTATCAACCAAGAAGAGATCGGAGCCTACCAGTGAGCGAAAGGATGTCGAACGCGCCGGTGTACTACGCGCTTGCGCAGGCGCACTTCAATCCTGTCGCCGCGATGTCTAAGTACGTGGACCAGATCCAGGATCGACTGCGCCGTGAGGGATACCCGTTGTTCGAGCCGCAACAGGTTACGCACCTGGTTGTGCCGGGGCCAGGTCAGGCGCAGCAAGTGGAGCCGCAGATCACGCATGTGCATCAGTGGCTCATCACCCGCAGCGACAGCACGGCTGGATTCATCCTCGCCCCGTCGGCCATCACGTACCACACGACCCACTACGACACGCACAACGAGTTCATCCCGGAGCTGCTGAGTGGCTTGGCGGCCGTGCACGAGGTGGTTACCCTCGATCACGTCAGTCGGCTGGGTCTTCGCTATCTGGATGCCGTCTTGCCGCGCGCCGGTGAGAGCGTGGAGCAGTACCTTGTTGGCGGGTTGCATGGGGTCGAGTTCAATGCGCAGCCACTTTACAGACTGACAGAATCGGTCTTTAGAACAGAGATTGGCCCACTGGTACCGATGGGGACGCTTGTGGCACGGGTGCATAGGATGACCGCGCCCTTGGGGTTCCCGCCAGACCTGCAGCCCCACGGCTTGATAATCAATCCGAAATTCGAGGTGAAGGAATCTCGGGCGCATGCGGTCATCGATACGGACCATTTCGTCGAAGGCCGCATGCCGATCGACATGGACAAGCTAGGTGAGCAGCTGCTCTCGCTGCATGCGACCATCAAGTCCGTCTTCAGGGCAACGACGACGGATCACGCGCGTGACGCGTGGGCCTGAACCGGACAAACCAGACGCCATGTACACCGCGACTTTACCTACCCCCCGACCGATGCCGTTTGCCGCGCCGATTGGGACTGTTGCCACTGCAGCCTTGGCGCTGATCGGCTCAGCCCTTGCGGTTGGTGGCACCGGCAGTATTTTCGAGATCTCTCGTGCCGGAGACTGGCGCAGGATGCTGGAGGCACGAGTTCCCTTTCATGTCGATGTTGCGACGGCTGACGACAGCCAGGAACAACACCCTGATCTGCGATCTGCATCTGATCACCTTGCCAACATCCGCCAGGTGTTGATTCCTGCCATCTCGGATATGGCTTCGGTGCTCGGCGTCTCCAGGCAGGCAATCTACAAGTGGATCAGAGGAGAAGTCACACCTGAGCCTGATAAGTTCGAGAGGATTCTTGCCCTGAGCCATGCCGCCGACGCTTTCCGAGATGCCGGCATCCCTCGTGCGTCTTCCTTGCTGAAGATGAAGGCATTTGAAGGCCGGTCCTTGATGGACTTCGCCGCTGCCGGCCAGCTCTTGCGGTCGCACATCCAGTCACTTGTCACCGAAGCCAAGGCGATGGATGAGGCTTATGACCGATCAGGCTTGGCGAGGTCGAAAGCGAAGCCCTCGGAAGATTGGCGAGCCGAGCTGTCCATTCCCGGGTCCCCCGAGCGATAGGTCGGGGGCGATGGATGCTGGCGCGCGATACGGACTGGCGACAGGGTGATCTTCTAACTTGCGAGGCCGCTGCTGCATTGGGTTTGGTCGGCGCGGCCGACCAAGGGCGCCGCGTCATCGTCATCACCCATGACTGCGACTTGCCGCATGACAGCGAGCTGTGCGTCGAGGTCATCGTGGCCGAGGTCATGAAGGAGCCTGATCCACAGCTCTCATACGCCAAGCATCCACGACGACTCCAACTCGCCTACGAGGGCGGCGACGCTGCGCCGTTGATTCTTGAGCTCCGGCATGGTGATCGCCGCAGCGTACCGAAAGGCGACTTCGCCGAGCGCGCAGTCAAAGACAACAGCCTCGCGCTGCCGGTTGACGCGAAGCGTGCCCTGAAGCAGTGGCTTGCTGCGCGATACGGCCGACCGGCCTTCCCCAATGCTTTCGAGGAGCGGCTGCGCAAGCTCTCTGGCAAGCGCACCGTCGAGCAGCTGATCGCCAAGATTTTGGAGCCCGACGCGAAGTACCTGGTCGGGCTGTTCTTCGATCTGGGTGAGCAGCGAGGCGCAGAAGTGGGCGAAGGGGAGCCCTATGCGCTTTCAGTGTCCGTTGTCTACGACGTCACCGAGGGTGGCACCGAAGCGAGGCTGTCGGCTGAGCGGGTCGCCGGGCAGCTGCGCGATCTGTTCGAAAAGACCTACGGCAAGCCCGACGTTGCCACGGAGATCGCGCTCGACGCTTGCGAAGCCGTGGCAGACACGCGCCTGACGCTGGCTGACCTGCGCCGCGTGGATCAGTGGCGCTTGGAGTACATCAGCCTACGAGATGAGGGGCAAGGCGACTTTCTGCCGGTGGGTGAAATGCCGGCGTAGGGGGCCGGGATAGCCGCGCCATCGCGATGGGTTCCGCCCAAACCCGCACTGGTTGTAGATGTCGGTTTTCTTTTTGGCTAAGGTCCACCACCACTTTTCCAAGGCCAGACTTCGCTCTGGCCTTTTCCTTTTCCGCCGTAGCGCCGAGTTATAGTCGGAACTGGTGTATGAGCCAGGGGGGTGATGGCTTGAACGGGTGGCGTACCCTGCTGACAATTCGGTTGTCGAGACTGAAAAGCAGCATTGAGGTGAGTACGCCATGAGCAAGGTTACGCAGGACGAGGAGAAAAAGGCAACGGAGCTGGGGCTGGGTCTGGAGGATTTGATCCGAAGGGGTGCCCGCGAGTTGATCCAGAAGGCCATCGAGACGGAGTTGGGGGAGTTGCTGAGCCGGTACGGGAACGTGCGCACATGGGGCGGTCAGCGGGCCATTGTCCGCAACGGTGATTTGCCGGAACGCGAGGTGCTGACGGCGGTCGGGCCGGTGTCGGTGCGGGTGCCGAAGGTCCGGGACCGTTCGGGGAGCGGGGTGAAGTTCAACTCGGCCTTGGTGCCGCCGTATGTGCGCCGTTCCGGTCGTATCTGCGCGGCCTTGCCGTGGCTGTATCTGAAAGGGATCTCGACCGGGGATCTGCAGGAGGCCCTAACGGTGCTGGTCGGTGACCAGGCCAAGGGCCTATCAGCGAATGTGGTGAGTCGCTTGAAGGCCGATTGGGCTCGGGAGTATCAGGCGTGGGCACGGCGGGATCTGTCCGAACAGCGCTACGTGTACTGGTGGGCCGATGGGGTCCACACCGGCGTCCGTGAAGAGGACGACCCGCGGCTGTGTCTGCTGGTGATCATCGGCGTACGGTGCGACGGCAGGAAGGAACTCGTTGCCTTGGCGGATGGCTTCCGTGAAGCGAAAGCGTCCTGGCTCGACGTGCTGCGGGACCTCAAGACCCGCGGTCTGACCGAGGGGCCACGCCTGGCGATCGGCGACGGGGCGCTGGGCTTCTGGGCCGCAATGGACGAGGTCTACGCCGAGACCCGCCATCAGCGGTGTGGGTTTCACAAGATGGGCAATGTCCTGAGCAGCCTGCCGAAAGCCTTACAGAGCCAAGCCAAGGCCGCGCTCCAGGCGATCTGGATGGCGCCCACGCGGCGCGAGGCGGAGCAGGCGTTTGACCGCTGCGTGCAGAGCTATCAAGCAACGTACCCGAAGGCCACCGAGAAATTGACCAAGGACCGGGCGGCCCCTGAGCCTGCCGAAGGGCGGCCCTGCTGGCCTTCCATGACTTGCCGGCGGAGCACTGGCAGCAGCTACGGACCACCCACCCGATCGAGTCCACGTTCGCGACGGTCCGCCACCGTACCACACGCGCCAAGAACTGCCTGTCGCGGTCAACGTTCCTCGGGCTGGCGTTCAAGCTGATGGAGGAGGCGGCGAAATCCTGGCGGCGCATTCGCGGCGCCGAACGCATCCCGGACTTGACTTTCCGGCGTGGTGTTTGAAGATGGGATCCCGGTGACCGACGACCCACCGGAACAGCAGGTATTGGCCGCCTGATCAGCCTTGTGCTAATGGCCCATACACCAGATTTGACATTAGCTCCCGCCGAAGCGGTACTTCATCCGCCAGTATCTGCCCCCAGCCGGCGTGACTTCCAGGTAAAGCCCCTTCTCGTCGGAGAGCTTGAAGGGCTTCTCCCTGGGCTTGATGCGTTTGATTGCGGTATCGGTCAACATGGCTACACCCCATACGTAGAGCGGCTTCCGGCCATTTTGGGGGCACCAGCCCCCGCCGGCTTGGGTCATGCCCCCAAATGTGCCCCCAAAAAGACAAAGCTTAAGGGGGAACACGCGGGAATGTCCGGGATGTAGTTTACACAAAAAAGCCCGCAGAATTGCGGGCTTAGGGATGTCCTGGGACTGTCTGAATCATTCAAATGGCGGAGAGAGAGGGATTCGAACCCTCGATACGGTATTACCGTATACACACTTTCCAGGCGTGCTCCTTAAACCACTCGGACATCTCTCCGTTGAAGGGCGGCTATTCTAGCCAAGTTTTCGTCGACTGTCAGCCTTTAGCCTCGCCCATCGGCACATGAGGCAGGGGCTTTGGAGCTTTTCCTGCCGGGCCGCGCTATCATTTCCAATCCAAACCGGCCTTGTCGACCGGTTCCCATGGCGCGAGAGGAGGTCTGAAGCCATGCGTATTTTACACACCATGCTGCGAGTCGGGGATTTGCCGAAGTCCCTGCGGTTTTACACCGAGGTTCTGGGGATGCGTTTGCTGCGACAGATGGATTTTCCGGACGGCAAGTTCACCTTGGCGTTCGTCGGTTACGGCGACGAGGCCGACGCCACGGTGATCGAGCTGACCTACAACTGGGGCGTGGACAAGTACGATCTGGGCACAGGCTTCGGCCATATTGCGCTGGAGGTGAACGACATCCATGCCGCCGTGGAGCGGATACGGGCCTTGGGGGGCGAAATCGTGCGCGAACCCGGGCCCATGAAGCACGGGACAACGGTCATCGCATTCGTCGCGGACCCGGACGGCTACCGGATCGAGCTGATCGAACACAAGCCGGCGGGCTAGGCCGGCTTGCGCTTCTGTTTCTCTTCGTACCGTTGCAGTTGTTCTGGCGTGGCTTCGGTTTGGAAGCGCGTTTTCCATTCTTCGTAAGACATGCCATAGATGGCCGCAAGCGCTTCGGGATACGGCAGCTCTTCGCCGATTTCATCTGCGGCCGCTTTGTACCATTTCGCCAGACAGTTGCGGCAGAAATCCGCGGCAATCATGAGGTCGATGTTCTGGACTTCGGTATGGGTCTGAAGATGGGCCAGGAGGCGGCGGAATGTCCGAGCTTCGATTTCGGCGCGATGTTCTTGGTCCATGAAAGAAATAGCGGTTGACTTCGGATCAAGAACATAATGCCCGTCGTCACCAGGATGTGTAAACTATGGGCTTTATGACAGGTCCCCTTGCTCCTCGGTCGGCGGCCGGCAATGCCGGGGCGATGCGGAAGGTGGCATCACCCTTGTCCGCGACCGCTTCCGGCACCTTCCAACTACTTGAATACCGATGAAACTGCTGTTCGATTTCTTCCCCATCATCCTGTTTTTTGTCGCCTACAAGTGGCAGGGCATCTATCTCGCCACGGCGGTGGCTATCGTCGCGACCTTGCTGCAAGTGGGCGTTGCCTGGTACCGAACCCGCAAAGTCGAGCCGATGCATTGGGTGACGCTGGTCCTCATCGCCGTTTTCGGCGGGGCGACGCTGGTGTTCCAGGACGAACTGTTCATCAAGTGGAAGCCGACCGTGCTCAACTGGGCGTTTGGCTTGGGCTTTCTGCTGAGCCAGTTCGTCGGCGAGCGCACCTTGATCGAGCGGATCATGGGTAAGCAGGTCGACCTGCCGAAGGAGGTCTGGCTGCGGCTCAATCTGGCATGGGTCCTGTTTTTCATGGCCGTCGGTGCCGCCAATCTGTTCGTCGTCTACAGTTTCGACACCGAAACCTGGGTCAACTTCAAGCTGTTCGGCATGTTGGGACTGACCCTGGTGTTCGTCGTGGCGCAATCGATTTTTCTGGCCCGCCACATGCCCGAAGCGAAGACCGAGGAGTGAGCCAAGTGCTGTATGCCATATTTTGTGAAGACCATCCGGGCAGCCTTGAGCATCGCAAGGGTGCGCGTCCGGCCCACCTGCAGAGGCTTGACCGCCTGCAGGACGAGGGGCGGCTCGTGCTGGCGGGGCCGCATCCGGCGGTGGATTGCGAGGATCCGGGAGAGGCCGGTTTCACGGGGAGCCTGATCGTCGCCGAGTTTCCGAGCCTGGAAGAAGCGCAACGCTGGGCGGACGAAGATCCCTACGGTCGCGCCGGGGTCTATGCCCGCGTGGTCGTCAAACCTTTTCGGCAGGTATATCCAACATGAACACCCGGGTCGAACAGATTCGTGAACGCATTCAGCGGGCACTGGAGCCCCTGCATTTGGAAATCATCGACGACAGCGCCTCTCATGCCGGCCATGCCGGTGCGGTGGCCGGCGGTGGACATTTCCATGCCACAATCGTGTCAGCCGCATTCGATGGCAAATCTGCGGTCCAACGCCACCGGATGGTGTATTCGGCGTTAGGTGACATGATGCACAATGAAATTCATGCCCTCAGCATGAAAGCCTTGACTCCTTCTGAACATCAAACAACAGGAAACCCTTGATGAAAAAGTCTCTTGCCAGCGGTGCAGCGATCTTGGCCGTCGCCTTGACGGGCTGTAATCAACCTGCTCCGGATGCGTCGAAAACCCAGGCCTCAGTAGCAAAAACCGGCATCGTGGCGACGCCGGAGAATTCCGTGGCCAGCGTCAACGGAAGGGCCATCACCAAGGCCGAGGTGGGCGCTATCAAATCGGAACTCGCCCAGCGTCGCAACGGCGAGGTTTCCGAAGAAAAGATCGTCGACGAACTCGTCAAGCGCGAACTGCTGCGGCAGGATGCGGTGGCCAAGCAACTAAGCAAGAATCCAGAGTACCAGGCGCGTATCGATAACGCCGAAAGGGTCATCCTGTCACAGATCGCCGCCGAAGACTTCATGAAGAACCTCACCATCTCTGATGAGGAACTCAAGAAGGAGTACGACAACCGCATCGGTGCCATGCAGCGTACCGAGTACCGCGCCCGCCACATCCTGGTGGACAAGGAAGACGTGGCGAAGGACATCATCGCCAAGCTCGCCAAGGGCGCAAAATTCGAGGATCTGGCCAAGAAGCTGTCGAAAGATCCCGGCTCCAAGAACGAGGGCGGTGAACTGGGCTGGTTCAGCCCGCAACAGATGGTGCAGCCGTTCTCCGAAGCCGTCGCCAAGTTGAAGAATGGCGAGATCACCCAGACGCCGGTACAGACTCAGTTCGGCTGGCACGTCATCCAGCGCGAGGAATCGCGGGAGTCTGCTCCGCCGGCATTCGATGCCGTCAAGGAGCAGATCAGGTCCATGCTGCAGACGCAGAAACTGCACCAGTACATCGACGATCTGATGGCCAAGGCAAAGATCGATCGCTTTGCGACGCCGGCGCCTGCACCCGAGGCTTCCCCTGCCGCCGCTCCCGCCGGTGAGGCCGCGGGTACGGTACCCGCCGCCGCCAAGCCGGAAGCAGCACCTGCGGCCCCTTCTGCCGCCCCCACAGCCCAGCCCAAGAAATAATTGGCCTGCCCCGGACGGCATCGTCCGGGGTTTCGCGCGTCCAGCCGTTCGCATCGGTCCGCTAGCGGCTGGACTCTTCCCTCGGGTTGGTTGTCTTGTCGCCTTGGCCAAGACCGGTATTTCGGTCGTGCCGAAACCCGCCTTGTGTCGCAACGGCTCTTCCACCGCGCTCCGGCGTCTGTAAACAGAGCCGGGGAACCATGTTCACTCAGCAGGGCCTGCATGTTCAGGGCCTAACCCCGAAGGGTGAACGGATGCTGGAGTGGGTCCGGCGGGTTCGGGTCGACTGCGACGGCGCAGATCCGGGGCGGATACCGCGGCGGGGTGCCATCCCGACCATGCTCGCGGTTTCACCTTTGCTCACCCCATCTTTGCAGCGTACGCATCCTGGCTCCGTCTGAATCTGAAACCGTTGCCACGCCGCCGTCCGCGCGCGACATCGTGCGAAAATTCCCCGGGTGTTGCGATGCCTTGAAATGTCCGCGGCACAGACGAGCCGGGCCTACGATTGTGTGAGTTCCTCTTCCTATGAAAAAAGACGAGCGCCATCCCGTAACCTGCGAGGATGACTACGAACCGGATTCGCTGACGGTCGAACAAGCTTGGAGCCGGGTCATCGATGCGGTTCAGCCGCTCGACGCATCAAGAACCGTCGATTTGCGGTCCGCCTTGGGGCGGGTGCTGGCGTCCGACGTACACGCGGTCCTGGCGGTACCCTCTGCGCCGAATTCGGCGATGGACGGTTATGCGTTGCGAGCCTCGGACCTGCCCGCATCGGGCAAGTGCCGCCTAGCTGTCATCGGGGTGTCGCGCGCTGGTGCGCCATACCCCGGTAAAGTCCACTCGGGACAATGCGTGCGGATTTTCACCGGCGCAGTGATGCCGGAGGGAACCGACACCGTAGTCATGCAAGAGCATGTCGAAGCCACGGACGGCTGGGCCGTGTTCGGCGGCGGGGCCATGCCAGGCCAAAATGTCCGGCAGGTGGGCGAGGACGTCACCGTCGGCCAGGTCGTGCTGACGCGAGGGCGCCGCCTCACGCCGGCCGATCTGGGCGTCCTGGCCGGGCAAGGGCTGGTACGGGTGCCGGTCTACCGCAGGTTGAAGGTCGGCCTGTTCACCACCGGGGACGAATTGCGGGAGCCAGGCGAGGCGCTGGCGGAAGGCTGTCTGTACGACAGCAACCGCTACACCGTGCTCGGCATGTTGCAGCGCTTGGGTGTCGAGGTATGCGAATTCGGTATCGTCGGCGACAACAAGCAACGGCTGGAAGCCGTGTTGGCCCAGGCATCGGCCGAGGCGGATGCGATCGTTTCCACCGGCGGCGTTTCGGTGGGCGAGTACGATCTGGTCAGGGAGGCCTTGGAGCAGGCCGGTCACATCGAATTTTGGAAGATCGCGATGAAGCCGGGGCGCCCTCTCACTTTTGGCCGTATCGGTCGGGCCGCGTTTTTCGGCCTGCCGGGCAACCCGGTCGCGGCCATGGTGACGTTTTATCAGTTCGTTCAACCGGGGCTGCGGCGGATGACGGGTGAATGGCCTTTGCCCAAGCCGGCGGCGTTCAAGGCCGTATGCCTGTCCAAGTTGAGGAAGCGGCCGGGACGGGTCGAATTCCAGCGCGGCATCGTGGAGATGGACGGCGAGGGCCGGATGGTGGTCCGCAAGACCGGCCAGCAGGGTTCGGGCATCCTGAGCTCCATGAGCCAGGCAAACTGCTTTATCGTGCTGCCGCTGGACTGCGGTCCGGTGGCGCCGGGCGCCTTGGTGGACGTGCAGCCGTTTTTCGGGCTGGTGTGATCTCCTCCGGCCGAACGGATTCGGCGAATCACGTTCGGCCCTCCCGCGGGGACCTCGCCCCGAGCCATCGCCCAGAACACCCTGGCCGCCGATGCCGGCAGCGTCGAGGACCTGGAGCTGGAAGACGTGATGAAGGTCGGCTTCTGCGACATCCGTTGCCTGGAGTCCGATGGTCCGGAGCCGGGCGTCAGTGAAGACTGATCGGCTTTTGATGGACGTGTCCCGGCCCGCCGACTCCCCGTGAGCTGGAGCGCGAGCGCGGCTAGCTGTTGGATGCCATCGCCGATTCGAATGCCCCCATCTTTGGACAGAAAATTGAGATTTACGGCGATCCCGATCGTTGCCGAGGCCTATCCGCGTTCCTCATGGAGCTCGGCGCGGAGCCCGTCCACGTCTTGTCGACCAATGGCGGCAAGTCTTGGGAAAAGAAGGTGCAGGCGCTGTTCGACTCGTCTCCGTCGTTCGCTGCTGTTCACCGATCCGGTCGACTTCCTGATCGGCAACACCTACGGCAGGTGTCTCGAACGCGACACCGGTACGCCGCTGATCCGGATTGGCTTCCCGATCTTCGATCGCCATCACCACCACCGCTTTCCCCTGAGGGGCTATCAGGGTGGCTTGAACGTACTGGTATCGATTCTGGACAAGATATTCAGCGAGATCGACCGCAACAGTAGCGTTCCGTCGAAGACCGACTACAGCTTCGACATCATCCGCTGAACTCATCGGACCACGGGGAGCGTCGAGCGCTCCCCGCGGGTTTCGACAGATTCAACCGCCCAGCAGGAATTCGTAAGCCCAGCGGAGCACGGCCATTTCTACCGGATGGCCACCGTGCAATTCAGTGATAGGACGGAACTCGCCGCCTTTGGCCCGCATTTCGTCATGCGGCGGATCCAGGGCGATGAAGCGGGCCAGATGAATGCTCACCACCGCCCTGGGGATTTCCGCCTGGCGCAGAAATTCCCGTTCGACCACCAGGGTTCCGGGTTCGAAGCCCAGCCCGGCGTGGATTTGCATGCCCAGGCTCAGTTGCCGGATGGGGTCCAGCTTCTGATCTGCGCCGTCGTCTTCGACGGTGCCGGACAGAAAAGGCAGCGGGCGGGGCGTCAGAACGCTGCCCGAAGCGTGGCGCACGAACAGCAGGCGTGAACTGAGGGGATGGAGGTGATAAAGCAGGAAGCGAGGTTCGGCATCGGCAGCCGGCCGCGGCTTCACAGCGCAGACTTCCACAACTTCGGGCCTTCGTACCGCGGAAAACTGAACATACCCGCCTTGAAACTCTCGGCCATGTGCTCCGCCCGCGAAATAGCCTTGTCGGCGGCGTCGGCCGGCAGAACTTCCCGCGCAGTTTCGCGGAACAGCCCTAGCCAGATATCGAAATGTTCGGGCCGCAGAGGGAGTTGCGCATGGATGGAATAAGGATGTCCGCGGTACCGGCTGGTGTCCAGCAAAGTCCGCGACCAGAAATCCTGCACCAGACGGTGATGGGTGTCCCAGTCGGCAACTGCGGCTTCGAAGACAGGCCGCAGGCTGTCGTTCTGGAGTGCCCGTTCGTAAAAACGCCTGACCAACTCGGCGATCTGCTCTTCGGTGGCTGAGGTAGGTGGAGTATTCATAAAAGACGCTCAGTGCAATGGCTATCTGATTCTTTATAGTGCGCGCAAAAAACTTATCAGGTCCAGGCGTTCCCTGTTGTTGAGCCCGAGACCGAATCGGGTCTCGTAAAAATCTACCACATCGGGTATTTCGCTGCGGCTCCCGTTATGAAAATAAGGAGGTCGTGCCGCCAGTCCGCGCAAAGCAGGGACCTTGAAGCAGCCGATGTCCTTCCAGAGCCCAGTGACCATGGCTCGGCCAGGATCGGTGGTCTGGATCGATTCGCCGGTCGTCTTATTCGTCAGGGTATAAAGCGGCAAATCGCCGGTTCGGCGATCCGCGTCGCTTACACCGGTATTCATGAACAGCGCCGAGGACGAGTTGCCTACGTTGGGCGTGTTATGACAGGTGCCGCAGGTGCCGGTCAACTGCTCCGGCTTTCCGAACAGTGCCGAGTCGTTGAGCCCTGCCACGCCTTTGATGACGAAAGTGCGGGTATTGAATATCTGCTGGCCGCGGGCAATGGCTGCCCGGCGGTCGGAACCGCTTCGGTCGGGCCGTCCGCTCCATCTGTCGAACAGCTTGAACACCTGGTTGTCGAAGGCGGAGTTGGCGCGGCCGGCCAAAAAAGGAGGATTGATGCCGAGGCTGAATCTCTGTTCGGCCAGGATCTTCGGACTTGCGGCCTTGCCCAGCGGAATCGATACATCCGAGTCTCTTACGCTGATCTGGCTGGCGAAGAGGGACAGCTCGAAATCGACGATGCTTTGCCGCTGCGCCGCTGTGAGTTCCGCGCCCTGCGCGTGCTGGGTGTTGGCCGAATTTGCCTGGTTGCCCAAGCCCTCCCGGATGGAGAAGGTGGGAGGGCTTTCCCGTCCGTCCCACATCACCGAAGATGCGAACTTGAGGTTGGCGGCCGGGAGCGGCCGTCGGAAAAGCGACAGATCCGGATTCGCCGCATCTTTTGAAACGAATCCGTAAGGATCGTCGGCTTCCGTCAGAGTGAATTCGGCCGATGCCGGAATCGGCAAGCCGATGCGGATCAATCCTTTGTTCAAAAGAGCGCTGTATGCGAGCCGCCGGGCATCCACAGTAGAGACGTCGGCGTCGGGAGAGTTCGAGCCGTCATTGGGCCGGAAGGCCGGGTCGGTTCCGTCGCTCCTGTCGAAGCGCTTCCGCATGCCTTGCGGCGTAATGCTCCAGCCTTCGCCCGGCCGGTGGCAGCTCAGACAGGTGCGGCCGTTGCCGCCGAATTCATTGAAAAAATCATTGCGCCTGTCGATATCGCCGAAAGTTGCCGATATGCCGGAAGAATTCGCCGAGTTCCGAAGGGCCGCGGCGGTTCCATTCATCGGGAGAAAAACGCTCGCGGTAAAGAAAATCCCCGCCTTTGCTACCGAATAACGCGTGATCTTTTTCATGGCGTTTACCGTAATGCCCTGGTCGATCCATGGAAAACGGCGGAAAGTCCGTTCATTCGATCGATGTTTTCCGCCGTGACTCCAGGATTGCTATTACGGCGCCGAGCGCACGATCAGTTGGGACAGGTGGAAGACGTTGCGGCCGCCGGCTTTGTCGCCTGGCATCACCAGGCGTGCCATCCCGTCGCTTTCCGGCAATGGCTGCCCTTCGCCGTCCTGGTAGGCGACGAGTACCTGCTTCGCCTCAAAGTTGGCCAGAACTTCGCCCAGCGCGACGACGACCTCATAACAGTCGGTCGCCCTTGCGACTACGTATTTGCGCAGGATGTCGTTCTTCTGGTTTTTGTCGACCTTCACATTCGCGACTGTGAGCAGATCGATCAGAGGCACCCCTGTATAGGTAGCGGTTACAGGGCCTTTGGAGGTGTTGAAGGTGATGGTAACGGTGGTCGGTTGATAGTCCTTGGCGGGGTCGAGTTTGAAGTTGCGAAGGTCATCCAGGGTGTAGCTGGCTGGGTTCTTCACGGCGCCTTTGAGCTTGACTGCCGTCGATGCCCCGCCCTGGCAGGCTGCTGCATGCGCGCCACCTATTCCAAGCACGGAAAAAGCAAGAACGAGAACTGTCAGAAGGCCGGACGTCGGCGGTAGGCTTGTTGGCATTGCACACCTCTCTTGGGTCGTTTACGAATGTGTTTTATTTCTGGACTCGAATCGTGGCTGGTTGCTTCGTTGGCTCTTCCCCGCCCTTCAGAAGGGCGCCCTGTTGCTGTCGGGTGCTCGAAGCGGGGCAGTCACCATATCGATATAGCTAATTAAATATAACAAAAACCTGATTTCGATCGTAGACGTCTGGCGTCCACAATTTTCCACCATGAGGTGATGGGGTACTCGCTCAGAAACGGCCGCGCTTCGGTGGAATAGCCGCTTCTTTTTGGCTAGCTATTTCGATTATTTGTTCATGAAATCAGCATGATAGCGCGCAAGGATTGGTTGACGATGGACAAGGGGATGGCATCGAACGTAGAGATTGCCGGGTAGCGGGCGAGGCAAGTAAATGGATTATTGCCGAGATGAGGCGCATCAAAGCCGTGATCGTTATATATAAAAAAATATCACGAATGATATGCTTCAGTCGTCGCTCGTTGTGGGCGCGGTGATGAAGTGTCCAACGGTAGTGACTCATGGCTGTGCCAGGGAAGGCGCTTTTTTATGCCGCCCCGGCTTTCTGTCCGGGTGACTTTCCCGCAGCCGACGGACTGATTCGATGGAGGCGTGTGCCTCCGGATTCGTGACTCGCCTGTCCCCTTTGACATGCCGTCTGTTCAGGGTCGCGGAGCGACCGGGGGACTTTATCTCGGTGCTGAGTTCGGGCATTCGAGAACCCGGCGATCCGCCAACTTTTCAAATGACTGTACTTGCCCGATGCATGGGCAATCTTCGTGGCCAGTCACGCACAGCTCGGCGCGCGAACGGTGTTCGGTCTGGTGTTGCCGTTTGGATACGAAATATCCGGCACCCCTCCGGACCGGTGATCGAAAGCGGTGTTATCAAGGTGGGTGAAGGCGTCCACCAACAGGTAGAGCTGTCCCGGTTTCTATCCACCATCGGTTCTGCGGCCCGGCCGGCGCCGCGAGATAAGTGACTGATCTGTCGACTAGAGGTGCGATGGCCCGCATTGTGCTTGTGTCATTGACAGAGCACGGCGTTTTCCGTGTGCGGCATTTGAACTCAAACACCATGAAATTTCTGGACAGAGTGCTCGATGAGCTTGAAAATTTCTCGACAGACCAGGAGACGGGCCATCACGACCGTGCCCTCATCTTCGTTCTGGTCGGTTTCGTTTCACTGATCGCGTTAACCGCATTGATCTGACACCGGGTAAGGGGAGGCCGGGCGCAGGGCCGCTTCTCCATAGACTGAGAGCGTCCATGGCCCAGCACTCCCACGAGCCGCAACTGCCTTATTTCGACGCGCTGCTGGAAAGCTTCGAGGAGGGCGATCCCACCGTCGCCGAGGCTTTCGGCGATCACGTCCATTGGGGCTATTGGGACGCCGAACCGGACCCTGTCCCCACGCCGGCCGAATTCGCGGCGGCAGCGGAGCGCCTGTCCAGCGAAGTCTGGCAGGCGGCTGAAATCCATGACGGCGAGCGGGTGCTGGATGTGGGCTGCGGCTTCGGCGGGACGCTTGCCAGCATCGATGCGCACCGCAGCGGGATGACTCTCAGCGGAGTGAACATCGACCATCGCCAGTTGCTCCGGGCAGGGCGGATGCGGGTGGCGGCAGCCGGCAATACGCTGGATTGGACTCGGGCCGATGCCTGTGCGCTGCCTTTCGCCGATGCCTCCTTCGACGCTGTCCTGGCAGTGGAGTGCATTTTCCATTTCCCCGACCGAGGACGCTTTTTCGCCGAGGCCTGGCGGGTATTGAAACGCGGTGGACGGCTGGCGCTGTCCGATTTCGTGCCGACCCGGATGCTGTTGCCGGCGGTCCTGGCCGCGGAGTACTGGCCGGGTTCTCGCGGGTTCTATGGCAAGGTCGATATGCGCTGCACGGCCGACCGTTACGCGCGGCTTGCGGCGGATGCCGGTTTTCTGCCGGTGTTGGATCGTGACATCACCCGCAACACCCTACCCACCTATCCCTTCCTGCGCCACTTGAGCCCGCGACTGCGCAGGCTGCGGTTTTCCGCCGTGGCGGAAACGCTGTTTGCGGAATCGGCCAGCCGGCTGGGGTTGCTGCGCTACCGGATTCTCGCCTTTCGGAAGATCGGCGGCTGATGCAGGTTCCGGGGCTTCGCGCCGGAGCACGAGCGTGCCTGCCGCGGCGAAACCGGCTATGCTCTGCGTTCTTCATCCCGCGGGAGACCGTCTTGAAATTCAGGCAAAAGGTATTGAACAGAGTCATGGCAGGAGGGCTTGCGGTTCTTGCGGGCGGCTGCGGCGACCCCGGCTATCAGGGCTATCTGAACAAGGATGAGCCCTTCGGCTATTACTCGGTAGGCGCCGGCGATCCTTACGCAGGCATGGGCTATTACGGTGGCTACGGCGGCTTCTACGGCGATCCCTATTACTACTATGGGATGCCGTACGGCATGGGCGGATACTGGGGGGACCCTTATGTGGGTGTCGTCGATGACCATCACCGCTAAGCCCGGACTTTCGGCACTTCGTCCTCTTGCCGTCCTGGCCGTCTACGCACTGGCGGCCTGCGGGCCGGGGCCCGACGCATATGTGACGCAGGATGGCGAGCCCATGGGCTATTACGCCGGCGCGGCGGGCAATCCGCTCGGCGGGGGCGGCTTCTACGGCGGCAATCCGTATTATTACTATGGTATGCCCTATGCCAGCCCCTACGGGTACGGCGTCGGCGGCGGATACATGGGGGCAGGCTCCTTGAATGGCGGCTACTGGGGCGGGCCCTGGTGATCAGAGCTTGATGCCTTCGCGCCGCATCTGCCACAGCCGTTTCAGCATGTGCTGCTCCAGCGCCCTGATGCTGGCTCGGGTTTCCGCCAGCGTCCGTTCCTCGGTTTCCAGTTCTTCCCGCAAAGCCGCGGCGGCGATCCGGTAGTCGTCGTAAAGATAGAACCGCCGGGTCAGGAGTTCGAGCCGGTTGTCGGCGAAGTTCAGCACGGCGCCGGGCAGGGCCAAGTAGCGCCAGGCCGCGTCCTCCGGCTTGAACCGGGCCAGACCGAACCCTAAGGCCGCGATCAGGGGCGCGTGTCCGGCTCGGATGGCGAAGCTGCCCGTGTCGTCGGCGCCGACGAAGGATTCGATGCCCTTCAGCTCCTCGCAGCGGTGGGTGTCCCGGAGACAGAGCGCGAAGGTCCTCATGGGCCGCGTTCCAGCATGCCGCGCATGTAGCAATCCTCTTCCGCCAAGTCATCGTAGCGGCCGGCCAGAAAACCGTCGCAATCCCTGAGTGTGGCTTCCAGCGGCACGCTGACGCCGGCGAGACCGGTATGCTGGGCTGTGACGAAGAAAGGCTGGGTCAGGTAGCGCTGCAGCTTGCGCGCCCTCAGCACGATGAGCCGGTCCGCCGGCGACAGCTCCTCTATCCCTAACATGGTGATGATGTCCTCCAGCTCCCGGTAGCGGGACAGATGTTCCCGCACGCCCTGGGCGATCGTGTAGTGGCGGTCGCCGATCACATGGCGGTCCATCAGCCGGCTGCCGGAGGCCAGCGGATCGATCGCAGGGTATATGCCCTTGCCGGCCTGGATGCGCGACAGCACGACGGTGGTGTCGAGATGGCTGAGGATGGCAGCGACGGCCGGGTCGGTCATGTCGTCCGCGGGGACGTAGACGGCCTGCACCGAGGTGATGGCACCAGCGGCAGTTGAGGTGATGCGCTCCTCGATTTCCGCGACCTCGGTGGCCAGGGTCGGCTGGTAGCCCACGGTGGCGGGCATCCGGCCCAGCAGGCTGGAAATCTCGCTGCCGGCCTGGACGAAGCGGAACACGTTGTCGATGAGGAACAGCACCTCGGTGTGCAGCGTGTCGCGCAGGTATTCGGCGTAGGTCAGGGCAGTCAGGCCGACCCGGAAGCGCACGCCGGGCGACTCGTCCATCTGGCCGTATACCAGCAGGGATTTCTCCAGGACACCGGCTTCGGCCAGTTCGTGCCACAGCTCGTGGCCTTCGCGGATGCGCTCGCCCACGCCGGCGAAGACCGACACACCCCGGTGCAGGGCGATGACCGCGTGCATGAATTCCATGATAAGCACTGTCTTGCCCACGCCAGCACCACCGAACAGGCCGGTCTTGCCGCCGCGGGCGAAGGGGCATAGCAGGTCGATGACTTTGATGCCGGTCTCCAGCGTCTCGCTGGCCGCAAGAGATTCGGCCAGGGGGGCGGGCGGTCGATGGGCGTTGCGGTATTCGGAGTTCGGCAGGGGCGGGCCACCGTCCAGCGGCTCGCCGAACAGGTTCACCAGCCGGCCCAGGCAGCCGCCGGAAACCGGAATCCGCAGCGGCGCCCCGAGATCGTGGACCGCCATGCCGCGTTGCAGGCCCGCCGTGCGGTGGAGAGTGACGGCGCGGACATGGCTTTCGTCCAGGTGCTGGTGGACCTCGAACAAATAGGTTTCATGGTCGATCCGGCTATACAACGCATGCCTGAGCGGTGGCAGCGTATGGCAGGCGATCACCACGACCGGCCCGTGCACCTCGGCGATGCTGCCGATGACCGGGACGTCCTCCGAGGTGGCGGTCATTCGCGGGAAGGCCGTTCAGCCGGTTTCGATCGGGGTATCGGCCCGTCCGCCCCATTCGGTCCAGGAGCCGTCGTAGACCGCGGCGTCGGGGCGCCCCAACAGGTAGAGGCCCAGCGCCAGGATCGACGCCGTGACCCCCGTTCCGCAGGTGGTAGCCACCGGCCGGGCGAGGTCGATGCCGGCGTCGCGGAAGAGCGCTTCCAGTTCGGCCACCGGTTTGAGGCCTTGGGTGGCTTCGTCGATCAGGCGTTTGAAGAACAGATGACGGCTGCCCGGAATATGCCCGGAGCGCAGGCCGGCCCGCGGCTCCGGCTCGGTGCCGGCGAATCGGCCGGGCGAGCGGGCATCCAGAACCTGGACGGTCCGCTCATCGCACAGCCGCCGCAGGGTTTCGAGATTCAGTACCAGTTCTGGACGGAACCCGGGCCGGAATGCGCGCTCGGCGCCGGCCGTGTCTTCGCTGGATACCGGCAGGCCCAGCGCCTGCCACCGCCTGAACCCGCCGTCGAGTACCGATACGCGATCGTGGCCAAACACCCGGAACGTCCACCAGACCCGGGCCGAAGCCATGAAGTCGTTGCCGTCGTAAGCGATCACATGGGTATCGTTGGCTATGCCCAGCCGTCCCACCTGTTCGGCGAAGAATTCCGGGGCCGGCAGCATGTGGGGCAGGGGGTTGGCGATATCCGCTATCGCATCGATGTCGAAGAAGCGGGCGCCCGGAATGTGGGCGGCGGCGAATTCAGCCTTGGCGTTGCGCTGCTGGGCAGGCAGGAAGAAGCTGGCGTCGACGACCGTGATGTGCGGATCGTCCAGACGTTGGCTTAGCCAGAGGGCGTCGACCAAAGGGGGGGCGGCGATGTTTGCCATGAGCGAATCCTGAAATCTCGACGGATTCGGAATGATATCACCGCTGGCCGGTTTGACCGGCGGGCAAAAAAAGACCTGCCGAAACAGCAGGTCAAGCGTGAGCTCTATGGCACACGAGGAGGAGACCGTTGATCTCTGCGAAATCGGGCCCGGCGCTTATTTTCCGAGCGAGCGGTAATGGTTCCAGCAATAGCCGACGCTGCCGGCGAAGGTGCCGAAGACCGCCGTCAACAGAACAAGTTCGAGACCAGTCATGAGAAATACCTCGAGCCTTGGAAGTGGAACACGGCTCAAGGTTATATATTTCTTGATTCATTGACAATGCGGCTCAATAGCAATTCATTGTTAACTGAACCAAGCATTTGAGCCGTGGTCTGTTTTTCGACGGGATCAAGACTTGGCCAGCAGATTGTCGAGGATGAGTTCGTAGATCGCGGACAACGCGTCGATGTCCGCGATATCGACGTGTTCGTCGATCTTATGGATGCTGCCGTTGAGCGGCCCCAGTTCGACCACCTGGGCGCCGGTCGGGGCGATGAAGCGGCCGTCCGAGGTGCCGCCGCCGGTGTCGGGCCGGGTACTGCGCCCGGTGATTCGGGCGATGGCGTCGCGGGTCGCCTCCACCAGTTCCGACTCGCGGGTGAGGAACGGTGCGCCGGACAGCCGCCAGCTCAGCTCGTAGCGCAGGCCGTGGCGATCGAGGATGGCTTCCACCCGGCGCTGGATGTCGTCCACCGTGAGCTCGGTCGAAAAGCGGAAGTTGAACGACATCTCCAGTCTGCCGGGGATGACGTTGTCCGCGCCGGTGCCGGCGCGGATGTTGGAGACCTGGAAACTGGTCGGCGGGAAGAATTCGTTGCCCTCGTCCCAGACCTCGGTGGTGAGTTCGTGGAGCGCGGGAGCGAAGCGGTGGATGGGATTGTCCGCCTTGTGCGGATAAGCCACATGGCCCTGCACCCCCAGTACCCGCAGCACGCCGCACAAGGAACCGCGCCGTCCCACCCGGATGACATCGCCCAACAGGTCGAAACTCGAAGGTTCCCCGACCAGGCACCAGTCGATCGCCGTGCCCCTCGATGTCAGGACATCCACCACCTTGACCACGCCGTCGTGGGCGGAGCCTTCCTCGTCGCTGGTCAGCAGAACGGCGATGGACCCCTTGTGGTCCGGATGGCGGACGACGAAGCGCTGCAAAGCGGTGGTCATGGCCGCCACACTGCTCTTCATGTCGGCCGCGCCACGGCCATACAGCCTGCCGTCGCGGATTTCGGGTTCGAATGGCGGCGATGACCAGTCTTCCAATGGACCCGGCGGCACCACATCGGTATGGCCTAGGAACACGAAAAGCGGCACTGCCTCGCCGCGCCTGAGCCAGATGTTCTTGGTATCGCCGAAGTTCAGCCATTCGGCCCGGAATCCAAGCGGCGTCAGGCGCTCGATCACCAGATCCATGCAGCCGGCGTCTTCGGGGGTGACGGATTCGCGCCGGATCAGTTCGATGGTAAGGTCCAGGGTTTCGCTCATGGTACGGGCAGATAGGCGGCAAGGCCGGGAAAAAACGCGCCGGCGCTTTCGATGACCGGGCGCTTGATCAGGGTCGGGTATTCCAGCATGAGTTCCAGGGCGCGTACCCTGTTGAGCGGCGCGCGGTCCGGTTCCGGGAGTTCGCGCCAGGTGGTGCTGCGGCGGTTGAGCAGGTTGTCCCAGCCCAAGGCGATTTCCATGCGTTCGAGCAGGGGGCGGTCCAGCCCATCGGCGCGGAAGTCGTGGAAGCGGAAGGCGAGTCCTTGGCGTTCCAAGGTGCGGCGCGCCTTGCAGCAGGCATCGCAACGGGCGATGCCGTAGACGACGATGTCCATGTTCAGAACTTGAGGTCTTCGAGGTTCGATATCCGCGGCTCGATACGGCCGCCCTCGCCGTCGCCGTGGACGATCGCCGGCTCCCGGCGGATTTCGTCCATCACTTGCCGCGCGATTTCGCCGGCGTCGTAGTAGGGGCTGGCCGGGATGCGGATCAACGGCAGGCCGGCGGCATGGCACAGCAGCGCGACCGGGTCGTCCGTGTCCTGGGCTTTTCGTCCCGCCCCGTGTTCGGCCAGCTCCACGATCCCGGCGACGGAAAGGTCGGCCTTGTGGCAGAGCACGAAAGTGAAACGGCGGCCGGCCATCGACTGGTAAAGCTCGCCGGCTTCCCTTCGGCCTGCGCCCCGATGGGGAGACAGGATGTCGCTCGCCCGGATTTTCGCGAAAATTTCGAACTCATCGCCAACCGCGCCTTTCAGCACGGCGAACAGAGCCTGCTCTTCCGGGGAGAACAGCATCCGCTTGATTTGGCACGGAACCGTGCGGGCGCGCTTGAGCTTGCGCCGAGGAATGGCGCGTATCAGCCACCAGGCGACCATGAGGCCCGCTGCGCCATAGATGTACCAAAGCCAATTCATTGGGATGCCGACTTGACGCCAGGAGAGTTGAGAAACGGATAAAGATACCAGAGCGGGCGTGCGATTTCTTGCGAAGCCGTCGGCGTTCGGGAAGCAATGTCTTTCTTCGGAGCGAACGGCGGCTCAATACACCCGCTTCTGAGGCGGGATGGCTTCCACGTCGCCGGTCAAGGTATGGAGATGAACCGGCCGGTAGCGTATGGCCGTTTCGTATCGTTCGTCGAGCCAGAGCAGTGAGTGTTTGAGCCAGTTGACGTCGTCCCGCTCGGGGAAGTCCTCGCGGGCGTGGCTGCCCCGGCTTTCCTCCCGGTTGAGCGCGCCGGCGACGGTCACCATGGCCTGCTGCAGAAGATTTTCCAGCTCCAGGGTTTCCAGCAGATCGGTGTTCCAGATCAGGGAGCGGTCCTGGATGCGCACGTCATGGAAGGATTCCATGATTCGCTTCAGTTCCCTTACGCCGTCCCGCAACACCTCGCCGGTCCGGAACACGCTGGCGTGGCTCTGCATCGTGCGCTGCATGTCCAGCCGGATTTCCGCGGTACTGCGGTTGCCGCTGGCGTGCCGCAGGCAGTCGAAGCGGGCCACGATGGCGTCGCAGGCGCCTTCGGGCAAAGGCTTGTGGATCTGGCGCGGCTGGATCAGCTCCTCGCAGCGCAGTGCCGCGGCGCGCCCGAACACCACCAGATCGAGCAGGGAGTTCGATCCCAGCCGGTTGGCGCCGTGCACGGAGACACAGGCGCCTTCGCCGATTGCCATCAGGCCGGGCACCACGGATTCGGGGTCGTCGCCCTTCAGCGTCACGACTTCCGCACGGTAGTTGGTGGGGATGCCCCCCATGTTGTAATGCACGGTCGGCAGTACCGGGATCGGTTCACGGGTCACGTCGATGCCGCCGAAGATCCGGGCGGTTTCCGCGACGCCGGGCAGGCGCTCGTGGATGACCGCCGGGTCGAGATGTTCCAGATGCAGATGCAGGTGGTCCTTTTCCGGGCCGAGGCCGCGGCCTTCGCGGATCTCGATCGTCATGGCGCGGCTGACCACGTCGCGCGAGGCGAGATCCTTCGCATGCGGGGCATAGCGCTCCATGAAGCGCTCGCCTTCGGAATTGGTGAGAAAGCCGCCTTCGCCGCGCACGCCCTCGGTGATGAGGCAGCCGGCGCCGTAGATGCCGGTGGGATGGAACTGGACGAACTCCATGTCCTGCAAGGGAAGTCCGGCCCGCAGCGCCATCGCATTGCCGTCACCGGTGCAGGTGTGGGCCGAGGTGGAGGAAAAATAGGCCCGTCCATAGCCGCCGGTCGCAAGCAGTGTCATGTGCGCCCGGAACAGGTGCAGGGTGCCGTCGTCCAGCCGCCAGGCGAGGACGCCGCGGCATTCGCCCTCGTCCATGATGAGATCGAGCGCGAAATATTCGACGAAAAACTCGGCATCGTGCTTCAGCGACTGCTGGTACAGGGTCTGCAGGATGGCATGGCCGGTATGGTCGGCGGCGGCGCAGGTGCGCTGGGCCACACCTTTGCCGTAGCGTGTGGTCATGCCGCCGAAGGGGCGCTGGTAGATCTTGCCGTTCTCCGTGCGCGAGAACGGGACGCCGTAGTGTTCCAGCTCGACGACCGCCGGCATGGCCTCGCGGCACATGTATTCGATCGCGTCCTGGTCTCCCAGCCAATCGGACCCCTTGACCGTGTCGTACATGTGCCAGCGCCAGTCGTCCTCGCCCATGTTGCCCAGCGCAGCGCTGATGCCGCCCTGGGCTGCGACGGTATGGCTGCGGGTGGGAAACACCTTGGTGACGCAGGCGGTCTTGAGACCTCTCTCGGCTAGCCCGAGGGTGGCGCGCAGTCCTGCGCCGCCGGCGCCGACGACGACGGCGTCATAGGTATGGCGGGTGATTTCGTAGGCCTTGCTCATCTTAGCTATGCGAACACGATGCGCAGGATGGCATACACCGCCGCCAGCGCCAGGAACGAAACCAGCAGCTTGATGCCGAGAATGGCGATCAGCTTGAGCCAGTCGCGGTGGACATAGTCCTCGATGATGACCTGCAGCCCCAGCAGGGTGTGGTAGAAGACGATCAGTATGAAAGACAGGAGCAGCAGGGTATTCCAGGGCACGTTGATCCACGCCACCAACTCGGCATGGCTGGCGGAAGGCAGCAGCGCCACGCTGAAGGCGAACCAGAGCCCCAGCGGGACCAGCGCGACAGCCGTCACGCGCTGCCGCCACCAGTCATGCAAGCCTTCGCGGGCGGAGCCGAGGCCGCGGGCCCGTGCGAGCGGGGTGCGGTAGTGCTTCATCGGTTTCAGCTCCGGGCGATGGTGGCGACGGCGACCGCCAGCACCAGCACCAGCGTGGCCGCAAGCTCGCACCATGCGTAGTAGGTCAGGGACTCCCGCGAGAAACCGTGTCCCGTGTCCCAGGCGAGATGGCGGATGCCGTGGGACAGATGGAAAAGCAGAGCGGCGATCCAGGTCCACAGCAGGATCCTGCCCGCGATGCCGGACAGAAAAGCGTGCATTGGGGCATAGGCCGACGGGCCCTGTACCGCCGACATGAGCACCAGCACCAGCCCGACCAGCCCCAGGCTGAGCAGGACGCCGGTGACCCGGTGGGTGAGGGAGAGCAACGCGGTGATCGGCAGGCGGTAGGCCTGGAGGTGCGGGGAAAGCGGACGTTCGCGGACGGGCGGTCGCGGCGGCTCGGTGTTCATTCTCTCCATGACGGCGTGGCTTCTCCCGAATCAGGCGCCTGCGCCGCATGGGGCTCGCTCGTGATCCCGCCGGTGGTTCATGGCTCCGGCGTCATTTTCCAGCGATGCTCAGAACGAGCTTCACCACCCCGTACACCGTCAGGACGAAAAGGACCGTCCCGATGATGCCGGTTACGATGTACACCTTGGCGGAGCCGTGCTGGAAGTCGCGCAGACGGTTTTTTTCGCTCTGTACGCCGAAAGCGCCGGCCAGCGTGCTGGCGATCACTTGCAGCAGATTGGGTTTGTCGTGAGTGTCGGACATAGGGTGTCGAATCTACGGCGGAACGTCCCTGTTCGAGCTGCCTGTTCAGGATGCCGGAGTGGACGATTTCTTCCGGAGCAAATAGTACTTGATCCCGAAGGCGCCGGCGATCACCAAGAGGACAATGGCGACAGCGAGCTTGTCGCTGCTGATGACGTCTTCATCCACGTTCAGTCCGTAGGTGCGCAGGTACGTGGCCAAGAAATACAGGGTCTGTACGGTAGCGACGGAGAGTGTCACGGATACCATGGCCTTGTCGATGATCTCCGGTTCGATGACGATGAACTTGAGGGAGATCGGGCGCTCGGAAAACGCCATCTTGTCGAAGAAAAGCTTGGTGATGAGATAGCCCGGAACGAACATTTCCAGGATGGCGATCCCGAAGCGCTCGATCCAGTAGAACGGGGAGGTCGTCGCAAACACCGACAGCAGGAGGATGGCGATGCCGCAGACGACGGCGATGGCGATCCAGAGTTTCTTGTCTGCCTGGCTGAATTCCAAAAAGTCGCTGATTTTCATTATTTTTCTCCTAGCGTTTCTTGAAGAAATAGAAACCTTCTATTCCCCCTTTCAAAATCATGCTGTCGGCGGTCTTTTCCTGAACCGCGTAATCGATCGTCTTGCCGGGACGGCCGGGATCGTCGGCGGAGATCTTGCCGTCCACGATCTGATATTTCCATTCGTGCACATCGTTCATCTTCAGGTGCCGGTTGTAGCCGGAGGTCACGATGATGCCATCGGCGCGGAACTCCCAAGTGCGGTTTTCCTCGATGCGAGGGCCTTTCAACGAGGAAGACACCGTTTCGAGCTGCCAGGTTCCCACGATTTCGCTCGCATCCTTCAGATAAACGTCCGCGACCGCCGTGCCGGCCGATAGTCCCGCGAGCAGCGCAATGCCCGTCAGGGTGGAAAAACGCTTCATTCCGATCCTCCTCATAAGTGCCCGTTGCGGGATGATGCTTCTCCTTCCGTCCGGACGGGAATCGGAGGGAAGCGCTCGTCGTAACCCGAGTTGTTTTCAATTGTCTCCCGGTTGACTCGCATCTGGCAAGGAACCCGCCAAGTTTATCCAGGCGGCCCAAGCGAATACAATGGAGCGCTTTTCGCCCCAGCTCTGGACCATGACCATTGCCGTTACCGCTGCGGAGCGCTCCTCGCTCCTAAGAAGCCTGCTCAAGGAGCGCATCCTGTTTCTCGATGGCGCCATGGGCACCATGATTCAGCGCTACAAGCTGGAGGAGGCCGATTACCGGGGCGAGCGCTTCGCCGACTGGCCGCAGGATGTCAAGGGCAACAACGACCTCTTGTCGCTGACCCGTCCGGACGTGATCGAGGCCATCCACTGGGCCTATCTCGAAGCCGGCGCCGACATCCTGGAAACCAATACCTTCAACGCCACCCGCATCAGCATGGCGGATTATGGCATGGAAGAGCTGGTGTACGAGATCAACGTGACTTCCGCCCGCCTGGCCCGCGGAGCAGCGGACCGCATGAGCGAGCAGACCCCGGATCGGCCGCGCTTCGTCGCCGGCGTGCTGGGGCCGACCAGCCGAACCGCGTCGATTTCGCCCTCGGTGAACGATCCCGGCTTCCGCAACATCAGCTTCGACGAGCTGGTGGCGTCCTATACCGAGGCCGTGCGTGGCCTGGTCGACGGTGGCGCCGACATCGTACTGATCGAGACGATCTTCGACACCCTCAACGCCAAGGCGGCGGTTTTCGCGGTGGATCAGTTCTTCGAGCGGCAAGGCTTCAGCCTGCCGGTGATGATTTCCGGCACCATCACCGACGCTTCGGGGCGTACGCTTTCGGGACAGACCGTGGAAGCCTTCTGGAATTCGCTGCGCCATGCCCGGCCGCTTTCGATCGGCCTGAACTGCGCACTCGGCGCCAAGCAACTGCGGCAGCACGTCGAGGAACTGTCGCGCATCGCCGATACCCATGTCTCGGCCCATCCCAACGCGGGCCTGCCGAACGAATTCGGCGAGTACGACGAATCGCCCGAGGCCATGGCGCGCGAGATCGCCGACTGGGCCGAGCAGGGCTTCCTCAACATCATCGGCGGCTGCTGCGGCACCACGCCGCCACACATCAAGGCGATCCATGATGCGGTCGAACATTTCCCGCCGCGGCGGATCCCCGCGATTCCCCCGGCCTGCCGGTTGGCCGGACTGGAACCCTGCAACATCACCGCGGACTCGCTGTTCGTCAACGTCGGCGAGCGCACCAACGTCACCGGTTCGGCGGCGTTCCGGCGCCTGATCCGCGACGAGAAATACGACGAGGCGCTGGACATCGCCCGCCAGCAGGTCGAGAGCGGCGCCCAGATCATCGACGTCAACATGGACGAAGGCATGCTGGATTCGCGTGCCGCGATGGTGCAATTCCTCAATCTCATCGCCTCCGAGCCCGACATCGCGCGGGTACCGGTGATGATCGATTCGTCCAAGTGGGACATCCTGGAGGCCGGGCTCAAGTGCATCCAGGGCAAGGGCATCGTCAACTCGATCTCGCTCAAGGAGGGGGAGGCGGTCTTTCTCCACCATGCGCGGCTGGTACGGCGCTACGGCGCGGCGGTGATCGTCATGGCCTTCGACGAGCAGGGCCAGGCCGATACCCGTGAGCGCAAGATCGAGATTTGCGAGCGGGCCTACAAACTGCTGACCGAACAGGTCGGCTTCCCGGCCGAAGACATCATCTTCGATCCGAATATTTTCGCGGTGGCGACCGGCATCGATGAGCACAACCGTTACGGCCTGGATTTCATCGAAGCCGTCGCCGAGATCAAGGCCCGCCTGCCGCATGCGCTGATTTCCGGCGGCGTGTCCAACGTGTCGTTCTCGTTCCGCGGCAACAACCCGGTGCGCGAGGCGATCCATGCGGTGTTCCTGTATCACGCCATCCGCGCCGGGATGGACATGGGCATCGTCAATGCCGGTCAGCTCGCGATCTACGAAGAGGTGCCGGCGGAATTGCGGGAGGCGGTGGAGGACGTCATCCTCGCCCGCCGCGAGGATGCCACCGAACGCCTGCTCGCCATCGCCGACCGTTACCGGGGCGAGGAGGGCGCCGTGGGCGAGCGCAAGGCCGACCTGGCCTGGCGTGCCCTGCCGGTGGACAAGCGCCTGGAGCACGCCCTGGTCAAGGGCATCGACGAATTCATCGAAGCCGATACCGAAGAGGCCCGGCAGCGGTTCGAGCGACCGCTGCACGTCATCGAGGGGCCGCTGATGGCCGGGATGAACGTGGTCGGCGACCTGTTCGGCGCCGGCAAGATGTTCCTGCCCCAGGTGGTCAAATCGGCGCGGGTGATGAAGAAGGCCGTGGCCTACCTGATGCCGTACATGGACGCGGAGCGGAACGGTGGCGTTGCGAGTTCCAACGGCAAGATCCTGATGGCGACGGTGAAGGGCGACGTCCACGACATCGGCAAGAACATCGTCGGCGTGGTGCTGCAATGCAACGGCTTTGAGGTGGTCGACCTGGGTGTGATGGTGCCATGCGACAGGATATTGCAGACCGCCCGCGAGGAGAACGTCGACATCATCGGCCTGTCCGGCCTGATCACGCCTTCGCTGGACGAGATGGTGCACGTCGCCAAGGAAATGGAGCGGCTGGGATTCGAGATTCCGCTCATGATCGGCGGCGCGACGACTTCGCGGGCGCACACGGCGGTCAAGATCGAGCCCAATTACCGGGGGCCGACGGTCTACGTCTCAGACGCCTCGCGCAGCGTCGGTGTGGCGAGCAGCCTGCTGAGCGGCGATCTCAAGGACGAATTCACCGCCACGGTGCGCAAGGAATACGAGGAGGTGCGGCGTCATCACGCCGGGCGCCGCGCCCAAGGGACCCTATTGAGCCTGGAGCAGGCGCGGGCCAAGGCTTTCCATACCGACTGGGCCCATTACGCGCCGCCCGTGCCGCGCCTGTTGGGGCTGGAGGTGTTCGATGCCTATCCGCTGGAAGAGATCGCCGACTACATCGACTGGTCGCCGTTCTTCCATACCTGGGAGCTGGCCGGCAGTTATCCGAAGATATTGGACGACGAAGTGGTGGGCGATCATGCCCGCACGCTGCTGCAGGACGCCCGCGCCATGCTGGCGCTCTTGATCGAACAGCGCTGGCTCACGGCCCGCGGCGTGATCGGTTTTTTCCCGGCCAATTCGGAAGGGGACGACATCGTGCTGTGGACCGACGAAAACCGCAGGGAATGGCTGGCGGTGTTGCACCATCTGCGCCAGCAACAGGAAAAGCCGGGCGGCCAGCCAGACTATTGCCTCGCGGATTTCATCGCGCCGGTCGGCAGCGGGGTGGCGGATTATCTGGGCGGCTTCGCCGTGACCGCCGGCCATGGCATCGAGGGGCATCTTGAACGCTTCGCCCGGGCCCACGACGACTACAGCGGCATCATGTTGAAGGCCCTTGCCGATCGGCTGGCCGAGGCTTTCGCGGAGCTGATGCACCGGCGGGTGCGGCGGGAATTCTGGGGCTATGCGCCGGACGAATCTTTGGGCAACGATGCGCTGATTGCCGAGGAATATCGCGGCATCCGGCCGGCGCCGGGCTATCCGGCCTGCCCCGACCACACCGAAAAGGCCACGCTGTTCCGCCTGCTGGACGCCGAAGCCAACACCGGCATCGCCTTGACCGAAAGCTTCGCCATGTATCCGGCATCGTCCGTCAGCGGCTGGTATTTCTCGCATCCTACGGCGAAATATTTCAATGTCGGCAAGCTCGGCCGCGACCAGGTCGAGGACTACGCCCGGCGCAAGGGGATGGCGGTACGCGAGGTCGAGCGCTGGCTGGCGTCCAGTCTCGGCTACGATGCCGACTGAGTCCGGCTTGCTTTTATATGGCACGGACGGTTGCCATCTGTGCGAGGAAGCCGAGTCGGTGCTGGCGAGTCTGGGCGTGGCGGCGAAGGTGGTGGACATCGCCGGCGATGACGATCTGTTGCAGCGGTATGGCGTCCGTATCCCGGTGCTGCGGGACGGCGCGGGGCGCGAACTGGGCTGGCCGTTCGACGCCGAGGCGGCGCGGCGGTTTCTTGAGCACGAATGAATCGAAGGGGAAGCAGGCCATGAGCCACAACGACTATCGCATCGAAAAAGACAGCATGGGCGAGCTGAAGGTCCCGGCAGGCGCGCTGTACGCGGCCCAGACCCAGCGCGCCATCGACAACTTTCCGGTGAGCGGGCTGCGCTTGCCGCCAGCGTTCATCCGCGCCATCGCCCGGATCAAGCAGTGCGCGGCCCGGGTCAACATGGCCCTGGGGCATCTGGAGGCCGCCAAGGGCGAGGCCATCATCGCTGCGGCCGAGGCCATCATCGGCGGCGCCCATGCCGATCAGTTTCCGGTCGACGTGTTCCAGACCGGCTCGGGCACCAGCACCAACATGAACGTCAACGAGGTGCTGGCGACCCTGGCTTCCCGGCGCTTGGGAACGCCGGTGAGCCCCAACGACGACGTCAACATGGGCCAGAGCAGCAACGACGTCATTCCCACGGCGATCCACGTGAGCGCCGCCCTGGCGGTCAATGAGCAGCTGATCCCGGCGCTCGAGCACCTGGCGGCGACGATACGCTACAAGGGCGCGGCGCACCCGGCGGTCGTCAAGACCGGACGCACTCATCTGATGGACGCCATGCCGGTGCGGCTGGAGCAGGAGCTTTCGGGCTGGGCGCTGCAGATGGCCAACGGCGTCGACCGGCTGCGGGCGAGCCTGCCGCGTCTGTACAAGCTGGGGCAGGGCGGTACCGCGGTGGGCACCGGCATCAATGCCGATCCGGCCTTCGCTTCCAGCTTCGCCGAAGCTCTGGCCGATGCCACCGGACTGCCGTTCCGGCCGAACGATTCCTTCTTCGAAAGCCTGAGCTGCCAGGACGCGGCGGTCGAACTGTCGGGTCAGCTCAAGACCATCGCCGTGGGCATCATGAAGATCGCCAACGATCTGCGCTGGATGAATTCCGGCCCCTTGGCCGGGCTCGGCGAGATCGAATTGCCCGCGCTCCAGCCCGGCAGTTCCATCATGCCCGGCAAGGTCAATCCGGTGATTCCGGAGGCCGCCTGCATGGCGGCGGCGCAGGTGATCGGCAACGACGCCACCATCACGGTGGCCGGGCAGTCGGGCGCGTTCCAGCTCAATGTGATGCTGCCGGTGATCGCCCACAACCTGTTGCAAAGCATCGAGCTGCTGGCCAACGTCGCCCGGCTGCTGGCCGACAAGGCCATTGCCGATTTCCGGGTGCGCGAGGACAATCTGCACCGGGCCCTGGCGGTGAATCCGATCCTGGTGACCGCGCTCAACCCGGTCATCGGCTACATGAAGGCGGCGGAAATCGCCAAGACGGCCTACCAGACCGGCCGCCCGGTGCTGGAGGTGGCGATGGAAATGACCGGCATGGCCCGCGAAGAGCTGGAGCGCCTGCTCGATCCTGCGGGGCTCACCACCGGCGGCATCCACGGGGCGCCGGGCGGCGGGGCGGGTTAGCCTTTTCCTCAACATCCGAAACGAGCTGCGCCATGGGACTGTTCAATCTGCCCACGAATTCGGTGGTCCAGCCGGGCAAGATTTATCCGGCGCCGGAAGGCGCGCGGCGGATCAAGGTCGTCCAGGTGTACCGGTGGGATCCGGACGCGGGTGAAAACCCGCGGCTCGACACCTACCCCATCGACCTGGACCGCTGCGGGCCGATGGTGCTGGATGCCCTCATCAAGATCAAGAACGAGATCGACAGTACCCTGGCGTTCCGGCGCTCCTGCCGCGAGGGCGTGTGCGGTTCCTGCGCCATGAACATCGACGGCCGCAACACGCTGGCATGCACCAAGCCCCTGAGCGATTGCGGCGAGGGGGTGAAGATCTACCCGCTGCCGCACCAGCCGGTGATCAAGGACTTGGTGCCCGATCTGACCCATTTCTACGCCCAGTATGCGTCGATCAAACCCTGGATCGAGGCCCAGACCCCCCCGCCCGCGGACCGCGAGCGCCTGCAGAGCAAGGCGGAGCGGGCCGAGCTGGACGGCCTGCACGAATGCATCCTGTGCGCGTGCTGCTCGACCTCCTGTCCCAGCTACTGGTGGAATGGCGACCGCTTCCTGGGGCCGGCCGCGCTGCTGCAGGCCTACCGCTGGATCGCCGACAGCCGCGACGAAACCACCGGCGAGCGCCTGGATGCGCTGGAAGACCCCTTCAAGCTGTTCCGCTGCCACACCATCATGAACTGCACCCAGGCCTGCCCGAAGGGCCTCAATCCGGCGCGGGCGATCGCCGAGATCAAGAAGCTGCTGGTCGAGCGCCAGAAATGAACGAACCCGGCCGGCTGCGGTGGCGCTGCCGCCGGGGAATGGCGGAACTGGAGCGCCTGCTCGTGTTCTATCTGGACGGCGACTACCGGCATGCGGAGGCCGCCGAGCGGCAAGTGTTCGAACGCTTGTTGGACATGCAGGATGCGGAACTCTGGCGTTGCCTCACCGGCCGCACTTGTCCCGAAGATCCGGCGCTGGTCGCACTGACGGCTAAAATCCGCGCTCTCGACCCTGCCAAGGAGGCGGCGTGTTGATCCTGGCCCCCGGCCACTCGCGGATTCATTCCACGGCCGTCGGCACCCTGGGCCTGCTGGCTTGCGCCGGCATCTGGAGCGCGGGGGTTCCGATGCCGGCCAAGCTGGGTCTGAGCATGGTTCTGGCGGCTTATGCCGTCCACCTCGGGCATCGCCGACGCTTCAGCGCGCGTCTCGACGGCGCGGAGGCCTGGTGTGTGATGCCTCCCGGCGGCGAACCGTGCCCGGCTGATCTCATGGGCTCGAGTTTTGCCTCCTCGCTCTGCGTCGTGCTGCATTTTTCGACGGGGTACGGCAGGGTCGCGATCCCGGTGTTCAGGGACAGTGTCGACGCCGAAACCTACCGCCGTCTCCGGGTCCATCTGAGCTGCGCCGGGACGCATCCAACGGGCGGGAACGCCGGGTTCCTCCACTGACGCTATGCCGATGAGCCGTCTCCGCATCTGCCGTTCCCCCGCCACCGCCTATCCGCCGCCGCAGACGGGGTTGCCCGACGCCGGCTTGCACGCTCGGCTGTGCGAGGCGATGCGGCGTCATCTTTCCCCCGCTGCGGCGACCCTCCTAGCCGAGCCGGCGCCGAGCGGGGACGGCGAGTGGATCGACTGGTACACCACGCTGGCAGGTCAGCCGGTTCCGTTGCGCTCTCTGGCGGCGGACGGGTTGCGGCGCGCGCGCAACCTGCTGGAAGACCGAATCCAGGCCATGCTGGCGTTGTCGGAGCGGCTGGCGCCGGGCGATCCGGGCCTGGCCGAGGCGATGCGCCGGGCGGCCGGCTTTCCCGACGAATCGGCGGTCTATGTGGTGGATGGCCAGCCCGTGCTGACGTTCTGGGGCTACGGGGAGACCACCCGACCCGGATCTGCCAGGTTCCAGGCCGCCCCGGCGTCCAGGAAGCATGCCCGCTGGCCTTGGCTGGCTTGGGCGGGCTTGCTGCTATCGGCCGGGCTGGGGTGGGCCGCGTTCCATCTCGATCTGTGGCGCTGGCCGCCTTGGGGGCCGGACTACGCGGCCTTGCTCGCCGCCGAGCGGCAGGCCGGCGATGACTTGTGGCGCACTCTGCTCGAACGCCAGTCCGAGCTGGCACGGTCCCTGGGCCAATGCGCGCTTCAGGCTCAACGCGACGCCGTGGCGCAGGAAGGGGCGCTGTTGGCGGGGAGACTGGACGCACTGACGGCGGAATTGGCCCGAAAACTGGAAACATGCCGGGACGAGGCGGCGCTGGAAGCCGCGTCGAAGGAGCACGACGCCCTGAGCGTCCGGCTCAGCGGTTTGCGGAGCGAACTGGCGGCCAAGCGTGAAAAGTGCGGCAATGGCAAACTGAGCGCCGAACGGGCCGAGTCGGCCAGGCTGCGCACCAAGCTGACGGCCTTGAAAGCCAAACTCGCCGCCCAACTGAGCCGCTGCGGCAAGAAACCGCCCATCGAGACCGCCGAAACGACCTCGCCGCCCGCCGTTTCCCCTGTTCCTGGAGCCTCGCCCCAACCGGTCAAGCCAGCCGAGGGCCTGCCGCCCTGTCCCGGCGAACGCCCCCCCGAGGATGCGCCGGACGTCGCGATCGTGCTCGATGCCTCCGGCAGCATGCGCATTCCCTCGGTTCTCGACGGCAACAGTGCCCAGCTCATCGCCCGCTTCGAGCGCTGCATGATGGACAGCGGACTGCTCGCCCCGGTGGTCTGCGCGGACCTCATCGGCGCCTACGAGTCGATCACCCAAGCCGGCCGCGGCCCCACCCGGCTGATGGCCGCCCAGCGGGCGGTCAACAACGTGGTGAGCGGACTGCCCGGCGACGTCGACGTCGGCCTGGTGGTGCTGGAAGACTGCCCGCAGGCTTCGGACTACGGCATGTACGACAGTGCCCGCCGGGGCCAGCTCCTGCAGCGGGTCAATGGTCTGATCCCGCGCAAGGGCACGCCGTTGGGCAACGGGATCGTGCAGGCCGCGAACAAGGTGGACGGCGTGAGGGCGCCGGCGGTCATGGTCGTCGTGTCGGACGGCAAGGACAGCTGCAACGCCAACCCTTGCTCCATCGCCGCGGCGGTCAAGGCGGCCAAGCCCAAACTCAAGATCAACGTGGTCGACATCGTCGGCGACGGCGCCGTGAGCTGCATCGCCCAAGCCACGGGCGGAGATGTGCTGACGCCGAAATCGGGAATGAGCCTGGATCAGATGGTCAGGCAGGCGGCAAAGGACGCCGAGAAGCCGGCGCACTGCAAATAGCTGGATGTGTCGGAGCGGGCTTGAGCCCGCCACCGTCCCCCGCATCGCGGGCCAAAGTTCATTTCCACTCGTCGTTCTCGACGATCCGGATGGCGTCGTCCTTGGGCGCGTATTTGTCGATACTGCCCTGTTCGCTCAGCTTGATCATCAGGCGCACTTCGTTCTTGGAATCGGCGCAGTAGAGGGCATCCTCGTAGCCGATCTTGCCCGCCTTGAACAGTTCGAACAGCGCCTGGTCGAAGGTCCGCATGCCGTGTTCGCGCGATTGTTTCATCACGTCCTTGAGCTTGTGGACCTCGCCCTGGCGGATCAGGTCCGAGACCAAAGGGGTATTGATGAGGATTTCCACCGCCGGATAGCGTCCCTTGCCGTCGGCGCGCTTGACGAGCTGCTGGGCGATGATGGCGCGCAGGTTCAGCGACAGGTCCATGAACAGCTGCGGATGCATGTCTTCCGGGAAGAAATGGAGGATGCGGTCCAGCGCCTGGTTGGCATTGTTGGCGTGCAGGGTGCTCAGGCAGAGGTGGCCGGTTTCGGCGAAGGTGATGGCCTGCTGCATGGTTTCGCGGGTGCGGATCTCGCCGATGAGGATCACGTCCGGCGCCTGCCGCAGGGTGTTCTTCAGCGCGACTTCGTAGGATTCGGTGTCGATGCCGACCTCGCGCTGGGTGACGATGCAGCCTGCGTGCGGGTGGACGAACTCCAGGGGGTCCTCGATGGTGATGATGTGGCCGCTGGAGTGCTCGTTGCGGTACTTGATCATCGCCGCCAGCGAAGTGGACTTGCCGGTGCCGGTCGCGCCCACGAACAGGATCAGGCCGCGCTTGGTCATGACCAGATCGTTGAGGATGGGCGGCAGGTTGAGCTGTTCCACGGTGGGAATCTCGGTTTCGATCCGGCGCAACACCATGCCGGGACTGTTGCGCTGGATGAAGGCGCTGACCCGGAACCTCCCAAGCCCGGTCACGGACAGGGCGAAGTTGCATTCGTTGGTGTTCTCGAACTCGTCGCGCTGGCGCTGGTTCATGATGCCGAGGACGAGTTGGCGCGCCTGTTCGGCGCTCAGCTTGGCGCTGGACAGCGGCACGATGGCGCCGTCGACCTTCATGCAGGGCTCCTTGGCCGCCGTAATGAACAAGTCCGACGCTTTCTTCAGTACCATCAGCTTGAGCAGCGATTCGAATTCCATGGGCGGGCTCCGGGCTAGAATGCGGCCTTGTTGACGGCGATTTCGCGGGCGACCTGGCGGTTGATGACCCCTTTTTCCACCAGTTCCTGCAGGTGCTGGTCCAGGGTCTGCATGCCGTCCTTGCGGCCGGTCTGGATCGCGGAATACATCTGGGCGACCTTGGCCTCCCGGATCAGGTTGCGGATGGCCGGGGTGCCGACCATGATCTCCCAAGCCGCGGTTCGGCCGCCGCCGGCTTTCTTGACGAGCGCCTGCGAGATCACCGCCTGGAGCGATTCCGACAGCATGGAGCGGATCATCTCCTTTTCCGCGGCGGGGAATACGTCGACGATGCGGTCGATGGTCTTGGCGGCGGAGCTGGTATGCAGGGTGCCGAACACCAAGTGTCCGGTCTCGGCCGCGGTGAGCGCCAGACGGATGGTTTCCAGATCGCGCATTTCGCCCACCAGGATCACGTCCGGGTCTTCGCGCAGCGCCGAGCGCAGGGCTTCGTTGAACCCCAGGGTGTTGCGGTGCACCTCGCGCTGGTTGATCAGGCATTTCTTGCTCTGGTGCACGAATTCGATCGGATCTTCGATGGTCAGGATATGGGAGTAGTCGTTGGAGTTGATGTAGTCGATCATGGCCGCCAGGGTGGTCGACTTGCCCGAACCGGTGGGGCCGGTGACCACGATCAGCCCGCGCGGCTGGCGGGTGACATCCTGAAAGAATTTCGGACAGCCCAGTTCCTCCAGAGTGAGGACCTTCGAGGGGATGGTTCGGAAAACCGCCGCCGCGCCCCGGTCCTGGTTGAACGCGTTGACGCGGAAACGCGCGACGCCGGGCAGTTCGAACGAGAAATCCGTTTCCAGGAATTCCTCGAAATCGCGCCGCTGCTTGTCGTTCATGATGTCGTAGATCAGTGCGTGGACTTCCTTGTGTTCCAGCGGCGGCACGTTGATGCGCCGGATATCCCCGTCGACCCGGATCATCGGGGGCAGTCCGGATGATAGATGCAGGTCGGAGGATTTGTTCTTGACCGAGAAGGCGAGCAGTTCGGCGATATCCATGGGGCGCAGTCGGGTAGAATTCGGAAGGGAAAGTATATCCAACGGTGTATGGGATGCTGGAGCTTGAGGCAAATTTACAAGCGGTGCGGCGGAGGATCCGGGCAGCGGAGCTGGCGAGTGGCCGTCCGGAAGGCTCGGTGCGGCTGCTTGCGGTGTCCAAAACCCAGCCTGCCGGCGTGTTGCGCGAAGCCTATGGTTTCGGGCAGCGCGAATTCGGCGAGAATTACTTGCAGGAAGCCGCGGAGAAGCAGGACAGCCTCGCCGATCTGGACATCGTCTGGCATTTCATCGGCCCCATCCAGTCGAACAAAACCCGTCCGATCGCCGAGCGCTTCGACTGGGTCCACGGCATCGACCGCTTGAAAATCGCGCAGCGCCTCAGCGACCAGCGCCCGGAGGAGATGGCGCCGTTGAACGTCTGCATCCAGGTCAACCTGGGCGGGGAGGCGACCAAGTCGGGAGTGGCGCCGGGAGGTCTGGCCGATCTGGCGCATGCGGTCGCCGCCTTGCCAAGGCTGCGTCTCAGGGGCCTCATGGCGATTCCCGCGCCGACCGGCGACGTTCGGGAACAGCGCGCCGTTTTCCGCCGGATGCGTGAACTGCTGGCTGGACTGAGCATGCCGGAACTCGATACGCTTTCCATGGGCATGTCCAATGATCTGGAGGCGGCCGTGGCGGAAGGGGCGACCCTCGTGCGCATCGGCACCGCGATTTTCGGCCGGCGCCCGAGCGCCCGGACCTGACGGTGGCTTCCGAGGTGATGCAGTAAACTATGACAGTGCATGTTTTTCAGTGGAGAGGGCAGGGGAAATGAAGCACAAAGCACTTGGGTTCATCGGGGCCGGCAACATGGCCTCGAGCCTGGTGGGAGGGCTGGTGGCCGACGGTTATCCGGCCCGCAACATCTGGGTATCGGATGTGGACGAAGCCAAGCTGGACGCGCTTTCGCTGAAATTCGGCGTCAACGTCACCGGCGACAACCGGCGGATCGCGGGGCTGGCGGAAATCCTGGTCCTGGCGGTGAAACCGCAGATTCTGCGCGGGGTGGCCGAAGGTATGGCGGATGTCGTCGGCGGGACCCGGCCGTTGGTGTTGTCGATCGCGGCCGGTGTCGGTGAGGCCGCCATCGACCGCTGGCTCGGCGGCGGTCATGCGGTCGTTCGCTGCATGCCGAACACCCCGGCCCTGGTCAAAACCTCCGCCACAGCCCTGCATGCCAACGACAAGACGACCGCGGCACAGCGCAGCGAGGCCGAGAGCATCCTGCGCGCGGTAGGCCTGACCGTCTGGGTGGAACGGGAGGAGGCGCTGGATGCGGTCACGGCGATTTCGGGCAGCGGCCCGGCCTATTTCTTCCTGCTCATGGAAGCGCTGGAAAACGCGGCAGCCGGCCTGGGGCTCGATCCGGAGACCGCGCGGCTCCTGGTGCAGCAGACGGCGCTGGGGGCGGCGCGCATCGCCATGGAATCGGAAGAAGGCCCGGCCCAGTTGCGGCACCGCGTCACTTCTCCCAACGGGACGACGGAGTGCGCCGTTGGCATATTCGAGTCCAGGGGATTGCGTGACATCGTGGCGGAAGCCGTGTCGGCGGCCCACGGAAGAGCGATTCAGATGGCGCGGGAACTGGGGGCGGAGTGATGGATCTGGGCTATCTCGTCAATCCCGCGGTGTTTCTGGTGGAAACACTGTTCGGTTTATACATCCTCGCCGTGGTCCTGCGTTTCCTGCTGCAATGGACGGGCGCGGACTATTACAATCCGGTGTGCCAATTTCTGGTCAAGGTGACCCATCCGCCGCTCCGGCTCTTGCGGCGTTTCATTCCCGCCATCGGCCGGGTGGATACCGCATCGCTGGTCCTGATGCTGGCACTGCAGATGCTGGCGAGCTATCTGGTGTTTCTTTTGCAGGGCGTGGCCGGCGTCTCGGTCGCCGCGCTGGCGGTCTGGTCGGTTCACGATCTGCTCGATCTGGTGTTCAACATCTTTTTCTTCTGCATCATCGCCCGTGCACTGCTGAGCTGGTTCGGACGGATGTCCTACAATCCGGCGGCATCCCTCCTGAACGGGTTGACCGAGCCGCTTCTGCGCCATAGCCGCCGCCTGCTGCCGCCGGCCGGCGGGCTCGATCTCTCTCCCATCGTGCCCTTGATCGGTATCCAGTTGGCCAGGATGCTGATTCTGCCGCCGCTGCAACAACTCGCGGCCCTTTTGAACTGACGCGGCAGGGGGCGGTCAGACTACCTCGATAGACAGGGGCGCCTCTTCTCGTGAGGAGGCTGTTGTAAAACTCGGGCGTCAGCAGGTTCGCGCCGGGGCAGGGTGCGCGATGCGGGCGGATGGCTGAAATGTTGCAGAGACTGAGGGAGCGGGGTGTACGGTTTTCCATCGACGACTTCGGCACCGGCTACAGCTCGCTCGAGCGCCTGCACCGGCTCCCGGTCGACAAGCTGAAAATCGACCAGTCCTTCATTCGTGATGTGACCGGTACGGAGGACAACGCCACGATTACGCGCGCCATTATCGCGTTGGCCAAGCAACTGCGTCTGAAGGTTCTCGCCGAAGGTGTGGAAACGGCGGAGCAGCTCGAATTTCTTAAGAAGGCCGGGTGCGACGAGGTGCAGGGGTACTACTTCAGCCGTCCGATACCGGCGGCCGAGGTCGTACCATGGCTGTCGGGTGACGGGACCGCGGGCGAAATTCAGGATCGGCGGTAAACCAGATCCCACACCCCATGTCCCAGCTGCTGGCCGCGGTTTTCGAACTTGGTCAGCAAGCGGTAGGACGGACGTTCGCTGAAGCGCCCGTCCGGCGCCCGGTTGACCAGCAGGTCGCAGCCGTTCAATACCTCCAGCATCTGCATCGCATAGTCTTCCCAATCGGTGGCGGCATGGAACACGCCCCCCGGCGCCAGGCGGGAGGCGGCCAGCCGGGCGAATGCCGGGGTGATCAGGCGGCGCTTGTGGTGACGCTTCTTGTGCCAGGGATCGGGAAAGAACACCAGAATGCGCGCCAGGCTGGCTTCCGGAATGCGTTTCTCAAGCAGTTCGACGGCGTCGGTCCGGAACACCCGGACGTTCTCCAGCCCGCGCCGGTCCAGCTCGATCAGGAGATGGCCGACGCCGGGCGGATGGACTTCCGCGCCGATGAAATCCTCTTCCGGCAGGCGCTCGGCCATCGCCGCCAGGCTTTCGCCGTTGCCGAAGCCGATCTCCAGGGTGAGCGGCGCCTTGCGGCCGAATGCCGCGACCGGGTCGAACGGCGCGTTCGGGTCCAGGCCGTAGCGAGGCCAGAGATGATCCAGGGCATTCTTCTGAGAGGCGGTGATGCGGCCTTGCCGGAGCACGAAGCTGCGGATGCGGCGGGGCGGGGTGAGGTTCTCGGGTTCGGTCATGGTGATAAGGGCGGTAACAAGGTCGGAGTGGGCTTCGGTCCGCGGTTGTCTGCGGACTGAAAGCCGCCCCCCCACGGGTTTGCCTGCTCAGCGCCGGAAGAACAGATTCAGTATCAGGCTGATGATGATGCTGATCACGATCATGGAAGTGACGGGAATGAAGACGGTGCGGTTTTCATCGCCCAGCCTGATGTCTCCCGGCAGCCGTCCGAACCAGCCGAAGAGGCCGGGCGCGAAATGCAGCAACGCGCCCAGGGCAGCGACGCCGAGCCCGATGACGATCAGCAGTTTAGCCAGAGACATGACGAGCCTTCAGGTTTGGACCGATATGCGGCCAGAGTACCAGCACCCAGGCTCCGAGGGCCAGCATCCAGCCGATGCCGGTGGGTACCCGGCGCAGCTCGCCGAGTCCCGGGTCATGCAGGGCTCGGCTCAGCGTTTCCGGTGCATCGAGCCGCAGATAGCCCAACCCGGCCGTGTTGGCGAATTCCTTCAGTTCCGCTTCGTGCAGCCAGGACAAATACAGGCTGCCGTCGTTCTTGCGCCGGTGGGTGGCGTCGGCCGACGCGTCAAGGTAGGCGGTGGTCGTCACCGGCGCCAGAATGTCGGCTTTTTCCCAGAATCCCAGCGGGCGGTTTTCGCGGTCCAGCCTGGGCACCGGCACCGGTTTGAGGTCGCCGGTGCCGACGATGAGCCCTTGGACTTCGCCCGGCTTGACCTGGAGCTCCGGTCTGACCGGATCGTCCGGCGTCTGCTGGCCGTCGCTGAGGAATACCAGCCGGAGGCCGGAGTCGCGCTTCTTCACGATGCGCAGCGCGGCGTTGAGCCCCTGGGCGATGAAGCTGTCGGCGGCCCAGGCCATGCGCCAGTCGATGTGCTCCAGCACGTCCTCGATCACGCCGGCATGGCGGCAGACCTCCAGCGGCTCGAAAAGCAGCTCCACGGTCTGGGTGGTGAACAGCCCCAGGCCGGCTTCCGAGCCGCAAGGCAGCTCGGCGATGGCGCGGCGCACCGCGGCCTTGGCGAAGCCGAGCCGATCGGCGGGCAGGCCGTCGAGGTGATAGTCGCGGGTGTTCATGCTCTGGGTGATGTCGAGCACGAACAGGTAGCGGAACACCGGCTGCTCCAGCGGGATGCGCGGATTCGCCCAGGCCAGCAGGGCGAGCAGAGCGGCCACCGCCAGCCCGGCGAAGGACCGGCCGAACCGCGGTTTCACGGTCCGCCTCCGGGGATGCCGGGCAGGGTGGAGAACACGGAGGACTTGGTGCCCTGCCAGTTGGCCTTCTCCTTTTCCTTGGGCGGCGGGGTGATGCGGAAGGCGTATTCCAGATTGAAGCGCGCGTCCTGGTCGGCGGGATTCAGCCGCAACGCTTCCTTCAGATTCTCCTTGGCCATCTCCACCAAGGCATTGACGCGGGCGTGTTCCAGCACGCCCCGGGCATGCCACAGGCTGGCCGCCTCGCGCAGATAGATCGTGCCCATGTTGTAGTGGACACGTTGCCGGAACGCCGGGATCGGGTCGTTCTGGATCGTGTGATAGAGCCTCAGCGCCTCCTGGTGGTCGCCGGTCCGGTCCAGCGCCTGCGCCTTGGCGAAGACCACTTCCGGTGTCGTGTTCTCGTCCAGGCGCACGTCCCGTGGATCGTGGATGGCTGCGTTTTCCCGCGCCAGGACGATCAGGCGATAACCTGACCCGGCGGCGACCGCCAGGCCGAGCACGAGGAGTCCGGAGGCGAGGGCCTCGCGGAGCTTGGCTGCGGTCACCATGTGCGCACCTCCAGGGATTTGGCCAGGAGCAGGGGCAAGAGCAGAATCACGGCGCAGCCGTAAAAGAAGCCGGATAAATCCTGTTTGGGGATTTTTTCGAGGTAGCGCAAGGGCTGGTTGGCCAAGCGTTCGACGTCGGCGATGGCGTCTTCCACCGCCTGCGGATTTTCCGCCTCGTAGGCCGTGTAAGGCACCCCCAGGCTTTGGAAATACCGGTGCAGCAGGTATTCGGACGAGGCGTTTTCGCTCGTCCCCATCGGTGCCCGCGCCAGAGGCGCGCTGTTCTTGCTTCGGAGGTAAATCCAATGCAGCCGCGCCTGATAATCCTGGAACCATTGCCGGATCATATCCTGGGACTCGTCCTCGATGCGGGTGGCGCCGTCCGATACCAGCAGGATGATGCGGGCGCCGGTCACCGGCTTGCCGTTGAAGAAATCCAGCGCCATGGCGAGGCCGGGTGCGATGTGGGTGATGCCGTGGCCGCGGTCGCCGATGCTGTCGATGGCGGCCAGCACCGCTTCGCGGTCCTGGGTCAGCGGCATCACATAGCGCGGCGCGGCGCTGAAGCCGACTACGGCGAACAGATCGTCGCCGCGCCGCTGCACGAAATCCGACAGCAGCCGGCGGGCGACGGCGTTCTTGGATTCGCCGGCGGTGCCGCCGAGGTAACGGCCCGAGAAATTTTCGTTCATGCTGCTGCTGCGGTCCAAGAGCAGGACGATATGGGCGCCGGTGCCGAGCCGCTCTTCCCACTGCTCGAGCGCGTAAGGGCCGGCGATGCCCGCGGCGAGCGCCAGCAGCGCCAGCGAAGCCAGGGCGCGCAGTCCGCGGTCGATGGCGGCGGAGAGCCGGTCCTCCGGAATCATGACCGCGCTGGAATAGTCCACCCCGGGCTGGCCGGGGCGCAGCCAGGGCAGGAGAGCGCCCATGCCGAGCAGCAGCCACCAAGGGGAGGCGAATCCAACGTTCATGAGGACTTGCGCTCCAGTCGGCGGGCCCGCCGTGCGAGTTTCAGGCAACGGGCATACGCATCGCCATCGGCGGCTTCCGCGAAAAACATCTCGCGGGACAGGGCGAAGAATTCGACCAGCTCCTCGCGGATGCCGGCGAATTCGGGATGGCGTTCGAGGAAGGCCTCCAGGCGGTTGCCGAACACCGCCTCCCCGGCGGTTTCGTTCAGCGCCCGGTGCAGGAGAAGACAGGCCGCCCGGTCCCGGGAAGGCTGGTCGGCCAGCCGCTGCAAGTCACGGCAGGCGCGGCGGAATGGCAAAGGGCCGGCGAACGGTGGCAAGAGCCCGCGCATCCACAGCAGGTAGACGAGCCCAGCGCCGAACGCGCCTAGACCGAGCGCCAGCCATTGCGGGTACGGTGAATACGTTCGCGGCTCGGCCGGGCGGAGGGCGCGGATAGCCACCTTTTCGTCGGGGATGCCGGGCGGAATCAGCGGCATGACGCTGACCGGCAGCGCCGGTGCCTCGACGTCCGGCGAGCCGCCGCCGCCTTCGAAACGCAGCCGCATCGGCGGGAGTTCGGCGGTTTCCGGGCCGCGCACGCCGTAGAAGACCTGGTAGGTGATGCGAACCCGGGTCTGTTCATCGGTTGAATCGGTTTCCACCTTGCGGATTTCCGCCCAGTCGTTGATCGCGCCGGGAGCGGGGAGGGAGGCGGGATCGATGTGGACGCCGGGACCGGTGGACACCACGATGTCGCGCAGGATCAGATCGCCCATCGTGTGGGTGGCGGCGTGATCGTCCTGGCTCTCGAACCTGGCCGGTGCGGTCCCGTCGTTCGCGTTCATCAGCAGCGCGACGGCGACGGAGAGAATGATGGCGAGCGGTAGGGCAAACTTGCGCATGGTGCCGCTTCAAGTCTCGTAGAAATAACGGGTCAAGGCGTCGGCGTCGAAGCGGCCTTCGAGAAAGAACGGGTCGCGAGCGCCGTGGCGGGCGGCCAGCTCGTGGAGTCGCTCGCGCCTCGCCTGGAACGCTTCGCGGAACTGCCGCTTGAGGGCGGGCCGCATGAACAGACGCCGCGTTTGGCCGGTTTCGGGATCGCGCAGATGGATCAAGCCCCAGTCGGGAAGCGCATCGTATTCGGCGGGGCTCCACACGGCCACCGGCACTACGTCGTGGGGCCGCAAGGCATCGAGGAGGGATTCGAGGAAGGCATCGTCCAGGTGGAAGTCGGACACCAGCAGCACCAAGGCCCTGCCGCGCCCCAGATGGGGCACGGCGTCTGCCAGGGCCGCGGCGCTGCGGGCGACGGGCCGGACTTTGGCGAGGCCGTCAGCCATGTCGGCGGGCAGCCCGCCCTTGTGCCAGCGCAGCGGCAGGCTGAGGTCCCAGCGGATGGCCTCGCCGCAGACGATGAGGCCGAAAGGATCGCCGCTGCGGTAGGCGGAATAAGCCGCGGCGGCGGCCAATTCCGTCAGCGTCCGCGCCTTGCCGGCGAAGCCCATCGACGCCGACAGGTCGGCGAGGACGAACACCGGAATCGCGCTGCGCTGGCGGAAGGTTTTCACCATGAGCTGCCCGAAGGGATCGTTCAGGGTGGCGTGGGCGTCGATGTTGCGCGGGTCCGGGAAGGCCGCGAGCGGCACGTGGCCGGCGAATTCGTAACCGCCGCCGGTCTGGTGGCTGGCGTGGCGGCCGGGATGCGCGCCGCCGGCGCGCCAGCGGACCCGGTAGTGGAACTCCGGGATCACGGCGCCGCGACCCTTTGCCGGATGGCGTCCAGGAGTTCGTCGATCAGCGCCGTCCGCCGCAGTTCGTACACCGGATTGAAGAACACGCGGTGGGCGATGGTCTCGCGGAACACGCCGTGGATGTCCTCCGGCACCACGTAATCGCGGCCGTCCAGCCAGGCCGAGACCCGGGCGGCGCGCATCATCATGCTCACGCCGCGGGCGCTGGCGCCGGCCAGGATCAGCCGGTCCATGTCGACGCCCTCCAGCTTCACGCCGTAGTCGGCCGGGCGGCGGGTGGCCTCCCACAGGTCCAGCGCATACTGCTGCAAGGTCTCGCTGGCCGTGACCGATTGCTGGATGACGGGCGCGATCTGCGGGATTTCGCGGTACGGCAGGAGGCCCGGCGTCAGCGTATCGAGCAGGCGGTCGACGTCGTGGAACTTCGGATCGAACATCAGGGCGCGGCGCAACGCCGGGTCGGCCGGCGTCTCGATGTGCAGTTCCATCATGAAGCGGTCGCGCGCCGCCGACGGAATCTCGAAGGTCTCCTCCTTCTCCACCCGGTTGCGGTCGGCGAAGACCTGCAGGTAGGGGAAGAAATGCTCCCGGTTGAAGGCGCTCACGGCGTGCTCGGCCATGATCCGCAGCAGCAGCGAATGCACCTGCGGGCGGGCGCGATTGACCTCGTTGAAGAAGAAAACCGAGAGCTCCTCCCCGTGCTTGAGCACGGGGCCGGGGTCGACCTGCGGCTTGCCGAGCTCGTTGATGTAGGTGTGGTAGACCAGGTCGTTCGGCATCAGGTCGATGGTGCCCTCGACGCGCTCGTAGGCGCCGCCCAAACACCGCGCCACGGCGCGCAGCAGGGTGGTCTTGCCGACGCCGACGTCGCCTTCGAGCATCACGTGGCCGCGGGCGAACACGGCGATCAGGATGTGGCGGATCGGCCGGTCCAGCCCGATCACGGCCTTGCCGACTTCGCGCTCGAAGGCCAGCGCACGCTGGCGCCAGTCGGCGAGTTGGGTTTGTTTCAGGTCAGCGGACATGGCGAATCCGGAAAGTACAGGGTCTTAAAACGAGCGATGCCCGGCGGCGCCGGGCATCGGGGAAACGTCGGGACGACCCGGAGCGCTCAGCTCTTGCCGGCCTGTTCGGCGGCGATGAGGTCGTCGAAACGCTTCAGCTGGAAGCGGGTGAATTCGATCAACTGGTAGCCGACATCGAAAACCAGCTTGTACAGCGAGGGCGCGAGGTACACCTTGTAGCCGACATAGCCCAGGGCGCCGATGCCGACGAGAGCGGCGATGATCGTGGGAAAGCCGATGCCCGCGAAGATGCGGATGACCTGGAACATGATGTCCAGCGGCAGCAGGATCAACAGCCCGGCGTAGACCAGAATGATGAAGCTGAAGAACACGAAGGTAACGAACTTGAATGCATAAGCCAATATCAGGTTAATTTTCATATGTCTTGCCCTTCCCGGGATTTTTCTAATGGAAAGCCTCTGCCGCGTGTGGTCCGGTTGCCGGAACGCGGATCGCCATGGCAGCGCGCGCCGGGAGTGGGACACAACCTCAAAATGCGCGGCATTTTAGCACAGCCTGCCATCCTGAGCGCTTCGATGGCGCTGCCGTCGGCCACGCCGCGTTAGCGGCAATCACTTCCCGTTCTGGATGGCTGGCGTAACGCTTGAACCCCACGCTGTTTGGCGGTTCCGAAGAGACGCTGGCGAACCGCCACGGTCTCGATGCAGTGATGTTCCGCCGCGCCAAGGCCGATGCATGCCAGCCCGATGGTTCGCCGTTGTTGGGGAGGCGCTGGGTGCATACCGAGTCCTTGCGCTCATCGCGCTGGATGGCGAGCAGGCCGAAATCGGCGGGCATCACCTTGCCCGTCGGCAGCTGGGTCCAGGTGCCTTTCTCGCCTTACAAGGGCTTGACGGCATGGTTTTTTTTTGACTATACCGCAACCTTCAAAACAAGGAGTCTCGGCCATGGGTCACTTCTGTCTCTGGGTGCGGATCATCGGGTGGGTGCTGGTTCTGGCCGCGCCCGGTTTCGGAGCGTGGGCGGCGGGCGCGGAAACGGCGCTGCCGCCGGAACTCGCAGCGGCGGTGAGCGCCGACCTGCGGAAGATCGAAGCGGCGGAAGGGGGCCATGTCTCGCTGCATCCGGAGCAAGGCCTCGCGCTGCGATTCGACGGCGAAGGCGTCGCCGTCGGCCCGGCCCGGCCAGCGCCCGGCTGGCGCTGGGGCCTGAGGCTCACCGGCTATGGCACGCCGGACGCCCTCCGGCCGGTCGCCCCGGCCGAAGTCTCGGCGCGGGCCTCGCGCATCGAATACCGCCGCGGCGTCGTCACCGAATGGTATGAGAACCGGGCCGAAGGTCTGGAGCAGGGCTTCACCCTGGCCGCGCCGCCTGTCGCCGGGGCCCAGACCCTGGTGCTCGGCCTGGCCCTCGAGGGCGGCCTGACGCCCTCGCTCGATCCCGAAGGCCGGGCCGTCGCGTTCCGTGACGGCGCCGGCGCCCCCGTCCTGCGCTACCAGGACCTCCATGTCGTCGACGCCGCCGGCAAGACCCTCCCGGCCCATCTGGCCCTGGCCGGCGGCGGCCTGCGGATCGAGGTCGACGCCCGCGGCGCCGCCTGGCCGGTCGTGGTCGATCCGCTGGTGACGAGCGAGGCCATCCTCACCGCCTCGGACAAGTGGTTCGATGCCGGGTTCGGCTACTCGGTCGCCCTGTCCGGCGACACCGCCCTGGTGGGGTCGCCCTACCGCGACCCCGGCGGCGTCGCGAACGCCGGCCAGGCCTACGTCTATGTCCGCTCGGGCGGAACCTGGACCCAGCAAGCCATCCTTTCCGCCTCGGACAAATCGGACTATGCCGGGTTCGGCGTCTCGGTCGCCCTGTCCGGCGACACCGCCCTGGTGGGGGCGTACCTCGCCGACCCCGGCGGTCTCTATAACGCCGGCCAGGCCTACGTCTATGTCCGCTCGGGCGGAAGCTGGACCGAGCAAGCCATCCTTTCCGCCTCGGACCCGTCGGCCAATGCCTACTTCGGCTCCTCGGTCGCCGTGTCCGGCAACAGAGCCCTGGTGGGGGCGCCCTCGGCCGACTCCGGCAGTGTCCTGAACGCCGGCCAGGCCTACGTCTATGTCCGCTGGGGCGGAAGCTGGAGCGAGCAGGCCATCCTCACCGCCTCGGACAAGTCGGACTTTGCCGACTTCGGCTCCTCGGTCGCCGTGTCCGGCAACACTGCCCTGGTGGGGGCGCGCTACGCCGACCCCGGCGGCCTCACGAACGCCGGCCAGGCCTATGTCTATGTCCGCTCGGGCGGAAGCTGGACCCAGCAGGCCATCCTCGCCGCCTCGGACAAGTCGGCCGGTGCCTATTTCGGCGCCTCGGTCGCCCTGGCCGGCAACAGAGCCCTGGTGGGGGCGCCCGAGGCCGACTCCGGCGGTTTCACGTACGCCGGGTACGCCGGCCAGGCCTACGTCTATGCCCGCTCGGGCGGGACCTGGAGCGAGCAAGCCATCCTTTCCGCCTCGGACAAGTCGGCCTCTGCCGGGTTCGGCTCCTCGGTCGCCCTGGCCGGCAACAGAGCCCTGGTGGGGGCGCCCTACGCCGACCCCGGCGGCCTCACGAACGCCGGCCAGGCCTATGCGTACACGCTGTTCCCCAGGCTGTTCCCGATCCTGTTCCCGATCCCGTAGCCGGTGCCGAAGGCGCAAGGGAGCGCCCCGCCGGCCCGAAAATCCAGGGCCTGGCCGCGCGCGAAGCGCAAAGCCGGCGCCACAGCGAGGCCCTCGCCAGCCTCCAGGCCTGGTACGTCCGCCTCAGCGTCGAAAACCCAGCCCTCGGCTACAAGGACGCCGGCAACGTCCTCGGCCAGCTGCCCGACGCCAGGATCGGCTACGACAGCCACGACCTGGCCGAACCGCCCCCCTTCGCCAGCCCCTACCTCACCCTGGTGTTCCCGCACCCGGACTGGGGCGCGCAAGCCGGCGACTACGCCAGCGACTACCGGCCCTCCCAAGGCCTCAAGCCCATGCGCTGGGACATCGAGATCCGCGCCGACCAGCCCGGCTCGGAAGTGCGGGTGTCCTGGCAGGGCGACCCCCGCATCCTGGCCCGCTCCCGCATCACCGACCGCGCCAGCGGGCGGACCTACCGGGCCACCGACCCTCGCCTGGCCAACGGCCTGGCCGTGTTCATGGCCGACAAGGTCCAGCGCCTCACCTGGCGCTACCTCGGCGGCCTGGGCAAGCCCTGAAACGGCCGCGCCCGCCCGGCGATGCTTGACCATCCACCAACCGACAGGCGTTTTCAGACATGACCGACCTCGACCCCCACCCCCACCACGAACCGCCCGAAGCCGGCACCTGCGACCGCCCCGACCGCCGCCAGGTGCTGGACAAGCTCAAGACCCTCGCGGCCTATACGCCGCCCGTCATGCTCACCCTGCTGCTGTCGCGGCGCGCCTCGGCGTTCTCGACGCCGCCCCCGCCGCCGGGTGGGTTCTGAGCCAGGCCCCACCCCGCATCGCCCGGCACCAGGCACCGCTGCCCTGGTGGCGGACCGCGCTGGGCGATCACACGGTGATGGCCCGGCCCGGGGACCCGCGCCTGTTCGTCCTCAACCCGCTGGCGGCCTGGCTGTGGGAGGCGCACGAGTTCCTCGCTGCTTCCGGCATAGGGTAGGGGGGCATCCTTCCCGCTCATCGCCTGCCCGTGCATAGCTTGCAGACAAGACGGAATTGCTCGCGCGCATTCGCGCTGTGCGCGACCGCTATCCGCCCGCCATCAGCGCCGTCGATATCGAGGGCTGGAAGGCGTCGGGTCGGCCATGATCGTGGTCGATACCAATCTTCTCGCCCCTTTGCTGCTACCCGCCCCGGCGGAAGCAGTCCTGTTGAAAGACGCGGATGGGATCGCGCCGGCGCTTATACCTTCCGAGTGCCGCAACGTCGTCCTCGGGACAGTGCGCCGCAAGGACATCGATCGGAACGACGCCAACGCCTTGCTCGGTGGAGGGCATGAAGTCTCGCGGCCTATCGCAACGCAAGATGGTGGAAGAGCTGAACAACCTAGGCATCAAGACGCCCCAGGGCGGGGATGGCGATTGTTCCAGCTCCAGCTTGCCCGGCTGGAGGGGCGACGATGAATCGGGCTTGCTGGCCCCCGGCACGGCGGCGCCCAGCTTTTCAAAATGAAAAAGGCCGGGATGGACCGGCCTTCTCATTTTGTAACATCTTGTTTTGATTGGTCGGGGCGAGAGGATTCGAACCTCCGACCACCTGCACCCCATACAGGTAATTAGCGTTTTTGGCCTTTTCTGCCTGTCTCAGTGAAACGAATAACGGTAGTCAAAACAAAATGTTATGAGCTTGCCTTGTCACTGCTTGTCTCCTAAAATCTCTCGCCAGCTCCCCCGTTTGTGGGGAACATTGTGGGGAACATGAAACGTGCTCCCCACAGCCAAAATAAGGATACAGGTGGTCGGATGAGCAAGCTTACCGAAAAGGCGCTACTGGCGCTCAAGCCCGAACATAAGGGCGAAAAAGTTTTCGATGACAATGGGCTTCGCGGCGTGGTTCGGGTGTCCAAGGCAGGGGAAGTGTCTGTTTGCTTCGTGTGGCGCTACCGATTCGAAGGCAGGCAAAAAGAACTTCCGTGTGGAACATGGCCGAAGGAAAAGATGTCTGTCATCCGCAAGACCCGAGACCAAGCACGCTCCATTCTGGAATCGGGCAAAGACCCTGCCATTGAACGGCAGGCTGACAAGCTCAAGGAAAAGGCCGAGCAACAAGCCCGGCTCCATGAAATCCAAGCCCAGTTAGCCCGCATCACGGTGCGCGACCTATACGAACGCTGGTGCGCCCTGGAGCTGAGCAAGCGAAAAGATGGTGGGGCAGAAGTGAAGAGGGGCTTTGAGAAGGATGTGCTCCCCAGAATCGGCGAAATGGCGGCGGAAGACGTGGCAAGAGCCCACATTACCGGCATTCTGGATGCCATAGTGGCCCGTGGGGCGAATAGGCTGGCAAACCGCACCTTGTCCGAGCTTCGGCAGATGTTTGGTTTTGCATACGTGCGTGACATCGTGAAGGCCGACCCCACGCACATGCTGAAAAAGGCCGATTTCGGGGGCAAGGAAACGGAGCGCTCCCGCGTTCTTAGCGAAGATGAAATTTTTGAACTTAAGTGCAAACTTCCCGAAGCCCACCTTGTTCTGACGACCGAAGCCGCCGTCTGGCTGATGCTATCCACCTGTTGCCGTGTGGGGGAACTGTCAAAGGCCCGGTGGGAGCACCTGAACTTTGAAGCAGCCACCTGGACCATTCCCGATGAGAACGCTAAGAACGGCAGAACCCACACCGTGTACTTATCACCCTTCGCCTTGCGGCATTTCGAAGCTCTACGAGGCTTTACGGGAGAATTTGAGTACCTTTTTCCATCCCGCGACGGTGGCCCCATCGTGGACAAGGCCATCACCAAGCAGATTGGCGACCGGCAGCGGCCCAACCCATTGAAAAACCGTTCAACCAAGGGCGCGGGGGCGCTTCTCTTATCTGGGGGCAAGTGGACACCCCACGATCTACGCCGAACCGGGGCGACCATAATGGGAGAGTTGGGGGTACGCCCAGATGTGATTGAACGCTGCCTAAATCACGTTGAAGAAAACCGCATCCAGCGCACCTATCAGCGCCAAAAGCTCGAAACCGAGCAGCGGGAAGCATGGCGGATACTTGGGGAGCGCCTGGACCTTCTCACCCGTGACGATGCCCATAATGTGGTGACCATGCCGAGGCGGGCAGCGTGCGGTTGATCTACCGGCAACACGCCATCAAGCGTATGTTTGAGCGATCCATCACACCCAATGACATTGTAGAGGCATTGAGCAATGGAAGGAAAATTGAGGAATATCCGAACGATACTCCGTATCCAAGCTATCTATGGCTAGGATTTTCCGGGAGTCGGCCGATTCATGTGGTCATCGCCGACAATTGGGAAGACGATGAACGCATCATCATTACCGTTTACGAACCAAACACAGCCCAATGGGCCGACAAATTTACCAAGAGGTTGAAACAACCATGAAATGCCCAATCTGTAAGCACGGGGAAACGCGGCCAGGGGTGGCAACGGTCACGCTAGAACGGGGAGGGGCAGCCGTTATTTTCCGCCAAGTTCCCGCTCTCATTTGCGACAACTGCGGGGAAACCTACCACGAAGATGATGTGACCCGTGAACTATTGGAACAGGCAGAGCAGGCCGTTTCTGAAGGTGTAGAGGTGGATGTAAGACGATTTCGCAAAGTGGCATAGCAGCATGAAAACCCGGAAGTAAAGCGGGAGTATGACGCGATGGAACAGGAGTTTTCCATTGCACTAGAGCTTATTCGGGGACGATTGGCGGCTGGGATAACCCAAGCGGAATTTGCCACACGGATGGGCACTACACAAAGCGTTGTAGCCCGTATGGAGAGCTGAGATAGCCTGCCATTAACGCTTTGCAAAAGCATTGGGGGGCGTTCTTGTCCTGATCCACCAGCCAAGCCGGTTGCGTAAGCACCTCAGACATTCCAATTTTCACCTGCGGTGGCCCCGGTTTTTTAGACAGGATTTTACCGGGCTTAAGTGGGCTTCTGCGGTTTAGGCTGCCTTCTGGAGTGGCAGCGAATTAAAGTACACGCTATCCGGGGTCTTGCCGTCAAGCGATGAATGAGGCCGCCGTTCATTGTAAAACTTGAAATAGCTTTGTAAGCCTTGCCTTGCTTGAGAAACTGAGTCGTAAGCATGCAAGTAAACTTCCTCGTATTTCACGCTTTTCCAAAGCCGTTCGACAAATACGTTATCGACCCAGCGGCCCTTGCCGTCCATGCTGACTCGGAGACCTTGACCTTGGAGCAGATCGACAAACTCTGTGCTGGTGAACTGGCTGCCTTGGTCGGTGTTAAAGATCTCCGGCTTGCCATGACGCTGTAGAGCTTCCTCGACGGCCTCGATGCAGAAGTCCGTGGTCAGGCTGTTGGACAGTCGCCAAGACAGCACCCGCCGGGTCGCCCCGTCGAGTACCGCAGCCAGGTACACGAAGCCTTTGCGCATGGGGATGTAGGTGATATCCATGGCCCCTACATGGTTCGCTCTGGTGATCTCCAGACCGCGCAGCAGATAGGGGAAGATCGGGTTCTGCGGATGCTTCCGGCTGGTGTTCGGCCGTCGATACAGCGCCTCGATGCCCATCTTCTTCATCAGCGTGGACACATGCCGGCGGCCCACCTGAATGCCTTCCAGGCGCAGCAGGTCGCGCAGCATGCGGGCGCCAGCAAACGGATGGTTGATGTGCAACTCGTCGATCCGACGCATTAAGGCCAGATCGCTTTCTGAAACTGGCTGGGGCACGTAATACACCGAAGAGCGGGATAGCTCCAGCAATTCACACTGGCGCACCACAGGGAGCTTGTCAGACCGGTCAATCATCGTTTTGCGCTCGCATCGCCGACGCGACCGAGCGCGGCGACTCAAAAATCATTCGCCATCGCCAACTGCCCGATCTTGGCGTGGAGTTCCTTCACGTCTGGCCCGCTCGACTCACTGCGTTCCGCGGCTGTGGCGAACACGTCGCTCGCCCGCTCCTGCAACTGGCTCTTCCACTGCGTGATCTGGTTGACGTGAACTTCAAACTGTTCCGCTAACTCCGCCAACGTCTTATCGCCTTTGAGCGCTGCCAGGGCCACCTTGGCCTTAAAGGCCGCCGAGTGATTTCTTCTCTTTCTCTTCATCTCTGTTCTCCGATTTCAGCCCTTCCTAGGACCGGTGATTAGAACAGAAACCTCACCTAAGCGGCTGTCCTATTTTCCGGGGCCGGCTCTAGCTGAACAACCTAGGCATCAAGACGCCCCAGGGCGGGGAATGGCATAAAACCAGCCTGGTCCGATTGCTTGCCCGGCTGGAGGGGCGACGATGAATCGGGCTTGCTGGATTCCCAAGCTTTTCCATTTGTGGGGAGCATTGTGGGGAACATGAACGAAAAAAGGCCGGTTGATACCGGCCTTCTTAATTTCTAACTACTTGATTTAATTGGTCGGGGCGAGAGGATTCGAACCTCCGACCACCTGCACCCCATACAGGTGCGCTACCAGGCTGCGCTACGCCCCGAGATTTACCGCTTTTGCTGCGAATGTCCCCTGGTTGGGCATTCGTTCAGTCTTCAAATGGCGCGCCCGAGACGACTCGAACGTCCGACCTTTGGCTCCGGAGGCCAACGCTCTATCCAACTGAGCTACGGGCGCGCTGAGCTGCTTATTATACAAATTCATCAGTCGCTTAACAAACTCCGCATTTGCGCCAGCGAGGCGCGGCCGCGTTCGCGCTTGGTTTCGGGATCGAGCGGCTGACGGTCGGGCCATTCCAGGTCGTCCTGCGGAAGCTCGGCGAGGAAGCGGCTGGGCTCGCAGGCGATCATTTCGCCATAGCGCTTCCGGTGGCTGCAGTAGCTCAGGGTGAGGTCGCGGCGGGCGCGGGTGATGCCGACGTAGGCGAGGCGGCGCTCTTCTTCGATGTTGTCCTCGTCGATGCTGGTCTGGTGGGGGAGGAGGTTTTCCTCCATGCCGACCAGGTAGACATAAGGAAACTCCAGGCCCTTGGCGGCGTGCAGGGTCATGAGGCTGACCCGGTCGCCGGCGTCGTCTTCCTGGTTGCGGTCGAGGACGTCGAGTAGCATGGCCTTGGCCACGGTTTCGGCGAGGCTGCGGTTTTCGCCGTCCTTCTCGGCGATGCGCTGGAGCCAGTCGAGCAGTTCCCGCACGTTGCCGAACTTGCGCTCGGCGGCTTTGGCGTCGTTGCTGTTTTCCCGCACCCAGTTTTCGTAACCGATCGCGCCCAGAAGTTCGTCGATGACCTTGAAGGTGTCGCCGCGGGCGGTGCGGTCGGCGGTGTCGGCGATGTGCTCGCCGAAGCGGCGCAGGCGCTGGACGGCGTTGGCGGGCAGGGATTGCTCGAGGCCCAGTTCGAAGCAGGCGGCGTACAAGCTGATGTGGCGGCGGTTGGCATACTGGCCGAGCTTTTCCAGCGTGGTGGGGCCGATCTCGCGGCGCGGGACGTTGACGATGCGCAGGAAGGCGGCGTCGTCGTCCGGGTTGACCAGCAGCCGGAGGTAGGCCATGACGTCCTTGACTTCCGTGTAGCCGAAGAAGGACATGCCGCCGCTGATGTGATACGGGACGCTGAATTCGCGCAAGGACCGCTCGAACAGCCGCGACTGGTGGTTGCCGCGGTAGAGGATGGCGTAGTCACCGAACCGGGTGTTGTGGCGGAACTTGTGGTGGACGATGTCGGCGGCGATCTGGCGCGCTTCGGCGATTTCGTCGCGGTGCTTCAGTACCCGGATCGGGTCGCCGTGGCCCATGGCGCTCCACAGCCTCTTTTCGAAAATGTGGGGATTGTTGCCGATGAGCTGGTTGGCGGCTTTGAGGATGCGGCCCATGGAGCGGTAGTTCTGTTCCAGCTTGATGACCTTGAGCCGGGGGAAGTCGTTGCGGAGCTGGGCCAGGTTTTCCGGCTGGGCGCCACGCCAGGCGTAGATCGACTGGTCGTCGTCGCCGACCACGGTGAACTTGCCGAGACTGCCGGTGAGCAGCTTGATGAGTTCGTACTGGGTCTGGTTGGTGTCCTGGTATTCGTCGACCAGCAGGTAGCGGATCTGGTTGCGCCATTCGTCCAGCACGTCGGCGTGCTGCTGGAACAACATCACCGGCAGCAGGATCAGGTCGTCGAAATCGACCGCGTTATAGGCCTTCATGTGGCGCATGTAGGCTTCATACAGGACGGCCGTTTCCGCCGCGCCGGGCTCGGCGAGCATGCCGGCGCGGTCGGGCGTGACGAAGCGGTTCTTCCAGCGCGAGATGCGGGCGGCGTAGGCGTCGACTTGTTCCGGGTCGAAACGGTGGTCGCCGTGGCGGACCAGTTCCCGCAGCAGAGCCTGCCGGTCCTGCTCGTCGAAGATGGAGATGGCCGCCTTGAGTTCCAGCGACTTGTGTTCGCGCCGGATGATTTCCAGCCCGAGGGCGTGGAAGGTGGAGACCGTGAGCCCCCGCAGCGACTGGTCGTCGGCCAGCTTGCCGACCCGGCTCTTCATCTCGCGCGCGGCCTTGTTGGTGAAAGTGACGGCGACGATGTGGCGGGCCGGCGTGCCCTGGCGGATCAGGTAGGCGATCTTCTCGGTGATGACCCGGGTTTTGCCGCTGCCGGCGCCGGCGATCACGAGCAGCGGGCAGTCCAGCGTGGTGACCGCCGCACGTTGCTGGGGATTGAGGCCGTTCATCGGGCGGCGGGAGCCCGGTCGAGACGCCGGTAGCTGATGGCTTCGCCGATGTGAGCGGCGGTGATCGCTTCGCTGCCGGCGAGATCGGCGATGGTGCGGGCGAGTTTGAGGATGCGGTGATAGGCGCGGTGCGACAGGTTCAGTCGCGCCATGGCCTGTTCCAGCAAGACGCGTCCCGCGCTGTCCGG